>NZ_JBEZEL010000011.1:171822-342036 GCF_040648855.1 Streptosporangium sp. NPDC049078
CGGTTGGAGGAGGCTGAGGTCGAGCAGCGGGCCGTCTTAGAAATACGCCGCCGGGTGCTGGGGGAAGAGCACCCCGACACGCTAACCAGCCGCAACAACCTCGCAAACGTGCTGCGTGATATGAAGCGGTTGGAGGAGGCTGAGGTCGAGCAGCGGGCCGTCTTAGAAATACGCCGCCGGGTGCTGGGGGAAGAGCACCCCGACACGCTAACCAGCCGCAACGGCCTCGCGATTGTACTGAGTGATATGAAGCGGTTGGAGGAGGCTGAGGTCGAGCAGCGGGCTGAATTAGAGGTCTGTCGTCGAGTACTAGGTGAGGAACACCCCGACACTCTAATCAGCAGGGGAAATCTGGCGCTCATGCTGCGAGAGCTAGGTCGCTTCGAGGAGGCCGAGGTCGAGCAGCGGGCCGTTTTGAAAATACGCCGCCGGGTATTGGGTGAAGAACGTTCTCCCACACTGATCAGCCGCAACGATCTTGCGCTCGTGCTGCGTGATTTGGGTCGATTAGAGGAGGCGGAGAGGGAGCACCGCGCCGTCTTAGAGATATCCCGCCGAGTGCTGGGGGAAGAGCACCCCGACACACTAGGAAGTCGTAATAACCTGGCACTCGTGCTGCATGATTTGGGTCGGCTAGAGGAGGCGGAGAGGGAGCACCGGGCTGTCTTAGAGATATGCTGTCGGGTACTAGGCGAAAATCACCCCGGCACGCTAGAGAGTCGTAACAACCTGGCGCTTGTGCTGCGGGGTTTAGGCCGGCTGGAAGAAAACCTGTTTATGGATTAAGGATGTCGGTGAATTCGAGTTATCGACACATTTCGATTAGTTTTCACTCGGCGGTGACGGTGGGGTGTCTGGCTTTGGAGCGCTCGGCATGAGCGATTCCGGGATTGTAGATGAAGAGGTAGTTCTTTCGCTTCCGCACCCCTAGAAGGTCATAAGCAAGATCTGAAACATATGCAGAATGCATTTATCATGCCGAGAAAGGTTGCGCGATAAGCGCCAGGTTGGCGCATCACTAGGCCGAGAAACAGCGTTTCACTTTTTTAGTCCGACGGTCAAGCTGACTATCTGCAGGGTGAGTTACGCGTCGGCGGGGTCACATAGCGCGAGTGCTTCAGGTTCGGGTAGTCCTTCACATGCTGTAACTCTGCGCCGTGCTCGGACCTGCGCGCTCGTACGAGGACGGTACTTCGGCTCCTAGCCGCAGCTGCAGGCCTCGAATCCTTCGTATCGGAGGCCCACCCTTAGGACGGCCTCGACTGCCGTTCAATGGCGATCTTTGGTTTTGCGTGGTGCGGCGAAGTCATGGCTGGCGAGGAGCATCGGTGCCCGGCAGCGTGTGTAGAGGTGTTCCGCGACGTCCTACGGCAATTTGTGGCTCTGGCGGCAAGTGACGTACACGTAGTGGACCTTGTTGGTGACCATTGCGTATGTGCACACAGAGGTAGGGTACTCACCGTACAGATGAAGATCGTTCCAGCGTCAGGCATGAACGAGCTTTCCTGGACCGTTCAGAGGCCGTGCAATATGCGTGCAATGATCTTAGTGTCGCGTGCATGTCAACGAGGTTGCATCCCAGGTGAAGAGCGGTGGGCATGCGTGAACGGTCACGGGCTGTAAAACCGTCGGCTCAGCCTACGCAGGTTCAAGTCCTGCACCTGCCACCAGCCAAACTGGCAGCTCAGAGGCCCTCCGGGGCCTCTTTTGCGCTTCCGGGACAGGCAGCCGGAAGCAGTCGCATGTCACCACTCCACGCAACATGCGTGCAATGATCTTGACCGTGCTTTCCCTGGTCGCGCTGGGCTTTCCGGCGGCTCTGCGACGGGTATGGGCCTTTCGATGGCCTGCTGAGACGTGACAGGATGGCCGCATGCTGACTCGAAGGAACCGTGCCGCGTAGGCCGCCCGGCACTCTGCGTTCAGGGTGCCCTCGATCATCCGACTCCACCCTGGCCAGGCAGATACCTGGAATCTCTCGTAAAACCCATGCCGCGATACGACGGCTGGAAGCCGAGCGTCTGTGGTTGAACGCCCTGGCCGATGCCTTGGACCAGTACGCGGGGTTTCTCCGGCACCCTGGCCGGTACCTCTACCTCCGTCCGGACGGGTTGCCGTGTTGCGACCCCCTAGAAGCCCGTGACCTCCTGGAAAAAGCCCTTCACGCCCTGCCTTCGTTCGCTCGATCTGAGCTTTGGCGAATCGTGGAGCCTCTGGACACGAAGTTCCGCGACCGGACCCTGCCTGATCCAAGGGCAGACGACGGACGCTCGTCGATGTCAGCCGCATGGTGGCGACATCGTCTGGCCGAATGGTGATCATGTGACGGCTCGACAGTGGGCAGAACAGCGGATTCGAGGAGGTCGGCGCAGTTGGCCGGGCTTGCGGCGTAGCGGGTGCCGAACAGGTCGCGATCGACGCCATAGGCGCAGACGAGTGCAAGGGTCTGTTCTATGATCACGGGCCTATGAGCCCCTTGCGCACGCTATCTGCCACGGAGGTCCTTTCGGAACGACTCCTGCTGCGCAGTGTGTTACACGATGCCGACCGTGAAGGATTCATCGAGCTCTCGACCGACCCCGAGGTTCAGGCATACATCGGTGGTCCCCAGCCTCGGAAGGACGTCGAGCAGCGCTTCGATGCAGCGATCGCGAACGCGACATCCAGCCCCGGCAATTACGTCATCGCGGACAACACGACGAACCGACTTATCGGGACATTGATGCTCGCCCGCCGGTCGACTGGTGGCCCCGGGCATGTCACCGAGGATGGCGAGGAACTGGAACTGGGCTATGTGCTGCGGCGCAGTGCATGGGGCGCCGGGTTCGCATTCGAGGCCGCAACGGCTGCGTTGCGCGCTGCGGCTGACGAACTCCCCGACCAGCCGGTTTTGCTCGTGACCCAGACCGCGAACAAACGATCTCTGAAACTCGCCGCCCGCCTTGGCTTTTTCCCCATCAGCACGTTCGAGGAGTTCGGTGCTGAGCAGACCCTCTGCATGACTCCCTTGTCCATGTTCCGAAGCTGATCACAGCGGGGGCTTCCCCCGGCCCCTTGCCGGCAGGCCAGAAACCTTAGCTACCCGGCCTTGGGGGAGTGCCCTACAGTCCCGAAGAAGGTGGACGGCGGGGAGGCCGCAACTTCCTCGGCCGAGGCTTCTTGAAAGTACGCCCTAATACTCGGCAGGCCGGTCAGCCTGTGCCGCGCACCCGCTTACGCCGGGCCGGCATGGGCGGCCAGGATGCGCCACCCGTGCTCGTTCGCATGAACCCACGTCCGCGTGTAGCTCATCCGTCCGGCGAACGGCGTTCCAGCGAAGCTGCCTTCCAGCGTGCCGAGGAAGCAGGTGACGCCGGTGTCCCCCACAACGAGCACGGTGAGGTCTTCCTGGAGGAGTTTCGTCAGGACCAGTGTTCGTGAGCGGTGGTTGTGGAGATCGAACTGCTTGGCATCCGGGTGGCACCGGTTGTCCGGCGGTCCGGTGAAGACGAGCCGCTCGTCGAGCAGCCGGTCCAGCTCTTCGACGTCTCCGGCGAGCTGTGCCGCCTGCAGGCGCTGTTCGGCCTTGGTCAGCTCGTCGATGAGGGTGGTGTGGTCGGCCATGAGGAAGCCTCTCCAACGATCAGTCCCGCGCGAAGTGAACACAGTACAACAGGTTGAATTCGTAGAGTCGGCCGCGTGATCACCCTGGTCCGAGGGGCAAGCCCGTCTGTTTCAGGCATCCATTGATCAGGTGCGGGCGGTATTGGATCTTCTTTGGCTTGCGCTTGATGATCCAGGTCGGCCCGGCCAGGTCGGCGACGATGAAGTTGGCGATGCTGCGCTCGAGCAGGGACCGGATGCCCTCGACCGGGTTTGGCTCCGGGGCATGGGCGGGCAGGTGAAAGATCTGTAGCAAGTCGGTGTCAGCCTCAGCGGACGCGGTCAGATCGGCGGCCAGGTGGACGTTGAGGTTGTCCCACACCAGACGATCGGAGTGCCCGGCCGCTGGTGGGTGGCGACGATGAGGTCACGGTAGTCAGCCCAGGTGAAGCTCTTGGGTTCACTCTTGCGGCCATGGTAGACGTGCAGCTCGTAGAACAGATGCGGTCGCCCGCCGGGGCGGAAAGCGGTCACGGCCGTCATGTTCACCCGGCCTTTGCGCCGGGCGGCACCCCGCGGTCCGGTCCATACCGTGCCGCGGGATGACCATGATCACTCAGAGGCGGGCTCCAGCACGACCACCGGGATCTGCCGCTCGGTGTGGGTCGCGTAGTCCGCGTACGGCTTGTATATAGCCACCAGTCGCCCCCACAGCGCCGCCCGCTCCTCGCCTTCGGCGAGGCGTGGACGGACCCGGCGGCGTTCGCCGCCGGGCAGTTCGACCTCGGTGGTCGCCATCGCCATCAGGTTGTGGAACCAGGCCGGGTGGGCGTCCACGCCGCCCTTCGACGCGACGATGACCAGCCGGGGTGTGTCGTCGAGGTAGATCAATGGGTTGGTCCTGGCCTGTCCGGACTTGCGGCCGACATGGTTGAGCAGTAGCACGGGCGAGCCCAGGAAGGTGACTCCCAGCTTGCCGCGCGTCGCGCGGAACAAGAACTTGTGCAGGCGCGCCATCTGACGATGGAGTTTCCAGTAAGGGGAGGTGGGCTGAGGAGGCTTCGGCATTGGCGTCATGTTGGCAGACATCGGCATCTGTCGTCAACTGAAAAAAGGCAGAGTGTGACACTTGGCGTGTGGTGTCGAAAGGGCGTACGCTGGCGCGGTGGACAAGCCCGGCTTGCGCGAGCGGAAGAAGCAGCGGACACGCGAGGCGCTGACCGATGCCGCCTACTCGATGTTCTGCGCCAACGGTTTCGACGCCACCACCGTCGAACAGATCGCCGAGGCGGTCGAGGTCTCGCCACGAACCTTCTTCCGATACTTCACCTCGAAGGAGGACGTCGCGCTCTCGCTCGCGGATGAGCAGATCACGACGATGCTGGAGGGATTCGCGACGCAACCGGCCGACCTGCCGGTGCTGACCGCGATGCGGCGGGCCGCGGTCGAGGTCGTACGGGCCTACGAGAGCGGTGCGACCGACTCGGACCGGGTCCGTTACCTGCGCATGCAGGGCCTGATCTCGGCCAGTCCAGTCTTGATGGCCGCGTGCGTCGAGCGGGCCGCTGCCCGGATCGACGAGGTTGCGCGTCTGATCGGTGTCCGGATGGGCGTCGATCCGGCGGCTGATCCGCGGCCGTATCTGGTGGCTTCGGTCACGCTGTGCGCGGTGCCGACGGCGGTCAACGCGTGGCGTGCCGTCGGCCGTGACGCGCCGGACTCCGAGTTGATCGAGCAGGCGTTCGACCTGCTGTCCGTCGGCCTTGACCACCCGGCCGCTCCGGCCTAGCCCGATCGGACGCCGAGGCGGGCAGCGGATGCGGCGGCTTCGCCGGAGGCGCGTGTCCGCTGTGGCGCGGGGTGGGGATCACCGCGATCGCGTGCCGGCGATCTTGCGGGCCGTGGTTTCTCGCCGACTCGCCGGACCTGTTCGAGGATGTGCGGCAGGCGCTGGATCAGCGTCATACCGCCGCCGGAGAGAACCGTCATCGATACCAAAAAACGTAAGGGCAATATGGAAAGAAAAGCATGAGAACGTAAAGGAGCCTTCCGGGGACAGCCGTAGGATCGAAAGGAAGTTGTTCGCGTATGTTTGGCCGCGAAAATGCGCGAACGGTGATTGAGGAATAAGTTCAGCGCCTGCCTTGACGCTTCTCGGAGAGAAGGGTTCATGATGGGAGGGTCAGAGGAACGCGAACCGTGGGAGGAACCATGCTCAAGGAAGCCTGTGTTGTCAGCGCTCTTGTGGCTGCCGTCCTCGTCCCTTCGATACCCTCGCAGGCGCAGGCCGGGAGCGCCGGCGCCGTCGTCTCGTCCACCAACCACTCCGTCTCGCAGGCCCCGAAATGTAAATGGCTCGACGAGGGAGGGAAGAGGTGCTACTACTGCCGCGACAAGAAAGGCAGTGGATACAAGAAGCAGTACTGCGAGCGGAGGCACGACGAGTCCGAGAATTCGACAGAGGTCGAATGCGTGACCACCAAGGACCCGACCACGGCCAGCCCGAACCGCACGTGCAAGACGTGTACGGACGCCAAGACCGGGCGGCGCATTTCCAAGGTGTGCGACAGCTAGCCTTCATGAGGCGCTGCTGACTCTCGCCGAGCCCCGCCCGCTGTGTGGCGGGTGAACCTGATGACCGTATCCACCATGATGAGGAGACCGCCGGAGTTTGCCGCACGCCGCCGAAGGCTCCGGAGGAACGACAAGGTCCCGCCCGAAGGTGATCGGACGGGATCTCGTCCACCCTTTTCACACGTCTCGATCAGGGTCGGCATGTGGAATGCTCGGCGCCGGACCCCGGCGACCCCAGGACCAGAAGGGACGACCTCATGCCGATCCAGGGTGTGCTTTTCGACGTGGACGACACCCTGTTCGACTACTCGACCTCGGAAGAAGTCGGCGTGCTCGCCCACCTGCGGGCCGAAGGACTGCTTGAGAGATTCCCCGACTCCGCCACGGCACTCGCGCTCTGGCGGGATGTCATGGAGCGGCAGTACGCCCGCTTTCTGAATGGCGAGCTCACCTTCACCGGACAGCAGCGCGAACGCACCAGGGAATTCCTCTCCCGCCTCGGGCAGATCACGCACGCCGGTCTGTCGGACCAGGAGGCCTCCGCCTGGTTCGCCGGATACCAGGTTCACCGCAGGGCCGCCTGGGCGGCATTCCCCGACGCCGAGCCCATCCTCAGGAAACTCGCACCCGACTACCGCCTCGGCGTCGTCTCCAACTCATCCGCCGATCACCAGCGTCACAAGCTCGACGTCCTTGGCCTCCTGCCCTACTTCGGCGACACGCTTGTGTGCTCTGAGCAGCATGGCGCGGCCAAGCCCGCGTCGAGCATCTTCGTCGCCGGCTGCGCTTCCCTCGGCCTCCAGCCGCACGAAGTGGCCTACGTCGGAGACAAGTACGCGCTGGACGCGGTGGGAGCCCACGAAGCAGGGCTGCACGCCTACTGGCTCGACCGGGTGAACACCGGTGTCGGCACGGCCATCGGTAGCGGCATTCGAGTCATCCACTCCCTCGACGAACTTCCGGCCGCGCTCACCGGCTGAGCTCTGTCGGCACCATGCCGACCGACGACGATGATGGTGCCGCGGATGGAGAGCGTGCGCTGGACGGTGACCAGATCCGCTACGCCCCTCTCCCGACGGCGAGGAACTGATGACCATCCTGCACCCCCTGGTGGGCCGGGGTCGTCGACACCGCGGACCCGGCGAGGGCCTGTTCACAGTCAATGCCACTTGATCTGGCCGAGATCGAAGGCGACATCGGCGAGGTGAACCGTTCGTACCTCCAGGTCGCCGGGAAGTTCGCGGAGGTCGGCGGGGATTGCACTGTGCGATGAGGTCAAAGTATCTTCACATCAAGATATATGTGAGGAGTCGTGGTGCTGCATCACGTGCAACTGGCCTGCCCTCCCCGAAGTGAGTCGATCTCGCGGGACTTCTACGAAGGGGTGCTCGGGCTGGCCGAGATCCCCAAGCCTCCCGTCCTCGCCGCGCGTGGCGGATGTTGGTTCCGTGGTCACGGCATCGAGCTGCACCTGGGGGTCGAAGACGGCTTCCGCTCGGCTCGCAAGGCGCATCCCGGCCTCCTGGTCCGTGACATCGACCGGTGGGCCCGGCGGCTGGGCGAGGCCGGCTATCCGGTCGTCTTCGACGATGACTTCCCGGGGATGCGGCGTTTCTACAGCGAAGATCCCCACGGCAACCGTCTGGAGTTTCTCGAACCGCTCTCGCCGGAGTCCGGTCTTCGGTGATCGGGCGGTCTGAACTCCCGATCGGGCGGTCCGAACCCTCGAACGGGCGGATCGTTCGATCGCTCTTAAAAGCGTGCGACAGAAGCGGTGAAATAGTCGTTACAGGCTTTCTACGTCGAAGGGGAAACCATGGGGGCCGAGGGCTGGGAATCGATCGAGTCGGCGGACGAGTTGCGGGAGGTGCTTGGCGCACCCAAACCGGCCGCGCTCGCGAAGGAGCGGAGGACCCTGCACGAGCTGGACCGGGCCTGGCTGGCCGCCTCGCCGTTCTGCCTCGTCGCGACCTCGGACGCCGACGGTAACTGCGACGTCTCGCCCAAGGGTGACCCGCCCGGATTCACGCTGGTCCTGGACGACTCCACGATCGCGATCCCGGAACGGCCGGGCAATCGCAGGGCGGACGGATTCCACAACATCCTGCGCAACCCGCACGTCGGCCTGATCTACTTCGTCCCCGGTCGCGGCGACACCCTGCGGGTCAACGGCAGGGCGCGCCTGGTGCGCGAGGCCCCCTTCTTCGACCGGATGGTGGTCAAGGGGCACCGGCCGTCGCTCGCGATCGTGGTCGAGATCGAGCAGATCTTCCACCACTGCTCCAAGGCTTTCCTCCGCTCGGAACTGTGGCGCCCGGAGAGCTGGAACCCGCAGGTCGTGCCCTCGCGGGCGCGTATCGCCCAGGCGCTGGAACGGCAGGGGGAGCCGATCGAGGAACTGGAGCGTTACTACGGCCCCGCCTACGCGGAGGGGATATATCGCTGAGCGGACGGGCGGTCGCGTCCACGTGTACCGCTGAGGGGACGGGGGCGCGTCCACGTGTACCGCTGAGTGGGCGGGTGGGTCGCGTCCACCGTCCACGGAGGTGGTGTACGGGTTTCCCCAGGTCGTGCCGGGTGTTATGCGACCTGACCGGCGCGGTGGAAGCACCAGAGGCGGCGGCCGAGCGCGACCGCCCCGAGCACGCAACAGGTGAGACAGAAGAGCGCCAGCAGTGGCAGCAGCCAGGCGGTGACGATCCAGTAGTGGATGCTGAACGCCCCCCAGATCAGCGTCGGCAGCACCGGGCCCAGCACCGTCACCAGGGCGAGGGGCACGAGCCGCGGGACCAGCCTCGGCCGGCGCGCCGCGCGGCGTCGCGAGGCCCAGCGGCGCGCTCGGACGATCGCGGTGACCAGCAGTGCGGTCATTCCCGCCGTGAGCCCGAGCAGGACCGCGTTCACGACGGTGAGCGGGTTGCTCATCGGTGTTGTCGGCGCCCCGATCCGTTCGGCGAGAAGGTTGGTCGAGAGCAGACCGGGATCGCCGCCGCTGTTGGTGAGGACGATGGCGGCCACACCGGTCTTGGGGGAGAAGACCATGTCCCCGGTCCACGTCGCCAGCGTTCCGCCGTGGCCGATCACCGACGGCGGGGCGTCCGCCGCGAGGGGGCGGGACTGCCAGCCGAGGGCGTAGGCGCCGGCCTTGGGCTGGACGGTGTGCAACTCGGCCAGGGAGCCGGCGCTCAGCAGGTCCGCCCCGAAGGTTCCCTGGTTGAACCGCAGCCACCGCACCATGTCGTCCAAGGTCGAGATCACCCCGCCGTTGCCGACGCAGAACCCCGGCATCTCCGGTGCCGCGACGGCGACCCCGAGAACGACCTCGTACCCGGACGGCAGGCCCTCGGCACGATCGGAACACCCCGAGGTCGAGCCGGTGCCGGTCATGCCCAGCGGCGTGAACAGCTCGCTGCGGAGAAAGGCGTCGAAGGACCTGCCCGACACCACTTCGACGATCCTCGCCGCGATCGAGTAGTTGGTGTTGTGGTACTCCGAGCGGGTGCCCGGATCGGCGGCGAGGGTCTTGTCGGCCAGCCTGGCCACGACCTCCCGCGCGCCGCGCGGAGGCGGGAACACGTACTCGTTGTTCGTGTCGTTCGAGAGCCCCGAGGTGTGGCTGAGGACCTGGCGTACGGTGATCCTGGTGAAGCGCGGATCGGCCATCTCGAAGTCGGGCAGCAGCTTGACGACCGGGTCGTCCAGGGAGACGCGGTCACGGTCGACGAGCAGCATGATCGCCGCAGCCGTCATCGACTTGCTCATCGACGCGATCCGGAAGCGGGTCCGCGTCGTCACCGCGTTGCCGTCCCCGTCCCGGCCGCGGACGATCGTCTCGACCGACGACCCGTCGATCACGGCCGCCGCGACCCCCGGCGCACCGTAGACGGAGCGGTAGTCGTCGACCAGCCGTTCGCCGACGGCGTGAGCCGGTGCCGTCCAGCCGAGCAGCACGGCGACGAGCACACCGCCGAGGATGAGGAGGGCGGTCACCCGAGGAAAGAACAGATGGAGGAGATGCACGACGTCGAACGTAGGCCGGGCGTCACCGGCCGACATCACCCCGAGGGGTGAGACGGCACCACTCGGCAGGATGGAATCTCAGCCGGGCAGATCGCCGCGCCCCACAAGTCCGTTCTCGTACGCGTGGATCACCACGTGCACGCGGTCGCGCAGGTTCAGTTTCTGCAGGACGGCACGGACGTGCGACTTCACCGTGTTCTCGCTCAGCACCAGTTCCGCGCGGATCTCGTTGTTGGACCTGCCGCGGGCGAGCAGGCCGAAGATCTCGACCTCGCGGGGGGTGAGGCCGTCCAGGGCCGTCGTCCTTCGCGTCGGCACCCGTCGTACGAGATCGAGGATCGTCGCGGCCACTCCCGGAGCCAGCGCCGCCGTCCCGGAGGCGACGTCGCACACGGCCTGGGCCAGGGCCGCGGGCCGGACGTCCTTGGTCAGGTAGCCGCTCGCGCCGGCCCGGATGGCGGCCACGACGAGTTCGTCGTCGTCGAACGTCGTCAGCATGAGCACCCGGGTCGCGGGCGCGATCCTGACGATCTCCGCCGTGGCGGCGACCCCGTCCATGCGCGGCATGCGGATGTCCATCAGCACCACGTCGAGACGGTGCCGCCGGACGACCTCGATCGCGTCGCCGCCGTTCGCGACGTCGTGGGTGACCTCGATGCGTTCGTCGGCCGACAGCACCGTACGGAGCGAGGCCCGCAGCAGCTCCTGGTCGTCGACGAGCATGACTCGGATCCCGGTCACCGGGGCACCGTCTTTCTCGCGGGCACCACTACGGTGCTCGGTGAAGGGACTCGGTGGCGGCCGGGTCATGCCCCTCCTTCGTGGGGAGCCGCGCCCGCAGCACCCAACCGTCGTCCCCGCCGTCGACCGACAGGGTGCCGCCCGCGGTGCGCACACGTTCCTCGATTCCTATCAATCCTGTCCCCTGGCCGCCGATGTCGCGAAGCGCCTTGCCGCCGTCGTCGCGTACCTCCACCATCACCTCGGCCGGGGTCCAGCGCAGGCGGACGGTCACCTCGACCGGCGGTTCGAGGTGGCGCAGCGCGTTGGTGATGCCCTCCTGCACGGTCCGGACCGCCGCGACCTCGGCGCTCAGGCTCAGCGGCCGTCGCTCGCCCACCTCCGCGAACGTCACCGCGTAGAGCGGGCTCGCCGCCGAGGCCACGAGGTCGGGGAGGGCGTCGAGCGAGATCGGGACCTCCCCGGGCCGGGAACCGGCGCGCGGCGCCAAGGTGGCCAGCATCGCCCGCAGACCTTGGTGGGCGTCCCGGCCGGCCTCGGCGATGTCGCCGAGTTCGTGGCGGGTCGCCGGATCCGCCGTCGTCACCGCCGCGGCCTCGATCCGCGCGACCATGACGGTGACCGTGTGGGCGATCACGTCGTGCAGGTCGCGGCGGATGCCGGCCCGCTCGTCCGCGACCGCCGCGGCCAGCCGTTCGCTCTCGGCCCGTTGCCGGGCCTCGTGCCTGCGACGTACCAGCAGGGCCGCGAGCCACACGCCGCCGACCACGAGCATCAGCAGGCCACCCTCGACGAGGGGGGTCCACCCGGGGGTGTCAGGGGGCAGCCGGGCCCACGCCACCAGCTCGGTGAGCACGATCCCGAGCGCGGCGACGGCCAACGCGACCACCGAGGACCTGACCGGGACCAGGCCGGTCAGCCGCCACAACATGAGGGGAAAGCACACGGCCGAGGGCAGCATGCTCGGTGACCAGCCCAGCTGGGGCATCGTCACCAGGACGAGCATCGCCAGCGCGCCGATCGCGTACCCCGCCCACGGCCGTCGATCGGCGACGACCACTCCCGCATGGAGCAGGCCGGCGGCACCCGCCGAGGCGAAGATCTGCCACAGGTCCGCGCCGAGGTGCCGGACGCCCACCAGGATGATCACCGTCAGGAGAGCGACGACCAGGTGCGCCGTCACCGCCACCGGCGTCGGCCACGCGCTCCGGCGCTGGGAGGCTGTCACGGTCGTCGCCTTCCGGTGGGCTCGTGGTGGGGGAGCCGTACCCGGCTCGACGCGCCACAGGATAGCCAGCGGCGGGCAGGACGACTCCGGCCCCCCCGCCGCGAACCCGCCGACGACGCCCGTTCGATGAGCCGCCTCGCCGAACGCCGAGCCGTCGAAGCGTCCGGCGTCCCGGAAGGCCGCGCGCGCGAGCAGAACACCATCCGGTCGTTGACGGTGCTCTGTTAGGAAATCACGAACCACGTCCCCTCCTGCGTGGACGCGGAGGGGATGTACCGCTGAGAGGGTGGGCGAGTGGTCAGGGGCTGCCCAGTGCCCGGTATTCCCAGCCCGCCGCACGCCAGGTGTCCGCGTCGAGCGCGTGCCTGCCGTCCACGATCCGGGGGTGCTTGACCACGCTCGCCAGTGCCGAGGGCTCGATCTCGCGGAACTCGGCCCACTCGGTGAGCAGGACGACCACGTCCGCGTCACGGGCCACGTCCAGCGCGCTCGTTCCGTACCTGAGTTCCGGGTAGGTGCGGCGCGCGTTGTCCATCGCGGCCGGGTCGTACACCCGGACGTTGGCGCCCAGGCCGTGCATGGTCCTGGCCACGTCCAGCGCCGGGGCGTCCCTGATGTCGTCGGAGTTGGGTTTGAAGGCCGCGCCCAGGCAGGCGATCCTCTTGCCGTCGAGCCGGCCGTCGAGCAGTTCCCTGACCAGGTCGATGGTCCGGGAACGGCGGCGCCGGTTGATCGCGTCGACCTCGCGGAGGAAGGACACGGCCTGGCCGACGCCGATCTCCTCGGCCCGGTGCGCGAAGGCCCGGATGTCCTTGGGCAGGCAGCCGCCGCCGAAGCCGAGGCCGGGCTGGAGGAACCGGCCGCCGATCCGGTCGTCGTAGGCGAGGGCCTTGGCCAGGTCGCGGACGTCGGCCCCGGTGGCCTCGCAGACCTCGGCCATCGCGTTGATGTAGGAGATCTTGGTGGCCAGGAACGAGTTGGCGGCCACTTTGACCAGCTCCGCGGTGGCCAGGTCGGTGACGACCACCGGGGTACCGAGGTCGAGGATCGGCTGGAACGCCGCGGTGAGGCGTTCGCGCGCCCATTCGGAGGTGACGCCGAACACGAGCCGGTCGGGCTTGAGGGTGTCGTCGACGGCGAAGCCCTCCCGCAGGAACTCGGGGTTCCAGGCCAGCTCCACCTCCTCTCCCGCGGGGGCGAGTTCGCGCAGCATGCCGGCCAGGCGGGTGGCGGTGTTCACCGGGACGGTCGACTTGCCGACCACCAGGCAGCGCCGGGTCAGGTGGGCGGCCAGGTCGCGTACGGCGGCGTCGACGTAGGTCAGGTCGCAGGCGTCCGAGCCGGGCTGCTGGGGGGTGCCGACGCAGACGAAGTGGACGTCGCCGTGCTCGGCGGCCTCCGCGTAGGAGGTGGTGAACCGGAGGCGGCCCGACTCCAGGGCCTTGCCCAGTAACTCGGGCAGGCCGGGCTCGAAGAAAGGCACCTCCCCGGCCTGTAGTTTTTCGATCTTCTTGCTGTCCACGTCGAGGCCGACCACGTCGTACCCCAGCGACGCCATGCAAACCGCGTGCGTCGCGCCGAGATAGCCGGTTCCGATCACGGTCAATCGGGGGAGCTCGGCTTCGCCCATATCCGTCGTCCTATCTACTACTTGTCTTCGGGCTCTTGTTCAGGAACAGTCGTCGGCCTTGGAAAGGGCCCCGCCGGTGACGTTGTTGTCGCAGGTGATCGTGTTTCCGCCGACCGTGTCGTTGATGCCGAAGCCGCCCGAACCACCAAGATCGATGGTGTTGGCCTGGAACACGTTTCCGGTGCCCCAGCCATTTACGATCTTGTGAGTCTGGAATCCGTCCCCGTTGCTCTGGCTACCGGTGTTACCGCGGATGAGATAGCCGTTGCCCTTGACGTCGACCCATGAATCGTTGTGCTTGTGGCCGCCGAGGCGGGAACCGTCGAAGACGTTGTCGAGGATGCGGCCGTCCGAGGTGCCCTCCTTGATGTCGATCGCCTCGGCGGTGGCCCGGATGACGTTGCCGCGCACGGTGTTGCGATCGCTGCGGTCCATCTGCCCGCCGGAGAAGGCCGCCCAGTTGCTCTCCGCGGTGCCGAGGTAGACGCCCTCGCCGAACTTCTCCCGGCGCAGGCCGGTCGCGTAGATCATGCAGTACTGGACGGTGTTGTCGCTGCTGAAGTTGCGCAGGTGGATCGCCTCGTCCCCGATGTGGTGGACGGTCAGCTGCTGGATGATCGTGTTGCCGGTACGGTCGGCCATCACTCCCTTCTGGCTGTTGCGGACGGTGAAGCCGACCAGCCGCCAGTGATCGACCTCGTTGAGGTGGAAGGCGTAGCCCTTCTTGATCCCGCCGCCGTCGATGATCGCCTCGGGCGGGCCGCAGACGAAGATCGGTTCGGCCTCCGTCCCGGAGACCGCCGCCACGAACCGGCCGCTGTAGACACCGGGCTCCAGCCTGATCACCGCACCCGGCTCGACCGCCTCAAGGGCCTCGGCGAGTTCGGTGGCGTCCGTGACGGTCACCGTGGCCTCGGGGCACTCGACCAGCCCTTTCCCGAGGGGTACGGCGATGTCGGGCGGCTCCTGCGACGCGACGAACTCCTCGGCGTCCCTGTCCTCGGCGTCCCGGTCCTCGTTCACGTCATCCTCCGCCCGCGCGGTGTCGTCCTCCTGCTGTGCGGCCGGCGCGTCCGCGCTTTTCGGCCGGATGTCCTCGATCGCGGTGCCCGGCTCCTCCGCACCGCCGAACAGCCCGCGCAGCAGCACTACGACGATCACCGTGATGACCGCCCCGGCGAGCATCCCCACCAGGGTCTTCCTGTCAATGTCCAGGCGCATCGCTCAACTTCTCTCGGCTGGAGTGTGGGCGGCGGTCCGCAGGAGCTTGGCCGGTCGCTCTTCCAGCAGTGTCTGCTTCTCGTACGGATGGACGAACCGCCGGCCGGCCCGCGGGCCGTCGCCGCGTAGTGCCCGGAGCGCCGAGAGCACGATCAGGGAGATGACTCCCAGCCAGATCAGGTTCATCGGCTTGGCGATCCGCTTGACCATCGTCCAGAAGCCGGCGGTGTCCTGCCAGCCGGTGGTGTTGTTCTGCGCGACGGTGGTGGCTCCCTTCGCCCGGCCGGTGTCGAGCGCGCTGCGGCCGGCACCGCCCAGGGTGTTCCCGGTGATCGTGGTGCCCTCGGCCGCGCCGAGCAGTGAGATCGCGTGCAGCGAGGCGGACTCGACCGTGTTGGCGGAGATGGTGGCCTCGGAGTCACGGAGGTAGATCGCGGTCTGGGTGTCCCGCACGATGTTGCCGCTGATCCGGGCCCCCCGTACCCCGCCGCGCAGCGCGATTCCCTGGCTGCGCTGGCCGGTGAGACGGTTGCCGGAGACCCGGACCCCGGTGGCGTCCTCGCTCACCACGATGCCCATCTCCCCGCCGATCACCTCGGTGGTCTGTACGACGAGCTTGACGCCGCCCTGGATCTCCACGCCGTAGCGGCCGTTGTCCCGCGCCGTGCTGCTCGTCACCGAGCTGCCGCCGAAGCTGCGCAGCGACTCCCCGGACGCCGACGGCCCCCGGGCGAGCGGCAGGCCGCTGATGGTGAAGCCGTTGCCGTTGTTGCGCTCGGCTCCCGAACCGGTGATCGTGACGTTCTGCGTGCCCCTGGACAGGACGAACCCGTCACCCCTGCTGCCGGTCACGGTGGTGTTCTCGATGGTGGCGTTGCGCGCGAACCGGTGCAGCAGGATCCCGTGGACCAGGCTCCCGGTGACCGAGACGTTGATGATCCGGGTCTCGTTGGAGGCCGTGATGAAGATCCCGTACGCGTTGCCGGTGACCTTGGTGTCGGTGATGTCGCCGGTGACCAGATTGGCCTCGGGCAGCCGGTAGGCGACCCTGCCCCGGCCGGCTCCGTTGGTGATCTCGACCTCGTTACCGCTGCCCCTGCTCGGCACGAGGAGGCCGTTGGGCAGGAGCGCCCGCTGCTGGGAGGAGGCCCGCTTCGGCCGGGAGGTGGGGTTCGGCGAGGAGGTGGGCGACGCCCCCGGCAGGGAGGCGGGGACGGTCACCAGATCGGCGTTCGTGGTCGGCCGGTCACTGCCGGTCAACGCGAGCCCGCCGGTCGGGCCGCTCCAGAATCCGAGATGCTCCACCGTCGCGTGGCTCATCTTGAGCTCCCCGCCGATCACGCGCAGGTAGGCGCGTCCGTCGGAGACCTTGGTGTCGGCCGTCCTGTCGTGCGCGTTCCAGCTGGTGATCCGCACCGGGTTTCGTGCCGAACCGTTGATTTTGATGTTCGCGCCGAAGCTCACGATCGACACGAAGGCACCCGGGTCGCTGCGCATCCGGATCACCAGGGGGCCGGTCGCGTTCTGGAGCACGACCTTGGCCCCCGGACCGGCGAACAGGTTGATGCCGAGCACGTAGGAGCCGTCCGACTGCTTCTGGAAGTGCTCCTGGCCGAGGCGTTCCAGGTCGGCGACCCGGTACGGCTCGCGGCGCTGCGGTAGCACGAGCGTCTGGCCGTTGGCCGAGCTGGAGATGTGCGGCACGCGGGATCTCGCGGCGGCGGGGCCGCCCCGCGCCATCGCCGAGGTCAGCGTCGCCCGGGTCTGCATGATCCGCAGATCCTCCTGGTCGACCAGGGCCGACTGCTGCTGTGCCTCCACCGCGGGCACCTCGTTCACGCCGGGAGGTGGCACGGGGCGATCGATGTAGGAGAGGTATGTCCAGGTACCGGCCGCGGACAGGCACAGGGCCAGGACGATGAGGAGGGTACGGCTCCTCTTCCGGGGTGGCCGGCTCATCCCCTGCCTCCCACGGGAGCGCCGCCCACGGAGGGACCGCCGATGGAGGGGCCGCCGATGGAGGGGCCCGTCATGTGGGCCGGGTCGAGGTGCGGCGAGGACGGCCGCCGGCGCCGTGCAAGACGTCCGTCGGCGGGCACCGGATGGTCCGGCGCGGGCACGGCGGCGTGGCGCAGTACCTGGAACCGCCCCTCGGCGAGCAGCCGCTGCTGCTCGTAGGGGTTGCGGATCTCCCTGCGCCGTTGCGTCCGTTCCACGACAGCGCGGGATCGGATCGCCGACACGATCACCAGGAGGATGACCGCGGCCCAGATCACGTTCATGGGCTTGACGAAGCGTTTGGCCTTGACCCAGAACGACGACGTGTCGTTCCACTGGTCCTCGTCGTTGTTGTGCTTGTTCACCGTGTCGGCGGCCCGTGCGACGCTGATCGCGCTCGTCCCCGAACCGATGACGGTGTTGCGGGTGATCTCGGAACCCGCCGCGTCGCCGACCACGGTGATCCCGTGGGCCTTGGGATGCGACAGGGTTGTGATCTTGTTTCCGATGATCATGCCGGCGGAGTCGCGGAGATAGATCCCGGTGACGGTCCCGGCGATCGTGTTGCCGGCCACATGCGCGCCGGTCGCCCTGTCGCGCAGCGCGATCGCCTGTCGGCGCTGGCCGGTCAGCCTGTTGCCGGAGATCTGCACACCGCTGGCGCCCTCGCGCACCACGATTCCCATGTCACCGCCGATGATCTCGCTGGTCTGCACGGCCAGCCGGCTGCCGCCGAGCACCTCGACGCCGTACCTTCCGTTGTCGCGGGCGGTGCTGCCGCTGACCGAACTGTCACCGTAGACGGCGAGCGACTCGCCGCTCGCGGACGGACCGCTCGCGAGCGCCCGTCCGTTGAGCGTGAAGCCGTTGCGCCCGTTCCGCTCGGCCAGGCAGTCGACGACCTTCACCTTCTCGGTCGCCCGCGACAGCACGAAACCGTCGCCGCCGCTACCGATCACCTCGGTCTTCTCGATCGTCGCGTTCTTGGCGAACCGGTGCATGAACACGCCGTGCACCAGGCTGTCGACGATCCTGTTGTCGATGATCTGTGTCTGGTTCGAGCCGGAGACGAAGACGCCGTAGGCGTCGCCGGTGATGACGCTGTTCTTGATCGATCCGGAGACCAGCTCGTCGGCGAGCACGTGTGAGGCGGTGCCGGGGCCGATCGGAATGGTCTCCACGTCGCCGAAGTTGCTGCCACCTCGCTCGCCCTGCTTGGTGTTCGCCAGCCGTTCCCGCTTGTCCTGGTGACGCTGGTCCTTCGTCCGGTGCCGGTAGACACTGGCCGGTCGCTCGGTGCCGGTGAGCGCGATGCCCCCGGTACGGCCGCTCCAGAATCCCAGCTGGGAGACCTGGGTGTGGGTCATCTCGAACTCGCCGCCGACCGCACGGATGTAGGCGCGGCCGTCGGTCGTGGTCGTGTCCGGCTTCTGGGTCCGCACGTCCCAACTGGTGATCCGCACCGGCCTCTTGGCGGTGCCCTTGATCTCGATGCCGCCGCCGAACGTGATGATCGAGCTGAACGAACCCGGCAGGCTGCCCATCCGCAGCGTCAGCGGGCCGCGCAACTGCAGGCGCGCCCCGTCGGCCACGAAGACGTGGACGCCGAGCAGGTAGGAACCGTCCTTCAGCCGCCGCAGGTACCGGCCCTTCTCGACGGCCGCCAGATCCCTGAGGGTGTACGCGGCCTCGGTGTTGCGCGCGGGCAGCACCAGCGTCCTGCCGTGCGCCGACACGAAGACCTGGGGCTGCTTGCGCTGGGCGGCCGCGATGCCACCGCTCTGCAGCATGGCCGTGAGCGCGGCGCGAGTCTGGATGATCCGCTGGTCCTCGACGTCCACCAGGATCGCCTGCGCCTCGGCGTCCTCCGCGGCGAGGGTGCCGGCCTCCAGGATCGCGTCGTCCGCCATGATCGCGTCTTCGACCAGAGCCGGGCTCTCCTCCAGGTCGGGGTCGTCCGTCGCGGAGGTCGGGGCGGGACCGGAGGTCGGAGCGGGGCGGGTCGTCGAGGGGGGAGCGGACGTCGGCTCCGAGCCTTCTCCCGTGGCCGGGTCGGTTGTCCGGGTTGCGGTGGCCGTCGGCCTCGGTTTGGCGGTGGGGGTCCGGGTGGCCTTCGGAGGGGGGTCGTCCTCCGCGGAGGGCTTGGGCTCTGGCGACGGGTCGGCGAGGAACGGGTTGTCGTCCGAGGGGGCGCTGCCCGTCGGAGACGCGCTGGGCCCCGAGACCGTCTCGGAATTCCCTCCGGGGGTGGGGGAGGAGAGGGCGACGGCCGGCCCGCCCCCCAGCCCGACCGCCAGCGCCACCGCGCCGAGCAGCACGGAAATAGAGCGTTCCATCTCAGCTCATTCCCTGCAGGGTGGCAGCGCTCTGGCCCGCCCCGCCCACCTGGTCGGAGGTACGGGTGAGCCAGCCCTGCTTGTTCATCGTGAGGAACGCGTACAGCTTGATCGGCAGCGCGATCATGATGACCACCAGGCAGAGCAGCGGCAGCAGCAGGATCTCGCCGGGGTGACGGCGCAGGTGCGACCAGCCGCGGACGCCCCGGCCGAGGAGCAGCCAGCCGACGGCGAGCCCGATGCCCAGCGGGGTGAGCTCAAGCCTGCTGAAGAACAGGTAGGCGAGTGTGACGCCCATGGTCACCGGGGTGAGCAGGATCTGCAGCACGGTCACCTTGGTGACCAGCGGCGTCTTCCACAGCCATCCCTTCCACAGCGCGGTCAGGTAGCAGCGGTAGGAGTTGCGGCTCCAGCGGACGCGCTGCTTGACGAAGGCGCGGAAGGAGTCGGGGAACATCGAGATGGCGCGGGCCGAGGACTGGTGCACGGTCTTGTACCCGGAGGCGAGGACGAGCCAGGTGAGCCGGCCGTCGTCGCCGGCGATGCACCGGCGGCCGAGGAAGAACTCGTTCTCCAGGTGGGTGAGCACCGGGAGGATGGCCTCGCGCCGGTAGGCGGCGGTGCGGCCGGACAGGCAGGCCACCCCACCCCTGCTGCCCATCGCGGGCACGTAGTCGTAGTAGCGCAGGTTGACCAGCCAGTCGGCGATGCGCCGCCAGACGCTGCTGGTCCGCTGGTACACGTTCTGCTGGGTGCCTACCCCGCCGACCGACGGGTCCTCGAACGGCATCTGTACGGCGTCCAGCAGACCGGGCTGCCACCAGGTGTCGGAGTCGGCGAAGACCACGATCTCGCCCTGGGCCGCCCGGATGCCGACCCCGAGCGCGGAGCGCTTGCCCGAGTGCTCGTACACCAGGACACGCAGCCGGGGGTCTGTCACCTCGCGGAGCTTGGCGTGGCAGTCGGTGTCCCCGACGTCCACGACGATGATCACTTCCTGGGGGTTCTGGGCCAGCCAGCTGTCCAGGCAGCGAACCAGGATCTCGGCATCCTCCCGGTAGGACGGGACGACCACGGAGACCGTGGTCCGGTAGCCGTTCACGACCGGCTTGGCCAGCCGGGACAACACCACCCGATAAACCCACAGGCCCCAGACGAGCAGACCCGCCAAGCCCAGCGGAATCAGATCCCGCCAGGTTCCGTTGGCACTGGATCGCACGATCCATTCGTAGGCAGCATCAAACCAATTCACGGCGGATTCCACTGATCCTTCTGGGCGTGTTCGCCCCAAGATGCTCGTGCGGCTGCGGGGAGGAAAGGTCCCTTACCTGATAGATCGGGACAGTACTAAAACACCTTTCCGGCAGCGTATTGGAACGATGCAATTGTTACGGTATCGAGGAGATTTGCACAAGATGTACGTGGGGCTGGTGAAACAACAATTCGATCATCACGAGCCCGGGGTTTTCCGCGGCGTGCGCCTCATACGCGCATGTGCCGCCCTGGATCCCGCCGCATGGTCTCACCCCGTGGGTGAGGGGCGTCAGCGGTACGTCTGGCGGTGGCGGCGCGCCTTCTCGCGGTTTCCGCAGACGCTCATGCTGCACCAGCGGCGACGTCCGCCTCGCGAGGAGTCCAGGAACAACCAGCCGCATCGCCCGCACGTCCTGATCCGACCGGGCGGGAGGGTGAAAACCGCGTGAACGGTCAGCAACGACAGTGTCGTGGGGATGGCTCCGGGTGCCGTCCAGTCGGCGGTGCAGCCGTCGAGCGCGGCGTCGATCCGCTGGACCTGCCCGGCTCGCGTTCCCTTACCCGCTCGTTGCAGGAGTGCGCCGAAGGGTTCGGTCGGCACGGTCTCGCCGTCGGCGATCGCGCTGAACACGGCCCACGCCTGCTCGCGAACGGCCCGGACCTCACGTACGAGACCGCTCACGGAGTCCTCCGCCAAGGACGGCACCTCGTCGAACAGGCCGGCGGACGCGCACCAGGTGAGGACGTCCGAGGGGGTGTTCAGCAGTTCGACGTCCTCGGCCGGGAGCGTGCGGTCGAAGACGGTGTTCGTGAGGTCCAGGACCGGATGGCCGCCGACGAAATGGGTGTCCTGCCAGGGCGGCCGGGCCTGGGGGGTCAAAGTAACCATTGTACTGAGTGTATATGGTTTTCCGCCGGTGGCCGGTGGCCGGTGGTCGGTGGCCGAAGCCGGTGGTCGGTGGTCGGTGGTCGGTGGTGGTGTCGGGGGTTGGGGTTGGTCTGCCGTGCGACTCGGAGCGGGGGGTGGGGCGTCGAGGTGGCGTGCAGCGATCGTGTGGGAGCCGCGGTCACGCGGCCTACGTGACCCGCACGGCCTACGTGACCCGCACGGCCTACGTGACCCGCACGGCATCTCCCTTGAAACGCCTCCTGAGAAGGACGGTCGTCACGATCGCCACGGTGGCGAACCCGACCGAGCACCAGAGGGACCAGCGCCAGCCCATGAGGACGGCCTCGGGGCCGGCGGATCCGGCGGCGAAGTGGGCGGCCACCGAGGTCACGACCCCCACCCCCACGGCGAGTCCCAGCTGCTGCGAGGCGTTGATCAGCGCGCCGGCCGTCGCCCGTCGCCCTTCCTCGGCGCCGTTCGTGCCGGCGATGCTCGTCGTGATCAGCGCGAGGATGTGACCGGCGGCGTTCACGGAGGTGCCGATCAGGATGAGGGTGAGTCCGTGGTCTTCCGGCAGGCCGACCATGACCACGATGCCGATCGTCTCGACGACGATTCCGTAGAGGAGGACACGGTACAGCCCGAAGCGTTCGACGAGCTTTCCCGCGTAGATTCCGGTGACGACCGCGATCACGCCCGAGAGGGCGAACGCCAGACCGGTCGCGAGCGCGCCCAGACCGAGATGTGTCTGCAGGTAGAGGGTGAGGATGAACAGCATTCCACCGTAGGAGCAGACCAGCAGGACGGTGACGAGGTTGGCCGCGCCGATGGCGGCCGTGCGGAAGATGGGGATCGGCACCAGCGCGTCGTCCTTTCTGGACTGAGTCCAGACGAAGAGGGCGATCGCCGGCACCGCGATCCCCGCTGAGAGCAGGATCGGAGCCGACGACCAGCCGTACTTCTCACCTTCGGTGAGGGCGAACACGAGGGCGACCATGCCCGTGGTCGCGAGGACGACGCCGATGACGTCGAGGTGGCGGGAGGCGCGCGTGTCCCGGCTCTCGTCGAGATGGACCCTCGCGAGGAGACCGGCGGCCACGACGACGGGTATGTTGATCAGGAAGACGGACCGCCATCCGGCGTACTCGGTGAGAACACCCCCGAGCACCATGCCGGAGACGAACCCCGCCGACAGCGCCGCACCGTAGACGCCGAGAGCGCGTTCGCGTTGCGGTCCTTCCGGAGTGGCCGCCTGGAGCAGCCCCAGACCCGCCGGGGCGATGAACGCGGCGGCGACGCCCTGCAGGGCACGGCCCGCGATGAGCGCGGCCGGTGACCAGGCGAGGCCCGCGAGGAGCGAGGCGAGGCCGAAGCCGACAAGGCTCCAGATGAACACCCGCTTTCTTCCGAAAAGATCGGCGACCCTTCCGCCCAGGAGGAGGAAGCCACAGAAAGCGAGCGGATAGCCGGAAAGCACCCAGGCGATGTCACCTCCGGAGCCGAAGTTCAGGCCCTCGCGGATGCTCGGGGCGGCGACGTTGATGATCGAATAGTCGACGGCGACCAGGAACTGGGTGCCGCAGATGACGGTGAGCTGCCAGAACCGCCGGGACCCGAACGCGATCTCGGCGCTTCCTGTCGTGTGTGACGATGCCGTCTTCATCTCACCCGCCTTTCGTCTCTGCCGACCATCGGGCCGGAGATTCCAGGAGATGGGGTTGGGCCGGTCCCTGCGCGGTCGTGTCCCGGATCTCGCCCGTTCCCGCTGGAGCCTCGGCGCGGGCGTGCGGGGTTCCGCGTGCCGGGTGACCCGCGTGGGAGTAGGGGGCCGCGTGGGTGTCGCGGGGAGAACGATCCGGGTACGAGGAGAGGTCCGCGTGGGTGCCGCCGGGAGAACGACCCGCGTGGGAGTAGGGATCCGTGTGGGTGTCGGCGGAGAGGAACATCCGGTGAAGCCGTCTTACGGCGTTGAGCACCTCGTACTCGGCGCAGGTGATGGAGATCCGCCGGGTACGGACCGTCATGTCCCGCACCGTGACGCCGTGGGTCGCGAGCGCGCCCGGCAGGAGTCGCACCTGGGGATGGCGGGCACAGAACCCGTGGCCGACCAGCGACACCTTCCCCACCGGCCCTGACCAGTGGCACTCACCGAAGGCGCCCGCCGCGCGCAGGTCGGCGAGCACCCCGTTGACCTGGTCCTGGTCGGTGGCCTTCACGACGAACCGCAGGGAGTGACCGGAGCCGTCGGCGGCCAGGTGGTCGAGCATGTCCACGGACAGCGCGGGGTCGGCCAGCATGGCGGCGATCGTGGTGAGGGCGGTGGGGACGACCCCGTCGAGTCGGCAGCGGAGCTGACCCGTCCGGTGGGCGACGCCGACGGCGGTGAACCGCTCGCCGTCCGGCGGGGTGGTCGAGCGGGAGCCGGTCACCCAGGTGCCGGTGGTCTCGGTCGTGCTGGACCGGACGTGGAGGGGAACACGGTGGGTACCTGCGTACTGGACGCTGGAGTGGGCGAGCACCGTGGCGCCGCCCGCGGCCAGCTCGGCCATGTCCTCGTAGGAGAGGTGGCTCAGTTTGCGGGCTTCGGCGACGTATCGGGGATCGGCGGTGAACACGCCCTCGACGTCGGTGAATATCTCGCACACCTCGGCCCGTAGCGCGGCGGCGAGGGCGACGGCGGTGGTGTCGGAGCCGCCTCGGCTCAGGGTGGTCAGCTCGCCGCTTTCCGCGGCGATGCCCTGGAAGCCGGTCACCACGGGGACATAGCCGGCCTGGATGCATTCGCGGATCTGTTCGGGGTGAACGTTGACGATGCGCGCGCAGCCGTGCACTCCGTCGGTGATGATGCCGCCGTCGCGGGCGTTGAACGAACGGGCGGGTACGCCCAGCTCGTGCAGCGCCATGGCGAGTGCGGCGGCGGAGGCCTGTTCACCGGTGCTGAGCAGTATGTCCAGTTCCCGGGCGTGTGGATTGTCGGTGAGGTCGCGTGCGAGTTCAAGCATGGCGTCGGTGGTGCCGCCCATCGCGGACACCACGACGGCCACGGATCCATCGGCGGCGGCTATGCGCTGCGCTGCGTGACTGATCTTGCTCACGTCACCCAGTGATGTTCCGCCGTACTTCTGTATCACCAGGCCCATCGTTCACTCCTGCGTCACGTGCTTCCTTGAGAACCATCCGGGCATGCTCGGCCGGGTTTCCGGCTCGACGGCCGGCGCGGCCGGTGCGGTCGAAGTGACCGGCCCGACCGGCCCTGTCGGCGTGGCCGACACGGTCGGCCGGTCGACGCGCGAGGTGTCGTCGCGGCCGGGAGGCCGTTCCGCGGGTGCGGAACGGCCTCCCGGCCGCCGCGGCCTCCGTCATCGTGTGTCCCGGCTTTCGCGCCGCAGCCGGGACGGTGTGCCGAACCGTACCGATTCGGCCGCCGCCCACCTGTAGTACAGCTGCGCGTCGTTGTCGGACCGCATGCCCGCGGCACCGTGGATCTGCATGGTCCGCGTCGTGACCGTACGGGCCAGGTCCGAGGCCGCCGCGAGGTTGGCCGCCGCGTGCGAGGCCGCGTCGCGGTCGTGCACCAGCAGGCGCGTCGCGTCGATGTGCATCGACAGCTCGCTGAGCCGGAAGGACAGGGCCTGGAACCTGCCGATCGGCCGGCCGAACTGGCGGCGTGTCCTGGCGTGGTCGACGGCGTGGTCGAGCGCCGCCTGGGCGAGGCCCACCAGATACGCCGCCTGGCGCACCCGCGCGTTGGCGAGCGCCGCCTCCCACGCGGCGGAGGAGTCGGCCCGGGCCACCGCGGGCGTGCCCTCGAACTCGACCCGGTACGTCTCGCCCCGGCTCGTCTCCTCGTGGCGCCGCATCGTGATGGACGGATGGCCGGCACGCACGAGCGCGAGGCGCGGCCCGGTGGTGTCGGCGCCGCCCGCGTCGGCTCCGTTCGTGTCGGCTCGGCCCGCGTCGGTTCCATCCGCGTCGGCTTGGCCGACGCCGGCTCCGTTCACGTCGGCTCCACCCACGCCGACCTCGCCCACGACGAAGTGGTCGACCTCCGCCGCGAACCCGACGAAGGCCCGCCGCGCGGAGATCGCACCGTCCTGGTCGGACCATGGCTCGGCCGCGACCGCGAGCGCCACCGGTTCTTCGCCGATGTCGTCGGGGAACAGCTCCCGCGCGGTGAGCGTGTCGAGCAGCGGCCCCTGGTACAGCACCGACCCGAGCAGTTCGGCGAGCCGTACGGTGTCCGAGGTGTGCAGCGCGCCGAGCCCGACCAGCCCCTCCCACACCATCGCGCGGGTTTCGCGGTTGTCGTCGTCGGTCTCCCCACCCGCCGGGCGAGGCCGATCGGTCATCCGCCGCACCAGCGGCGCCAGATCTCCGTCGAAGAAGTCGGCGAACGCCGTGCTCTCCGCTCTGGTCTCCACTGTGGTCATGACGGCAACCCCAATTTCGATGTGGCGACGAAGAAGAGCATGATCTCCGAGGAGCCCTGGGCGAGCGTGAGTCCCGGAGCCTCGCGGAACGCGGCGTCGAAGACACCCTCGGCGATGGCCTCGGGGTCGCGTGCGTCCAGCAGCGCCCGTGGTCCGAGCAGTTCGACCGCCGCCAGCGACACCTCCTTGGCCGTCTCCGACGTGTACCACTTGGCGGTCGCCGAGTGGACCTCGTCGGGCCGTCCCTCGTGCAGGTTGGTTATGCACCGCCAGGCCAGCAGGCGGGCCGCGCGCACCCGGGTTTCGAGCTGGACCAGCCGCTCCTCGCAGCCGGGCGGCGCGTGCTCGCGCAGCGCGGACAGGGTGCGCTCGGCCTTGGCCGAGTGGTCCAGCCCGGTGCGCTCCAGCGGGAGCACCTTGCCCAGCACCTGCCACCCGTCGTCGACGTCGCCGAGCACGTCCTCGGGCCCGAGCCGGATCCCGTCGAGCGTCACCAGGTCGAACCGCTCCTCGGACAGGTTCCACACCGGCTCGATGACCGTGCCCACGCTCTGCAGCGGTACCAGGAAGAGCGTGATCCCCGAGAAGTTCACCGGGCCGGTCGACGTACGGGCCGCGCACAGCGCGAACTCGCTGTGCTGCGCCTTCATGTTGTAGATCTTCCGCCCGTACAGGCGCCAGCCGTCGCCGTCCGGCTCGGCGCGCGTGGTCAGCGACGCGAGGTCGGAGCCGACGTCGGGCTCGCTGAACAGCACGTTGGCCGTGATCTCGCCGCGCGCCAGGCCAGGCAGGAACCGGTCCTTCTGCTCCGGCGTGCCGAACAGGTGGATGGCGTTCCCGACGATGTCGACGCCGAGCGAGTGCACGTTCTCGGGGACGCCGTGGCGGATCATCTCCTCGGTGAGGATCGCCTTCTCCACGATCGTGGCGCCCGATCCGCCGTACCGTTCCGGCCAGTTGATCGCGAGCCGGCCGAGCTTGCCCAGCCGCCGATGCACGTCGAGCAGGCCGCTCTCCTGCCCGTACGGCATCCGCCGGGACTGTGCGATCTCCGCGCTCACCGCGTCCTCGCACAACAGCCCGCAGACCTCTTGCCGGAAGCCGTCCTGCTCTGGCGTGAAGGCCGGCATCATCGGACACTCACCTCGCTTAATCTGTCGCGCATCACGTCCGCCAGGGCTTCGACGTGTGCTGGTTGGAGCATGGTGTAGTGGTCGCCGCGCACCACCTGGATCTCGTCGGCGTAGGCACGCCAGCCGTCGAGCTTGTCCGGGTCGGCGTCCTCGGCGCACAGCAGCACCACCCGGCCGCCCACCCGGGTGGGACGGAACGTCAGGAGTCCGCGTACGTTCGCGGCGAACACCGGGAATCGTTCGGCCATCTCGGTGGTGTCCGGTTCCGCGCCCATCTCCGCGACGTCGGCGGCGAACCACGCCCGCAGTTCGTCGTCGCAGGGATGGGACGGTTCCTCGGGGAGGGCGGTGTCGAGCGCGAACGTCACCGCGACGTCGCCGTCCTGGCGCGCCATGTCGAGCGCCACCGCTCCGCCGACCGACCAGCCGCCCAGGTGCAGCGGCCCGTCGGGCCGGACCTCGCGGACCGCGGCGAGGTAGGTGGCCGCGAGGTCGGACAGCCGCCGCCCCTCGGTCACGCCGCCGTGCAGGCCCGGGTCCTCCAGCGCGTAGACGGGCCGGTCGTCGCCGAGCAGCGCGGCGAGGGTGACGTAGGGCGCCACCGATCCGCCCGCCGCGTGTACGAGGAACAGCGGTGGTTTCGTGCCCCCGCGACTGAGCGGCACCAGCGGAGACGCGGGCGGCCGCCCCTCCGCCGGGGCGGAGGGGGCCCTCCGCAGGGAGAGGGCCTCCTCCCGTTTGCGCCGGAGCCGGAGCCTCAGCAGCGCGTCTCGTTTCTCCTCCAGGGTGGAGGGACGCGAACCGCCCATCAGCTCGACTCTTTCAGCAGCCGGTCGAGTTCCTCCTCGGACAGATCGGCGACCTGAGCCTCCAGCTGTGCCACCTCGTCGTCGCCGAGCAGCGCGCGCTGCGCGTCGTCGACCTGGGCGGCGAACTGGCTGAGCAGCGGGTAGCTGAACAGCCGTCGCGGGTCGAGCGTCACCTGGAAGGCGTCGCGTACCCGCGAGATCATCTGGGTGACCTGCAGCGAGTTGCCGCCGAGGACGAAGAAGTTGTCCTGCGCGCCGACGCTCCCGGGGTCGAGGCTCAGCAGGCTCTGCCAGATCTCGGCGAGCCGGCGCTGGGTCTCGGTGGTCAGCTCGACCTGTCCCGCGTCGCCCTCGGGGCGAGGGTCGGGCAGCTTCGTCTGGTCCACCTTCCCCGTGGAGGTGAGCGGGAGCTGCTCCAGCCGCACGTAGTCGGTGGGCACCATGTGCAGGGGGAGGCGCCCGGCGAGGTGTTCGCGCAGCGCGTCCGGCTCGAACTCGCCGACCACGTAGGCGGCGAGCCACGCCGACGTCGTGCCCGCGTCGCGCACGGTCACGACGCACTGCCGTACGCCCTCGAAGCTCTCGACGGCGTGCTCGATCTCGCCGAGCTCCACGCGCAGCCCGCGCAGTTTCACCTGACGGTCGACCCGGCCCAGGAACTCCAGGTTGCCTTCGCCGTTCCAGCGCGCCAGGTCACCGGTGGCGTACATGCGCTCGCCCGGTGTGGGGGCGAAGGGGTCGGGCAGGAACTTCTCGGCGGTCTGGTCCGGCCGGCCGAGGTAGCCGACGGCGAGACCGGCGCCCGCCATGTAGAGCTCCCCGGGGACGCCGACCGGCACGGGCCGCAACCTCTTGTCCAGGACGTAGGCGCGTTGGTTGTCCATCGCCCGGCCGATCGGCGGCGGTCCGTCCAGCGGCTCCGGCGGGCACAGGTAGTCCACGCACGTCACGGTGACCTCCGTCGGGCCGTATCCGTTGTGGAACTCGCGTCCCGGCTTGCGCCACCTGTTGACCAGGTCGGGGCCGAACGGCTCCATGCCGATGAAGCACACCCGCAGGTCGTCCAGGGCGGACGGATCGAGCAGCCCGAGCACGGCCGGGGGGATGTCGACCATCGTCACCCGCTCGCGGGCGAGCAGCGCCTGCAGCGTCTCGGGGTCGAGCAGCTCCGAGCGCGGTGCGCCCACGATGGTCGCGCCGGCGGTGAGCGTCGAGAAGACGTCCGAGACGCTCACGTCGAAGGCGGGGTTGGAGAACTGCAGGATCCGGTCGTCCGGCGTCACCGAGAACATCCGCCGGAAGGTGGTGCAGAAGTTCGCGACCGCCCGGTGGGGGACCATCACTCCCTTGGGGGTGCCGGTCGAGCCCGAGGTGTAGATGACGTAGGCGGTGTCCTCCTGCGCCACGTGCACCGAGGGCGGCGAGACCTCCCGGCCGTCGAGCGCGTCGGTGTCCAGCGGGATCCGCCCCACGTTCGGGGGCAGCAGGTCCACGAGGTCCGAGGTCGTGACGACCGCGGCCACGTCGGCGTCTTCGAGCTGGTAGGCGAGCCGCTCCGGCGGATACTGCGGGTCGAGCGGCAGCCACGCCCCGCCCGCCTTGAGCACGCCGAGTTCGGCGGCCGGCAGGTCGAAGCCGCGGTCGAGCAGCACCCCGACCACGCTCCCCGGCGCCACCTTGAACTCCTCGACGAGCGCGTGCGCCAGCCGGTTGGCGCGCTCGTCCAGCTGCGCGTAGGTGAGGTCCTCTCCGGCGAAACGCATCGCGACCGCGTCGGGCGCCTCGGCCACGCGCGCCGCGACCAGCTCGTGCAGCAGGCGTTCGTCGCGCTCGCCTGGCTCGGGGTTCCACTCGGTGAGCACGCGCAGGTACTCGCTGTTGGGCATGATGTCCAGCGAGTCGATCCGGGCGTCCGGCCTGGACAGCGCGTCGGTCATCACCGTCGTGAAGTGTTCCACCAGGCGCTCGACCCGCTCGTGGTCGAACAGCTCGGAGGAGTACTCGATCCACACGCCCAGTCCGCCGTCCGGCAGGTCGTTGATCTGGAACGTGAGGTCGAACCTGGTCGTCTCCGGCTGCGGGGTCAGCATCTCGACGTCCACGCCGGGCAGGCTCCAGCGCGCGATCATCGATTCGGGCAGCAGCGTGAACAGGTGCGCGACCAGCGGATTCCGTCCCGGGATCCGCTCCGGGCCGAGCTCCTCGATCATCCGGCCGAACGGCATGTCCTGGCGGGCCATCGCGTCCAGGACGGTGTCGTTGGTGGTGTGCACCAGATCGCGGAACACCGGATCGCCCCCGAGGTTCCCGCGGACCGCCACCGTGTTGGCGAAGAACCCCATCATGGGTTCGGTCTCCGAGCGGGTCCGTCCGGAGAAGACCGATCCGAGCGCGATGTCCTCCTGGCCGGTGTAGCGGTTGATCACGACCTGGTATCCGGCCATCGTGAGGGCGAGCAGGGAGACGTTCTCCGCCTGGGCCAGGTCGCGGATCCCTCGGGCGAGCTCGTCGGGCAGGCGGCCCTCGTAGATGCGGCCGGCCCCGGTGGGCGCCGACGGACGCTCCCGGTCGCCGCGCCACTCCAGCGGCTCCATCCCGTCCAGGGCGGAACGCCAGGAGTCGATCTGCTTGGCCGGCTCCTCGCTGAGCAGCCAGAGCCGCTGCCAGGCCGCGAAGTCGGCGGGCTGGAGGCTCAGCTCGGGGAACTGCGAGCCGCTCGGATCGGTGTAGCGGGCGGTCAGTTCCTCGGCGAACTGGCGCGAGGACCATCCGTCGATGACGATGTGATGCCACACGATGGACAGCACGTGGTCCTCGGGACCCAGACGCAGTACGGCGAACCGGTACGGCGGCCTGTTGCGCAGGTCGAACTCCTCGCGCACCTGGGCGTCGATCCATTCCTGGACGGACTCCTCGGTCCCGTCGACGACCGGCAGCTCCCACGTCTCCGGCGGCGGGTCGACCACCTGGAACGGCACGCCGTGCTCGTCGCCGAACCGGGTGCGCAGGCTCTCGTGCCGCGCGACGATCCCGCGCAGCGCCTCGGACAGGGCGTTCACGTCGAGCGGCCCGCGCAGGCGCATCGCGAACGGCACATTGTAGACCGGTGCGCCCGCGACCATCTGGTGCAGGAACCACAGGAATCGCTGCTGCTCGGCGATCGCCATCTTGCCGGTGCGCGGGACGGCGACGATCCGTTCCCGTTCGGCCTTCTCCGCCACACGCTGGCGGACCTTCCTCTCCAGCAGGGCGCGTCTGATGTCGGCGACGTCACGCTCTTCGGGGTTTGCCATGATCTCCTTCTCCTCCTTCACCGTCGCACGCTCAGCGGTCGCAGGTCGGTCCACACCCGCGCGATGTGTTCCAGGCACTCGCCCTTGTCGCCCTCGACCCCGGCCTCGCGCCAGCCGGGCGGGATCTCCCGGCCGGCGGGCCAGATCGAGTACTGCTCCTCGTGGTTGATCACCACGGCGAACTTCTCTTCCACAACGCCTACCTTTCTTGAGGTACGAAGGCGGAAATATCGGTTAGTTGACTGAGGTAGCGGTCGAGCGTCCCGAGCCCGTCCACCGTCGGCCGCGCGAGCGAGGCCGCGTGCCGGTCGAACCGCCGGGTGTCGAAGTGCCGGGAGCAGTCGGTGAACATCCGGTCGAACTCGACCGGCGCCGCGTCACGGCCGGAGGCCGCGGGCGGCAGCAGCAGGTGCAGCCCGGCGAGCCGCTCGTCGGGCTCGGCGATCGCCTCCAGGCGGTCGCGGAACCGCGCGTAGCCGACCCGGTCGAGCCCGCATCGGGCGGTGAGCACGTCGAACGCGTCGGCGAAGCGCAGCCTCGTCGGCCACAGCACGTGCATCGCGCCGTCGGGCACCTCGATGTCGCCGATCGCGGCGCCCGCCACGAACCGGCCGACCACGTCCACCGGCGTCACGTCGGCCTCGGCCTCCGTGGGGAACACGCATCCGGTGCGCGCGCACGCGTACAACAGGTTGTGCGCGAGTGAATCGGGGTTGGCCACGCCTGTCTTCCGGTGCGGCCAGACCTCACCGAGGCGGTACACCACCGAGCTGACGCCCTGGCGGTGCGCGTCGGCGAGCAGGTTCTCCGCTACGTACTTCGATCTGTTGTAGCCGTCCGCGGCGACCTGGTCCAGCACCGGGATCTGGTCCTCGGTGAAGCTGGAGGCGGCCTGCTCGCCGGGGGCGAAGATGCTCAGGGTGGACAGGGTGTGCAGGCGGGCACCACTCGACGCGAGTTTGATGAGCTCCTGCACGCCGAGCACGTTGGCCGGGCGGTGGTCCAGATAGCCGAACAGGAAGTTCACCGCGCCCGCGGCGTTGACGACACCGGAGACGGCCGACGCGATCGCGTCGAAGCGCCACTGCGGCAGGCCGAGCAGCTCGCTGCCCAGGTCGCCGGGAACGACCTCGACCCGTCCTGCCTTGATCGCCGCCGGTAGCTGCTGCCAGGCGGACGTGAGCCCGTACCGGTCGAGGGCCTCGGTCAGCCGCCGGGCGCCCTCCGAGGGGTCGAGGCTCCGCACCAGGCAGATCAGCTCGACGTCGGAGCGGGTCAGCAACTCGGCGAAGATGTGCGCCCCGATGAACCCGGTCGCGCCGGTGAGCAGCAGCGTCCGAGGCGGGCGCCACGTCAGGTCGTGCTTGATGTAGGCGAGTTCGGCGCTGTCGTCGTCGACGCCCTCGGCCAGCCGCGCGGCCTGTGCGCGCACGGTCGACTCGACGAGCAGGTCCCTGGGCCGCACCGGCCTGCCCAGCCGCTCGCTGACGGCGGTGGTGAGCCGGTAGGCGCTCAGCGAGGTGCCCCCGTAGTCGGAGAAGGGGACGACCACCGAGACCTGTTCCCGCTCAAGCACCTCGCGCCACGCCGAACAGAGCAGCTCCTCCATCGGGTTGGTCGGCGGCTCGATGTGTTCGGCCGGGCCTTCCTGCCGTGCCGTCTCGGCCACGATGAGCGCGGCCAGCGCCTTGCGGTCCGCCTTGCCGTTGCGGTTGAGCGGGAGCGCGTCGAGCACCACGATCCGGTGCGGGACCTGTTCGGCCGGTAGTTTCTCCGCCGCGTACGCGCGAAGTTCCTCCACGGAGGGTGTCTCGTCCGGTGAGCGGGGCGTGACGCAACCGACCAGGGTGGCCTCGGGCGCCTCGCCGAGCACGACCGCCATCGCGTCGCCGACGAGCGGATGGCCGGCGAGGGCGGAGGTGACGTCGCCGAGTTCCACCCGTACCCCACCGATCTTGACCTGCTCGTCGAGCCGGCCGTTGAAGTGCAGCAGCCCGTCCTCGCCGACCCGCGCCAGGTCGCCCGTCCGGTACAGCCTCTCGCCGGGGATCTCCGGGAACGGGTTGGTCACGAGCACCCGCGCGGTGCGCTCGGGATCGTTGAGGTAGCCCGCTCCGACGCACTCGCCGCCGAGGTACAGCTCGCCGGGGGCGTTCTTCGGGAGGGGCCTGAGATCCTCGTCGAGGACGATCGCGGCGGTGTTGTCGATGGGGCGCCCGAGCGGGATCCGGTCGACGTCGGCGTCCGTGACGTCGTGGAACACCGACCCGATCGAACACTCCGTCGGCCCGAACGTGTTGGTGACCTCGAGGTCGGGCAGCAGCGCGCGCAGCCGGTGCACCACGGCGGGACCGGCCGTCTCCCCGCCGATCAGCATGCGGCGCAGGCTCGACGTCGCGGCGCGCAGATCCTCGCGCGTCTCCAGCAGGGAGACGAACGCCGTGAGCACCGAGGGGACGAAGTCGGTCATCGTGACGCCGTAGCGGCCGATGGTCATCGCGGTCTCCTCAAGGTCGAGGATCCCGTCGCGGTCCGGCAGTACGACCTGCCCACCCGATGTCAGCGGCCACAGCACCTGCCACATCGAGGAGTCGAACGTGGACCGGCTGTTCTGCAGCGTCACGTGGCCGGCCCCGTCGCCGAACCGGCGCGACATCGCGGTCAACCTGTTGACCAGGCCGCGGTGGTGGTTGAGCGCGCACTTGGGCGTGCCCGTCGAACCGGAGGTGTAGAACCCGTAGATCAGGTCTTCCGGCCCGGGTGCACGGTCGGCGGGCGGCGGTTCCAGGTCGGCCGGATCACGCGGAGGTTTCGAGCAGTCGACGATCACCGTCGGAATGGACAATCGCAGTTCGGTGATTGTCTCCACCGTCGCCGGCGACGCCAGGACGGCGGGTGGCGACAGTTCGGCGACGATCGTCCTGAGCCGGTCGATCGGCCAGGAGGGATCCAGTGGAACGAACGCCGAGCCCGTCTTCATCACTCCGAGGAGCGCGGCCGGGAATTCGCGCCCTTCCGCTATCAGCACGGGTATCAAATGTCGTGTCAGTACGCCGTCGCCGATCAGTCGATTGGCCGTTGTATTGGCTGCGGCGTCGAGGGCTGCGTAGCTCATCGTCATGTCCCGATAGCGAATCACGGGACGGTCCGGTGCGTTCTCCCGCTGTTCGTGGAACAGGTCGAGAACTGTGCTTTGCCGGGGGAACGCATGCTGCGGACCCAGTGATAAGTGAATGGCGGTTCGGGCATCGTCAATCAAGTGCGTCTGCTGATGGCTTGACATCGTGCTTCCATGGTCTCGGCTGGCAACAGGTCCTCTGTCAGGCAGATCGATCACTATTCAGATAGGTGGGCTTCAGATAGCCGTGGCCGATTCTCGGCGAGCGTCACAAGGGTGGCGAAGGGGTGTTCACCGCGTTTTTCCGGCGCGCCTGGCGGCCGCCCGGCTCTCGGTCGAATATGCGAAGCCGATAGGTATTCGTTCCATGACGGCTCGTGCGTGCGGTGACCACGCGTTTCCTCCCAACGCCAGTCGGTTTAGGTGCTGCACAAAATATTAAGTAACCGTCGTTAACTAATTTACGGGTTACTTCCATAGTGGGACACCTGCTCCGGGTTCGCAAGCTCGGGCGTCGCTGCGGTCGGCTGACAGTAGCTGTGAACTGGGGAAATGAGCGCCAGGCTCGCGTGGAGCGGCGACGGGCGTCCGGGTGCTCCTCGTCGTGACGGCTTCGCGCCCCCATCCGAATCGGTGACAACACAAACGCTGATTCCGGATGTGCGGTCCGACCACCCGGAATGTGGAACAAAAGGCTCCGGTGCCGGTGCGACAGGACGTCGTCGCCCAGAGGGGGTGTGAAAGGCATGTCCGTCCGTACCCAACCCGATGCCCGCTAATCCACCGATCGCGTTTTTCTGTCAGATCCGCTCGAAAATGGACGATGACCAGCGGAGGATCAAAGAATGATCAATGCGACATCGTGGCCGATAAATTATCGGTGGGCAATCCGGGGCACCTCCCGGCGCTCTTGATCGACTTAACTGAATGGCCTGTAAGGGCGCCCGTAAAGATCGCTTCCGGTCGCCGGGATTCGATGCGGAGTTCGTCGGCCAGCAAGGAGTGAGGGATTGTCGTGCATGGGTAGTGTGGGTGAGTGTCGGCTTATTGATCATCGCGTCGCATCTCGCCCGGCGGGATATAGGAGGAGGCTGTGGAGCAGGTCAACGACAACACGCGGGTCGGATTATTCCAATCGGGAGGGCTCTCCTCCCTCGCCGTCGGAGTCTGGCTTCGTGAGACGTCCACTCCGGCGAGGCACTATCTCGCCGATATCGGTCAATCAGATATCACGAATATGGACGCACTCGTTTCTTCTCTGCGAAGTTTCGGAGACGAGGTCGTCGTTATGGATTTACGATCGTCGATGGCCTCCATGGCGTCGGACCTGCTGCGGTACGGCGCCCGTCACGACGGCGGTTACTGGAACACGACCGGCGCGTCCCGCTTCGTGCTCGTCAACGAGGTCCTGCCGAGGATGCGGGCGGACGGATGCCGGACGTTCGTCCACGGCTGTGTCGGCGGGGGCAACGACCAGCGCCGGTTCGCGCGCTACGGCACCCAGGTCGCCCCGGAGATGTCCGTCGTCGAGCCGTGGACGAGCCCGCGGGCGCTGGAGAGGTTCCCCGATCGCGACGCGATGCTCGCGGCGGTCACCGAGCACGGGCTGCACCTCGACCACGGCAGCGGCGCCGACCGGTCCACCGACGCCAACCTCGCGGGCATCTCGCACGAGTCGGCCGAGCTGGAAGACCTGGAAACGCCGGTCACCCGCCTTCGGCCGCGGTGGAGCCGATGGCCGGGGGATACCTCCGCCGAGCCCGAGACCGTCACCGTCGTCTTCCACGAAGGACGCGTCGCCGACGTCGACGGCAGCGGGCCTGACCCGGTCGAGTGGATGACGCGGGCCAACGAGATCGGGTCACGGCACGGCGTCTGGCTTCGTGACGTGGTCGAACGGCGCATCATCGGCACGGTCTGCCGGGGCGTCTACGAGGCGCCGGGGCTTGAGCTGCTCGAACGCGCGTGGACCCGCGTCCTGCAGGCCGGCCTCGACGCGGCCGGCCGCGAACTCCACGACCGGCTGGCAGGCGTTCTGGGCGCCGCGCTGTACGAGGCGCGGTGGCTCGATCCCGCCGCGTGCGCGGCGCGGGACGCGATCGACCGGCTCGTCGGCGAGCTCGGCGGCAGCGTGACCCTCTCCGTCCACCGCGGCGTCGTCAGGGTCGAGCGGATGAAGGTGGCCGGTCACGTGGTGCAGCAGACACGGTTCGGCTCGGGCGGCAACCGCTGGAGCGAGGTGGTCGCCGTCTGAAAGGACCGTCCGAAAGAACCGTATGAACGAGCCATCTGGATGAAAGGAGGAGGCGATGCGTGAGCGTCGATTCGGCCGGCTGGGCTGGATGGTCGGCGACGTCGGCTACGGAATGTGGGGCATAGCCGGAGGCGAGGGCGGATGGACCGGCGCCGACGGCGAGACGGGCGACACCGCGTTGGACGAGGCCGTCCGGCTCGGGTGCGACTTCTTCGACACCGCCTGGATCTACGGCCGCGGGGAAAGCGAGAGGATGCTCGGCGAGTTGGTGCGGAGGCACCCGGAGCGTCGCCTGCGCATCGCGACCAAACCCCCGCCGAAGGATCGCGAGTGGCCGTCCACCCGAGACTCCAAGCTGTCCGACGTGTACCCGCCGGACTATCTCTGGGAGTGTCTGCACCGCAGCCTCGAAGGGCTGGGCACCCCGTCCGTCGACCTGTTCCAGTTTCACGTCTGGGAGGACGCCTGGGCACACGACGCGGCGTGGCAGGACGCCGTCATCAAGATGAAGGAACGCGGGCTGATCAAAGGCGTCGGCATCAGCGTCAACCGCTGGGAACCCTGGAACGTACTGGAGACCCTGAAGACCGGACTGATCGACGCGGTACAGGTCATCTACAACATCTTCGACCAGGCCCCGGAGGACGAGCTCTTCCCGGCATGCCGTGAGCTGGACGTGGCGGTGATCGCACGGGTGCCCTTCGACGAGGGAACGCTCACCGGCACCCTCACCCGCGACACCCGCTGGCCGGAAGGCGACTGGCGCAACACCTACTTCGTACCGGAGAACCTCGTCGCGAGCGTGGAGCGCGCCGAACGGCTGGCGCGGATCGTGCCCGAGGGCATGACCATGCCCGAGCTCGCCCTGCGCTTCATCCTGCGGAACCCCGACGTCACCACCGTCATCCCGGGTATGCGCAAGCCCGCCCACGTACGCGCCAACATCGCCGCCAGTGACGCCGAACCCCTGGGTGAGGAGCTGATGGCGCGGTTGCGCGAACACCGCTGGGACCGCCGGCCGACGGCGTGGTCGCAATGAGCGCCGCGTCGAAGCCCATCGTGCTGTGGGCCGTGCCCCGATCCCGGTCCACGGCGTTCCTGCGCATCATGCTCGAACGCGGCGACCTGGAGGTGGCCCACGAGCCGTTCTCGTACCTCCAGACGGACGGCCACTTCGAGTTCGCGGGCAGGCGCGCCACGTCGGCGATCGAGTTGCTCGACGCGATGCTCGAGGTGAACGCCGAAGGGCGGCGGGTGTTCGCCAAGGACACCTCCGACTACACCTACACCCCGCTGTTCGAGGACGAGCGCCTGTTCGGCGACGTGATCAACACCTTCATGATCCGGGAACCGCGTAGCGCGATCTCCTCGCACTACGCCGTCAACCCCGAGGCCACCCTGGAGGAGTACGGATTCGAATACCTGCACGCCATCTTCGACGCCGTGCGGTCGGCGACCGGCGAGATCCCCCTGGTGATCGACGGCGACGACCTGGTGGCCAGTCCGGAGGCGACGGTCCGGGCGTACTGCGAGCGGGTCGGGCTGGAGTTCATGCCCGAGGCGATGCGCTGGGACCCCGGCCAGCAGGCGAACTGGCAGCGTACGAACCGGTGGCACGCGGAGGTGGCCGAGAGCAGCGGGCTCGTCGCCAAGGCGCCCGAGCGGCGTGAGACGCCCGACACCAACGATCACCTGCGCCGCGTCGCCGAGCATCACCAACCGTTCTACGACGAACTCGCGCGCCACCGCCTCACCTGCGGGTAAGGCCGGGGGGCGGTGACGTGACCGGGTAGGGCCGGGGGCGGTGACGCGACGCGAGCGCGTGCCACCGTCCTACCGGCCGGCGGCAGAGGGCGGTGACGTGCTTACCGGCCGGTGGCAGGGGGCGGTGACGTGCCGGTACGTCGCGACGCGGGCGTGCGTCCCGCTCCGCCGGACGCACGAGAGGGATTCACCGGTCGACCGATCATGCGGGGCGTCACCCCAGCTTCCGTCGCATGATCGGCCGATCGTCGCGGGGGCGGGCCACCTCGGAGAATCCGGCGTCGAGGAAGGCGCTCGCCATTCCCGTCATCGCCGTGTCCGCACCCGCGCGTTTCCCTTCGCGAGGCTCGACCGGATAGCCCTCGGCGACCTCGTAGCCCGCGGAGGCCGCGTAGTCGCAGACGGCCTCCAGAACGGCCGGCAGCAGCCCGGAGCCGCGATGCTTCTTCTGGACGTAGACGCACGCGATCGCGCAGACCGGCTCGTCGTCGACGCTCGCGAGGAGCGGCGAGCGCTCCAGCCGAGGGAACGACGAACGCGGCCCGAGCGAGCACCATGCCACCGGCGTGTCGTTTTCGTAGACGACCACGCCGGGGGCCGGGTCACGCTGGGCGAGACGACTCATCGCCTGCTTGTTCCCCTCGCCCTTTCCTTCCGTCCACTCCGCGATGGACAGCCGCCAGTGCATGCACCAGCACCCGCGGGCACCTCCGTTGCTCCCGAGAACCGTCTCGAAATCGCTCCAGGTCTTCTTGGACAGCTCTTTGGCGGTGAGGGGGCCGGACGCTTTCCGATCGCTACGGGTGGTCATCTCGAATCCTCCGACTGGGGTTGAAGGCTTGACGTACGTGAGCGGTTCCTGGCGCGCGCCTCCGAATGCGAATAACTGTTATAGCGTTTTTACAGGTTACTATAGGTGGAGTGTGGGCGCAGGGAGGAGGGCCGTCGGCGCCGACCTCGTGTCGTCCCGGAAATTCGTTCGCGGACGAACGGCCGTCGTCGTCATGATGTGTCGATGCCTCAGCAGACCGCGTACCACGACGCCCTCGGTGACTACTTCGCCGGCCACGCCGACATCAGCCCCTACAACGCCTACACCGATCGGCCCGCGATGCTGGAACTCGCGGGTGACGTCGCCGGTGCGAGGGTCCTCGACGTCGGCTGCGGAGGCGGGCACTACACCGCCGACCTGCTGGCGCGGGGCGCCGAGGTGGTCGGTGTCGACGGCAGCGCCACGCTGCTGGAGCACGCGCGGGCACGGGTGGGCGAACGGGCCGAGTTGCGGCTGCACGACCTGGAGGAGCCGCTGGACTTCGCCGGCGACGCGTCGTTCGACGGCGCCGTGTGCGCGCTGGTGTTCCACCACCTCACTCGTCGCGCGCAACTGCTGGGCGAGTTGCGGCGCGTGCTGCGGCCCGGCGGGTGGCTGCTGGTCTCGACGACCCATCCGACGGCCGACTGGCGCCACTTCGGCGGCTCGTACTACGCCGACGACTGGGTCGATCTTCCCCTCAAGAGCGGCTCGTTCTCCATCCGCTACCAGCGCATGCCGCTGGAGACGTTCCTCGGTGAGCTGCTCACCGCCGGATTCGTCCTGGAACGGCTCGTCGAGCCGCGCCCGGTACCCGGCCTGCGAGAGATCGACGAGGCCAGATACGACAAACTGCACCGGACGCCGTCCTTTCTCTCCGTCAGGCTGACTCGTCCCTGACGTGTGGACGACGGAGCCCCTGTCGAGAGCGCACAGGCGCGGCTTTTTCGGCATGGGGCGGTAAGGCGACGAGCGCCTGTCCGGAAGGTTCAGGGCCCACAGACTGCCGCCGGCGCCGGAGTGGAAGGATGTCCGCCATGGCTGAATCGGACATGAAGTCGGACCTCCACCACTACCTGCGGATCGCCCGCGAAGCCCTGCTGTGGAAGCTGGACGGGCTCTCGGAGTACGACATCCGCCGCCCGCTGACGCCGACCGGTACGAACCTGCTGGGACTGGTCAAACATGTGGCCAGTGTCGAGCTGGGATACTTCGGCGAGACTTTCGGGCGGCCGTCCGCGGAGCCGCTTCCCTGGTTCGAGGACGGAGCCGAACCCAACGCGGACATGTGGGCGACCGCCGATGAATCGCGCGAAGAGATCGTCGGGCTGTATCACCGCGCGTGGACGCACTCGGACGCGACGATCGAGGCACTGGCGCTGGACGCGATCGGCCGGGTGCCGTGGTGGCCGGATGACCGGAGTCAGGTGACACTGCACCGGATCCTGATACACATGATCGCCGAGACGGACCGCCACGCCGGGCACGCCGACATCGTCAGGGAGATCATCGACGGAGCCGTCGGACTGAGCAAGAACAGAGATGCCATGGCACTGGGTGACCAGGGATGGTGGGAGGGCTACCGAGACCGGTTGGAGCATGTCGCGCGAGAGGTCGGCGGGGAAGCCGAGCCTTCGGCGCGGCCCTAGAGCCCCGGGCACCCGGCCACGTCAACCGTTCACAGCGTTCGTGGTTCTTGTGGTCCCGGAAGGTCACGGCCATGATCGGGGCCGTGTCGATCACGCTTCGTGACCGTGGCCTTCGGTCAGGATCTCTTCCACTCGTTCCGAAGTGTCGCCCCGACCTGTTTGACAGGTGCCGAAGAGAGTCGGCAGGCCATTGGGGCTGAGTTCCGGCTGGTTCGGGGTGGTGAGTCTGGCGGCGCGGGTGGTGAGGTAGTCGCGTTCCGGGGCGCTCGTGGTGCGGCTCGCCGCCGCGCGGTAGTCGGCGAGGGCCGCCCGCCGGTCACCGGCCATCTCCAGCAGGTGGGCACGTGCCGTGTAGAAGCGGTGGTGGTCGGCGAGGCGGTCGTCGGCGCCGAGTGTTCTGAGCATGTCGAGGCCGATTTCCGGACCGTGCGCCATGGCGGCGGCGACCGCGCGGTTGAGGGAGACCATGGGGTTGTCGGACATGCGTTCCAGCAGGCCGTACAGCGCCAGGATCTGCGGCCAGTCGGTCTCCTCGGCCGTCGCCGCCTCGTCGTGGACCGCGGCGATCGCCGCCTGGAGCTGGTAGGGGCCGACCGCGCCCCTGGACAGGGTGGCGGTGACGAGCGCGACGCCCTCGGCGACGGCGGCGCCGTTCCACAGGCTCCTGTCCTGCTCGGCGAGGGGGATCGGGGTGCCGCCGGGGTCGGTACGGGCGGGACGCCGGGCGTCGGTGAGCAGCATCAGCGCGAGGAGCCCGGCCACCTCGCAGTCGTCGGGGAGCAGGTCGTGGGCCATCCTGGTCAGCCGGATCGCCTCGCGGGACAGCTCCACCCGCTGCAGGTCGGGTCCGGCGCTGCTGGCGTAGCCCTCGTTGAAGACGAGGTAGAGCACGTGCAGCACCGAGCCGAGCCGTCGCGCCCTTTCCCGGGGAGCCGGCATGCGGAACGGGATCCCCGAGGCCTTGATGCGCTGCTTGGCCCGGCTGATCCGCTGCGCCATGGTCGGCTCGGGCACCATGAACGCCCTGGCGATCTCGGCCGTGGTCAGGCCGCCCACGGACCGCAGGGTGAGGGCGATCGCCGACGCCGGGGTGAGCGCCGGGTGGCAGCACAGGAACAGGGTGGTGAGCGTGTCGTCCCGGTCCGTCTCGTACGCGTCGTCCGCCGGTGGGGCGGTCCGCCGGTCGGAGGGCTCCCGGGTGGCGACCAACTCCTCCCGGCGGCGCCGCGCCTGCTCGTTGCGTACCTGCTCGGTCATCCGGCGGTACGCGACCTGGATGAGCCATCCGCGCGGGTTGGCCGGGACGCCCTCGTCCGGCCACTGGGCCGTGGCGTCGATCAGTGCCTCCTGGACCGCGTCCTCGGCGGCGGCGAAGTCCCCGAACCGCCGGGTGAGCACGCCGACGACCTGCGGCACCAGCGGGCGCAGCAGGTCGTCGACGGCGTCGGCGGCAGGGCTATCCAACGGCCACGGCCCTTTGGGTGCCAGGCATGTCGGTGGTCGCGGTCCTCCGGGGACCGGGCCGTTCAGCGGTCATAGTTCCTCGGAGGGAGCGTCCGACATCACCTGGCGCAGCTCTATCGGCATGTTCAGCGGCCGGCCGCCGGGGCCGGGGGCCGCCGAGATGTGCGCGGCGAGGTCGATCGCCCGCTCGGGGCTCTCGCAGTCGACGATCCAGTAGCCGACCAGGAACTCCTTCGTCTCGGGGAAGGGGCCGTCCGTGACGACGGCCGCGCCGCCCTCCCCGGCCCGTACGATCTTGGCCTGGTCGGGGGCCGCAAGTCCCTGGCCGTCCACGAACTCCCCGGACTCGACGAGCTTGCCGTTCGTGTCCTGCATGAACTGGATGTGGGCCTGGACGTCCTCGACAGGCCAGGTGTCGATCGGCGGCACCGCGTCCTTCATCTGACCGCTGAACTGCATCAAAATCATGTACTTCATGCCATCGCTCCTCACGTTCGAGCGTCCTCCTCGACGCTCTCACCCACAGGTAGAAGCAGGCGACCGTGTTCTCGACATTCTGGCCGACATTCGGCGGAAAAAAGTTCCTGCCGCAGTGCCGGAGCACGAAGTAGCAGGTCAGAGGCGGGGTGGGGATGCCGGAATTCTCGCCCCGGTGCCGTGGTTTCGTCTACTGCCCGTGCCGGTGAGAGCCTTGAGAGGCTGTTGAGAGGCGGTTGGGAAACCGTTGGGAAAGAGGGATCATGGTCGCACCGCTTGAGTTCGCGATCGACACGTTCGGCGACGTCACCGCCGACGCGGACGGAAACCGGCTGCCGTACGCGCAGGTGATCCGCAACGTCGTCGAGGAGGCGGTGCTCGCCGACAGCGTGGGGATCGACGCCATCGGCGTCGGGGAGCACCACCGGGACGACTTCGCGATCTCGGCACCGGAGATCGTGCTGGCGACGATCGCCGGTCGCACCGAACGCATCCGCCTCGGCACCGCGGTGACCGTGCTCAGCTCGGACGACCCGGTACGGGTCTTCGAGAAGTTCGCGACCCTGGACGCGGTGTCCCAGGGCCGCGCGGAGATCATTCTCGGCCGCGGCTCGTTCACGGAGTCGTTTCCGCTGTTCGGTTTCGACCTGGCCCAGTACGAGGAGTTGTTCGAGGAGAAGCTCGACCTGCTCTCCCATCTCCTGGAGGAGGGCCCCGTCACGTGGCAGGGCTGGCTCCGTGCCGGGCTGAAGGACCAGCACGTGTATCCGAAGACGGAGTCCGGCCGGCTGCGCACCTGGATCGGCGTCGGCGGCAGCCCCCAGTCCGTGGTGCGCGCGGCGAGTTACCGGATGCCGCTCATGCTCGCGATCATCGGCGGTGCGCCGGCGCGTTTCGCGCCGTACGTCGACCTGTACCACCGCGCCCTCGCCCAGTTGGAGGTCGAGCGGTTGCCGGTCGGGGTGCACTCGCCGGGTCACATCGCCGAGACCGACCGGCAGGCCCGCGAAGAACTCTGGCCGCACTATCGGGCGTTGCACGACCGCATCGGCCGTGAGCGCGGCTGGGGTCCCACGTCCCGGGACGGTTTCGAGACGGAGGCCGACGAGGGTTCGCTCTACGTCGGATCACCCGAGACGGTGGCCGCGAAGATCGCGAAGACCGTGAGCACGCTCGGCGTCAACCGTTTCGAGCTCAAGTACAGCTCGGGGACGCTCGGGCACGAGAAGCTGATGAACTCGATCCGCCTCTACGGCGAGGAGGTCGTGCCGCGGGTGAGGGGGCTGCTGGCCAAGACCTCGGCGACGGCCCCGGCCGGGTGAGCCGAGGGGTGTGCGAGGGCTTTCCGGCCGGGATCCTGGTCAGGGTTCCGGCCGGGTGAGCCGAGAGGTGTACGAGGGGCTTCCGGCCGGGAACCGGGCGACGGCCCCGGCCGGGTGAGTCGTGCGAGAGGCTTTCCTGCCGAAGACTCGGTCACGCTTCCGGGCGGGTGAGCCGGGTCACCGCCAGGGCACTCATCCGCCGATCGCGGCCCACAGGGTGTCGAACTCCTGCGAGGTCAGGGCGTTCAGGCCGAAGTCGCCGGGATAGATCGGCCCTTCGGCCAGGAAACCGTGCTCGTCCTCGATGTGGCGCCATGAGTACGTGCGGGCGATGCCGTCCGAGCCGAGCTCGGCGTGTCTCACCGGCCAGTACTCCCCGCCGCTGTCGATGACGGTCTCGAACAGCCACACGTGGCCGTCGCCGTCCACCCCGTGCCAGTACAGGTGTGGCCGGTCGCTCTCGTCGAGCGCCCGGATCGTTTCCCTGCGGCGATCCTGCGACATCGTGCTCCCCGGTGTTCGTCAGAGGTTTGGGTGTTCGTCGAAGGCGAGGAAGGGCTCAGGGCTTGCCAGAAGCAGCCGAAGGGCGCATACCCTGCCTTTTGTTATGTTGCGTGTTCTTGGTCCGCTCCAGGCGGAGATCAACGGCCGTACGGTGGACCTCGGCACCTCCCGGCAGCGGGCCGTGGTGGCCAGGCTCGTCGCGGCGGGCGGGCACGTGGTCTCCACCGATCGTTTCATCGATGACCTGTGGCGCGGGCAACCGCCGCCGAAGGCGCTGGCCGCCCTCCAGGTCTACGTGTCCAACCTGCGGCGGGTGCTCGAACCCGGCCGGTTGCCGCGCACGCCCGCCACGGTGCTGGTCAGCGCCGTACCCGGCTACCGTCTGCGGCTGGATCCCGATCAGGTGGACGCCTGGTCCTTCCCCCGGCTGGTCGAGGCCGCCGGGACCGCGCTCGCCGAGAGGGACGGGGCACGGGCACTGGAGACGGTGGACCGGGCTCTCGGGTTGTGGCAGGGACCCGCGTACGGGGAGTTCGCCGACGACGAGTGGGCCGAGCCCGAGGCCGCGCGGCTCGAAGAGCTGCGGCTCGTCGCCGTGGAACACAGGGCGGAGGCACTGCTGGCGCTCGGCCGCAACGCGGAGGTCGAGCTTGAGCGGCACGTCCGCGCCCACCCGTTCAGGGAGAACGCGGTACGGCTGCTCGCCCTCGCCTACTACCGGGCAGGGCGGCAGGCCGACGCCCTGGGCGCGATCAGGACGGCGCGCGAGACCCTCGCCGACGAGCTGGGAATCGAGCCGGGCCCCGCGCTGCGCTCGCTGGAGGCCGACATCCTGGCCCACGCCGACTCCCTGAACCGGGTGGAGGCGCCCGTTCGGGTACGGACGCCGCGCTCGGACGCCGTGGGGAACGGGGGGAGGGCGCCGGATCAGGGAGGTCGGGGACGGCCGGGGCCGGACCGGGCGGGGCGTGACCGCGGCCCGAACCACGACCGGGGTCGGGGGCTCGACCGAGGTCGGGACGGGGACAAGGGCCAGGAGCACGACAGGGACAGGGACACGGGCCGTGACAGGGGAGAAGGTCGTGCTCTCGACGTCCCCGAGGCCCTTGACGACCCCGGTTCCGGTCTTGTGGGCCGTACCGAGGAACTGGCGGCGTTGGAAACGGTCGCGCGCCGGGGCGGTGTGCGCACGGTGTGGCTGGGCGGTGATCCGGGAGCGGGTAAGAGCACCCTGGCCACCGCGTTCGCCCGGCGGCTCGCGGAGCGCGGCTGGCTGACCGCGACCGGGCAGTGCCCGGAGACCGACGGCGGGGCGCCGCCCGCGTGGGCGTGGAGCGAGGTGCTGCGCGCCCTGGCCGTGGAACGGCCGCCGGAGGGTGATCTGGCGGTCCGGCTGGCACCGCTGCTGGACGACGACGCCCCGCCCGCGGGACCGTTCCTGCTGGCCCGCGCGGTGGGCGACTACCTCTCCCGGGTCGTCGGGCGCGGCACCCGGCTGCTGGTGGTCATGGAGGACGTGCACCGGGCCGACAGCGAGACGCTCCAGCTTCTGCGTCACCTCGCCACGGGGGGCGCGGAGGCGGACATCATGATCGTCGCGACCTACCGGCCCACCGAGGCCGTCGAGCACCTGGGGGCGACCTGGGCGGCCCTGGCCGGGCGTGACACCCACCGGATCGACCTGGGCGGGCTCGGCGACGAGGACGTGGCACTGCTGCTGCGTGAGCGCTCGGGGCGGGAGGTGGACGCGGTGACCGCCCGGACCGTGGCCGAGCGGACCGGCGGCAACCCGCTGTTCGTCTGCGAGACCGCGCGGCTGATCACCACGGACGGTACCTCGGCCGCCCGCGCGCTGCCGCCGGGCGTGCGCGACCTGATCCGCCGCAGGATCGCCAGACTGCCCGCGACGGCCCAGCGGATCCTGCGGGACGCGGCCGTCGTCGGGAGGGACGTCGACGTCGACGTGCTGCTCACCCTGGAGGGCGCCGAGGAGGACGCCGCCCTCGAAGCGCTGGAGGCGGGTGTGGTGACCGGGCTGCTCACCGAACCCGCCCCCGGACGGGTGCGCTTCGCCCATGTGCTCGTCAGGGAGACCCTGTACGAGGACACGCCGGTACTGCGCCGTACCCGGCTGCACGGCAGGGTCGTCGGCGCGCTGGAGCGGGTCAGGCCGGGGGAGGTCACCGCGCTGGGCCACCACGCGCTCGCCGCGGCCACCCCGGGCTCGGCGGGGTGGGCGGTGCCCTACGCCAGGGCGGCGGCCGAGCAGGCGAGGGGGATGCACTCCTATCGGGAGGCGGGGGCGTTCTACCGGGGAGCGCTGGAACACGTCGACGACGACGCGCTCCGGCTCGACCTGCTCTGCTCGCTGGTGGCCGTACAGGCGCACGAGGGCGACGTACTGGCCGCCAGGGAGAACCGCGAGCGGGCCGTCGCCCTCGCGCGGCGGCTGGGCAGCGGCCTGAACCGGGCGTTGACCGCGTACGACGCGCCGGTGACCTGGTCGATCCAGCCGGGCCGTCACGTGGACCGGCCGCTCGTCGACGCGCTGGTGGCGGCGCTGGACGGCGCCGACGACGAGACCCGCTGCCGGCTGCTGGCCACGCTCGTCTTCGAGCTGGAGGGGCACGACGACGAGCGCTGCCGGGCCTACAGCGCCGAGGCGGTCGAGATCGCCAGGCGCCTGAGGCGTACGGACCTCGTCTGCCTGGCGCTCAACGCCCGTTACTTCGTGCTGCTGACCCCCGGCCGCCGCGACGAGCTGGAGGTCGTGGCCCGTGAGCTGGTCGAGCTCGGCGACCGCGCGGGGCTGCCCGGGTACGCGATGCAGGGACACCACGCCCTGTTCATGGTCAGCCTGGGTCGCTGCGACCTCGCCGCCGCCAGGCACCACGCGGACCGCGCCCTGGAGCACTCCACCACCGGCCAGCTCGGTCTCGCGCTGGGCGTGCTGTCCATGCTCGACACGCTGATCCTGCTGATCAAGGGTGACTTCGAGGGCGCGGAGCGGTCCTACCTGGCCATCGCCGAACGCATGAGAGCCGCCGGAGGGGCGAACGCCCACGTCATGGGGCCCATCGGCCGGTTCGCGGCGCGGCTGGCGGGCGGCCTGCCGCAGGACATCCCCGAGCTGCTGGCGTTGCACGAGCTCGTCCCGGAAGGGCTCTCGGACATCCTGGTCAGGGCGCTGATCGCCGAGGGGCGCCTGGCCGAGGCGCGGACGTACTGGCAGGCCGATCAGGAGCCCCGCCTGGACTACTACTGGCTCCTCTGGCAGGGCCTGCGCGGGGAGAACGCGATCGCGCTGGGCGACCGGCGGGCGGCCGAGCACTGCTACGAGGTCCTGCTGCCCTGGGACGGCGAGCCGGCCGGGATGCACTCGGGGTCGATCACCCTCGGGCCGGTCGCCCAGATCCTGGGCGACCTGGCCGTCCTCCTCGGCCGGGACGCGACCGCACACTACGAGCGGGCGGTGGCCGTCGCGGATCGGATCGGATCACCGCACTGGGCGCGCAGGGCCGCCGAGGCGCTTGGGCGGTGAGAACCCGGATCGAGGGGACGCGTTGAAGGGCCGGGACGAGGAGACGCGGCGAGGATCCGTCTCGAGGAGACGCCGAGGAGACGCCGAGGAGACGCCGAGGACGCGGTGAGGATCCCGTTCAGGAGACGGCGAGGGGGCCGAAGATCAGCCGCTGCCGCCGCCGGTGGCCCCGCCGGAACAGGGAGAGCATCACCGTCAGCGGGGGACCGGCGAGCTTGCGCAGCCGGGCCATCTCGTCGGGCTCGGCGTACTGCTCCATCCTCGGCAGGTCGATCCTGACGTTCCCGCCCTTGCGGACCTCCGTCTCGACCCGGTGCCAGTCGGCGACGGACACGTACTTCCTGATGATCGGGAAGAGCAGCCGCTCCTCCTCCGTGATGTGCTCGTCGAGCATGTCGGCGAGCCGGGTGAGGGACTTGGCGAGCGCGGAGGCGTCGCCGGTCGAGGCGAACGCGGCGGCCTGGCCGTCGATCTCGGCCAGCAGCGGGTCGAGGTCGGCGTGGTCGTCGCTCAGGTCGCGCAGGTCCACCTCGGCTCCGGCGGACCGTTCGAGGACGGGCCAGAGCACCTTGTCCTCCATCGTGTGGTGGTGGTGGATGCCCCGGTTCAGCGTGGTGATGAAATCGGCGATGGCGCGGGCACGGGTCTGGTCGGCCGACTGCCGGCCCTCGGCCAGCTGGGTGGCGAGCGCGGCCAGGCGGCGGACGTCACCGCGCATCGCGCGGTGGGTGATCTGGAATCCCAGAAGTTCCGGGGTCATGTCGAGGGCTCCTCGGTCGGTGCGGGCTGCTTACCCGACCACGATGCGACGGTCCTCTTATGGGCTACTTGGTGGTCACTTGGTGGCGAACCGTGACCGGTCGGCGCGCCCGTTTCCCCCGCGTTCCCGGGCGGGATTCGAGGGGGCGGGCCGAAGATCGGGCGGGGTCCGTCGCGGGGAGCGTGTGGTGGTCCGGGCGGACCTCTATTGATTTCGCATCCCGCTGCGGAGCCGTGTATGGTTACACCTGTCCGCAAGCGAGAGCGACACGGACAGGCCCCTTTAGCTCAGTCGGCAGAGCGTCTCCATGGTAAGGAGAAGGTCTACGGTTCGATTCCGTAAAGGGGCTCAACAGCCTAAAGGCCCTAACCTCCCGGTTAGGGCTTTCGGCTTGGTTGGCCTTAAACAAGCAAAGGCGAGCCAGAAAATACTCAAGGTTCCTGACACGCGAGCGGGCATACTGGGGCAACCCAGAAGAGGTCGCCCTGACCTGCACAAGTACGCAGGCACTCTGCGGGTCGGGTATCCTTGCGGGGTCGGTCGATTTCGTCGGCCTCAAGGCGGAGTAGCTCAGCCAGGCAGAGCAAACGGCTCATAATCGTTGTGTCGCCGGTTCAAGTCCGGCCTCCGCTACTACCCACAGGGGCTTCTCCCACCAGAGAAGTCCTGTCGTGGGTTGTCCACTGTCCAGAACGTAGAAAGGCACTCCCAAGTGGCTGCCACCGACGTTAGGCCGAAGATCACGCTGGCCTGCCAGGAGTGCAAGCACCGCAACTACATCACGCGGAAGAACCGGCGTAACGACCCGGATCGGCTTGAGCTGAAGAAGTACTGCCCCAACTGCAAGACGCACCAGGCGCACCGCGAGACTCGCTAGTCTGCGCGAAGCCTTCCGCCGTGGGCGGGAGATGAGTGCTTCATCGGCACGCACACACTCCACGAAAGCCGGCGTCCTCCAACGAGGCGCCGGTTTGTCGTATCCGTACAGTTTTCTCCCGCGGGCGTTGACCGGGGAAGAGAACCTGCGGGAGGGCGAGCCGGGCTAGGTTTGCTGGTGGCACACTTCCAGGTGGCCGGCCGAGGTCCGGGCGGGGGCCGGGGGCACGCTTTGGAATCTTGTTCTGTTAGTGTCTCGCTTCCACTCCGGTCCACGGACCGGTCTCGTCGCGTCGGTATCCGCAAAGGAGCACGATGGCCCTGAACCGTGACTTCGTCGGGCGGGCGTCCGCGCCCTCCTCGCCGTACGAGGTCAGTCGCGTGAAGATCAAAGAGTTCGCGACGGCGATCGGGGACGACAACCCGATCTACCGGGACAGGGAGGCGGCCCAGGCCGCCGGGCACCCCGACGTGATCGCGCCGCCGACCTTCCCCATCGTGTTCAGCCTGGTCGGAGGGACGATCCTGACCGACCCCGAGCTCGGCCTGAACCTCGCCATGGTGGTCCACGGCGAGCAGCGCTTCGAGTACCGGCGGCCGATCCACGCCGGGGACGAGCTGGTGAGCGTCTCCACCGTGACCGACATCCGCAGCGTCGGCCGCAACGAGCTGATCACCGTCAAGAGCGACGTCAGCACCGTCGACGGTGAGCCCGTGTGCACGACCTACAACACCATCGTCGAGCGTGGAGGGGCGGGCTGACATGGCCGCGACGGTCAAGTACGACGAGGTCGAGACGGGCCAGCAGATCCCGCCCGCCGAATACACGGTGCGCCGAGCCAGCCTGGTGATGTACGCCGGGGCCTCGGGCGACTTCAACCCCATCCACTGGAACGAGCGGTTCGCCAAGACCGTCGGGCTCCCCGACGTCATCGCGCACGGCATGTTCACCATGGCGCAGGGCGGCCGGTTCGTCACCGACTGGGCGGGCGACCCCGGCGCGGTCGTCGACTACGGGGTGCGCTTCTCCTCCATGGTGGTCGTCCCCGACGACGAGCAGGGTGCCGTCATCACGGTGAGCGGGCTCATCGAGGAGAAGCTCGAGGACAAGCGCGTGGTGGTCGCCCTGACCGCGAAGTCCAACGACTCCCGGGTCCTTTCCAAGGCCCGCGCGGTGGTCCAGCTGTCGTAGGCGCCCCGGCACGGGCGCGGTCCCGCCCTGCACGGCATGGCCAGGCCTGGCCTGGCCGGTCTCATACGGCGTGGCTCCGCCCGGGATTCACCGGATGCGGTCCGTGCCGGTTCGGGACGCGGCTCATCGGCTCGTGACGGTTCGGCTCGTGATCCACGAGCACGGATCGTGTTTCACCGACAGGGTCCGTGTTTCACCGGCGGAGTCCGTGGTTCACGGGAACGGCCCGTGGTTCACGGCATGCTCCTGGGCAGGGGCCGAATCTTCCTCCTGTCTCGGGGTAGCTCCCCAGCATGAGCGAAGTACCTCCTAACGTGACCGGCCTCGCCGAGCGGCGGGCCAAGGCGCGAGCCGAGCGGGACCACGCCACCGCCGACGCGCTCCGTGACGAGATCAGAAGCGAGGGCTGGCTCGTCCGGGACACCGCCGACGGCTTCGAGCTCATCCCCTCTCCCTCCTTCGAGGTGTGGCCCACGGTGAGTGCCCTGCCCGAGGGGGCGGCGCGGGACGGTTCGGCAGGGGAGCCGGACGCCGCCACGACCGAGGGACGGGTCGACGCCGGGGATGGCGGGGACGCCGCGGGGCGGGAAGACTCCGCGGATCCGGGGCGGGTCGCCGAGGTCGCCGACCCCGGACGCGACCCCGGCCGACTCGGCGACCTGGACGCCGAGCGGGTCGCCGAGACCGAGGCGGCGCCCCAGCAGAGGCCCGAGGGCTCGGAGCTGGTCGGCCGGACCGACGATCTCGACGGCCACCCCGAGCGGACGGTCTCCTCCCAGCTGCTGTGGGACGCCAGCCTGTCGATCTCCCGGCTCGACGAGTCGATCGCTCCGCCGGCCGACGCCGAGGAGCCATCGGAGGCGCGGCCGACGGTGACCGTCGCGCTGCTCGTCGACGGCCACCCCGACGAGCTTCGCGAGTGCGTACGCGCCCTGGTCGCCCGTACGGAGGCGAGGATCCTCGCCCTCGACCTGGGAAACGTGGACGGCGCGGGAGAGGTCCTGGAGGAGCTGGCCGAAGAGTTTCCCCGCAGGGTGGAGTCCTGGCACGTGGCCGAGTCGCCGCACTGGAGGGGAGGCTCCGCGGGATGGGGTGAGAGCAGGGACAAGCTGTTGCGTCTCGACACCTCGGACGTGCACGTCGTGATGGACACCTCCGTGATCCTGGAGGGCGACGCCGTCACCCCGCTGGTCAAGGCGCTGGACGACGATGTGACCGCGGCCGGGTGGAAGGGCGTGAACCCCCGCGAGGACGACAGGGAATGGCTGGAGGCCGAGCCGGGCGAGGTCCGGGGGCTGCTCGGCCACCTGTTCGCGATCAGGCGTGACACCGCGCTCGCCGCCGGGGGGTTCCCCGCCGACGCCCGCTACTACCGCAACGCCGACCTGGAGTTCTCGCTCAGGCTGCCCGGCACGCTCGTCGCCCTGGGAAAGGATCTCCCGGTCCGTCAGGAACGGCACCGCCGCGACGACGGCGCGGACCCCGAATATCGCGACAGGGAGTCCCGGCGGACCTATGACCGGGTGCTGAAGCTGCTGCGCTCCCCGTAGGCTGGTCGCGGATTTCGGCCGGGTGGCGGGTGGGGAAGCGCATGACGGAGCGGGTGGCGGGGGTACGGCTGGCGCCGTACACGACGCTGGGGCTGGGGGGACCGGCCGGGGCGTTCGTGGAGGCGGGGTCGTCCGAGGAGATCGTCGAGCTGGTGGCGGCGGCCGACCGGGCGGGCGAGCCGGTGCTCGTGCTGGGGGGCGGCAGCAATCTGGTCGTCTCCGACGCGGGCTTCGACGGCCTGGTCGTGCGCGTCGCCTCCCGGGGGGTCGAGATCGAGGGGGACCTGGTCACCGCGCAGGCGGGCGAGGACTGGGACGCCCTGGTCGAGCGCGCGGTGCGGGAGGACCGGTCGGGTGTGGAGTGCCTTTCCGGCATTCCCGGGCTGGTCGGGTCCACGCCGATCCAGAACGTCGGAGCCTACGGGCAGGACGTCTCCCAGACGATCACCGCCGTCCGCGTCTACGACCGCCGGGCCGGTGAGGTGCGGGACCTGACCGCGCGGGAGTGCGGGTTCGCCTACCGGCACAGCGCGTTCAAGGATGATCTGGGGCGATACGTCGTGCTCGCGGTCACCTACGAGCTGGCCGGGGACGCGCTGTCCGGCCCGGTCGCCTACCGGGAGCTGGCCTCCCGGCTCGGTGTCGCCCTGGGCGAGCGGGTGCCGCTCGCCCAGGCCCGTGCGGCGGTGCTGGAGCTGCGCGCGGGCAAGGGCATGGTCCTGGACGCCGCCGACCCCGACACCCGCAGCGCGGGGTCGTTCTTCACCAACCCGGTGCTCGCCGCGGCGCAGGCCGCCGAGCTTGAGTCGCGGGCGCCGGGGTTTCCCCGCTGGGACATGCGGGACGGGGCGGTCAAGGTCCCGGCGGCGTGGTTGATCGAGAACGCCGGGTTCCCGAAGGGCTACCGGCGCGGCCCGGCCCGCATCTCCACCAAGCACACCCTCGCCATGACGAATCCGGAGCTGACGGCCTCGACGGAGGAACTCCTCGACCTCGCCCGGGAGGTGCGGGACGGCGTCCTGGAGAAGTTCGGCGTCACCCTGGTCAACGAGCCCGTGATGGTCGGCACCCGGCTCTGAGCGGGGAATGGGCATTCGATTTCTGCTGCTATGGTCTGATGGAAAGACCCGAAGGGGAGTAGTCCCAATCGCGTGATCGACATGCTGGCGCCTGAGGCGCCCGGTCGCGCGGGCCTCGGATCCGGCCGGTTCGGCCCGGCTTCGCGGCGGACGAGACCTTCGGCCTGGCAGGCATTAACTGGATGCCGCCGGGCCGAAGACGTGCCCGAAACTCCCCGGGTATCCCCTTCCGCCCGGCTGCGTACGCGGGAAGGGCACCTTCGTTGGAAGCGTTCTGGATCAGTCTTGCTGTGATCTTCGTGGCCGAACTCGGCGACAAGAGCCAGCTCATGGCGATGACCTTCGCCACCCGGTTCAAGCCGTGGCCGGTCCTCGCCGGAATCACCCTGGCCACCGCGGTGGTCCACCTGTTCAGCGTCGCCCTGGGCGGGCTGGTCGGCGACTTTCTCCCCACCACGGCGATCACGATCATCGCGGGCATCGCCTTCCTGGGCTTCGCGCTGTGGACGCTGCGCGGGGACGAGCTGACCGACGAGGAGTCGCAGAAGGCACAGCGCACCACCCGGTCGGCGATCATCGCCGTGACCGTCGCCTTCTTCCTCGCCGAGTTGGGGGACAAGACGATGCTCGCGACCATCACCCTCGCCACCCAGTACGGCTGGTTCGGCACCTGGATCGGCTCGACGGTGGGCATGGTCGCCGCGGACGCCCTCGCCATCGTGGTCGGCCGGATGCTCGGCAAGCACCTGCCGGAGAAGATCATCCGGTACGGCGCCGCCGCGGCCTTCGCCGTCTTCGGTGTGATCCTGCTGCTCGAACCGCTGTTCGCCTGATCGGAGCCGGTACGACCGCGTGTGGTCGGCGGCGGTGAAGCAGGGGGATCAGGGCGAGGCGACGGGTGAAGCGTCAGCGGCGGCGGGTGAGGGGTCAGCCGATCAGGGCGAGGCGGTGGGCGGCCGCGGCCGCCTCGCCACGGGTGGAGACACCCAGCTTGCCGAGGATGTTGGAGACGTGGACGCTCACGGTCTTCGCCGAGATGAACAGCTCGACGGCGACCTCGCGGTTGGACCTGCCCTGGGCGACCAGCCGGAGCACCTCCAGCTCGCGCGGGGTGAGCGGCGGCTCGGAGCCTCTTGCCCGCCCGGTGTCTCCGGCCTGCTCGGTGAGGGAGATCCCGATCCGGTGGGCGAGCGCCTCGATCTCGGTGGCGAGCGGCCGGGCGGAGAGCGCCACGGCGATCGGGTGGGCCACGCGCAGCCGGGACGCGGCACCGTCGCGGTCACCGGCGCCGGCCGTCGTCCGCCCGCCGAGGAGCAGCGACTTCGCCCGCAGGAAGGGGCGTCCCAGCCGTTCCCAGGCGGCGGCCGCGGCGTCGTGGTCGCGGACGAGACCGAGCCGGTATGCCTCGGCGACGGGACTGTCCACGGTCATCGCCTCCCTCGCCTTCTCGACGTGGGCGTGCAGCGCCGCCACCCGTTCGGGCGCGAGCGCCTCGGCCGTCTCGCAGACCCCGCCGAGCAGACCGAGCACCCGCCAGCCCAGCATGGGCTTGCTGGTGATCTGCGCCTCGAGGGTGACGCGCTCGGCGACCTCCAGCGCGGCCAGCGGCTCCCCGCTGAGCAGGTGCAGGCCGATCATGAGCCGGGCGTTGGCCGTCAGCTCCTGCATGAACTCCTCGGGGGCGTTGCCGAAGGCGCCCACCTCGTCCAGGACGGCTCTGAGCACGTCCGTCTCGCCGCGGGCGATCGCCACGTCCCCGCGGATCCGCCGCAGGTGGTGGCGGGTGCGCAGGGTGGGGTCCGCGCCGAGGAGCCGCTCGACGAGCTGGGCGGCCTCGTCGAACCTGCCCAGCGCCTCCAGCGCCTCGGCCCGGTTGTTGGCGATGAACGTGCCCTGGTCACGGTGGCGGCCGTACTTCCTCGCGAGCCGCTCCCCTTCGAGCGCGAGCTCGATCGCCTCGGTGGAGCGGCCCATGTTGTTCAGCGCGTCCACGTTGTTGGCGATGGCGCGCAGGACGCTGCGGCCGGACTCGACGCGCTCGCCGATCGCCTTCGCGGTCTCGTTGAGTTCGATCGTGACGTCGAGGCGCCCCGCGATCGAGTGGCCCAGCGCGAGGTTGAGCAGCAGCTCCGCCTCCAGGGTCTCCTCGCCGTACTCGCGCGCGATCCGCAGCGCCTCCTCGGTGTGCGCCGTCCCCTCCTCCAGCTCGCCGCTGAATATGAGGTACGAGCCCAGCTTGGACAGCACCTCGGCGCGTTCCAGCCCCGGTTCCGGGACGAGGCGCTCGGCGTAGCGAAGATCGTCGAGCACCCCGGGGCGCCGCTTGGACTTCCTGAACTGCGATCTGCGGACGACCAGGTTCGCCACCCTCGCGGGTTCGGTCCGCTCGTCGAGTTCGTTCAGCGCGGCCTTGACGAACTTGCCGCCCCGCTCGACCTCTCCGCACGCGCTCGCGGCCTCGGCGGCGTGCTCCAGGACGGTGGTGTGGTCCACGCCGATGCGCTCGGCGGCGTCGGGAACCTTGCCCCACAGCGTCAGCACCCGCTCCAGCAGCTGCATCATCTCCTTGTAGGCGAAGGTGTTGGCGGCCTTGCCCGCCGCCTCCCAGGCGGAGATGAGGGCCCAGAGGTCGTCGCGGGCGGCGTGCCAGTGGTGGGCGATCTCGATGGCGGCCCGGCCGGGAGGGACCAGCGTGCGGTCCCTGCCGATCTCCTCGGCGAAGCGGGCGTGCAGCCGTACGTGCTCGCCGGGCAGGAGCTCGTCGTGTACGGCCTCGCGGATCAGCGCGTGCCGGAAGACGTAGGCGCGGCCGTCGGCGACCTGCAGCACGTTGGCCGCGATCGCGGTGCGCAGCGCGTCGTCGAGTTCGACGTCCGACAGCTCGCTGACCGCGACGAGCAGGGCGTGGCTCACCCGGATGCCGCCCGCGGCGGCGACGCGCAGCACCCGCTGGGTCTCCTCCGGGAGCCGCTCCACGGAGCCGATGATCAGGTCGTGCAGGGAGTCGGGGAAGGTGCAGTCGCCGCCGCACTCCATCAGCGCCTCGACGAACAGCGGGATGCCCTCGCTGCGCTGGAAGACCCGGTCGACCTGGGCGAACTCGGGGGCGCTGCCGAGGATGCCGGCCATCTGGGCGGCCACCTCCGACTGGGTGAGCCGGGGCAGGTCCAGCCGGAGGACCCCGTCCAGCCGGCTGAGTTCGGCGAGCACCGGCCTGAGCGGGTGCTGGCGGTGCAGCTCGTCGGAGCGGTAGGTGAGGACCATCAGCACGGGAGCGGTGCGCAGGTTCCGGCTGAGGAAGGCGATCAGGTCGCGACTGGAGCTGTCGGCCCAGTGGACGTCCTCGATGAGGAGGATCACCGGGTGGCGCTCGGCGAGCCGTTCCAGCAGGGTGAGGATCTGTTCGAAGAGGCGCGCGCGGGCGGTGTCGCTCTCGGTGTCGCCGCTCGGCTCACCGAACTCGGGGAGCAACCTGGCCAGGTCGCGCGTCCCTCCCTCGGGCAGCAGGGCCGCGACCTTCTCGACGCCGCACTCGCGGACGAACTGGCGGATCGCCGCGGTGAACGGCGCGTAGGCGAGGCCCTCGGTCGACAGCTCCACGCAGCCCCCGTTGAGCACGTGGGCGCCGTCGGCCGTGGCCCGCTCCGCGAAACACCCGATCAGGCGTGACTTGCCGACACCCGCCTCGCCGCCGAGCAGCACGGTCACCGCCGCGCCCTTCCGGGCCTGCTCGAACGCCTCGGCCAGGTCCGCGAGTTCCCTCTCCCGCCCCACGAAGATGGGGCTTACCGCCCGACCCACCATGTCTGCCAGCATGTCATGCCTTAAAGGTGCGATCTCCTCATTTTTCGCTCGGTGAAATCGGGGAGTCAGGGAGGCAGGGAGGCCCGGCCGGGCGAGGGGGAGCGGCCGGGCTCTCGGGACGGGGTCATGCCGGAATGATTTTGCTGAAGAGGCCCCCGCGGCGCTTCTCCGAGGAGTGGGCCTTCCTGTCCTCCTCCGCCTCACGGGCGCGGCGGTAGTCGTCGGCCTCCTCGCGGAGCTCGGCGGTCCGGTGGGCGATCATCTCAAGGTGGAACTCGGGACCCATGAGGGTTCCTTTCTGATGGGGCGCCTCGCGGCACGCTTTCCTTACAGACTCAAGATTCGTCCTAAGGCCCCCGGTCCCACATCGGGAGGATGTCCTATCTCCCGGGCACTTCTCGCCGCGGCACTACCTAGATGGGGCCCGTCCCGTGCCGATACTGCCTAGTGCTGTGACCGGAGGGTTTCAGGCTGTGACGCCAGGCTGGAGCGGCGGCAGCCGGAGTCACTCTGTGACGTCACGCCCGAGCAGCGGCAGCCGGAGGACGAAGCGCGCGCCTCGCGGGCTGTCCTCGATCTCCAGTGTCCCGTGGTGGTCGGCGGCGATCGCGCGAGAGATGGCGAGGCCGAGCCCACTGCCGGTGGGATCCCTGTGCCGCCCGTCGCTCAGTCGTACGAAGGGCTGGAAGACCCGTTCGCGGGCCTCCGGGGCGATGCCGTCCCCGTCGTCGCTCACCGTGACCACCGCCTGGTCACCCCTGCGCTCGGCGCTGACCTCGACGCCGGTTCTGGCATGCCGTTGGGCGTTGACGACCAGGTTGTTGAGAATCTCGCCGAGTTGGACGCGGTTGCCGAGGACCGTCACCTCGTTCCTCACCCGGGTGCGCACCGGCACAGGCCGTGTCGTGGTGATCAGTTCCTCGTACACCAGCGTCCCGAGGTCGACCGGTTCGGGAGGGGCGGGAGCGACCGTGCGGATCCGGGCGAAGATCAGGATGTCGTCGATCAGGGCTCGGAGCCGTTCCGTCGTCGCAAGGCCCGCTTGGATCACCTCGCCCTGATCGACGCGGTCCGGGTACAGCACGGCCTCTTCGAGCTGTATCCGAAGGCCGGCCACCGGGGTTTTGAGCTCGTGGGAGACGATGGAGGCGAAGTGCCGCTGCTGTCCCACCGCCTTCTCCAGCCGGGCCAGGGTCTCGTTGACCGTGCGCGCCAGCCGGGCGATCTCGTCGTCGTAGGGCGGTTCCGGCACCCGCATGCTCAGGTCGCCGACGCCGATCTCCGACGTTCTCTCGCGGATCGCCTCCACCGGCCGTAGTGTCCGCCCGACCAGTGCCCAGACCATCCAGGTGGTGAAGGCGGTGGTGAGCAGGGCCGCGGTCAGTGTGCCGATCTCCAGGATGTGCGTGGCCAGCGCGGGAGGCTCGGCCACTCCCGCGTAGACGACGTGAGAGTCGCCGTTCCACACGAAGCGGGCCTCCTGTGGGGAGACCCGGGTGGCGGTGACCAGGACGCAGCCGGTGGGGGAGCACTCGGTGAGGTGGAGGATGCGGTCGTCGTGGGGCGGCCGGACGGTGCTGAGCGGCGGCCTCCCCGCGGCGGCGGGACTGGCCGACACCACCCGGCCACGTGAGTCGACGAGCTGCAGGAGATTGACCTCGGTGCTCGGTACCGCGGCCGGAGGAAGGCCAGGCTTCATCGACGCGATCCACTCGATCGCCACCCGCTGCGTCTCGCGGAATATGTCGTCGCGGATCTCATTACGGATCATGATGTCGAGACCTACCGCGATCACGGTGAAGACGATCAGGGACACCACCGCTGCAAGGACTGTGAAGCGCGCCCGGATCGAGCAATCGCCCCCAAAGGGCCACATAAACGAATCCCCCGCCATGTTTGCCTGTTCACCTGCATACAGGCACGAAAGCGGAAGTCCAAGATCTATGTCATGACATAGGACAAATTTGGCTAAAGCCATCAGGGGTTCGCGGGGCGGGGAGGGGCGGCGGTGCCGGCTCTCGTGCGGGCCGGTCGGCGGAAGTTGACGAAAACCGACAAGGCCGCTGGGCAGGGTCCAGTTTGGAAGTAATCACACCAGTAGGCATGCTGGAGAGGTGTCAACTATGACGACCTCGCTCAACGACGTGGCCGCGTCCAACGTCACGCTGCGAAGCTTCCTGCACGGCCTGCCCGGCGTCGACCGCGTGGGCGCCGACCAGCGCGCCGCGATGCTCGGCACCCGATCCATCAAGACCACCGCCAAGGCCCAGGCCATCGACCTCGCCATCGGCATGGTGGACCTGACGACCCTGGAGGGGGCCGACACCCCGGGTAAGGTCCGCGCGATGTGCGCCAAGGCCGTCCACCCCGACCCGGCCGACCCCTCCGTGCCCAAGGTGGCCGCGGTGTGCGTCTACCCCGACATGGTCGCCGGGGCGGTGGCGGCGCTGAAGGGCTCCGGCGTCAAGGTGGCCAGCGTCGCGACCGCCTTCCCCAGCGGGCGTTCCTCGCTCGACGTCAAGATCGCCGACACCACCCTCGCGGTGGCGGCCGGTGCCGACGAGATCGACATGGTCATCGACCGGGGCGCGTTCCTCGCGGGCGACTACCTCAAGGTCTTTGAGGAGATCGTCGCGATCAAGGCCGCGTGCGGCACCGCCCACCTGAAGGTGATCCTGGAGACCGGCGAGCTGTCCACGTACGACAACGTGCGCCGCGCGTCCTGGCTGGCCATGCTGGCCGGGGGCGACTTCATCAAGACCTCCACGGGAAAGGTCCAGCCCGCCGCGACCCTCCCGGTGACGCTGATCATGCTGGAGGCGGTCCGCGACTTCCTCGCCGCGACCGGCCGCAAGGTCGGGGTGAAGCCCGCGGGCGGCATCAAGACCACCAAGGACGCGATCAAGATGCTCGTCCTGGTCAACGAGACCGTCGGCGACGGCTGGCTCAGCCCCGACTGGTTCCGGCTCGGCGCCTCCAGCGTCCTCAACGACCTGTTGATGCAGCGCCAGAAGATGACCACCGGCAGATACGCGGGTCCCGACTACTTCACCCTCGACTAAGGCGTTCACATGTTTGAGTACGCACCGGCGCCCGAGTCGCGTGGCGTCGTCGACATCAGGCCGTCCTACGGCCTGTTCATCGGCGGCGAGTGGGTCGACTCCCAGGGCGAGAACCGCAACAAGACCGTCAACCCCGCCTCCGAGGAGGTCCTCGCGGAGGTCGCCTGGGCCACGGAGGCCGATGTCGACCGGGCGGTCCAGGCCGCGCGCAAGGCGTTCGGCGTCTGGTCGGCGATGCCCGGCTCCGAGCGGGCCAAGTATCTGTTCAGGATCGCGCGGATCATCCAGGAGCGCTCGCGCGAGCTGGCCGTGCTGGAGTCGCTGGACAACGGCAAGCCGATCCGCGAGTCCCGCGACGTGGACCTGCCCCTCGTCGCGGCCCACTTCTTCTACTACGCGGGCTGGGCCGACAAGCTCGACTACGCCGGGTACGGCCCAGGACCGCGCCCGCTCGGGGTGGCCGGCCAGGTCATCCCGTGGAACTTCCCGCTGCTCATGCTCGCGTGGAAGATCGCCCCCGCGCTCGCCTGCGGCAACACCGTCGTCCTCAAGCCCGCGGAGACCACCCCGCTGACCGCGCTGCTGTTCGCGGAGATCTGCGCGCAGGCCGACCTGCCGCCCGGCGTGGTCAACATCGTGACCGGCGCGGGCGAGACCGGCGCCGCCCTGGTGAACCACCCCGACGTCGACAAGGTGGCCTTCACCGGCTCCACCGAGGTCGGCCGCCAGATCGCGAGGTCGGTCGCGGGCACCGGCAAGAAGGTCACGCTGGAGCTCGGAGGCAAGGCCGCGAACATCGTGTTCGAGGACGCCGCGCTCGACCAGGCCGTCGAGGGCATCGTGAACGGGATCTTCTTCAACCAGGGCCACGTCTGCTGCGCGGGCTCCCGCCTGCTGGTGCAGGAGTCGATCGAGACGGAGCTGCTCGACGCGCTGAAGCGGCGGCTCGGCACCCTGCGGCTGGGCGACCCGCTCGACAAGAACACCGACATCGGCGCGATCAACTCCGCGGCCCAGCTCGCCAAGATCCGTGAGCTGTCCGACCTCGGGGAGGCGGAGGGCGCGGAACGCTGGTCCCCGGCCTGCTCGCTGCCCGACAAGGGCTTCTGGTTCCCGCCGACCATCTTCACCGGTGTCGCGCAGTCGCACCGGATCGCCCGCGAGGAGGTCTTCGGCCCCGTACTGTCCGTGCTGACCTTCCGTACCCCGGCGGAGGCGGTGGAGAAGGCGAACAACACCCCGTTCGGCCTGTCGGCGGGGGTGTGGACGGAGAAGGGGTCGCGCATCCTGTGGATGGCGAGCAGGCTGCGCGCCGGCGTCGTCTGGTCCAACACCTTCAACCGCTTCGACCCCACCTCGCCGTTCGGCGGCTACAAGGAGTCCGGGTACGGACGCGAGGGCGGCCGGCACGGGCTGGAGGCGTATCTCGATGTGTGAACATCACCGGGGCAGGCGTCGCCGCCGGCGTGTCCAGAGCACCAGAGGCCACGGCTTCGCCCGCGCGGGACGGCCGGAGCCGCGTGGCTGGTTCGCCCACCGGTGCGGGGTGAGCCGCTGCGGTCAGATCTTCGTGCCGGCCCGGCTGGCACAGCAGGAGAGCACGTGGAGAGGGCTGGGAAATGAGTAAGGCGGAGAGGCCGAGCCGGGCACGGGCCGGCAAGCGGGCGGGTGACGCCGCGGAAGAGCGCGCGGGTGACGCCACAGGAGAGCGCACGGCTTCCTCCCGTGCGGGCGAGGGCGGCGGGCCCGCACGGCTCGCCGTGCGCAAGACGTACAAGCTGTACATCGGCGGGGCGTTCCCGCGCTCCGAGAGCGGAAGGTCCTACGCCGTGGCCTCCTCAAGGGGCGACTTCCTCGCCAACGCGTCCAAGGCCTCGCGCAAGGACGCCCGCGACGCGGTGACGGCAGCGCGCAAGGCGTTCGGCGGCTGGTCGGGCGCGACGGCGTACAACCGGGGGCAGATCCTCTACCGCGTCGCCGAGATGCTGGAGGGCCGCCGGGCCCAGTTCGTCGCGGAGCTGGCGGAGACCGGGACGAAGAAGGCCGGGGAGGTCGTGGACGCGGCCGTCGACCGGCTGGTCTGGTACGCGGGATGGTCCGACAAGATCGCTGCGATAGCCGGGTCCGCCAACCCGGTCGCCGGGCCCTACTTCAACCTCTCCTCGCCCGAGCCGACCGGCGTGGTCGCGGTGGTCGCCCCCGACGAGCCGCTGCTCGGGCTCGTCTCGGTGATCGCCCCGGTGATCGTCACGGGCAACACCTGCGTGGTGATCGCGAGCGAGCGCGCCCCGCTGCCCTCGATCACCCTGGCCGAGGTGCTGGCCACCTCGGACCTGCCCGGCGGGGTGGTGAACATCCTCACCGGCTCGGTCGCCGAGATCGCCCCCTGGCTGGCCGCGCACATGGACGTGAACGCCCTCGACCTCACCGGGGTCGCCGACGAGAGCCTCGCGGTCGCGTGCGAGGAGGCGGCGGCGGAGAACCTCAAGCGCGTCTTCCGCCCCGCCGCGACCGACTGGTCCGCCGACCCCGGCACCAGGCGCCTCACGGCCTTCCTGGAGACCAAGACGGTCTGGCACCCCACCGGAGTCTGATCGCCGTCGGCGAGCCGTCATCGGGCGAGGAGTCCGTCCGGAGGGCTCGCCGACGGGGACGAGCGGCCGTCAGAGGGGCTGCCGCCCGGCGAGGAGCCGTCAAGCGAGCCGCTGTCACGTGAAGGGACGTCAGACGAGCCGCTGTCACGTGAAGGGGCGTGAGGCGAGAGGTTCCAGGGCTCTCAGGTGAGCGGGGCGTGGCGGGTCCACGGCCGGGCGGCCTCGAGCTGCCCGGCCAGGGCGAGGAGTTGCGCCTCGCCGCCGGGGGCCGCGACGAGCTGGACACCGATCGGCGTGCCGGTGGAGTGCCTGCCGTACGGGACGCTCATGGCGGGCCAGCCGGCCATGTTCCACGCCGCCGTGGCGGGCGCGTACACGAGGTTGACGCGGGCGTTGGCGAGGAGCCCTCGGCGGCCCCAGCGCTCGGCGGGCGGCGGTACGGCGGCGAGTGTCGGGGTGACGAGCACGTCGGCGTTGCCGAACCACTGGTCCGCCCCGTAGGCGCGCCAGCGGTCGCGGCCCGTCGCGCCGTCCGCCCCGACCTTGGAGAGCAGCCGGCCGGCCCTCGCCAGGGACCGGGTGCGCCGCTCCAGTCCGCGCGGTTCGAGCCCTTCGACGTCGCCGGCGGCGCACGCGAACCAGGTGGTCACTGCGGCGGCACCGAGCCGCAGGGACATCCGTTCGGTGTGTTCCACCACGGTGTGCCCCGCCGCGCCCAGGACCTCCGCCGCCCCGGTCACCGCCCGCTGGAACTCGGCGTCCACCGAGAAACCCGGCGGCAGCGGCATCGGCGCGACCGCGATCCGCAGCCGTGGCGGATCCGACAGGGTGAGCCCGCCCGGATAGTCGTCGATGGCGCGGCCCACGCCGAGGGCCTCGCTCTCGTCGGGCGTCGCCAGCGACATGTCACCCGCCATGACGGCGAGGGCGAGGGCGAGGTCGGCGACGGTCGTGGCCATCGGCCCGTTCTCCGACATCCGGTACCAGTTGTGCTCGGGCGGTGGGACCACCCCCTGCCCGGGCTTGATCGAGACCAGGCCGCAGCAGGCGGCCGGGATGCGCAGCGAGCCCAGCCCGTCGGCGCCGTGGGCGAGCGGGACCATCCCCGCGGCCACGGCCGCCGCGCTGCCTCCCGAGGAGCCGCCGGGGGTGCGCCTCAGGTCCCACGGGTTGCGCGTGACGCCGTACACGCTGTCGGTGACCCCGGCCAGGCACAGCTCGGGCACGTTGGTGATGCCGACGACCACCGCGCCCGCCGCCCTGAGCCTGGCGACCACCGGATGATCCTCCTGCGCGGCCACGTCGGGCGTCGCCGCGGAACCGTTGCGCGACGTCTCACCCCCGACCGCGACGTTGTCCTTGACCGCGATCGGCACCCCGGCGAGCGGCAGCCCGGCGAGGTCCTCCCGCTCCTGCAGGACCCGTGCCTCGGCCAGCGCCCGTTCGGCGAGGACCACGCGGAACGCCCCGACGCGTCCGTCACGCTCGGCGATGGCGTCGAGGTGCTCGGCGACCACCACGGGTGCCGTGACCTTCCCCCGTCGCACGGCATCCGCGATCTCCACTGCGGAACTTCCCACCCACGACATGCACCGAGTGTGGTCCGGCGAGTCCGCCAGGGGAAGCGTCCTACATCTCAATCAGATGACTTGTCCGGCTCGTCGGTGTTATTCCGCTCGCCCCGCCGGGGCTCGCGCCCCGCCGCCTTGAGCGCCAACCGGAGTGCGTACTCCAGTTGGGCGTTGACGCTTCGCAGGTCGTCGGCCGCCCATTTGGCGATCACCTCGTAGACGGCCGGGTCGAGCCTCAGCAGGATCTTCTTGCGCTCAGCCATAGAGGCTGCCGGCATTGACCACCGGCTGCGTCGCCTTGTCACCACAGAGGACGACCAGCAGGTTGGAGACCATCTGCGCCTTGCGCTCCTCGTCGAGTTCCACCACCTCATCCTCCCGTAGTTTGGTCAGTGCGAGCTGGACCATGCCGACCGCGCCGGCGACGATGTGGGTGCGCGCCGCGACCACCTGGGCGGCCTGCTGCCGGACCAGCATCGCCTGGGCGATCTCCGGAGCGTAGGCGAGGTGGGTGATCCGCGCCTCCAGCACCTCCACCCCGGCGAGCTGTGTGCGGTCGCTCAGCTCGGTGGTGAGCTCGGCGGCCACCTCGGCGCCGTCGCGCAGGCTGGTACGGCCCTCCTCGTGGGCGTCGTACGGGTGACTGGTGGCCAGGTGCCTGACGGCGGCCTCGGACTGGATCGCCACGTACTGCTCGTAGTCGTCCACGGAGAACGTCGCCTTGGCGGTGTCGGAGACCTTGTAGACGACGACGGCGGCGATCTCCACGGGGTTGCCGTCGGCGTCGTTCACCTTGAGCTTGGTCGTCTCGAAGTTGCGCACCCGGAGGGTGACACGTGCCTTGCTGGTGAACGGCAGCACCCACTGGAACCCGGCCTGGTTCACGGTCCCGACGTAACGGCCGAAGAACTGCACGACCTTCGCCTCGTTCGGGTTGATCACCGTGAATCCGGTGGCCACGACCATCGCGACGACCCCCCACCCGGTCGCCGCGGCGATCAGCCCCGTTTCCCCCGCCGCCCACCCGGCCCAGGCCAGGACGGCCCCGAGCGCCAGGAGCCCGATCAGGACGCCGAATCCGCTCGCCCGGAAAGCACGTCGTTCCATGTACGCCACCTTTGCTATCGAAGTGATATCACTACGATAGCTCACGAAGGCCGTCCGCGCGGGTCGCCGGGCGAGGTTTCCGGCTTGCCGCCGGGAGCGCCGGGAGCGGTTGCCCGGCCGGTACGGGAGGTGAGGAGGCGTGTGCCGGGCGATCGTGCCCGCTGCTCCGGGTCGGCGCCGTGTCAGCGTCGCGGGTTGGTGCGGCGGGTGGCGGTGGCCGACATGGGGTCGTCCGGCCAGGGATGCCGGGGATAACGGCCGCGGAGCTCGGCACGGACCGCGCGGTAGCCCTCGCGCCAGAACGAGGCGAGGTCGGCGGTGACGGCGGCCGGGCGGCCCGCGGGGGAGAGCAGGTGGATCACGAGCGGGACTCCCGCGACGCGCGGGGTCTCGGTCCAGCCGAACAACTCCTGCAGCTTGGCCGCGAGCACCGGCCGCTCTCCCGAGTAGTCGATCCTGATCCGTGACCCGCTCGGCACCTCGACCCGCTCGGGGGCCGTCTCCGCCAGCCGTGCGTTCCACGGGACCAGGCGGTGCAGGGCGGAGACCACGTCGAGACGCTCCAGGTCGGACCGGCGGCGGGCCCGCGACAGCTCGGGCTCCAGCCAGCGATCGGCCGCCTCGATCAGCGCGTCGTCGTCCGTCGCGGGCCAGGGGTCGCCGAGCGTACGGCGGCAGAAGGCGAGCCGCTCGCGCAGGGCCACGGCCTCGGGAGTCCAGCGCAGTATCGACAGGCCCTCGGAGCGCAGGCCCTCCAGGACGGCGGGCCGCACGTCGGCGTCGCGGAGCGCGCCGCTGGACAGCTCGATCGCGCCCAGTCGTTCCACCCGGCGCGCCGACACGTCTCCGCGCCGCTCTCCCGGCGGCACATGCCAGGTGATCTCCTCGCCGGAGACGTACAGGGAGGCCGCGGCGAGCCTGGCGATCTCCTCGTCGATCACCACCGCCTGCCTGATCCTCGCCGACGCCGCTCCGGCGGGCCGGTCCGCGACCGCGACCGCGAGCCACTCCGCCGTCCCCAGCCGTGACCCGCGCGGCAGTTCGGCGGCCGTTCCCGAGGCCATCAGGTACGACCCGCCGCGCCGCCGCGCCACCCGCTCCGGGTAGGCGAGCGCCACGACGATCCCGGCCACGGCGTCGTCGCCCCCGGCCGTCGGAGCACCCGTGAACGTGGTGCCCTTGGACGTGGCACCCGTGAACGTGGCGCCGGTGAATGTGCCGCTTGTGGACGTGGCGCCGGTGGATGTGGCGCTGCCGGCGCGGGCCGCCTCGGCGCCGCCGCTTCTCGCGGGTCTTCCCGCGGCATCGCCTTTTCCCGGCCGGACGGCACCGGCGTCGGCGGGTTTTCGCCCCCGGTGCCGGTCGGTGGCGGGTACGGCTCGGGCCAGGCGACTCGCCTCCTGGCGCCACCGGGCGGAGAAGCCGTCGCCGCCCTGGCGCGCGGAGCGCCAGATCGCCACCAGGTCGTCGCCCGCGTCCCTCGGCAGCTGCTCCGACAGCAGTGCCACGACCTCGGCGGCCCGGGGGCCGGCGTCGATACCGTCCGCGCCGGTGTCCGTCCCCGCGTCGATCAGGGCACGTGCCAGGCGCGGGTGGACCCCGACCCCGGCCATTCGTCGTCCCCGGTCGGTCACCCGGCCGCCGGGAGGGGGGCCCGAAGAGCGCTCCGGCCCGCCCGGCGTCCGCGGGGTGGCGGGGGAGTCCAGCGCGCCCAGGGCGTACAGGGTGCGGCGGGCGGCGTCCATCGCGGCGGGCGGTGGCGGGTCGAGCAGGGCGAGGCCGGTGGCCGAGGGGTCGCCCCAGCAGGCGACCTGGAGGGCGAAGCCGGTCAGGTCGGCGAGTGCGATCTCGGGCCGCGCGTGCTCGGGCAGCCGGTCGTGCTCGGCCCGCGACCAGCACCGGTAGACCACGCCGGGCGCCTCACGGCCCGCCCGCCCCGCCCGCTGGGTGGCCGAGGCCCTGGAGGCGCGGACGGTGGTGAGCGAACCGAGACCGCGGGCATGATCGGTGCGGGGCTCCCTCGCCAGGCCGGAGTCGACCACGATCCGCACGCCCGGCACGGTGAGGCTCGACTCGGCGACCGAGGTGGCGAGCACCACTCTTCTGCCGTCCCCCGGGGACAGGACCGCGTCCTGGACCCGGGCCGGGGCCTGACCGTGCACCTGGAGGACGTCGACGCCGGGGAGCATCGCGGCCACCCGGCCGATCTCGCCGACACCGGGCAGGAAGCAGAGCACGTCACCCTCGTGCTCTGCCAGCGCACGCCGTACGACGGCCGCGACATGGGTGAGGAACGCCGGGTCCACCCGCATGCCGTGGGGCGGTGCGACGGTCCCGGTGGGCGGCACCCAGACGGGCGTGACCGGATGCATGGTCCCGGAGGCGTGCACGATCGGCGCGGGATCGCCGGGACCGCCCAGGTCGCGGAAGGTGTCGGGGCCGCCGAGGTCGCCGGGGTCGCGGGAGGCGTCGGAGCCGGCGGGGTCGCCCGGGGTATCGGACGGGTGGGGGCCATCGGTGCCGCCGGACGGTGGGAGAGCGCCGGGGGAGCCGAGGAGGCGGGCCCAGGGGGCGGCGTCGGCGGTGGCGGAGGTGGCGACGATCCGCAGGTCGGGGCGGAGCGTGGCACGGACGTCGAGGAGGAACGCCAGCGCGGTGTCGGCGTCCAGGTGGCGCTCGTGGCACTCGTCCAGCAGGACCGTATGCACGCCCTCGAGGTCGGGGTCGCGCTGGAGCCGCTGCAACAGCACTCCGGTGGTGACGACCTCGACGACCGTCCTCGGACCGGTTCTGCGCTCGCCGCGTATCGAGAACCCGACCTCCGCGCCCACCTCGGACTCCAGCAGCCACGCCATCCGCTTCGCCGCCGCCCGCACCGCCATCCGCCTCGGCTCGGCCACGATCACCCGCTTCGGTCCCGAGCCGTCGAGGAGCCCGGCGAGCGCGAGCGGGACGAGCGTGGTCTTGCCTGTGCCAGGGGGAGCGGTGAGCACGGCGACGCCCCGCCCGTCCAGCGCCGCGAGCAACTCGGGCAGGACGTGACGTACGGGCAGGCCGGAGGAGTCGGAACGCACCCGTCCAGTGTCCCCGAGTCCGCCATCGGTCAGGCCGCCCCACCTACGCCAACGGGTCCGACGACGCGTTGGGCCTGTGGAACGTCCTCGTCACGCACGGCCTCAGGCGGACCGGTGGCCACTGGGTCGTCGCCGACAACGAGTGCTGGCGAGCCGCGGGACGAGGGGAGACCGAAGGCGACTCCCCGGGGGTCGCCTTCGGGCCGCTAGGCCGACGGGTCGAGGATTCCGAAGCTCACCAGGGCGATGATGATGATCCCGAGGGCGATCCGGTAGATCACGAAGCCGGTGAAGCGGTGGGTGCTGATGTACTTCAGGAACCACGAGACCGCCAGATAGCCCACGACGAACGAGATCACGGTGGCCAGGATCGTGGGCCCCCAGTCGGGGGCGCTGCCGTCGCCGATCTTGAACAGCTCCAGGAAGCCCGAGCCCAGCACGGCCGGGATGGCCAGCAGGAAGGAGTACTTCGCGGCCTCCTCCCTGCGGTAGTCCAGCAGCAGCCCGGCGCTGATCGTGCCGCCGGAGCGGGACACCCCGGGGATGAGAGCGAGCGACTGGGCGAAGCCGTAGATCATGGCGTGGGTGAAGCTGAGGTTCCGCTCCAGGGTGAGCTTGTTGCGGGCGGTGTGGTCGGCGAACCACAGGACCAGGCCGAAGACGATCAGCGTCGTGCCGATCAGCCGCAGGTCGCGGAAGGCACCCTCGATGGAGTCCTTGAAGAGCAGGCCGAGCACCACGATCGGGATGGTGCCCACGATGACGTACCAGCCCATCCGGGCGGAGTGGTGGCCGCGCAGGCCGGGGGTCCACAGGGAGCGCGTCCAGGTGGAGATGATCTCCCAGATCTCCTTGCGGAAGTAGATCAGCACCGCGGCCTCGGTGCCGAGCTGGATGACCGCGGTGAACGCGGCCCCCGGGTCCGGCCAGCCGAAGAACGCCGACGCGACCCTGATGTGGGCACTGGAGGAGATCGGCAGAAACTCCGTCAATCCCTGAATCAGCCCGAGGACCACCGCTTCGAACCAGCTGATCACTTGAAGCACCTTCCGTGCCTGCGCGTGGGTAACCTACGCGAGGCTAGCGGAGCAGCGGGGCCGGTGTGACACGGGTCGTTCAGGGCACTGCCGAGTGGGGGGCCAACGAAGATCACATGGCGAGTCGAGTTGGCTCCTGAGCGCCGTTCGGCGAGGGTGGCACAGTACTCGGGCGTCGTCCGAGGACGACGATCGGAGGGCTGGGAATGACGATCAAGACGATCGCGGACTTCTGGTTCGACCCCTCCTGCCCGTACACCTGGATCACCTCCCGGTGGCTGGTGGAGGTGGAGAGGGTGCGGCCGGTCGAGGTGCGCCGGCACGTGATGAGCCTGGCGGTGCTCAACGAGGGCCGTGACGAGGATCCCGAGGGCGACACGGAGGGATACCTCTGGGTTCCCGTGCGCGTCTGCGAGGCCGTACGACAGGAGTACGGGCAGGAGGCGCTCGGGAGGCTGTACACCGCGATGTGGACCGTCGGCCGCGCTCGTGGGCAGGACTGGGCCGGCGCCCTGCACGACTCCCTCGCCGCCGCGGGCCTGCCGCCGGAACTGGCCGAGGCCGGGATGTCGACGGCCTACGACGAGGCGGTGCGCGCCTCGCACGCGGAGGGCATCGGCCTGATCGGCGAGCACGTCGGCACCCCGGTGGTCGCCGCCACCGGCCCCGCCACCGGTGGCGGGCGCGTCGTGTTCTTCGGCCCCGTGATCTCCCGGATTCCCGTCGGCGAGCAGGCGGGCCGCCTGTGGGACGGGACGCTGCTCGTGGCGGGAACCCCGGGCTTCCACGAGCTCAAGGGCACCGCGCACGAGAAACCCCGGCTCGACGATTCGGACTGACGGGGGTTCGCCCCGGAACGCGGGTTTCCCGCCCGCGGACGCCGGTTCGTTCGAGGTCGGTTCGTTCGAGGGCGGTTCGTTCGAGGTTCGTCGGAAGGCGATTCGTTCGAGGGCGGTTCGTTCGAAAGGGGCCGCGAGAGGTCGTCCACGAGACCCGGGAGGGGTGCGACCCGCGTGGCGGGCCGTCCGGAGGCGATCCGGACGGCCCGTGGAGGGGGAAGGCGCGGGCCGCACCCGGTCTCGTCTACTGCCGCCGGGTCACCGCCCCGCTCACTGGCGGGTCACCTTGACGTCGTCCACCCCGGCCTCCACCAGGGAGGCGCCCGAGGCGTCGGCGGCCTCGACCAGGATCCGGACGCTCTGCCCCGCGAAGGCGGAGATGTCGACGTCCGCCGTACCCCAGGCGCCGTTGCGGTTGGAGGCCGCACCGAGCTGCTGGAACACCTGGGTGGTGGTGGAGCCGACGACCTTCACGCGCAGGTAGTCGGCGCTTGAGGAGTTGGAGCCGTGCGCGAGATACCAGGAGAAGGCGAGCTTGAGCGTCCCGGTCGACGGCAGGGCGACGGCCGGGGAGCGGACGCTGGTGATGCCTCCGTCGACGTCGTAGTCGCCGGCCGCGGAACCCGCGAGCCTGCCGGTGACCAGGTCGTTGGTGCCGCTCACGGTGGTGCCGAGCTGCTTGGCGCCACTGGAGTTGGTGGCCTGCGGGACGCCGCGCTCCCACTGGCCCGAGGTGGCGGTGTCGGTCCCCGACGGGTTGGTCGTCCAGCCGGTCGAGGTCTCGAAGGTGTCCTGCCAGACGACCGTCGGAGGTACGGCGGTCGCGGTCGTCCACACCGCGTAGGCGATGGCGTCGGCGTTGCGGTTCAGCGCGGTGTCACTGATGTTGGACGTCGTGTCGCACGCCCGGTGGTAGCAGGGGTCGAACGCCTGCCCCGCCGTACCGCCCCAGAGGGTGGCCTGGGCGCTGGACTTGACGCCCTCGGCGCCGGTGAAGGTGCCGCCCGCGGGGATGCCGACGGCGATGAAGGGCCCGTAGTCGGAGCGGCCGTCGAAGTCGGTGCCCCGGGTGGCGACGCCGATCGAGGTGAAGTACGCCTGGAGCGTCGCCTCCAGCTGCGCGGAACCCGCCGGGCCGGGGCCCGAGCCGACGCCGTCGGAGTTGTCGCCGTCGTAGATGAAGTAACCGGCGTTGGGCGAGCCGACCATGTCGAAGTTGTAGTAGCCCTTGATCTTGGCGCGCTCGGTGGCCGAGAGGTTGTTCACGTAGTACTGGGAGCCGCGCAGGCCCAGCTCCTCCGCGCCCCACCAGGCGAAGCGGAGGTGCTTGGTGGGCGCCAGCGACTGGCGGGAGACCTCGAGGGCGGTCTCCAGGATGGCGGCGCTGCCGGAGCCGTTGTCGTTGATGCCGGGTCCGGCGGTCACGCTGTCGAGGTGGGCGCCGACCATGAGGATGTCGTTCGGGTCGCCACCGGGCCAGTCGGCGATGACGTTGTACCCGGTCGCGCCGTTGTAGGTGAACGACTGCAGGGAGGTGGTGAATCCCGCGCCGTCCAGCAGGCCCCTGACGTAGTTCGCCGAGGCGAGGTAGCCGGGGCGGCCGTGGGCGCGGTTGCCGCCGTTGGCGCCTGCGATGGACTGGAGCTGTGTGAGGTGTGCCTTCACGGCGGTCAGCGAGATGTCCGGTGGGACGGCGGCCGACGCCGATGGTGCGGTGAACGCCAACGGGATGGCCAGGATCGCCGCCATGCCCATGGTCCACAGACTGCGCATCATGCTCCTCGGGTTTGAGGGGTGTGGGGGGTCCCCGAGCGGCGCGCACCCGTGGCGGGTGCGCGCCGTACAGCGTGGTGGTGCGCTTGCGGAGCGAATCCCTAGCGGGCGGCCTCACCGTGGTGGTGGTCCGCCGCGGCCGGCGCCGCGGACCTGGAGAGTGCCTTGGTCGCGGCGTTGCGGTCGGGAATGCCCTTCAGGTCGTAGGCGAAGTACGCGGTGGCGTAGCCGACGGCCTTGGAGTTGCGGTCGAGCGCGGCGGCGCTGATGTTGTTGATGCCGTCGCAGGCGGCGTGGTAGCAGGGGTCGTAGGCGACGCCCGCGGTTCCGCCGAACCTGGCGGCCTGCTCGGGGGTCTTGATGCCTTCGGCGCCGGTGAAGATACCGCCGGCCGGGATGCCGTTGGCGATGAACGCGCCGTAGTCGGAGCGGCCGTCGAAGTCGGTGCCCTCGAACGGCAGCTTGCGCTTGTTGTAGAACGACTCAAGGCGCTTCTCGACCTGGGCGGAACCGGCAGGACCCGCCGGGGCGCCCTCGCCGTCGGAGTCGTCACCGTCGTACAGGAAGGTGACGTCGTTGGGCGAGGCGATCATGTCGAAGTTCAGGTAGAGCCTGATCTTGTCCTTCTCCGCCTGGGACAGGCCCGCGACGTACTGGTCAGAGCCGAGCAGGCCGAGCTCTTCCGCGCCCCACCAGGCGAAGCGCACCTTGTACTTGGTCGGCACGTAGGCCAGCTTCAGCGCGGTCTCCAGGATGGCGGCGCTGCCGGAGCCGTTGTCGTTGATGCCCGCGCCCTCGGGCACGCTGTCGAGGTGGGCGCCGACCGCGACGATCTCGCCGGACTTGCCCCAGCGGGAGTCGGCGATCAGGTTCTTGGTACGGCCGACCTCGGTCTCGGCGTCGACCTTGAGACGGACGGTGGTGTTCGGGGCGGCGGCCAGCTCAAGGCCGACGGCCGTGCTCGTCATCACGATGGGGAAGCCGAAGCGCCACTCGCGGATGTCGAAGACGAGCGGGTCGGTCCTGCCGGGCTGGCCCTCGTTGAAGAAGATCACACCGGCCGCGCCGGCCGCCTTGGCGTTGGTGGCCTTGTCGATGAACGGGCAGGTGCCGCGCTGGAGCAGCGCGATCCGGCCGGGGACGAACCCGGCGAAGTCCGAGGCCTCGCAACCCGCGGTCGAGGTGTTCGCGACCGGGGGCGGCGGGAGGACCGCGTCGACGACCTGCACCTGCGCGGTGACGTCGCCTCGGCTGGAGGAGATGACGGTGACGAAGTCGGCGGGGTTGGCGTAGGTCTTCGCCACGGGAGCGGTCTGCTGCAGGACGGAGGGGCTCGCCTCCTCCCAGTCCAGCGGGAACTCGACGTCGGTCGTGGAGGTCTTGTATCCGGCCTTGCGCAGCTTGTCCTGCACGTAGGCGAGGGAGGCGTCGTAACCGGGAGAGCCGGCGGCGCGGTTGCCGCCGTTGGCGGTCGCGATCTGCTGGAACTTGTCAAGGTGCTTCTTGACGTTGCTGCCCTTGATCTGCGTCGCGAACACGTTCGCGAGGACGTCGGTGACGTCCGTGGACGTGGTCGCGCTCGCCGGTGCGGTGAGGGCGAGAGGGAGGGCGAGGGCCGTGACCAGGGCGGCGGTCTGGGCCAGGCTGCGTCGTAACCTCAGGCGCATAGCGCTCCTCGGGGTGGAACGGAGGGGAATCCCCTATTAGGTACATGGCGGAACGTACCGTGATCAACCGGTTTCGCCTAGATGTGCCGACGTTCGGGTGCGAAAAAAGTTATCAAGCCGACCCTGACAGGGTTTTCTCAGGGGTGTCTCGGGAACGGATGGGTTCCGGTCGTTCGTTTGAAAGGACGAAGAACATCGATTCGAGAGAGGCAACGTGTACCGTTCGAGAAATCACAAGATAATCGCCGGAGTCTGCGGCGGGATCGCGGACAGTCTCAACATGCCGCCCACCCTTGTCCGGGTGTTCTGGCTGTTGCTCTCGCTCATTCCAGGGCCCCTGTGGGTCGCCTACGTGCTGATGTGGATCTTCGTCCCCAAGGCGCCCGCGGCCCGCTACTAGGACGAGGGCCGGTGTTCCGGCCCCCAGGTCGCGACGCGTCCCGGTGAAATTAAGCTGGGGGCATGAGGCGACGCCCACTGTCCCTGGTCCAGGACGACCTGGTCGACTACGAGAAGGCGATGGAGCGGATGACCGACATGGTCGGTCAACGGCAGCGCGACGAGCGCTCCGACACGCTCTGGTTGCTCAGCCACCCGCAGGTGTACACCGTGGGCAGGCGAACCCCTGAGCAGCACCTGCCCGACCCCGCTCACGGCATCCCGGTCGTGAGCACGGGTCGTGGCGGGCAGCTCACCTACCACGGCCCCGGCCAGCTGGTCGGATACCTGATCGTCAAGCTCGGCGAGGGCGAGGGGATCGTCGACTACGTCCGCGAGGTCGAGCTGAGGCTCGTCGGCGCGCTCGGCGCGCTGGGTGTCCCGGCCGAGCGCCGCGACACCCCGCCGGGCTCGGAACTGCTCACCGGCGTGTGGACGGCCGAGACGGGACGCAAGATCGTCTCGATCGGCATGCGGCAGAGCCGCGGTGTCACCAGTCACGGGTTCGCCCTCAACGTCGACGGCGACCTGACCCCGTGGAACTGGGCCGTGGCCTGCGGCATGCCGGATGTGGACATGACGTCCGTGGGACGGGAGGCCCCGGCCGCCGGGGGGACGACGTTCACGATGTTCGGCGGAGCCCCCGCCGCCACGGCGATGGATCGGGTCCGTGCGGCGGTGGCGGAGGCCTTCGAGGCGAGCTGACCGGCCCTCTCCAGGGCCGGTCGGCTCGTTTCCCGGCCCTCTCCGGGAACGGTAGGCGGTGCGGGGCTCGTTTGCCGGTCTTCTCAGGGGCTCGTTTCCCGGTCTTTTCGGGGAACGGTCGGCGGGGAGGTCCCGCGGGGCGGTCAGCCGGTCGGTTCCCCGCCGGCCGTGCCGGCCGGGTCGAACGCCTCGTTCATGTCGATCGTGCGGCGCGGGCCGGTGAACCAGTGCCTCGCCGACAGCACCCACCACAGGCCCACGGCCAGCACCATCACGCCGACCACGATCGGCGCGTAGTTGACCGCGGTCCAGGTGAAGTCGTCGCTGAACGGCACGGCGGCCGGGACGAGCGGCATGATGAAGTAGATCGAGACGACGACGATCTCGACGATCGCGATCCAGCACATGACCTTGTACTTCGACCCCAGCGTCCAGGGGCCGGGCTCGAACCGGTCACCCATCCGCAGCCGCAGCCAGATCGGGATCGCGAAGGCGATGTAGAGGCCGATGACCGCCACCGACACGACCGCGTAGAAGGCGAGCGGCAGACCGCCGGGGGCCTCGTACAACGCGGGCAGGGTGAGGACGAGCGCGGCCGCGCAGCCGAAGACGATCGCGTTGACGGGGGTCCGGTTGGCGTCCACCTTCGACCACAGGCGCCAGCCGGGGATGGCGCCGTCGCGGGAGAAGGCGTAGGTCATCCGGGACATCGAGGTCACGCAGCTCATCCCGCAGAAGAACTGGCCGATGGTGGAGATCGTGAAGATCGCGGTGGCCAGGTTGCCGGGGAGCGCGCTGTCGAAGATGGCGCCGACGAAGCCGCCCGCCTCGTTCACCGCGTCCACGTCGGTCGCGGCGAACAGGAAGGCGAGCAGCAGGATCCAGCCGCCGATCGCCGAGTAGAAGATCGACTGCCACAGCCCTCGGGCGGCGGCGGTGGAGGCGCCCTGGGTCTCCTCCGACACGTGGGCGCACGCGTCGAACCCGGTGATCGTGTACTGGGTGAGCAGGAAGCCGAGCGGCAGCACGTAGAACCAGTACGACGAGTCGGAGAAGCCGGAGTTGTTGATCGTCTCGGTGAAGACGAACGACATCGACTGGTGCGAGTCGGGGCCGAAGATCAGGATCAGTACGACGACCGCCGCGCCGAAGACGTGCCACCACACCGAGACGTTCTGCAGCGTCGAGATCAGCCGGTGACTGAAGATGTTGATCAGGCCGTGCAGGGTGAGGATGACCGCGAACAGGATGAACGCGTTGGTCAGGCTGGGGTCCCAGGCGGGGAAGAACCGGTTGAGGGTGATGTTCAGGAAGGTCGCGCAGCCGTAGTCGACCGAGGCCGTCACGGCGATCAGGCCGACGAGGTTGAACCACCCGGTGAACCAGCCGTGGATCGGCCTGCCCATCTTGGCGGCCCACCAGTAGATGCCACCGGCGGTCGGATAGGCCGAGACCAGTTCCGACATGCACAGCCCGATGATCAGGATGAAGATCGAGATCAGCGGCCACCCCCACGAGATGGCGATGGGTCCACCGTTGTTCCACGCCTGACCGAACGTGGTGAAGCAGCCGGCCAGGATGGAGATGATCGAGAAGGAGATGGCGAAGTTGGAGAAGCCGCTCCAGGTCCTGGAGAGCTCCTGCTTGTAACCGAGTTCGGCGAGACGCTTCGCGTCCTCGTCGACCGACGTTGGCTTGGTCACTCAAGCCTCCTTGGGGGGGTTATGCGGGGGGTGGAAATCCGGAGCTCGCGCCCCGGACGTCGTCGACGAGCCGTCCGAACCCCGGGTCGTCCAGGTCCCGCACGGCTTGCGAGAACTTGTCGGCGGCCTCGGCCTCGTAGTCGAAGTCGGCGTCGGCGGCCTGCTCCTTGAGCAGCCCGTGGTGTACGGAGAACCAGAGCGTCCAGGTCAGGTTGGACATGATCAGGTTGAGCCGGACCCTGGAGGTGAGCCGCCGGTCGTCGGTGCCGAAGTAGGCGCGGGCGAGCCGGGCGGTCAGGTCCGGGTCGTAGTCCGCCTCGGCGGCGATGTCGCCCAGTTCGAAGGCCGGGTCGTTGTTCCCCGAGAGCTGGTAGTCGACGATCCGCACCTCACCGCCGCAGCGGATGAAGTTCTCCGGCAGCAGGTCGTTGTGACACGGCACCGTGGGCAGCGGATCGGCGGCGAGCGCCCTTTCGATCTCCGCCGCCGCGGGAAGGCGGTCCCGGTAGCCGTCGGGTGTGCTCAGTTCGTGGGTACGGCAGAGGGCGAGAAACTCGTCGAGCTTGCGGAAGATGGAGAAGTCGTTGACGAACCGAGGTCCGGCGTGCAGCCGGCGACAGGCCGCGGCGATGGGGCCGGGAATCGTCCGTACGGCGTGGGCGTCCAGGGTGACACCGTCGAGATACTCCAGCACCAGCGCGTCCGGCAGCCGGTGCAGCACCCTGGGGCCGACCCCGGCGTCCGCCGCGTGGACCGTGTTGGCGATCTCCTGGTCGAGAGGTATGCCCAGGCCGGCCTCCGACACCCGGGGATCCAGCACGCGCAGCAACCAGCGCTGCCCGTCGGCCGTGGTGAGCCGCGAGATCCGGTGGCTGAGGCCACCCTTGATCGGGGTCTCGGTTATGGGCTGACCAGCCCATTTTCGGACGTCCGCTCGAGGATCTGGCATGCCGCCCTCCTTTGGCCTACCTTCATACCATTGATCCGATTCTGTGGACTAGTTGTTACAGAGGGGTTCCCTGCCGTGAAACTTCCCGGATCCGCGCGAGCCGTCGTGATCGGCGGTGGAGTGGCCGGTTGCAGCGTGGCCTACCATCTCGCGAGGCTCGGCTGGAGCGAGGTGATCCTCGTCGAGCGGCACGAGCTCACCGAGGGCACCACCTGGCACTCGGCCGGTTTCGTGGGCCAGCTCCGCTCGACCGTCACGCAGACCAAGATGATCATGTACTCGGCCGGTCTCTACCCCGAACTGGCCGAGCTCACCGGGCTGGACCCGGGATGGCGCGGGGTCGGCGGCCTCCGCCTGGCGACCACGCCCGAGCGGGTGGAGGAGTCGCTGCGGCTCGCCGGGGCCGGGGAGACCTACGGGCTCGGCCTGGAGACGATCTCCGGTGCCGAGGCGAAGGAGATGCTCCCGCTGCTGCGCGCCGACGACGTGCGGGCCGCGCTCTGGCTGCCGGGGGACGGCTGGCTGGACCCGGCGCTGCTGGCCAGGGCACTGGCGGCGGGGGCGCGGAAGCTGGGCGTGCGGATATACACCGGCACCCGGGTGACGGGAATCGACGTGAAGAACGGCACGGTCGCCGGGGTGCGGCTCGCGTCGGGGGCCGAGGGCTCCGGCGACGCCGAGGAGTGGTCGGTCCAGGCGGAGACCGTGGTCGTCGCGGCGGGCGCGGCGAGCGGGCGGGTCGGGCGGATGGCCGGGGTGGACATTCCGGTTGTGCCGATAAAACATCAATATGTAGTCACCGAACCATTCGGGGTTCCTTCGTCCATGCCTACGGTGCGGGATCCGGACAACATTGTCTATTTCCGGGAGGAGAATGCCGGCATTTTGGTAGGCGGATATATCAGGAACCCCGAGATATGGGACACGGCTGCTCCACTGGAGGAGCCTCGGACTCTCTTTCCCCCTGATATGCCGAAATTTCAAGAATCGTGGGAATCGGCGGTGCGGAGGGTTCCCGACCTGGCCAATGCCGAGATCACAAAGGTCGTCCACGGCCCCGAGGCGTTCACCCCCGACGGGGAGTTCCTGCTCGGTGAGACCCCGGTCCGCGGGCTGTGGGCGGCGGCCGGATTCTGTGTGCACGGCCTGGCGGCCGCCGGCGGCGTGGGCAAGGTGATGGCCGAATGGATCGTGGATGGTTCGCCGGAGTACGACATGTTTGGTATGGATCTGAGGCGTTTCGGATCCCATGCCCGTTCCGCATCGTGGACCCGCGCCAAGGCCCTGGACTCGTACTCGAAGTACTACGACATCGTCTACCCCGGCGAGGAGCGTACCGCCGCCCGCCCGCTCCGCCGCTCTCCCGCCTGGGTGCGGCATGTGGAGCTGGGGGCGGCGTTCGGCGAGAAGTCCGGCTGGGAACGGGTCAACTGGTACGAACCCGGCGGGCGCCCGGTCGGGGCGGGTGAGACTCCTCCCGTGGACGCCCCGGTCACCCGGGATCCGGAACCGGGCGTCCGCGAGGTCTCCCCGGACGTCCGCGAGGCCCACGAGGTCGCTCCGGCCGGCCACGGTGTCTCCCCGGACGTTCGCGAGGTGTCCCCGGACGTCCGTGACGTCCCCCCGGACGGTGACGTCCCCCCGGACGGCCGCAGCCCTCGCCCGCACGGCTGGGCGGGCCGGATCTGGTCGCCCGCCGTACGCGAGGAGTGCCTGGCCACCCGCGACGCCGCGGGCCTGTTCGACCAGACCTCGTTCTCCAAGCTGGAGGTCTCGGGGCCCGGAGCTCTGGAGGGGTTGCAGCGGGCCTGCGCCGGGCAGCTCGACAGGCCCGTGGGCTCGATCGTCTACACCCAGCTCCTCAACGGGCGCGGCGGCATCGAGGCCGACCTGACCGTCACCCGCCTGGCGGACGACCGTTTCCGTCTGGTCACCGGCACCGCCTTCGGCGTTCACGACGCCGCCTGGCTCCGGGGCCGGGGTCTCGACGTCCGAGACGTCACCTCGGCCCACGCCTGCTACTGCCTGTGGGGGCCGCGGGCGCTCGACATCCTCGGTTCCGTGTCCGGCGACGACCTCACCTTCGGCTACATGAAGGCGAGGGAGATCAGCGTGGGGAACGTCCCGGTGCTGGCCCAGCGGGTGACGTTCGTGGGCGAGTTCGGCTGGGAGCTGTACTGCCCGTCGGAGTACGGGCTGACGCTGTGGGACACGCTCATGGAGGCCGGAGCGCCGTACGGTATGCGGCCTGCCGGGTACCGCGCGATCGACTCGATGCGCCTGGAGAAGGGCTACCGCGTCTGGGGCATGGACATCACCCCGGAGACCACCCCCTACGAGGCCGGTCTGGGGTTCGCGGTCGCCCGCGACAAGGACTTCGTCGGCCGCGCGGCCCTGGAATCCGCCCGCCGTCTCACCGGCGACCGTCGAGCAGACGACCGCTCGTCCGGCGATCGCCCAGTAGACGACCGCTCGTCCGGCGATCGTCTCGCTGCGGACAGCCCGGCCGATGCCCGTCCCGCCGACGACCACTCGACGGTCGACCATTCGACCGTCGACCGAGCGGCCGGCGCTCGTACCGCGCGACGTCTGTTCTGCCTGGTCCTCGACGACCCCCGCCAGGTCTGCCTCGGCGGGGAACCGGTCCGCGTCGGTGGGCTGCCCGCCTCGCGGGTGACGAGTGGCGGGTACGGCCACCGCGTCGACCGCTCGATCGCCTATGCCTACCTGCCCGAGGGCACCGCCCCCGGCGACCGGGTCGAGGTCGGCGTCACCGGGACCTGGGTGGGCGCCGCCGTCACCGCTGAACCTCTCTACGACCCGTCCTCGGAGCGTGTCCGGCGTCTGCCGTTCTCAGAATTCCGGTAAGTCCCTTCATCCTCCTGCGCATCGGTCATCCTGTGACCTGGAGACCGGCGTCAGATATACCCCCCAGGGGTTGCTGAAAAGGGTGGTGGTGTGGCACTGTAGGCGAGCGAAAGGATACCCCCTATGGGTATCCGAGAGGGGTGATCGCGATGAACGGCGCGCTCAAGGTGGGTGCGTACGCGCTGGTGCTGGCCGTGGTGTTCGGTGGCGCCCTGGGGGCGGGCCGGATGGCCGGTCCGATCGGAGACGCGGAGGCCCAGAGCGCTCAGGGCGCCGGCGCGGAGCACGGCGAGGGCGGGGGCGCGGAGGGTGGAGCGCATCAGCACGCGACGGCCGCGAAGGCGCCGGCCGTTCCGGCAGGACTCCAGGTCTCCCAGGGCGGATACATGCTCATGCCGGAGACCGACGAGGTCAAGGTGGGCGAGCGGACCGACTTCCGCTTCACGGTGATCGGCCCCGACGGCGCTCCCGTCACCGGGTTCACCACGCAGCACGACAAGAAGCTGCACCTCATCGTGGTGCGCCGCGACCTGACGGGCTTCCAGCACCTGCATCCCACCCTGCTGGGAGGCGGGGTGTGGTCGGTCCCGCTCAAGCTTCCCGCCGCGGGGGAGTACCGCGCGTTCGCCGACTTCGCCCCCGAGGGGGCGGCGCCGCTGACGCTCGGCATGGACCTGTCGGTGGCGGGCGACTACCGGCCCGAGCCGCTCGCGGTCCCGGCCGAGACCGCCACCGTGGGCGACTACACCGTCACCCTGAAGGGCGATCTCATCCCCGGCCGGACGAGCATGCTCACGCTCTCGGTCGCCAAGGACGGCGAGCCGGTCACCGACCTGGAGCCCTATCTGGCCGCGTACGGGCACCTGGTCGCGCTGCGTGACGGCGACCTGGCCTATCTGCACGTGCACCCCGACGGCGAGCCCGGTGACGGGCGCACCACGCCCGGCCCGAACATCACCTTCTACGCCGAGGTGCCGAGCGCGGGGACCTACGGCCTCTACCTGGACTTCAAGCACGGCGGGACCGTGCGCACCGCCGCGTTCACCGCCGCCACCAGCCCGGACCCCGAGGGTGGCGGAGCCTCCTCGGGTGACGGCCACGGGCACAGCCACCAACCGTGAAATACCCCATAGGGGTTACGTGTTCTCATAACGAGGAGAGACATATGTCTGGGCACACCCATCACGTGCCGGGACGGTGGACGGGCCCGCTCCCGGACGGTGAGGTTTTCGCCCCGGCGGGCCGTCCGGTGACGACCCCGGACCACGCACGACGACCGGGACACGAGGCAAGGGACGAGGAGAGGTCGTGATGTCCATGACCACCGGCGAAGCATCCGCCCGCGGCGAGATCGAGCTCGCCATCGGCGGTATGACCTGCGCCTCCTGCGCGGCCCGCATCGAGCGCAAGCTCAACAAGCTGGACGGCGTGACCGCGACCGTCAACTACGCCACCGAGAAGGCGAAGGTCACCTACCCCGCGGCCATCACCCCCGACGACCTCGTCGCGGAGGTGGAGAAGGCCGGATACACCGCCGAGCCGCCCGCGCCGCCGGCGTCGGGGGAGTCCGGGGAGACGGAAGGGGCGGACGGTGAGGAGGAGGGGGAGCGTGACGTGCTCACCCCGCTCAGGCAGCGCCTGATCACCTCCGTCGTGCTCTCGGTGCCGGTCATCGCGATGGCGATGATCCCGGTGCTTCAGTTCGACAACTGGCAGTGGCTCTCCCTCGCCCTGGCCGGTCCCGTCGTGGTCTACGGAGGGTGGCCCTTCCACCGGGCGGCCTGGACCAACCTGCGGCACGGCGCCGCGACCATGGACACGCTGGTCTCGATGGGGACGATCGCCGCCTTCTCCTGGTCCCTCTGGGCCCTGTTCTTCGGCACGGCGGGCATGCCGGGCATGCGACACGGCTTCGAGTTCACCCTGTCCAGGGGCGACGGCTCGGGAAACATCTACTTCGAGGCCGCGGCCGGGGTGACCACCTTCATCCTCGCGGGCCGCTACTTCGAGGCGCGTTCCAAGCGCCGAGCCGGTGCCGCGCTTCGCGCGCTGATGTCGATGGGCGCCAAGGAGGTCACGCTCGCCTCGGGGGAACTCGTCCCCGTCGGTGCGCTCAAGGCGGGCGACCTCTTCGTCGTACGGCCGGGGGAGAAGGTCGCGACGGACGGCGTGGTCGAGGAGGGCTCCTCGGCCGTGGACACGTCCATGCTGACCGGCGAGTCGGTCCCCGTCGAGGTACGGCCGGGTGACGCGGTGGTCGGCGCCACCGTGAACGCCGGAGGGCGGCTCGTGGTCAGGGCCACCAGGGTCGGCTCGGACACCCAGCTCGCCCAGATGGCCAGGCTGGTGGAGGACGCGCAGAACGGCAAGGCCGCCGTGCAGCGGCTGGCCGACCGGATCTCCGCGGTGTTCGTGCCGATCGTGATCGCGCTGTCCGTGGCCACCCTGGGCTTCTGGCTCGGGACCGGTTCAGGCGCCGCCGCGGCCTTCACCGCCGCCGTGGCGGTACTGATCATCGCCTGCCCCTGCGCTCTGGGCCTCGCCACACCGACCGCGCTGATGGTCGGCACCGGCCGGGGCGCCCAGCTGGGAATCCTGATCAAGGGTCCGGAGGCGCTGGAGTCGACCCACGGCATCGACACCGTGGTCCTGGACAAGACCGGCACCGTGACGTCGGGCACGATGACCCTCAAGGACGTCTTCCCCGCCGCCGGTGAGGAGCGCGAGGAGGTGCTCAGGCTGGCCGGAGCCCTGGAGGGCGCCTCCGAGCACCCCGTGGCCCGCGCCGTCGCCCGCGCGGCGGACTCCACCGCCAAGGTCGAGGACTTCGCGAACATCGAGGGCCTCGGCGTCCAGGGCGTCGTCGACGGGCACGCCGTCCTCGTCGGGCGTCCCCAGCTGCTCGCCGACTGGTCGCAGCACCTGCCGCCGGAGCTGGAGGAGAAACTGGAGGGGGCACGGGCGCGCGGGGAGACGGCCGTCGCGGTCGGCTGGGACGGGAAGGCCCGCGCGGTGCTCACCGTCGCCGACGCGATCAAGCCCAGCTCGGCCGAGGCGGTCGCCGCGTTGCGCGCGCTCGGCCTGCGTCCGATCCTGCTCACCGGCGACAACGAGACGGTGGCCCGTACGGTCGCCGAGGCCGTCGGCGTCGAGGACGTGATCGCCGACGTGCTGCCCGCCGACAAGGTGGAGGTCGTCAAGCGGCTTCAGTCCGAGGGCCGCACCGTGGCCATGATCGGCGACGGGGTGAACGACGCCGCCGCGCTCGCCCAGGCCGATCTCGGCATGGCGATGGGCACCGGCACCGACGTCGCGATCGAGGCATCCGACCTCACCCTGGTCAGGGGCGACCTGCGGGTGGCCGCCGACGCGATCAGACTGTCCCGCCGCACGCTGCGCACGATCAGGGGCAACCTGTTCTGGGCCTTCGCCTACAACGTCGCCGCCATCCCGCTGGCCGCGTTCGGTCTGCTCACCCCGATGATCGCCGGGGGTGCGATGGCGCTCTCCTCGGTGTTCGTGGTGAGCAACAGCCTGCGACTGCGCCGCTTCAGGTGAGATGAAGGGAATCACGAGCGTGTCCCGGCAGCCTGCCGGGACACGCTCGTGGGGCGATCAGGGAACGGGGCAGATCCGATGATCGGGGCCCGGTGCTCTCTCGCCGGGCCCGTCACCCTCCGAGAGCCGGAGGATCTCCCCGACCGTCGCCTCGTCCGCGGCGTAGATGTGCGGCACGTCGACGAAGACCCGCATCGATCCGCAGCCCACGGTGAGGCCGTCCGCGACCTCGTGCTGGATGCCGCGCAGCGGTACGTAGTTCAGATAGGACGTGTAGACGTTCTGCGACCGGAAGGCGGCGGTCATGACCAGCCGCCCGGCACGGAGCCTGAAGGCGAGGCTGGTCAGGCAGGGCACCGCGTCGGGAGACTCGCCGGGGGCGGTGAGCGAGATCCAGCCGCTCTTGGTGTACGGCTTGGCGCGCAGCACGTCGGTGATCCAGCCGAGCTGGTCGACGCCGAGAAACTGGCGGAGTCGCCCTCCGTAACTGTATTTGAACGGCGGGACGATCGAGCGTTCGCTGAACTTGCTGGAGTACAGCGGGATCTTTCCGGCCTCGCCGTAGCTTTTCAGGACGGGATCGTCCCAGGCCAGGCTGGTGACCTCGAAGAGCACCGCCGGAGCCTCGATGATCGGGCCGCGGTCGTCCAGGGCGGGCCCGCCGTTGTGTGTCACGTGTCGCATCAGCCAGATCCACGTCTCCCCACAAGACGCGAATCTGAGGAGGTCGGGCATTCAGGTCTCCACGTTGGGGAAATGGAAGGGATTGTGTGGGAGCCGGCGTTGCCGGGAAACATTGGCGCGGACGTAGTAGACGAAATAGTGGACCAGCGCGAGCAGTCCGATGACCACCAGGAGCAGGGCGACGGCCGGCGCGGCCCCGATCATCCCGAGCACGCCGACCGCGATGTAGGAACTGTTGACCAGGGCGAGCATCATCACGTTGATCCCCGGCCAGGCGAGCGGCGCGTACGTCTCCGGGTAGCGGGGATCCACCGGCAGGTTGGGAGTCCAGCCGAGGGCGGCGAACTGGTCCTTGAGGTGGACCGTGTAGAGCAGACGGAAGTTGTTGAGCGCCCGCGCGGTCCTCATGTGCGCGTTGACCGCCTCGATCAGCCGGAGGAAGGGCAGCACGCTGAGCAGCCCGAACGCGGCGGTCATCGCGAACAGATACCAGGGCACGCTGTGCCAGGTGGTGAGCATCGCCGGGCTGACCACCTTCGCGCCGGCCAGGGCGACCGCGGCGGCGAACGGGGCGGCGAGCAGGCTCATGGACAGCCGGGTCATCTTGATCCGCTCGTCCTTGGCCGCCAGGTAGACCTGGTAGGTCCCGGTGAAGTCCACGGACACGAGGGCGAGGAATTCCCCGGGTTTGACGGGGAGCCCGTCCATGGTCTCGGGTAGTGCTTCCGCGGTCATCCGCGGTGACATCCTCCGCATCGGGACCCCACTTTCGAGGGATAGTGGATTTTCCCGTATGAAGATGTTGACTTATTTGTCAGGCGAATGAGCGCTTTTTAACGATATACGTCTCAGACTTCTGATGTCCGTGGAGGCCCCTCCCGGGGCGTGCCTTTTGCGGGCGTGGCTGCGGGGTGCCCCGGAGCCACCCCCGATGTCAGGATTCTTCCGCCGCCCCGAGTTCCTCTCCCGCGAGGGCCGTCTCCACGGAGGTGGCCAGCGTGAAGTGAGCGAGGAGCCCGGTGACGGCCATCATGTGACGCAGTGTCCGGCTCGCTCCGGCCAGCACCAGGCGGGTCCGCGTCTCCTGGCTCTTGCGCATGACCCACAGCAGCTCCGCGAGCCCGGTGGAGTCACAGAAGGTGAGCCCTTCCAGATCGAGGATGAGCCAGGGCGCGCCCTCGGCTCCCGCCGCCGGGGCGGGGAAGGCCGGTGGCGGGGAGAAAGGCGAGGTCATCGTGGGGGCCGATGACGGCCCGTCCGCCGGTGGCGTGTCCGGGGGGAGGGGAGAGGGCTCCTCGGGGAAGATCGGTGGCGGGCTTCCCGGGGCGGGGGGAGGCGGGCTCCCGGGGAAGAACGGTGAGGGAGGTTCGGGCGACAGCGGTGGAGGCGGGCCCGAGGGGTGCGGATCTTTCGGGGTGAGCGGGCCTTCCGAGAGGAGTGACGTCTCCGCGAGCAGTGGTGTCTCCGGGAGGAGAGGGGACTCCGAAAAGAGTGGTTTCTCCGGGAAGAAGGGGGTTTCCGGGAGGAGTGGTGTCTCGGGGAGGAAGGGCGATCCCGAGAGGAGTGACGCCTCGGGGGAAAGCGGTGTCTCGGGGAGAAGCGGTGCCGGAGGCGCTGGAAGTTCGGAGGGCGCGTCCATCGGTGCCGAGGGTGCCGGCAACCCGGACGGTGCGTCGAGTGACGGGGGCGCCGCGAGTTCGGAGGGCGTGCCGGGTGCCGAGGGTGCCGGCAACCCCGGTGGTGTGTCGAGTAACGAGGGGGCCGCGAGGTCGGACGACGCGTCGGGGGTCTGGGACGCTGGAAGCTCCGATAGTGTGCCGGGTGCCGCGGGCGGTGTAAGCCTGGATGACAGGTTGCCGGTTCCCAGGCTCCAGGCCTGGGTGAGTTCCCTCCGCAAGATCGGCGCGTAGTCATAGTCAAGCTCGCCGATCAGACGGACCACGATGGCGTTTCCGCGTACGTCGGCCAAGATCGAGAGCGTGTTCACACCTTCGGGTGACATGGAAAGACTCCTTAGACCCGCAGTTCACAGGGCGGGCGTTCCCTCCGTCTTACCAGGTATGTGGCCTGGGCGGCCCCGGTAGGAGAATTACACTATAGTTGCACGCTTTCGTCCCATCTGGCGGATGTGGGATGAGTGCCCGACGCCCTGGCCGGTCGGTCCCTCGCTCGGACGGGCGCCTTTCCTCGCGAACTTGACCGGCCCGGATGCGGGTGAGCCGGGGAGGCCGGAAACCGGGTGAGCGGACCGGGGCAGGATGGAAGAGGCCCTGAAGAGGTTTGAAAAACCGGCAGGCCGGTCCCTCGTTCGAGGGACCGGCCTGCCGGCTCGGATAGGGGGACGGCCCGATCAGAGGCCGAGGGGCGTGCCCGATGCGGTCTGGGCCGTCGTCGCGGGCTGAGCCGGGCGGGCGGAGGTGTGAGGTTCCGTACGGGATCGTGCCGCTTCTCCGGGAACCTCCTCCACCTCGGGTGTCCTCGGTGCCGGGCGGCGGCGCATGCCGCGCTCCGACATCGGTCGCGGCCCGATCTCCTTGCCGAAGCCCAGCTGGTGGAGGAGCCATCCCAGCGCACCGCCCAGGATCACAACCCCCGCGCCGATCCAGAAGAAGAGGACGCCGGCGGCCGTCATCGCCACCCCGGAGATCGCGAATCCGATGATGCAGACGATCGAGCCGGTCCAGCCCGCCACGGTGTGTCCCATGTCGTGCTCTTCGTGGATCGCGGCCAATTCCGCGAGGTCTTTCCTGATCCCCACGTCTCCTCCATCGAAAAGCACCGTCCCCGGGGGGTCGCGGCGGATCGCGGGGACGGCGGGCGCTAGGTTGGGTCGGCCCGTACAATTTATCTCACGAGCTAAGCTTCTTAGATAGTAAGGGGGTTTTGTGGTGGAAGGCAAATCCGAAGCCGTCGTCTCGCCGCCGGAGGTCCTCGCCCGGATGGACCAATTGATCGCGTTGAGCCTCGTGGGGCAGCACACGATCGCCGAGCGCCTCGGGGTCAACGTCACGGATCTGACGTGTCTCGGCTTCATCCTCGGTGCGGGAGAGGAGGCGCTCACCGCGGGACGCCTCGCCGAGCTGGCCGGTCTCACCACCGGGGCCGTCACCGGGGTGGTCAACCGCCTGGAGAGCGCGGGCTACGCCCGGCGCGTCGCCGACCCCCGTGACCGCCGCCGCGTCCGGATCGTCCCGGAAGAGAGCTCGGCCGCCCGTGTCGCGACGGCGTACGAGCCCACCTATCGGCGGCTCACCGAGCTTTTCGAGAGCTATGGCCCGGACGAACTGGCCGCCATCTCCGACTGGTTCACGCGTGCCGCCGACGCCATGAGGATCTCTCTGGCCGAGATTCGCGGATCCCTGGCGTCCTGAGGGGAGCGGGTCTCATCCGGCTGCCGACGGGGCGGCCCCGAGTGCCGCCAGCGCGGCAGCCACCGCCGGAGGGCCGAGTGTCGCGGCCGGCACGTCGGCGAACTCCACGGTGCAGTCCGAGAGTCCGCCGATGGCCACGACCGCGCGGGCGCGAGCGGCCAGGTCGGGGTCCGGGCCGAGCAGCAGGGCGATGAGCCGCCGACGCCAGTGGCCCATGCGAGACCCCAGATCGAGGTGGGCCAGGGTGGACAGATCGCGTACCACCATCACGGTCACCTCCCGGTGTCTGAAGGTGATGTCGAAGTAGCCCTGGAGAAGGTCGCGAGGGCTCTGCGGGGCGTTCGCCTCGATGTCGGCCAGGAAGTCGTCCACATCGTCGATCAGCGGCTGGACGATGCTGCGGAGCAGGTCCTCCCGCGAGGTGAAGTGGTAGTAGAGCGCGGGTTTGGTGATCCCGAGCCGGTGGGCGATGTCCCGCAGGCTCGTCTGTTGCACGCCCTTCTCGGCGAACAGTTCTCGTGCGACCGCCTGGATGCGCGCCTTGGTGTCGGACGGCCTCGCCACCTGTTGTTCTCTCCTGTCCTGGCGCCGGGTCTCCCGTACGCGCGGGCGTCCTTGGGCTCGGGCCAAGGGTATCGGCACGGGGAGAGCGACCGGTTCGACGACAGGTGGAGACTTGTGCGGGCCTCCGACGAGTCGCCTCCGCCGGGCCGGCTCCGGGCGATCAAGAACTACTCGCGCGGGCGACGGGCAGGGCACGAGCGGGTGCGTCGACCGGATGATGCTCAGACCTCGTACTCGTCGTGCAGGCGCCACCACATGTAGGGCGAGGTCTGCGGCCGGCCTTCCGGGGAGTCCTCCCAGGTCTCCTGTCGGCCGAACGGTGTCAGGTCGAGGAAGGTCCAGCCGCTGCCGAGCCGCTCGACTCCCCGCCCCGTGGTGAGGTAGGTGCGGTAGACGGTGTCGCCGTCGCGCAGGAAGACGTTCAGCGCGAACCCGTCACCGGCTCCCATGTCGTCGTTGAAGTCGTTGCCCAGCGAGGAGAACCATGGGATCGTCCAGCCCATGCGCTCCTTGAACGGTGTGATCTCGGCCATCGGGCCACGGGAGACCAGCGCCACCGTGGTGTCGCGGGCGTGGAGATGGCTCAGGTGCCCGATGTTGTCGGTGAACATCGAACACCCCGAACAGAAGGTGTCGGCCCCCAGCCACATGAAGCTGTAGACGATGAGCTGGCGCCGTCCCTCGAACAGGTCGAGCAGGCTCGCCTGCCCGTCCGGACCCTCGAACACGTACCCCCCGCCGTTCTCGCCCCCGATCCGGACCATCGGCATCCTGCGTCTTTCGGCGGCGAGCGCGTCCTGCGCGCGGGTGAGCTCCTTCTCCCTCGCCAGCAGCGCTTCCCGCGCGGCCTGCCAATCCTGGGCCGAGACGACCTGAGGACGGTCCATGATGCTCCCCCTCCATTGGGTTCCCTCAAGGAACTAACAGGGGAACGGTAGCAGGAGACCGTTTCCTCAGGGAACCCTCTCGCCTAGACTGCCCCCATGCAGCGAACCCGATTCGGTGATATGGCCTGCTCGATCGCCCGCACGCTGGACGTCATCGGTGAGCCGTGGTCACCGCTGATCCTGCGGAACGTCTACGTGGGCATCAACCGCTTCGACCAGATCCAGCAGAGCCTGGACATCTCCCGCAAGGTGCTCGCCGAGCGGCTCAGGTGGCTGGTCGAGAACGGTGTGCTGGAGCGGCGCGAGTATTCGAGCCGACCGCCTCGCCACGAGTACGCGCTCACGACCAAGGGCCTGGAGCTGTGCGACCTGCTCCTGGTGATGGTGCGCTGGGGCGACCGGTGGACGGCGGGCGAGGCCGGCCCGCCGGTTCTCTACCGCCACCACGCCTGCGGCGAGATCGGCCACGTCGAACTGCGCTGCGCGGTGTGCGACCGGCCGATGAACGCCGCGGATGTCGACGTGCTCCCCGGTCCGGGGGCGGAGCCTCCGGCCACCTCGCCCGACCGGGTGCGCGCGGAACGGTACGGGCACTGAAACGTGCGAGGGCACCGCGAACGGCGTCGCCGTCAGTCGTTCTTGAAGGGGTCGTGCTCGGCCAGCAGCTTGTCCAGCCTGGCCTGGTCGACGCGGCTGACCACGGCGGCCTCCTCGTTCCGGTCCCGGACGCACTTGGCGAGCGTGAAGGTCGAGGTCACCACATAGAGCAGCCCGAGTCCCATGAAGGACCGGACCCAGGTGTTCACCGGCAGGTAGGCGATGCCGATCCCCAGGGCCGCCACCGACAGTCCGAAGGAGATGACGGCCTGCGCGTAGAAAGCGGACGTCGTCGTGTTTTTCACCGGTCGTGTCATGCACATCATCTTCGGGACGATCGGTTCCCGGGTCGTGAGCGCCGCTACTTAGTTACTGGTGAGTACGACAGCTGGAACTCTCGACAGGGGGGGGCTCCGGTTCACGGTGTCGGGCATCCCCCGCGGCCCGCGCCCTCAGCCGCCCGCGAGGCCGAGCGGGCGCGGAATCGGTGGCCGGCGCTCGTCACATCGCGTGGGGTGCGGAATCCGCGGTCAGTGCTCGGCGGTCGCGCGGGCGAGGAAGAGGGTCCGTTCGCGCTCGTTTCCGGTGAGCGCGGCGGCCCGCTCGAACTCCGCGCGCGCCTCGTCGAGGCGGCCCAGCTTCGCGAGCAGATCACCCCGTACCGCCGCCAGCAGCGGATAGTTCCTGAGCGCGCGCTCCGCCACCAGCCCGTCCACGATCTCCAGACCGCGTTCGGGGCCGTACGCCATGTCCACCGCGACGGCGCGGTTCAGCTCCACCACGGGCGAGGGGGCGACGTGGGCGAGCACCCGGTAGAGGGCGGCCATCCGCTCCCAGTCCGTGTCGCCGGGGGACAGCGCGCGGGCGTGGCAGGCGGCGATCGCGGCCTGCAGACCGTACGGGCCGAGTGTGCCGAGCGCCTCGGCTCGGGCGAGCGAGTCCAGCCCGCGGCGGATGAGCAGCCGGTCCCACCGGCCCCGGTCCTGGTCGAGGAGGAGGACCGGCTCGCCGCCGGGGCCCGTCCTGGCGCGCGTGCGGGACGCCTGGATCTCCATCAGGGCGACGAGGCCGTGCACCTCGGACTCCTCGGGCATGAGACCCGCCAGGATCCGGCCCAGGCGCAGCGCCTCCTCGCAGAGCGAGGGGCGCATCCAGTCGTCACCGGCGGTCGCCGAGTATCCCTCGTTGAAGACGAGGTAGACGACCTCCAGGACCGACGAGAGCCGGTCGCCCAGCTCGGCCGGGGTGGGCATCTCGATCCGTACCCGCCTGTCGGCGAGGACGCGCTTGGCCCGGAAGATCCTCTGCCCGACGGTCGGCTCGGGCACCAGGAAGGCGCGGGCGATCTCCTCCGTCGTCAGGCCGCCGAGCAGGCGGAGGGTGAGCGCCACTCGCCCTTCCGTGGACAGTACGGGATGGCAGGCCGTGAAGAGGAGACGCAGCACGTCGTCGCCGATGTGGTCGTCGAGGGCGTCGTCCAGCTCGGCCTCCGCCGACTCCTGGCGGATCTCCATGTCCCGGCCGACCTCTTCGAGCTTGCGCTCGTACCGGTTCCTGCGGCGCAGCAGGTCGATCGCCCGGTGCTTGGCGGTGAGCATGAGCCAGGCGCCGGGATTGTCGGGCACACCGGCCGTGGGCCACTGCTCCAGCGCGATGACCAGGGCGTCCTGTGCGAGCTCCTCCGCCAGGCCGACATCGTGCACCATCCGGGCGAGTCCCGCGATCACCCTCGCGGATTCGATCCGCCAGACCGCCTCGATGACCCGGTGGGGATCTCCAACCGTCATGCCCCCGATCCAACCACCTCGTCCGACGCCCCGGTGAGAGTCCTCTCGTGGAAACTCTCACCGGGGCGTCGTCGAGGACGGTCTCACGCGGGGGCGGCGAAGTCCTCGGGGCCGAAGACGCGGTGGATGTCGGCCTCGCCCTCCCAGCCCTCCCAGTGGTCGCGGTGGAGCTTCATGAAGCGGGAGGCCCACTCGACGGCCTCCTCCTTGGACCGGACCTGGTAGAGGGCGTAACTGATCAGTTCCTTCGCCTCGGCGAACGGACCGTCCGTGACGCTTATCCTGCCTTCGGTGAGCTCGACCCGCGCCCCCTCGACGCTCGGAGCCAGCCCGCCGTTGTCGAGCAACACGCCCGCTCCGGTGCCCTCCTCGCCGAGCTTCATGATCGCCTCCATCAGCTCGGCGGGCGGCGGGGTGTCGGGCCGGTGGGTGACCTTGAGGGTGATCATGTATCGCATCGTGTCTCTCCTTGATCTTGTTTTCGAACGGGACGGCCGGTTCTCGTGTTCCTCCGGCCTTTGACCACGCTTCGAACGAGCACGGACCGATTCGACACGGCGGCCGGATTTTCTTTCAAGATTTTTTCTGACCCCGGGCCGCCTGTGGATCTCGGACGTGGCGAGGGGGGATCACCCGGTGGGTCTCGAACTTCGCACCGCCGGGGTGGCGTGGGATGATTTCCCCATCATGCCCGCGACGTTGCCCTTCCGCCTCGCCCGCGCGGCCGCCTTCGCCGCGGTCTGCCTGGGGCTGAGCGTGCTGGCGCACGTCCTGGCGGGAGGCTCGGTCTCCGTGCCGAGCGCGGCCGCCGCGCTGGCTCTCGCCTTCCTCTCGGCCTTCGCGGTCTCAGGGCGCGAACGGACGCTCGCGGTGATCCTGCCGCTGCTGGCGGGCGTGCAGGCGGGGGTGCACGTGATGTTCTCCCTCGCGCACGCCGCGTCCCCCGCCGAGATGGCCCAGATGATCGGGCACGTCCACTCGGGGCTGCTGCCCGGCCTGGGCATGCTGGTGGCGCACGGCTGGGCCGTCGGGCTCACCGCTCTGTGGCTGGCGCGCGGCGAGGCGGTGCTCTGGGAGTTGCTGCGACGGCTCGGTGTCCGGCTGTGCCGGGTGCTCGTCGCGGTCGTGACCCCGGCGTACACGTCCTTCCTCACCGCGGGCGCGATCGAGCCGGGAGCCCTGCGCTCCGCCGTGCTGCGCCACGTCGTCAGCCGGCGCGGCCCACCCCGGATCGTCACCGCCACCTTCGGCTGACCGGCTGACCGCTCTGGGTCATCCGGGCACCTGACCCGTTCCCAACCGCCGTACGCACCGTACGCGCGGTCCTGCGCCGACGCGGCCTTCCCGGCTGCTCGGCGGACCTGTACCAGCGTGACAATCCCGGCCGCGTGTCCGGCATGGCCCTATCGAGGCGGCGTTCGGCCGCGGCCTGCCGATCCGGCCAGAAGAAAGGCGTCAACGTGCCTGCTCGTCGTATCACCCGTGCCGGAACCACTGGATTCCCCCGTAACGGAGTTCGCCGGACCACCCCCGCGGGACTTCTGGTCGCGGTCGCGATGGTCCTGGGCGGATGTGGTTCCCAGGGCGTCCAGGAACCGGCCGCCGCCCCCGGCACCGCCGCGCCCGCCGCCGCCCCCTCCGCGGCCGCCTCCGTGCTGACGGTCACCGATCCGTGGGTGAAGACCACGAAGAAGGGGATGAGTGCCGCGTTCGGCACCCTGGTCAACAACACCGACGCCGAGGTGACGATCGTCTCCGGCGTCTCGCCGATCTCACCGGTGATCGAGTTGCACGAGGTCGTCGACTCCAAGGGAAAGATGATCATGCGTCCCAAGGAGGGCGGGATCGTGATCCCTCCGAAGGGCACCCACCAGCTCCAGCCCGGTGGTGACCACATCATGCTGATGGGCGTCACCGAAGCGGTGAGGCCCGGCGCGCAGATCCCCTTCACCCTCACCCTCAAGGACGGCCGGACCGTGGAGTTCACCGCGGTCGGCAAGGACTTCGCCGGAGGCAAGGAGGACTACCAGCCCGGCATGGACATGGGAGGAGACAAGGCCGACAAGGGCGACGGCGACATGCACATGGGCGAGAGCGACGGCTGAGCGGGAAACGGAGAAGAGCCCATGCCAGAACCCCGACTCAGCCGCAGGGGACTGCTCGCGGGAGGCGCCGCCACCGCGGTCGGCGCCCTCGCCGCGTGCGCCCCCGACCAGGCTGTCCCCTCAGTCGCCCCCCAGGCCGGACTCCCGGCCGATTCCCGGACCGGCCCCCGGGTCGTTCCGGCGTCCGGAGGCCCCGAAGGCCCCGAAGGCTCCGCGGGTGCCGCGACGGAGCCCTTCGACGGCCTCCACCAGGCAGGGATCGCGACGGCGCCCCAGACGTACGGGGTGTTCGTCGGACTGGACCTGCGGCCGGAGGTCGACCGTGAGGCGCTCGCGCGGATGATGCGGCTGCTCACCGACGACGCCCGGCGGCTCACCCAGGGCAGGCCCGCCCTGGCCGACACCGAACCTGAGCTGGCCGTACTGCCCGCCCGGCTCACCGTGACCTTCGGGTTCGGCCCCGGCTTCCTCACGGCGGCCGGGCTGACCGGCCGCGCTCCGGAGGCGGCGGCGCCGCTGCCCGCCTTCGCGATCGACAAGCTCAGGAAGGAGTGGAGCGGCGGGGACCTGCTGCTGCAGATCTGCGCCGACGACGCACTCACCCTGGCCCACGCCCTGCGCATGGTCGTCAAGGACGCCCGTTCCTTCGCGAAGGTCCGCTGGATCCAGCGGGGTTTCCGGCGCGGCGCCTACACCCAGCCCGCCGGGCTGACCCAGCGCAACGTGATGGGCCAGCTGGACGGGACCGTCAACCCCGTACCCGGCACTGCCGAGTTCGACCGGGCGGTGTGGGTGAGCGACGGCCCGGAGTGGCTGCGCGGCGGCACCACGCTGGTGCTGCGGCGCATCCGGGCGGAGATGGAGACCTGGGACGCCGTCGACCGGGTCGGCAAGGAGTTCACCGTGGGCCGCCGCCTGGACAACGGCGCCCCGCTCACCGGGCGCGACGAGCACGACGAGGCCGACTTCGAGAAGCTCAACGCGATCGGCTTCCCCGTCATCTCCGAGCAGGCCCATATCCGCCGGGCCCATGTCGCCGACCCGAACCTGCGGATCTTCCGCAGGGTCTACAACTACGACGAGGGGCTCACCTCGGAAGGACACGCCGACTCCGGGCTGCTGTTCGCCTCCTACCAGGCCGACGTCTCCCGGCAGTTCCTGCCGATCCAGCGCAGGCTGGCCGAGGCCGACCTGCTCAACGAGTGGACGACCCCGATCGGCTCGGCCGTCTTCGCCGTCCCGCCGGGCTGCTCACCGAACGGCTGGATCGGGGACGGTCTTCTCACCTGACAGGGGGCGCGGCACGTCCGTGACGGGCGAAGGGCGTCGCTCTCGGGGAGTCGCGGTACGTCCGTGACGAGCGGGTGTCCACGGCTCTCCGGGAGAGCCCTCCTTCGGCGAGCCGCCGTACGTCCTCAGGGGCGTACGGCGGCCTGGTGGGATCACGCTTCCGGCCGGGCGGAGAACCACGCCACCCACCGTCGTTGCCAGGGGGTTTCGACCGCGCGGCGGTGATAGTGCGCGCGCGTCCACTCGACGGCCTCCCGAGGGGGCAGGCCGGTGAGGGTCGCGAGGCAGGCCATGACGGTGCCGGTCCTGCCGACCCCGCCGTCGCAGGCGACCTCGACGGCGAGTCCCGATCGCGCCTGGTCGCGCAGGTGGACGATGGAGCGGGCGGCCGCGTGCCGGTCCACGGGCAGCAGGAAGTCCGGCCAGCGGATCCATTCGTGTGGCCATGACAGATCGCTCTGGTGGCGCTGCCGGAGGCGCGCGGAGCCGAGGTAGAGCGCGAAGTCGGGGGCCGGGCCGGTGGGGGCGGCGTTCCGCAGCCCTCGGCCGCGCACCCAGGTTCCGTCGGGGAGTTGGACCGCGCCGGTCAGTGGTGCCGTCATGAGGCGATTGTGGCTCACCGCCACACGCTCGCTCACTTGGTTCAGCTATCGGCGATCATCCGTGACGACGAGGGCCGGCCTCTCCCGGCAGGGATCGCCGGAAGCGAGGGCCACCGGAAACGAGCCGCCCGGCCGAAGAACCGGCCCTACCGGACCGATCTCGTACAGGTGGTTGTCGTCGGCACGTCGGCCCGCCGTGGTCGGCCACGAGGGCGAGGAACTCCCCGGCACCGATCGCCCTTACTTCACGCCGTAAAAGCTGTAAAGAGCCGCCGTTAACGAATATCGGCGCAGATCTTCACGGAGATCTGTCTCGGCGTCACAGGATATTTCGCCTCATTGTTAGGCCGTGGCGGCGTCCCGCCGCGAGAGGTATCCCCCGGACAAAGGCAGAGTCCATGGTCAAGCGCGCCCTCGCAACCGTCTCCCTCTCCTTCGCCGTACTACTCGGATTAACCCTGCCCGCCTACGCGGTGACGTTGCAGCAAAAACTCGCCGCACTTTCCAATTTCAGTCAGCCTACGGCGGCGAGCGCCGCGAGCTGGGTTTCCGCCTGGCAGAACCAGGGAAGCTGGGCGGACTACAACTTCGACTGGTCGACCGACCTGTGTTCGGCCAGCCCCGACCAGCCGCTCGGCTTCGACTTCAGAATGTCGTGCCGACGCCACGACTTCGGCTACCGCAACTACAAGGCGGTGAGCCAGTTCCCGGCGAACAAGGCGCGCATCGACGACGCGTTCTACTTCGACATGAGGCAGGTCTGCGCGGGATATTCCACCATTCCCAGGGGCACCTGCAACAGCCTCGCCTGGACCTACTACCAGGCGGTCAAGGAATTCGGCACCCTCAACGTCACCCAGGCGCAGATCGAGCGGATCCGGCAGAGTGCGGAAAGGGCCACCCCGACGGGGGAGCAGGCCGCTCCGACCGGCGAGCAGGCCGCTTCGACCGCGGAGATGTGAACCATCCCGCTCCCCCGCGGCGGCGGAATCGCCGCCACCCGCTGAAAACCCACTGGAGAAGAGAAGAGCGGCGGGCCGATGGGAGACCGGCCCGCCGCTCTGCTTCAGCTCCGCTCCCCGTCGGCGGTGGTGATCGTTCCGCCGGGGTTCCCGGCGAGCGCGCGGCCGATGACCAGGCGCTGGATCTGGTTGGTGCCCTCGAAGATCTGCATGACCTTCGCCTCGCGCATGTAGCGCTCGACCGGGAAGTCCCGGGTGTAGCCGTAGCCGCCGAGGACCTGAACGGCGTCGGTGGTGACCTTCATGGCGTTGTCGGTGGCGACCATCTTGGCGATGGAGGCCTCCCGGCTGAACGGGAGCCCTCGGTCCTTCAGACGCGCGGCGTGCAGCGTCGTCGCGCGGGCGCTCTGGACGGCCGCCTCCATGTCGGCGAGCAGGAACGCGAGGCCCTGGTGCTCGATGATCGGCTTGCCGAAGGTCTGCCGCTCCTTCGCGTACGCCACGGCCTGGTCGAGCGCCCCCTGGGCCAGCCCGGTGGCGACCGCCGCGATGCCCAGCCGGCCGGAGTCGAGGCCGGCCAGTGCGATCTTGAGGCCGTCGCCCTCCGCGCCGATCCTGCGCCCGGCGGGAACGCGGACGTGGTCCAGGCGTATGGTCGCGGTCGCCGATCCGGTCAGGCCCATCTTGCGCTCGGGCGGGTCGGCGCTCAGGCCCTCGGCGTCGGCGGGGACGAGGAAGCAGGAGATGCCCTTGCGGTCGTCGGAGGTCCGCGCCATCACCTGGTAGAAGTCGGCGTGCCCGCCGTGGGTCGTCCACGCCTTCGCGCCGTCGAGCACGTAGTCGTCGCCGTCCCGTACGGCGCGGGTGCTCATCGCGGCGGGATCGGAGCCCGCGTGCGCCTCGCTCAGGCTGTACGCGCCGAGCAGGTCGCCGCCGAGCATGTCCGGCAGCCACTCTCGCCGCTGTTCCTCGGTGCCGAACCTGACGAGCCCGAAGCACGACAGGGCGTGCACGCTCACGCCGACACCGACGCTCGACCAGACCGCCGCGATCTCCTCGAGCACCTGCAGGTACACCTCGTACGGCTGACCCGCGCCACCGTACTCCTCGGGGTAGGGGAGACCGAGGAGGCCGACGGCGCCGAGGGTCCTGAAGACCTCGCGAGGGAACTCCTCGTCGGCCTCGGCCTGGGCGGCCCTGGGCAGGAGTTCCTTGGCGGCGAGGTCTCGGACGAGGGTGATCAGGTCGGCGCTCTCGCTGGTGGGCATGACACGTGACGCGGGCATGTGATCCTCCAGAAACCGATATGAGTACCACGGTATCAGTTTCGGTACTCTGCCGTAGAGTCGGCCTCATGCCGATTCCGGGGAAGGCTCGCATGCGCCGCGAGGAGACGCTGGTCCAGCTTCGAGAGCTGTTCCTGAGTGAGGGATTCTCCTCGTTCGGCATCGGGGACCTGGCGGAACGGCTGAGGTGTTCGAGAACCACCCTGTACGCCGTGGCGCCGAGCAAGGAACAGATCGTCGTCGCGGCCGTGCGCTCGTTCTTCAAGCACACGGCGGAACGCATCGAGGCCCGGGTCGCGGCCTCCGACGACCCGGCGCGACGACTGGTGATCTATCTGGAGGCCGTCGCCTCGGAGCTCCAACCTGCCTCGGCCAGGTTCTTCGCCGACGTGGCCGACTTCGGCCCGGCCAACGACGTGTATCAGGAGAACACCCGGTACGCGGCCAGGCGGGTACAGGCCCTGGTGACCGAGGGAGTGCGGGCGGGTGCGCTGCGCCCGGTGCACGCGTCGTTCGTGGGGGCCGTCGCGGCCGAGATCATGGGCGCGATCCAGCGCGGGACCATCCAGTCGAGCACCGGCCTCGACGCCGCCGAGGCGTACCGGCAACTCGCCGACCTGGTCATGACCGGCCTGACCGATCCGAAGGAGAGAACGACGACCTGACCGCCGACGGTCGGCTCCCGGTTCGGTCCCCACTCGGTTCGATTCCCGCGCGGAGAAGGGGAGCTCGTCAGTGGCGTTTGCGGGCGGTGAGCAGGAGATACTCCCATTCCATCACCGTTTTCTCCTCCCCCTGGAGATGGCCGCGTGCCAGTTCGGTGAGAGCCTGGTCCAGGGCGGCGGCCCGGTCGGGATCCCCGGCCAGCCCTCGGTAGACGGCGATGGTCGGGCCGTAGTTGGCCTTGAAGTAGTCGACGAACGCGCCGGGGTGAGCGAACCGGTCGATCGTGACCGTCCGCCGGCGCGTGACGACGTCGGTGACCGCGTCGCCGAGCAGCGCGCGGACGTGATCCTCGTCGCCCCACAGCGGAGGGGGCTGTGCGCCGGGCGGGGGCGGGGGCGCGTACGGCTTCATCGCCGCGAACATCTGACCGATGAACCCCTGCGGCGTCCAGTTGAGCAGGCCGATCGTGCCGCCCGGGCGGCAGACCCGGATCAGCTCGCCCGCACTGGCCCGGTGGTCGGGAGAGAACATGACCCCGACACAGGACATGACCGTGTCGAACTCGCCGTCGGCGTACGGCAGGGCCTCCGCGTCGGCCTGCCGCCACTCGACCGCCGCGCCGCGCCGCGTCGCCAGGGCGCGTCCGGCCTCCAGGAGTTCCGGGGTGAGGTCGCCGGCCACCACGCTCGCCCCGGCGAGCGCCGCGGGAATGGCGGCGTTCCCCGATCCGGCGGCCACGTCCAGCACACGGTCGCCGCGTCCCACCCCGCAGGCCTCGACCAGGATCGCGCCCAGATCGGGGATGATCTCGGCGGCGACCGCGGGATAGTCACCCAGCGCCCACATGTCGCGGTGCCTGGCCTTCAGGGCACGGTCGGCCTCTGTCGGGTCGTTCTGTGGCGTCATCGCACTGCTCCCTCGTCGTGATCCGCGGTGGACTGGAATCGACGGTAGGGAGTGCTGGATTCGCCATCCAGTACACGATCTGTACCGCCGTCCGGTGCTGTCCCCGCCGCCCCCCGTCGTCGCCCCCTGGCGTTCGTGACGGCTGAATCTAGACTCCGAGGTATGGGCTCCTCGTATCACCAGTTCTGCCCGGTCGCCAAGGCCGTCGAACTGCTCGACGAACGATGGACGCTGCTCGTCATCCGGGAACTGGTGTGCGGGACCGAGCGTTTCAACGAGCTGCGCCGCGGCCTGCCGCGCATGTCCCCCACGCTGCTTTCCCGACGGCTGCACCAGCTCACCCGCGCCGGCATCGTGGAGAGGCACGTCAAGAACAACGACGTGCGCTACGTTCTCACCCCGGCCGGCCACGAACTGCGACCGGTGGTCGAGGCGCTCGCCGCATGGGGCATCCGCTGGATCGGTGAGCTGGGCGACGAGGACCTCGACCCGAAGCTGCTGCTGTGGGACATGCACCGCAACGTCGACCGGAGCGTCGTTCCCGACGGGCGGACGGTCATCGAGTTCCGCTTCCCGGACGTTCCGCCCAAAAGTCGGCGCTGGTGGATTGTGATCACAAGTGACGAGGTGGACGTCTGCGACACGGACCCCGGCCACGCCGTGACCGTGACGGTGACCGCCGGTGTGCGCAGCATGGTCGAGGTCTGGCGCGGCGAGCTGAGCTGGCCGGACGCGCTGCGCCTGCACGAGGTCGAGGTGCAGGGGCCGGAGGCGCTGCGCCGCGCCGTGCCCCGGTGGTTCACCCTTCCCGCGTGGGCCTCCGTGCCCCGGCCCGTCTAGCGTCCGCTCGTCGAGGCCGTGTCGCGGCCCTTCGTATCCACCTAGGATCGTCGGCGCAGGTGGGACGCCGGGAAGAAGCCCCGATCGAGGCGAGAGGTCGTGCGATGAGCGGCAGAGTGACCGGGGGCGCGAGAACGGCCCCGACGGACGGGGCGCCCCGGACCTCCGAGGCGGACCGCCCCCAGCTCAGCGACGCGGCCGCCTCCTACATCCGCAGCATGATCATGTCGGGCCGGTGGCGTCCTGGCCACTCGGTCCGGCCGGAGGCGGTGGGCCAGGCGCTGGGCATCTCCGCGACGCCGGCCCGCGAGGCGCTGCACGTGCTCCGGGTGGAGGGCTTCCTGCAGTTGCTGCCCCGGCGCGGCTTCCAGGTCGCGCCGCTCACCGGTCAGGACGTCCGCGACCTGTTCGAGGCGCACGCGCTGATCTCGGGCGAGCTCGCGGCCCGCGCCGCGGTACGGGCGACGCCGGAGGATCTGGCCGAGTTGGAAGCGCTGCACCACGAGCTGCTGGCCGCTGCGCACCGCAAGGACCTGACTCTGCTTGAGGAGAGGAACCACGCCTTTCACCGGCACATCAACCTGGTGGCGGGCGCCAGAAAGATCACCTGGGTGCTCGGCCTGACCGGCCGCTACATTCCCACCCGCTTCTACTCCGCGATCGAGGGCTGGCCCGAGGCGACCCTGCACGACCACGCCGGGATCCTGGCGGGGCTGCGGGCCGGGGACGCGGAGGCCGCGCGCAGGGCGATGCACGATCACATCGTGAACTCCGGCGACCTGCTGGCCAGGCAGTTCGATCGGCAGGCCGCGGACGATGAGACCCCGTCAGGGACCTCATAGGATATTTTCTCTCCGTTCACGCCCTCGGTCATGAATCGGCTGATCAGAAGGCATACCCGAGTAAAACCTGATCACCCTGATGCCCTAGAGTAAAACTCTATATTTTATATTGATCAACCGAGGGGGAGCCGTGCTGCCGCTGACCGGGATCACCGTCGTGACGTTGGAACACGCGGTCGCCGCGCCGTTCGCGACCCGCCAGCTCGCCGATCTCGGCGCCCGCGTGATCAAGATCGAGCGACCGGGCTCCGGCGACTTCGCCCGTCGCTACGACGAGTCGGTGCACGGCCAGTCCAGCTACTTCGTCTGGCTGAACCGCTCGAAGGAGTCGGTCACCCTGGACGTGAAGTCCCCGCACGGCAGGGAGATCCTGCACGAGCTGGTGGACCGGGCCGACGTGCTCGTCCAGAACCTCGGCCCCGGCGCCGCCGACCGGCTCGGGCTCGCCGCCGCCGCCGTCAGGGAGCGGGACCCACGCAAGATCGTGCTCGGCATCACCGGGTGGGGCGGTGACGGACCGTGGGCCGGGCGCAAGGCGTACGACCTGCTGGTCCAGTGCGAGGCCGGGCTGGTCTCGCTGACCGGGTCGGCGGACGAGCCCGCCAGGGTCGGCGTCTCGGTGGCCGACATCGCCGCCGGGATGTACGGCTTCGGCGCGGTGCTGACGGCCCTGTACCAGCGGCAGGTCACCGGGCGGGGGGCCACGCTGGAGGTGTCGCTGTTCGAGGCGCTCGCCGAGTGGATGGGGCAGCCCGCCAACTACACCGCGGGCAGCGGGCGCCAGCAGCCGCGTGCCGGTGCCCGGCACGCCACCATCGCCCCGTACGGACCGTTCACCGCCCGCGACGGGCGGACCGTGCTGCTCTCCATCCAGAACGAGGCCGAGTGGATCCGGTTCTGCGCGGTGTTCCTCAAGGATCCCGAGCTCGCGACCGACCCGCGTTTCGCCACCAACACGCTGCGGGTGGCCGACCGGGACGCGCTGGAGGCCATCGTCGACGCGCGTTTCGCCGAGCTGGACGGCGCCGACGCCGCCGAACTGCTCGACCAGGCCGGGGTCGCGAACGCCGGGGTGAACACGGTGGCCGACTTCCTGGACCACCCGGTGCTGCGCGAGCGTGACCGATGGCGGGACGTCGGCACACCCGGTGGCCCCATCCGGGCACTGTTGCCGCCGATCTCCCTGGACGGGGCCGAGCCGCGGATGGACCCGGTGCCCGAGCTGGGGCGGCACACGGCCGACGTACTGGCCGAGCTGGGCCGCTCGCCGGAGGAGATCGCCGACCTCGCCGCCCGGTCCGTCATCTGACCCTCGCCCGGCCGGGCGAGGACGAGGGCGTGACGCGGTCGACGACGCGCACGCGCGAGGGCGCGGGACGTTCGAGCAGCCGATCCGGCCGTACGGGGACAGGGGCGGGGTAACGCCGCCCGATCCGGTGGCGCACGGCCGGTTAACGTTCCGTCCGTACGGTCGGCGGCATGGCTGAAGCATTCATCATCGACGCCGTCCGCACTCCGGTGAGCAGGCGCGGCGGGCCGCTGAGCACGATCCATCCGGCAGACCTGGGAGCGCACGCCATCCGCGCGTTGATCGAGCGAGCAGGGGTGGACCCCGCGCTCGTCGACGACGTGGTGTTCGGCAACGTGGACTCGGTCGGCCCGCAGTCCTTCGACATCGCCCGCACCTGCTGGCTGGCGGCGGGCTTCCCGGCCCACGTGCCGGGGGTCACCGTCGACCGGCAGTGCGGCTCGGCGCAGCAGGCCGTGCACTTCGCCGCCCAGGCCGTGATGAGCGGCACGATGGACCTGGTCGTGGCCGGCGGCGTACAGAACATGAGCATGGTGCCGCTGATGTCGGCGGCCGACTCCGGCAGGGCACTCGGGTTCGAGGACCCGTTCTCCACCTCCGAGGGGTGGACGAGCCGGTTCGGGAAGGGGGAGGTGAGCCAGTTCCGGGGCGCCGAGATGATGGCGACACACTGGGACATCTCGCGCGACGAAATGGAGCGGTTCGCGGTCGAGTCGCACACCCGTGCGCTGCGCGCGAACGCCGAGAGGCTGTTCGAGCCGGAGATCGCGCCGCTGGGCGGCCTGTCCGCCGACAACGGCCCGCGCGAGCCCGACTGGGAGAAGATCAGGTCGCTGCCCACCCTGCTGCCCGACGGCCGGATCACCGCCGCCTGCGCCAGCCAGATCAGCGACGGCTCGGCCGCCCTGCTGATCGCCGGGGAGCGCGCGGTGAGGCATCTGGGGCTGACACCGCGGGCGCGCGTCCACCACATGACGGTGATGGGCGACGACCCGCTGATGATGCTCTCCGCGCCGATCCCGGCGACCAGGCGGGCACTGGAGCGGACCGGGCTCACCCCTGACGACATCGACACCGTGGAGATCAACGAGGCGTTCGCGCCGGTGGTGCTCGCCTGGCTGAAGGAGACCGGGTTCGACCCGGCCAAGGTGAATCCGGACGGCGGGGCGATCGCGCTCGGCCACCCGCTCGGGGCGACCGGCGCGCGGCTGATGACGACGATGCTCAACCGGCTGGAGCGTACGGGCGGCAGGTACGGGCTGCAGACGATGTGCGAGGGCGGCGGCCAGGCGAACGTCACGATCATCGAGCGACTGTAGAGAGAGCCCCGGTGGTCCGGGCCGGGGGAGGCCGGACCACCGGGACGTCGGAAAGACGGGAAAGCCTCAGGCCAGGTAGGTCTCCAGCAGGCTGTTCTCGTCCATGTCCTCGCTGCGCCCGGACGCCACGATGTCCCCGACCACCATCACGTACGCCCGGTCGGCCACCTCCAGCGCGAGGCCCACGTTCTGTTCCGCCACCAGCACCGCGGTGCCGGTGGCGACCACCCGGTGCAGCGCGTCCAGCACGTCGCCCACGATGCGCGGGGCGAGCCCCATCGACGGCTCGTCGATCATGAGCAGCCGCGGGCGGGCCATCAGCCCGCGCGCGATCGCGAGCATCTGCTGCTCGCCGCCGGACAGCACACCGCCGAGGGAGTCGATCCGCCGTCCCAGCACCGGGAACAGTTCGATCATCTCGTCCATCCGCTCGCCGGCCTCGGAGCCGGGCAGCCGGCTGCCGCCCATGAGCAGGTTGTCCTTCACGGTGAGGGGGGACAGGATCGCCCGGCCCTCGGGCACGTGGCTGACGCCCAGCCGGGCGACCCGGTAGGCGGCGCGGCGCCCGGTCGCCCTGCCGTCGATCGTCACGGTCCCGGCCGTCGGCCGTACCAGACCGGAGATCGTGCGCAGCAGGGTCGTCTTGCCCGCGCCGTTCGGCCCGACCAGGGCCACGGCCTCGCCCGCACCGACCTCCAGGCTCACCCCGTGCAGCGCTTCGACGGCGCCGTAACGGGTGACCAGGGAATCAACGACCAGCATCCGGTGCCTCCACGGTGTCCGCTGTGCGACGTTCCTTGACGCCGAGGTAGGCCGTCTTGACCCGCTCGTCCTGCCACACCTCGTGCGGGCCGGCCTCGGTGAGCACGCTGCCCCAGTCCAGGACGACGACCCGGTGGCAGACCTCGGTGACCAGCCGCACGTTGTGGTCGACGAGCAGCACGGTCACGCCCTCGTCATTGATCATCTGGATGAGCCGTCCGATGTCGTCGGACTCGGCCCGGTTCATTCCGGCGGTCGGCTCGTCGAGCAGCAGCAGCCGAGGCTCGGTGGCCATCGCCCTGGCGATCTCGACCCGTCGCCGCATGCCGTAGGAGAGCTCGGCCACGTCCACGTCGATCACCGAGGTGAGGCCGACCCGGTCGATCAGCCGCCGCGCCACCTCGTGCTGCTCGGCCTCCTCACGTCTGCGCACCCGGCCGAGCTGCCAGCGGCGGCCCTTGAAGGACAGATGCCGGCCGATCAGCACGTTCTCCAGGACGGTGCTCTCGTCGAAGAGCTTCAGGTTCTGGTAGGTGCGGGCGATGCCCGCGGCGGCGAGCCGGTGCGGGCGCAGGTCGGCGAGATCGGACCCGGCGAGGGTGATCCGCCCGGCGGTGGGCTTCAGGTAGCCGCTGATCAGGTTGACCACCGTGGTCTTACCCGCGCCGTTGGGACCGATCAGGCCGTAGATGGCGCCCTCTCCCACGGAGAACGAGACGTCGTTCACGGCCTTCATGCCGCCGAAATGCTTGCTGACTCCGGACAACTCCAGCAGCGCGGTCATCGGCTCGCCACCTTCTCGGCAGGATCTTGGACGGTGGGCGCGGGCTGGTCCCGTCTGCCGCGCCAGCGGCGCCGCAGGCCCCGGTAGAGCGAGCGGTCGGACAGGCCGTTCGGCGCGACCAGCAGGATCACGACGAGCAGTACGCCGTAGATGACGTCCTCCCAGTTGGAACCCGCGAAGTGCAGCGAGTCGCGCAGGATCGTGAGCCCCCAGGTGACCAGGATCGGCCCCGCCCAGTGCCCGTTGCCGCCCACCAGCACGTAGGTGAACACGATGACCAGCGTGGCGAAGCCGTACTGGTCGGGGCTGATCACCGTGGTGCGGTGCGCCTCCAGGGCACCCGCGCACCCGGCGACGGCGGCGGCCGCGGTGAAGCTCACGAACCGGACGCGGAACACGTTCACCCCCATGCCCTCCGCGGTGCGCTCGTCCAGCCGTACCGCCTTGGCGGCCCGGCCGAAGTAGGAGCGGTGGCTGAGCTCAAGCAGTACGAACGCCACCAGCAGCGCGACGACCAGGTGCTCGGTCCTGACCTCGACCGGGATGCCGGCGATGCCGTTCGGACCGTTGGTGTAGTCGTTGATCCGGATCAGCACCACGATGGCCTGGGCGAGGGCCAGGCTGCCCAGGGCCATGTAGATGCCGCGCAACCGCAGCACCGGCGGGGCGAACAGCGCGCCGATCATGCCCGCCAGCACCGTGGCGGCGAGCAGGCCGATCGCGAACGGCAGCTCGGACTTGGTCGCGATGAGGGCCGCGGTGTAGCCGCCGACCGCGGCGAACCCCATCGGGGCGAGCGACATGATGCCGACCCGGAACGTGATGTGCACGCTGATCACGAGCAGGGTGAGGATGAGCGCGGTGTCCAGCCGGAACAGCTGGAGCGGTTCGAGCCACTCAAACACGGGCGGCCTCCTTCTTGCCGAAGAACCCGGACGGCCGCGCGACCAGCATCGCGAGGATGACGGCGAACGCGATGATCTCCCTGAACGAGCTGGAGACGTAGGTGGTGGCGTAGACCTCGACCACGCCGAGGACGAGACCGCCGATGATCGCGCCCTTCACCGAGCCCATGCCGCCGAGGATGATCACCGCGAAGGCGATGAGCAGCAGCCCGTCGCCGGACGAGTACGACACCTGCGCCGCCGACGCGGCGACGAAGATGCCCGCCACCGCGGCGAGCGCGCCGGCGACGAAGAAACAGATCGAGAAGACGAGCTGGCTGTTCACACCGAGCAGCTCGGCGGTCTCCCGGTCGTGGGCCACCGCGCGGACGGACCGGCCGGACTTGGTCCGGTTCAGCCAGTACGCGAGGCCCACCATCGCCACCACCGCGATCACGAACATGACCACCTGGAGCCGGGGCACGTTCTGGCCGGCGAACTCGAAGGCGCCGACCGGGAAACCCTGCCGGGGGAACGCCTCGGTCTGCGCGTCTGTGTAGGTGCGCAGCACCGTGGTGAGCACCAGCGAGACGCCGATCGTCGCGACCACGAAGGAGAACTCCGGTGCCTTGCGACCGCGCAGCGGTGCGAGGACGACCAGGTCGATCAGCACCGACAGCACACCGGCCGCCACCATGCCCACCAGGATCGCGACCGGTACGGGGACGCCCAGGCGCAGCGAGGCCAGGGCGGCGAAGGTGCCCCAGGTCAGGATCTGCGCGTGGGCGAAGTTGAGGAGGTTGAGAACACCCCAGACCAGGGTGACGCCCACGCCCAACAGGGCGTAGGTACTCCCCAAGGCCAAGCCGTTAATGGTCTGTTGCACACCGTCCTCCGTTCCCTCTCGTGGCCCCGGCCCTGGCTGTCCGCGGTGTGACGAGATCGGGGCCAGCGTTGCGTTTCCTCGTTAACACCGGCGTTACGTGGGCGGGAGAGCCCGGCGGGGGTATGGTCGCGGCCGTTATCGGTGTCCCGCGCGGGGCGGCGGCGCCGGTCATCCGCGCCCGCTCCCGGCCGGGGGTGCGGAGGGGCCGGAGAACTCCATCAGGTTCAGCAGCGTCCCGTCGGGGTCGAGGATGGTGACCACGCGCCGCTCGCGGCCCGGCATGGGGACGAGCGTGACCGGCCCGCCGACCACGGGGATGCCGTGCTCGGTGATCCAGGCCATCGTGGTGTCCATGTCCTCGACCCGCAGCCCCAGGCGGGCGAGCCCCGCGTCCTTGGCCGTGCGCGGCGCCGGTGCGCCGCCGTCGTCGGTGAAGTGCAGCAGGTCCAGATAGGTGTCGGTGTCCCGGGAGCTCCAGCTGAGCAGGGCCGCCTTGCAGCGGACCGGCCCGGTGACGTCCAGGATCGTACGGAAGTCGTCTCCGGCGTCGAACTCGAACGGCTGCCCGAGGATCCGGGCGCCGAGCAGGCGGGTGTAGAAGTCGAGCGATCGGTCGAAGTCGCTGCAGACCACGTTGGCGTGGACGAGGTGGTCGATTTTGAAGGTCATCGCGAGGTTTCCTCCGGGATGGGCGGCAGGGGCGATGGGCGAGGGTGATGGGCGGCGGGGGTGATGGGTGGTGGGGGCGATGGGTGGTGGGGCACCCGCCGACGACGACGCCCCGGCACACCGTGGTGCGGCGTGCCGGGGCGGCGGGTCGGTCTGGGCGGTCGGGTCGGTCGGGGCGTCAGGGCGGGTGGCGCGGGTCAGGCCTTGCAGCCGGGGGACTTCTGCTCGTCGAACAGGGTGATCTTGCTGTCCACGATCTGGAGCTTGGTGCCCTTGACGTCGGCGGCCCGGTTCTGGGTGAAGCCGATCTTGCCGAACGGGGTGTCGAGGTCGCTCAGGGCCGCCAGCGCGTCCCGGACGGCCTTCTTGTCGTTGCTGCCGGCGTTCTTGAAGGCGTGCGCCATCGACCACAGCGACGCGTAACCGGCCGCCTCGAAGACGGTGGCGGAGCGCTGCGCGCCGTTCTGCTTCCAGTAATCCAGGAAGTGGCTGTTGTTGCCCTCACTGCTCTGGCCGTTCCAGGCCGTCACGTACACGAAGCACTGCATGGCCTCGCCGGCCTGCTCCATGGTGGCGTCGCTGACGTCCGGCGCCATGAACACCTGCTTGTCGAAGCCGATCTCGTCGAGCTGCAGGTAGATCGTGCTCATCATGCCGGGCAGCGGCATGGTGACCAGCACGTCGGGGTTCAGCTGCTTGAGCTTGGTCAGCTGGGCGCGCACGTCGGTGTCGGTGCCGACGAAGGTCTCGGTGCCCAGGGTCTGGAGACCGGCCTGCTCCAGTGCCTCCTGGCGCTTGCCGATGACGTTCTTGGCCGCCTCGGAGTCGCTCTGGTACAGGTACGCCGCGGTCTTGAGGTCGCCGAACGCGGCGGCGAACTCCTTGTCGGCCGGGGGCATCACGTTGGCCATGTCGGGATAGAGGCGGAACATGTAGTCGCCGATCTCGGTGACGCCGCCCGAGGAGAGGCCGACCGCCATGGTCGGGATGCCGTTCTGCTGCAGCTGCGGTCCCGCGGCGAGGAACGACGGGGTGAGGGTGAAGCCGACGACCGCGTCGACCTGGTCGGAGGCGAGCTTGAGCACCGCCTGCACGGCCTCCTGCTTGTCCGCCTTCGTGTCGATCTCCACCAGCTCGATCTTCGAGCTGCCCAGGAAACCGGTGTCGTTGATCTCCTTGGTCGCGAGTCGTACGCCGTCGCGCTCGCTGGTCCCCACACCGGCGATGCCCGCGGCGCCGCTGACGTCCAGCGGAACACCGATCTTGATGGTGGCGGGCAGGCCGCCCGACTGCGCGGTGCTTCCCTCGTCACCGCCGGAGCCGCACGCCGTCGCCAGCATGGCTATCCCGAGAACAGCTATTCCGAGTTTGCTCTTTCGCATGTGAACCTCTCATATCGCCGGCTCCGCTGCGGGGAGCCACCTGGGACGTGACGGCGAAGCGCCGGCAGGACCAGATACTGCGGAGGTCTCGTTAACGTGCGCGTTACGTTGGGCGGGCGGAGTCGCGGGGTCACAGACGGCAACGGTCGAATCAGGACAGACCTGGCCGATTCGCGGACGGCGACGGCCGATTCACGACGAACTCGGGGACGGCGACCGGCGATTCAGGACGGACCTGGCCGATTCGCGAACGGCAACGGTTGATTAGGGACGGACCTGGCCGATTCGCGGACGGCAGTGGTCGAATCGGGGCGGATCGGCCGATTCACCGACCCAGCAGGTTCTCGGTGGGCCGGTCGGCGGCCGACAGGATCTCCGCCACCCGGGCGAGCACCTCCTCGTCGAGCTCCACCGCGAGGCCGCTCAGCCCGTCCGCCACCTCGGACGCGTTGCGGCAGCCGAACAGCGCGATGTCCGAGTACGGCTCCCGCACGGTCAGGGCGAGGGTGAACGCGGCCAGCGAGAGGCCCAGCGACCCGGCCAGCTCCCGCAGCCGCCCGGCGATCGCGACGTTGGCGGCGAAGGCGTCCCCGGCGAAGAACACGTTGCCCGACGTCCCCGAGCGGCCCTCGCGCCGACTGCGGCCGCGCCAGTCCTCCGGCTCGAACTCGTGGTCGGGGAGGAAGTCCTCCGACAGCAGACCGTGCACGTACGAGCCGTAGGTGACGCGCAGCCCGCCGCGCGCCCCGGCGTCCGACAGCTCGGTCAGGTAGCGGTGGTCGAGCAGGCTGAAGCTGTACTCGACCGCGGACGGGATGCCGGTGGCGAGGGCCCGCCGGCTCGCCTCGGCGCCGAAGTTGCAGAAGCCGACGTCGCGGACGAGGCCCTCGTCCTTGAGCCGCTGCAGGTTCTCCATCTGCTGCTCGGGGGTGAGCGCCGGGTCGAACTGGTGCAGCAGGTACACATCGACCTGGTCGGTGCGCAGCCGGGTCAGCGACTCGTCCATGAACCGGCGCAGCGCGTCGTAGGAGGAGTCGCAGACCAGGGTGAGCAGGTTCGTCGGGTCGCTGTAGCGCACGCCTCCCTTGGTGCACAGCCGGACCTCCTCGCGCCGGCCCTCCAGCATCTCGCCGACGATCGCCTCCGACCGGCCCGAGCCGTAGAAGTGCGCGGTGTCGAAGAACCGCACCCCGGCCGTGTACGCGGCGTCGACGGCGCCCCGGGCGGACTCCTCGTCCACCGCGCCGTACCCCTGCGCGATCATCGTGCCGCTTCCGAAGCCGACGCGGCCGATCAGTTCGTTCCCATCAGGCATGACGGTTCCCTCTCCTTCGTCGGCGCGCGGTGCGGCGGCCGTCACTTGTCCTCGGAGCCGGCGCCACCGGCGGATGTGCGTACCACGGCGGTGCCCGTCATCACGACCGCGCCGTGCTGGTCGGTCACGGCGAGCGTGACCGTGGCCGTTCCCGCCGAGCCGTCCACCGACTCGACCTCGGCCCGCGCGGTCAGTGTCGCGCCGGGGAAGACCGGGGTGCGGAACCGTGCCTCGTACCGGAGCGGCGACTCGGGACCGAACCACTCGGTGATCACCCGGCCGGCCATCCCCATCGTGAGCATGCCGTGCGCGAACACCGACGGGTAACCGGCGGCCTCCACCGCGAACCGCTCGTCGGTGTGCACCGGGTTGAAGTCGCCGGACGCGCCCGCGTACTGGACGATCCTGGTCCGGGTGAGGTCCCTGACCAGCGTCAGCTCCCTGGTCTGGCCCACCGCGACGTCCAGCGTGAGGTCCACCGCGCTGTTCGCCGCGCCGTCTGCCGCGCTGTTCGCGGCGGGGGGGACGGCGCTCATTCGCCCGCTCCGACCGGACGGGCGGTCCGCACCGTCACCAGGGTCGAGGTGACGACCGGTTCGCCGTTCTGGTCGCGGTACTCGGTGACCCGCTCGGCGAAGGTGAGCGCACCGCCGCGCCGGCCCTCCTTGGTCCAGGTACGGCCGGGGCGGTCCACCGCGCTCAGCACGTCGCCCTCGCGCACAGGCCGGTGATACTCGAACCGCTGCTCGGCGTGCAGGCCGAGGTCGGCCGACTCGGGGCCGCCGGTCCCCGACGGCGTGCTCCCCGACCCGACCCACGGCTCGCCCGGCTTCGGGCGGACCGCGCTGTCGGGGTCGTAGTGGTCGGCCGCCCAGACGAAGGTCGGCGGGGCGATCGCGGGAGTACCGGTCATCGCGCCGTGGTAGGCGGGGTCGAGGTCGCCTATGGCCCGCGCGAACATCATGATGTGGCCCCCCTCGACCGGGAACCGTTCGACTGCCATGCTTGTCCCTCCTGCTCGGTGATTGTGATCTTTGTCTGCCGCCGTTCACCCCGAAGTTACGGACGCGGTTCGTAACGTCGGGGGTAACGTGCGCCCGGACACGCTGGCCGCCACCGTTTCGCGACGGCGAGACGCCGTCGCCGAGGAGGCACGAGTGTCCGCCGTTGCACGACCGCGGATCGGGCTCAACCTGCCGCTGCGCTTCGCCGCCGGCACCGCCCCCAAGGAGATCGCGACCTGGCTGCGCGAGGCCGACGCCTCGCCGGTCGACGCGCTGTGGACCCTGGACCAGCTCGCGGGCCGGACACCGACGCCGGAGCCGGTCGGCATGCTCGGCTTCGCCGCGGCGCACACCTCACGGGTGCGGCTGGGGGTCGCGGTGCTGGTCGCCCCCGGGCGCAACCCGATCACCGCGGCCAAGGAACTGGCGAGCCTCGACCGGCTCGGCGGTGACGGCCGGTTGGTCGTCGGGGTCGGCAGCGGCGACCGCCGGCTGTTCCCCTCGCTGCGACTGGACGACCGGGGGCCCGGGGCGGTGCTGGACGAGTTCCTCGTCGCGGTGCGCCGGCTCTGGACCGAGGACGAGGTCGACCACGAAGGCCCGATCTGGCCCTTCACCGGGGTCGGGATCAGCCCGCGCCCGGTCGCGCCGCCCCCGCTCTGGGTCGGCGGCGGGTCGGTCCCCGCGCTGCGCCGGGCGGCGCGGCTCGGATCGGGCTGGGTCGCGGCCGGACGGCAGCCCACCGCGCGGTTCGCCGAGCTGGCCGTCCGGCTGGACGAGGTCCTCGCCGAGGAGGGGCGGGCCAGGGAGACCCTGGCCGTGGCCAAGCGGGTGTACCTGCTCGTCGAACCGCGGCGCTCCCGGGCCGAGCGGACGGTCGACGCCTGGTTCTCCGCCTTCTACGGAAGCCCCGAGCACGGCAGGGAGGCCACCGTCTACGGGGACGTCGAGTCCTGTGCCGAGCAACTGGCCGAACTGGGCGGGCTGGGTGTCACCGACCTGATCCTGCACCCGCTCGACGAGTCGGACCGGCACGGGGCCGCCGTACTCGGCGAGTTGCTGCCCGCCCTCGCGACGGCCCCGGCCCCGAGGGGCTGAGTGGCTTCGCGCTCGGGCGACCTCGGCCACCCGAGCGGTCCTAGCGCTGCTTCGCCGTTCGGGCGAAGTCCCAGCTCGACCAGTGCTCGGGGCGGACCACGATGCCGACCCGCAGGCCCGACAGCGCCATCTTCCGGTAGTCGGGCCTGCCGGGCTCGGGGTAGTTGCGCGAGATGATCGCCTCGCCGATGCGCAGCATGGACTCGTCGTCCTCGACGAGGTCCACCCGGCCCGACACGGTCAGGCCCTTCAGCTCGGAGTAGTCGTCGCCGGACTCCACCAGGCAGGTGATCCGGGGGTCGTTCCGCAGGTTGCGCGCCTTCACCGAGCTCCGCTGGGTCCACATCACGATGTCATGGTCGATCAGGCCGAACCACATCGTGGCCAGGTGCGGCGAGCCGTCGGGGTTCAGCGTGGCCAGGTGCAGGCTCTTGCGCGTCAGCAGGTAGTCGTACAGTTCGTCCGCCTCGATCGGCAGCGGTCCCTTGCCCATGCCGGGCTCCTTTCTCCCGCCCTCACTACACCGGGTCGAGAGCACCCGGTCGCACCCGCGCACGGCGTAACGCGGCGGGTAATGGGGGGTCGCGTTACGTGGCGCCGAGTACCGGAACCAGCCGAGTACCGGAACCATCCGAACGGGGGTCCTGCCACGTGATCGTGTCGGCAGACGACGGCATCCAGCTCAACCTCTCCGGCGGCCCCGAGGTCGACGCCGAGATCGTCCACTTCCGGAGCGACGGCCTGCGGTTGCGCGGCGTCCTGGTGACGCCGAGGGAGCGGGCCGGGGCGGTACCGGCCCTCGTCGCGAGCCACGGCTGGAGCGGCGCGGTGAACTTCCGCGTGCTGCCGCTCGCCGGGCGGCTCGCCCAGCGCGGGTACGCCGTCCTCGCCATCGACCACCGCGGTTTCGGCGACAGCGAGGGTGTCCGGCTGCGCTGCGACCCGGCCGAGCAGGTACGCGACGTCTCCGCCGCCGCGACCTACCTGGCCGGACGGCCGGAGATCGACGGCTCGGCGCTGGGCGTGATGGGCGCCAGCTTCGGCGGGGCGATCGCGGTCGCCGCCGCGGCCGCCGACGAGCGGCTGAAGGCGTGCCTCTCGCTGGTCCCGCTCGCCGACGGGCGGCGCTGGCTGGAGGAACTGCACGGGGCGGACCTGCCCGCGCTGCTGGCGCGGCTGGATCGCGACGACGCGGAGCGGGCGCGCAACGGGTCCGGAGGGGACGGCGCGAAAGGTGCGCGTACCGGGTCCGGAGGGGACGGCGCGGAGGGTGCGCGTACCGGGCCCGGGGAGGGCGGCGCGGAGGGTGCGCGTACCGGGGTGGGGGAGCGGGTGCCGCTGTCGGTGTTGATGCCGCTGCCGCCGAGCCCGGCCCTCGACGCCGAGGCCGCGTTCATCCAGTCGGTCTACCCCGAGGGATACCCGCTGGAGAACGTCCGGCTGGCGCTGGACTTCTCGCCGGAGAGCCTCGCGCCCGCCATCGCGCCGCGCGCGCTGTGCCTGATCACTCCGGTCGACGACACGGTGATCTCCGCCGACCACTCCCGGGCCGTGTACGCACGGGCCGGGGAGCCGAAGGAGCTGCACCTGCCGCCGGAGGGCGGCCACGGCGGGCCGATGGGACCGCTGACGGACACCACAGCCGAGATCGCCGGGGCCTTCCTGGACAAGCACCTGCGCCCGTCGGGCGGTGCGTCGTGACCGGCCCCATGGCAGGCTCCGTGACCGGCCCCATGGCAGGCTTCGTGACCGGTCCCATGGCAGGCTCCGCGACCGGCCCTGTGACCGGCACCGCGACCGGCCCAGCGACCGGCCCTGTGACCGGCGCCGTGAGCGGGCGGCTGGACGGTCGTACGGCCGTGGTCACCGGCGGCGGCTCGGGCATCGGACGCGCCACGGTCGAGCGCTTCTTCGCCGAGGGCGCCTCGGTGGTGCTCGCCGACCTCGCCGAGTCGGCCGCCGCCGTCGCCGCCGAGATCGACCCCTCGGGAGAGCGGGTGGTGTTCCAGCGCACCGACGTCGGCAGCGCCGAGCAGGTGGAGGCCGCCTTCACGGCGGCCGTGGACCGTTTCGGCCGGTGCGACATCGCGGTGAACAACGCCGGCGTCATCGCCGGCGGTCCGATCGACGCCGACGGCGCGGACGAGGACTTCGAGCGCCTGTGGCGGATCTGCGTGGCCGGGGTCTGGTACGGCTGCCGCGCGGCTCTCGCGACCATGCGGCCGCGCGGCGGTGGCGTCATCCTGAACACGGCCTCGGCGGCGGCGCTGTGGCCCACCCCCGGTGCCCCGGCGTACGGGCTGGCCAAGGCGGCCGTGGTGCACCTGACCCGTTCGCTCGCCCTCGCGTACGGCCCCGACGGGGTGCGGGTCAACGCGGTCGTGCCGGGTCCGGCGAAGACCGCGATCTTCGCGGCGGCGGGCGCGGCGGACGACGGCCTGGAGGCGAGGTACGCGGCCAGGACGGCGCTCGGCCGGATGATCGATCCGCAGGAGGTCGCGGCGGCCTTCGCCTACCTGGCCTCGGACGACGCCCGCTCGGTCACCGGCACCGCGCTCCAGGTCGACGCCGGATACCGCCCGAGCGCCACGTGAGGCACCCTCTCCCCGCACTTCCTCAATCCCTTGAAAGTCAGGAGTAATCACGATGACCTATCTGGTCACCGGCGCGACCGGGTTCATCGGCTCGTACGTCGTCGACCGGCTGCTGCGCGACGGCCACCGGGTCGTCGCGCTCGACCGGCGGCCCGAGTGGGCGGCCGAGCCGTCCGGCGCCCCGGACGCGCTCACCTTCGTCGAGGGGGACGTCACCGACTTCGCGCTCGTCGCCGACCTGGTCAGCACGCACCGGGCGGACCGGATCATCCACCTCGCCGCCGAGTTGCACGACCGGTCGGCGGCGCAGCGCGGGCAGTGCATCCAGTCGAACATCGTCGGCACCTACAACGTGCTGGAGGCGGCCAGGCTGCTCGGCGTGGAGCGCACGGTGCTGGCGAGCAGCGCCGCCCTGTTCGACCCGGCCGAGTACGGCGCGGGGGAGCCGATCACCGAGGACGCCAGGATCCACGCCGGCGACGTGTACGAGGGCAGCAAGGTCTTCGGCGAGACGATGGGCGAGTACTACCGGAGCTCGCTGGGCGTGATGAACACCTCGATCAGGATCGGCCTGGCCTACGGCGCCGCCTGCCTGATCGGCACCGCCCGCCGACTGATCGACGAGCTGGTCACCAAGCCGCTGGCCGGTGAGACGGGTCGGCCCGCGTTCCACTCCGGGTCGATGATGAACATGGTGTACATCCACGACACGGCCGACGCGTTCGTCCGGGCGAGCCAGGGGCCCGAGCCTCTGCACAACGCCTACCACGTGCGCGGCGACTACCGCAGCGTCGGGGAGATGGCGGAGATCGCGCGCGGGTTGATCCCCGGCGCCAGGATCGAGCCCGCCGACGCCGACCACCGCTGGCCGATGAACTTCGACGACACGTACTTCCGGCGGGACTACGGCTACGAGACGCGCTGGCCGCTGGAGGAGGCCCTCGCCGAGATCGTGGCGGAGAAGCGCGCCCTCCTCGCCCCGGCCGGCTGACCGGCCGTGACCACGGCGCCCCGGCTGACCGGCCGGGGCGCCTTCCGGCATGACGGGCGACCGCGGGTCGCGAACGGCGCACCCGTGACCGGTCGGGGCGTTTCCGCACGCGTGACGTCGACAGCAGCGTCGTCGACGGAGTACTCGTGACCGGCCGGGCGCCTCGGCGCGATGAGCCGGATGAGCCGGATGAGCCGGATGAGCCGGATGGATCACCGCAACGCCGACGGCGCCCCCGCGACTCGCGGGGGCGCCGTCGGCGTGCGTGGGTCAGGCGGTGCTCGCCTGCCGTGGCAGCGAGGCGAGCGGCTCCGGGCTCTCCAGCGCGGTCACGTCGCCCGGGTCGGCCCCGATGTAGACCGCCCGCGCCACCCGCCGCATCACCTTCCCGTTGCGCGTCTTCGGCAGCGCGTGCACCGCGTGCACCGCCTTGGGCCGGGTCGCCTTGCCCTCCCTCGCCACCACCGACGCCTCCAGCCTGGGCAGGACCAGGGCCGGGTCGGCGCCTTCCGCGAGTACGACGAAGCAGACCAGCGCCTCGCCCTTCAGCTCGTCGGGGACGCCGACCGCCGCCGCCTCGACCACCTCGGGGTCGTCGACGAGCAGCGACTCGATCTCGGCGGGGCCGACCCGCTTGCCCGCCAGCATGATGGTGTCGTCGGAGCGGCCCAGCAGGAACCAGTGCCCGTCGGCGTCGACATAGGCGAAGTCGCCCTGCTGCCAGGTGCCCGGGTAGCGGCTCCAGTACGTCCGCAGATACCGCTCGGGGCCGTCCCACAAGCCCTTGGTGATGCCCGGCCACGGGCCACGCACGACCAGTTCGCCCACCTCGCCCCGGACCGAGCGCCCGTCGGGGTCGAACACGTCGGCCGCCATGCCCAGGGTGGGGCCGGAGAACCCGGCGGGTTTGATCGGCCGGTGCACCGAGCCGCTCACGATGGACGCGCCGCACTCGGTGCCGCCGCTCATGTTGACGATCGGTGTCCGCCCCTTGCCCACGTGGCGGAAGCACCACCACCACGGCTCCAGGTTCCACGGCTCGCCGGTGCTGCAGATCGCCCGCAGGTCGGGCAGGTCGTGCGCGTCCGGCCACCGGTCGCCCAGGCCGGCCAGGATCCTGACCAGGGTGGGGGAGACGCCCAGCACCGTCACCCGGTGCCGCTCGACCAGCGACCAGAGCCGGTCGGGCGTGGGGTGGTCGGCGGTGCCCTCGTACAGCACGGCGGTGGCGCCGTTGGTGAGGGCGGCGGTGATCGTGTAGACGCCCATCACCCAGCCCATGTCGGTGAGCCACAGCAGCCGGTCGCCCCTGTCCATGCCGTACCCGTGTCTCGCCTCCTGCGCGAACTTGAACGGCAGGCCGGAGTGGGTGTGCAGGCAGCCCTTGGGCCGGCCGGTGCTGCCCGAGGAGTACAGCAGGATGCAGGGGGTCTCGGCGTCCAGGACCGGGGTCTCCGCGACGGGCTCGGCCGCGGCGAGCGCCTCGTCCCACCATTCGTCGCGGCCCGCGGTCATCGGGGCGTCCCGGCCCAGCCGGCGCACCACCAGCACGGTACGCAGCTCCGACAGGCCCTCGGCGGCCTCGTCGAAGGTCTCCTTCATCGGGACGAGCCTGCCTCGGCGCTCGAAGCCGTCCGCGGTGACCATCAGCTTGGCGCCGGAGTCCAGCAGTCGTTCGCGCACCGGGGTGGGGCCGAAGCCGCTGAAGAACGGTGCCACGACGGCGCCGATCTTGGCGGCGGCGAGCACGACCACCACGGCCTCGGGCACCATCGGCAGGTACAGCGCGACCACGTCGCCCACGCCGACGCCGCGCGCGGTGAACGCGCCCGCGGCCCGGTCGATGCGCTCCTTCAGTTCGCGGTAGGTGACGGTGCGGACCGAGCCGTCGTCGCCCTCCCAGACGATCGCCTCGTCGTCGCCGCGGTTCTCCTCGACCCACCGGTCCACCGCGTAGTCGGCCCAGTTGAGCCCGCCGCCCTTGAAGAAGTGCGGGAACTGCGGGCCGTCCGACAGGTCGAGCACCGTGTCGTACGGTCGCCGCCAGCGCAGCACGTCGTCGGCGGCGGCGCCCCAGAACCACTCGGGGTCGGCGGCGGCGCGGGCCGCCACCTCCTCGAAGGTGGCGATTCCGTGCCTGGCCGCCATCCGTCCCAGCGGGGTGGCGGGGAAGTCGGCGGGGTCGGGCTCCCAGGCGACCGGGAGCCGGTCGAGTTCGTCGATGTTCATTTGATCGCCATCGGGTTGAGCGGCGAGCCGACCGCCTTGGTGAACGGGAGCGGCCCCGCGGCGAACATGAACTCGTACACGCCGTCGTCCGCGCAGTCCTCGGCGAGCTTCTCCAGGTCGAAGATCTCGCCGATCAGCAGTCCCGCGTTGACCAGCAGCACGATGTGCACCGGCTGGAAGATCTCCTCCAGTTCGTTCGGCCGCACCTCCATGCCCCAGGTGTCGGTCGCGACCCCGGCGATCTCGTTCCCGCAGATCCAGTGCGCCGAGTCCAGGGTGAGGCCGGGGGCGTCGCCCGCGGCGTATCCGCCCCAGGCGCCCTGTTCGCGGCACATCGCCATGTGGCCGGTCCTGACCAGCACGAAGTCACCGCGACCGACGGCGACCCCCTGGGACTCGGCGCACGCGGCCAGTTCGGCGCTGTCGATCCCCTGCCCCGGCTCCAGCCAGGGCACGCCGCGGTGGCGGGGGATGTCCAGCAGCACGCCGCGCCCGACGACCTTCTCGGTCATCAGGTGGATCGCGTTCTTCTCCGCCCCGGTGCTGGAGACGTGCTCCTGCCCGTAGCCGTTGTACATCTTGCCGTCGTAGAACACGTGCGACAGCGCGTCCCACTGGGTGCCCGACTGCAGGGGCATGTAGATCGCGTCGTCGGCGTACCTCAGCCGGGCCATGTGGTCCTGTGCGCCGATGGCCGCGTCGCCGCCGTCCTGCAGCATGAAGTGCAGCGGGTTGACCCGTCCGCCCCAGCCGTTCTGGGGGCCGTTGCCGTCGTAGGGCAGCGCACAGGAGATGATCTTGCCTTGCCGGACCAGTCCCGCCGCGGCGACGACCATCTCCGGCTCGATGTGGTTGAGTGTGCCGAGCTGGTCGTCCGGGCCCCACCTGCCCCAGTTCCGGTACCGGTCGCACAGCGCGTGCACGTCGTCGAGCGTCACCTTGCGTGCGGACCCGCCGCCGGTGTCAGTGCTCATCCCGATGTCTCCTCATTCTCACGAAACCCTCACGAAACCCTCGTGAACCCGTGGACGGCGGCGGGTCAGTCCTGCGCGGGCAGGGTGCCGAAGCGCCGGCCGAACCAGTCGGCGATCAGCTGGCGGGCCGGGTCGGGCTCGTCGGTCTGGCAGTGCTCGGCGCCGCCCTCGGCGACGGTGAAGATCCGCAGCGTCTTGTCCGTGGAACCGGCCGCCGCGTAGGCCTTGTGCGCGTCCTCGACCGCGACCTGGCGGTCGTTCTCGCCGTGCACGATGAGCAGCGGTTGGGTGATCTTGGGGAGTACGTCCACCAGCGTCCACTGCCTGACGCGTTCCAGGCCGGCCTCCATGGTGTCGGTACCCATCACCCAGGGCAGCTGGAACCACGGCACGGACACGGTCTTGGACCGGGTCGCCCAGCGCTTCTCCCAGGTGGCGCCCCAGTCCCAGATGCCGCCCCAGGCGGCGCACGCCTTGATCCTGGGCTCGAACGCGGTCGACCGCGGCGCGTAGTAGCCGCCGAGGCTGATCCCCATCACGCCGATCCGGCTCGCGTCCACGTCGGAGCGGGTCTCCAGGTAGTCGATCACGGCAGCGGTCGGCACCTCGTAGTCGGGGCGCGAGGGTACGTCGCGCAGCCGCAGCGGCTCGCCCACGCCGGGGCTGTCCATCACCAGGCAGCTGATGCCCCGGGGGACGAACTCCTCCTCGATGAAGCCGTAGAGGAACTCCTTGGTGACGTCGAAGCCGCCGTAGAAGATCACGACCGGGGCGGGTTCGGCGGTCCTGGCCGGGATGAGGTAGCCGGGCAGTACGCCGTCGGGCGAGTCCACCTCGATCCGCTCCACGTTCAGCGGCACCAGCTCGATCGCCTTCTCGAAGGCGTCCAGCGATGCCTGGTAGCTCGCGCTCTTCTCGGGGCCCGGGGGGATCTGCCGCTCGCCGCTGGCGTGGTAGACCGAGGCGCGCAGGTAGCGGAGGCCGGCGCTGCGGCGCAGCCCGGCGGAGAGGTCCTCCGCGGCCTGCGTCTCCTGCTGCTCGGCCATCCCCGCCCACGCCTTGCCCCAGGCCTCGTTGTCGGGCTCGCCCTCGCGCAGCGGCGACAGCCACCGGTTCATCTCGCCGAGCGAGCCGCCCGCCATCAGGGCGAGGTTGAAGGCCGAGGACCACATGTAGTTGTCCGGGAAGTAGTAGAACACCGAAGGGCTCCGTTCGCGTACGGGAAGGGTGGCGCTACGGTCACCTCACCCCACCCGGCGTTACCACCGCCGTTATGGGCCCGGGGCCGGATCGGGGGTCGTCACGGGGGTGGCCCGGGTGATGGCCGAGGTGACGCCCTGCGGCGCAGCATCGACAGGCGGGGACCGCGGCATCGACAGGCGGAGACCGCTGGAAGCCGGCGGCGATCCTCACTATCTGTTACTTAGATCGCAGTGATCAATAAAGCCCACAATGTGTCGAAAAGGGTATTAAAAACGGCAACACTCTTGACATAAGTATTGCCATAGCACTTGATTGAAGTGCGGCTTCACTCGACGGGGGTTTCGGTGAAGTTGCCGCGAAGCTACGTTCTGGTGAACTGAGGCTGGCATGATCTTGAGTCACAAGGTCCAACCCCCTGGACTGCCGCGTGGGACGATCACCAGGGACCGGCTGGACGAACAGTTCGCCGCCTTCCTGGTGTCTCACGAGACGATTGTGATCTTCGCTGCGGCCGGCTCGGGCAAGACCGTGCAGACCCGGATGTTCGCCACGCGACTCGGCTGGCCGCTGGCCTGGCTCACCCTCGACGCCGGCGACCGCAGCCCGTCCCGGCTGATGGTCTACCTGGCCGAGGCGCTGTCCGGCCTGAATCCCGAGGCACCCAGGACGGTGGAGTCCGCCCTGGCGGAGGGCTTCCCGACGACCGAGGTGGCCGCGATGCTCGCCGAGAGCGTCGCCGACACCTCCCTGCTGCTCGTCCTGGACGACTGCGAGTGGCTGGTGGACGCGGACGAGGCGCTCGCCGTGCTCGGCATCTTCCTCGACTACCTGCCGCCGGGTGTCCGTACGGTCATCCTGAGCCGCGAGGACCTGAGCGGCCCGATCGGCCGGATGATGATGCAGGGCAGGATCGCCAGGATGAGCGGCGAGGACCTCGCCCTCGACATGGAGGAGGCCCGCACGCTGCTCGCCGCGCACGGTCAGGACGGGCGGGACCCGGCGCCGCTGATGGAGGCCACCAAGGGCTGGATCGCCGCCGTCGCCTTCGACATCGTCCCCGGCCTCAAGTCCGAGAACGGGCCCGACGCGCTGGCCGGCTTCGTCTCCAGGGAGATCCTGGCCCGCCTCCCGCAGGAGGAGCAGGACTTCCTGCTCCGCACCTCGATCCCGGCCATCGTCACCGCGCGGGCCGCGGTCGCCCTCTGCGGCGAGGACGGCTACCGGCTGTGGCAGTCACTCGGCTCGCGGCACCTGCCGGCGACCAAGGCCGACCGCGCGCTCGTCTACCACCCCCGGTTCCGCCAGTACCTGCGCGAGCAGCTGCAGGCGCGGCTGCCCGGCGAGCTGCCCGGCCTGCAGAGCCGCTACGCCCGGCTCCTGGAGGAGACCGGGATGCACGAGGACGCGGTCGAGACCTACCTGGAGGCCGGGGAGGTGGAGAAGGCCGCGGACGTGGCCGAGAACGCCGTCGCCGCGCTGTCCGCCCGCGCCGACTGGCGGGTCCTGCTGCGCTGGCTGGAGACGTTCGGCATCCAGGTGGTCGAGTCCCGGCCGGTCCTGCTCGGCGCCCTGCTGCGCGCGCTGTACGGGGTGCGGCGCATCCCCGAGGCGCAGGCGCTGATCGGCAGACTGCACCAGGAGGGCATGCTCGGCGACGTGGCCAAGTCCGACCCCGGCGCGGTCGCGTTCGTCGGATACGCCATGCAGTGGCGCCCGGCCCAGGCGCTTGAGCTGATCCGCAACTACGAGGGCGACTTCAGGGCCGAGGCGGTCCGTTACGAACTGGAGGCGGTGGCGGGCCGCGAGCCGGTCGCCTCCCCGCCCGGCAGGGACTGGGTGGACAGCGAGCGCGTGTACTCCTGGGGGCTGCTGGTGCAGGGGCGGCTGGACCAGCTGCTGCGGATGCTGCCCGAGGAGGGCGACTGGCCGCCGCGCTCGTTCTTCCGCACCCCGCACCCGCTGCTCGCCCTGGTCTGGCGCGGCGAACTGGCGCTCGCCCGCGAGCTGCTGGACGAGGTTCCCGAGACGATCAAGTTCGGCGCGCACACCGACCTGTGGTTCTTCCACGAGGCGTGGCTGCTGTGGGCCGAGGGGCAGACGGAGAAGGCGCTGTGGGCCGCCGAGTCGGCGGTCGAGCACAGCCGCAGGACCCGGTTCGGCTGGGAGCCCTGCTTCGAGGTCGTGGTCGGCGTCCTGCAGCTCACCCTGGGCAGGGTGGACGACGCCCGGATGACCCTGGCCGACGCGATCAGCCGCTCGGCCGCGAGCGGCAACCGCTGCTACGCCGAGTGGGGCCAGACCTTCCAGGGCCTGGCCTACCTGCGGATCGACCGGCCGGAGGACGCCGCGCGGGTGCTGCGCAGCGCGACCGAGGCGATGCGGGCGGCGGGCCGCACCCTGATGCTGCCCTTCGCCGCCACCTACCTGGCCGAGGCCGAGGCCAGACTGGGCAACGCCGAGGCGGCGTCGGCCTCGGTCGAGCTCGCCTACGAGACCGCGAACGCGATCGGCTGCCTGTTCGTCCTGAAGAACGCGCTGAACGACGTGCCGGGGGTGCTGCGCCGCCAGATCGAGAACGACGCCGGCGGCACCCGCTGGCGTCAGCTGGTCGGCCACCAGCCGCCGGAGGCGCGCAAGCGCCAGCCGGTCGCGGCCTCCGAGCGGGTGATCGTCGTCGACGTGCACACGCACGGCCCGGTGCTCGACCTGATCGTGGACGGCGTGCCCCGCTGCTCGCGCCGGACCAAGGTGCTGGAGCTGGCCGCCTACCTCACGCTGCACCCCGAGGGCGTGGAGCGGCACCGGTTGCAGGAACGGCTCTTCCCCGACGCCGACCCGCGCCGAGGCGGCAACTACTTCCGCCAGGTGGTGCACAAGCTGCGCCAGGCGACCGGGGTGAACCTCGCCAGGACCTCGCAGAGCCACGTCCGCTGGGCCGACGGCCTGTACGTGGACAGCACCGACCTGCGCTTCGAACGGATGATCAAGGACGCGTACGGGCTGCGCGGCGCGGAGCGGCTGGAGCGGATCGAGTCGACGCTGGAACTGGTCGAGGGGCCCTACCTGCCGGAGAGCGAGCTGGAGTGGGCCGAGGAACGCCGGCACGAGCTGGAGGTGATGATCGTCAACGCGGCGGTCGACGCCGCCGAGGTGGCGCTGTCGCTCGGCTACCTGGAGCGTGCCAGGCGGGCGGCCTCGTTCGCGATCAACCGGGACCCGTTCTGCGAGTCCGCCTACTGCGTACGGATGCAGGTGGAGGGGGCGCTGGGCGCGCCGCACGCGGTGCTGGCCGAGTTCCAGCGGCTCACCAAGGCCCTGGCCGAGCTCGGAGTGGGGCCGACGCCGACGACCCGGCAGCTCGTCAGCGAGCTGCGCGGGAGCTGACCCCGCGGCCTTCCGAGCCCGTCGCCCGGGCCGTGGACGCGGGCCGGGGAAGCGGTCCGGCGGCGGTCGTCACGACCGCCGCCGGATCCGGACGCGCCCGTCGGACCTCGACGGGCCGGGAGCCCGTCGGGCATGGAGAGCCGTCGAGAGCCGTCGAGGGCCGGAGACCGTCAGGCATTGACGGAGCGAGGAGCGCCGTCAGGGCCTGACGAACAGGGGCACCGTCAGGGCCTGACGGCCCGGGGCACCACCGTCAGGCCTTGACGAGCCTCGGCAGCGAGAGGCCGAACAGGTCGATCGCGTTGTCGTGGGTGATCGCGGAGACCACCGACTCGTCGATGCCCTGGAAGTCGTGCGCGACCTGCTCCTGCGAGTAGGGGAAGTTGCCCTCGGTGTGCGGATAGTCCCCGGCCCACATCAGCCGCTTCTCGTCCAGCATGGGCAGGGTGAGGATGCCCGGACGGTCGTCCTCGAAGGTGGCCCAGAAGTTGCGGTTGAAGTAGTCGCTGGGCTTCATCGCCAGCTCGGGGATCGTCCAGCGGTGGTGGTCGTTGAACAGGTGGTCCATGGTGTTGAGCTGGAAGGCGATCCAGCCGATGCCGCCCTCGACCAGGATGAACCGCAGGTTCGGGTGGCGTTCGGGGACCGCGCCGTAGACCAGCTGCATGAACACCCAGCCCAGGCTGATCTTGTTGCCGACGGCGGTGGTCCAGAACACGCCGGGGGTGGTCTTGTCGTTGAACATGGCCACCTGACCGGCGGCCTGGTGGAACCCGACGGGCAGCCCGATCTCCTCCAGGACCGACCACAGCGGCTCCCAGTGGTCGTCGCCCCAGGCCATGCCGGGGACCGCCTGCGGGAGCAGGAAGGTCTTGGCGCCGCGCTCGGCCCAGCGCCTGGCCTCCTCGATCGCGGGCTCGACGGAGCCGGGGCCGACGGGGAGCGCGACCGCGCCGATCAGCCGGTCGGGGTCGTGCGAGCAGAACTCCTCGAACAGCCAGTCGTTGTACGCGCGCACGCACGCGACCTTGAGCTCGAAGTCGGGGATGCTGTGCACGATCAGCCAGCCCGGGTAGACGATCTCGGCGAGGATGCCCTGACTGTCCTGGTCCTCCAGCCGGGCGACCGGGTCGTACGCGCCGGGCCGCTGGTCCTCGAAGCGGTAGCCGGTGGGCTTGGTGATCACACTGTTGATCTTTGTGTTGATCATGGCGCCCTCGGTGCCGACCGGCTTGGGCGACATCCCGGTGTTGGGCACGATGAAGAAGTCGCCCTTGTCGGTGGACTGGACCTGGGGTGCCTGGTGCTGGAAGCGCTGCGGCAGCCGCTTGAGCCAGAGGTCCTTCGGCTCCACGACGTGGGAGTCGACCGAGATGAGCGGGCGGGGCTTACCAGTGGTCATCGAAATCTCCAGATGGGTCGTGCCGGGCACGGCGGTCGTGGTGAATCGTGGGTGGAGCGACCGCTCTCCGACAGGAGCACGCTAGGCCGCCCGCCGTTAAGCCGGTCGTTATCCGAACCTGCGCCTTCGCAGGGCCGTTATCCGGCGGAGGCGCCGAGCCGGTCGGCGAGCCAGCCGTTGATCTCGGGCACCGCGATCGACAGGTTGTCCATGTGGCAGTGCTGCGCGGCCCCCTCCTCGTTGGTGAAGATCCGCAGTGTCTTGTCCGCGGAGCCGCAGGCGTCGTACAGCAGGTGGGCGTCCGACACCGGCACCTGCTGGTCGTCCTCGCCGTGCGCGAGCAGGAACGGGCACGTCATCCGGGGCACCACGTCGGCCAGCCGGAAGTCCTCCAGCAGCCGCAACGCCTCGGTGTTGGAGGAGGTCCCGGTGGACCAGACCAGGTGCTCGCCGGGGACCGGCAGCTGCTTGGCGTACGCCGCCTCGATCCGCTCGCGCCAGATCCGGTGGTAGTCCCAGATCGCGCCCCAGGCGACGCAGGCCTTGAACCGGGGCTCCATGCTGGCGCAGCGCGAGGCGTAGTAGCCGCCCAGGCTGAGCGCCATCACGCCGATCCGGTCGGCGTCCACGTCCGAGCGGCCCTCCAGCCAGTCGATCGCCGCGCCGCCGGCCACCTCGTAGTCGTGCCGCAGCGGAATGCCGCGGAAGCGGACGGCCTCGCCGACGCCGGGACTGTCCAGCGACAGCACCGAGACGCCGCGGGCGATCAGGTCCTCGGCGCCGAGGAACCAGTTGTGCTCCTTGTTGCCGTCGAACCCGCTCATGAACAGCACCGCGGGCCGCCGGTCGTCGGGTGAGGAGGCTGCGGAGATGAAGATCGCGGGCAGCGCGGTGTCCTCGTACGGGATCTCCACGTGCTCGATCGTGTACCGGTCGTCCAGTTCGGCGGCGCGCCGGAAGCAGTCCGTCATCGCCCGGTAGGAGGTCAGTGCCTCGGAGTCCTTGGGGAAACGGAACCGTTCGGCGGCGAAGTAGTAGCTGGTGGCCCGGCGGTAGTGCGCGAGGGCCGCGCGGCGGTCGCCCCGCGCCTCGGCCTTCTCCGCGAGGCCCCGGACGTGGTCGCCCATCGCGCCCCACTCGCGGAACCAGCGCTCGTCGTCGCCCACGTGACCGGCGAGCCGCCGGCAGACCCGGTCGATCTCACCGACCTCGGCACCGCCGGTCGGCACCACGGCGAACACCAGCATCACGTTGTACGACCACCGGTAGTCCTCGGGGAACCAGGCGCACCACTCGGCATTGCGGATCGCGGCAACCACTTGTCACTCCTTCGTCGAGTCCATCGGGATCGTGGTCAGAACAGCCGGTAGGCGCTGCGGTAGAAGAGCAGCGGCGCGGCCTCGTCGTCGGCGGCGAGCTCCAGCACCCGGCCGAGCACCAGGGTGTGGTCGCCGGCCTCGTAGGTTTCGACGATCGTGCACTCCACGTGCGCGTGCACGTCCCTCAGCACGGGGGCGCCGGTCCTGCCCGGGCTGTGCGGCACGCCCGCGAACCGGTCGCCGCGGCGGGCGAACTGCCTGGCCAGCCCTTCCTGGTCGGCCGTGAGCACGTTGGCGCAGAAGTGCCCGGCGGCCTGGATCGCCGGCCAGGTGGTCGAGGTGCGCGCCGCGCAGAACAGCACCAGCGGCGGGTCCAGCGACACCGAGACGAACGAGTTCACCGCCATCCCCACCGGGCCGTCCGTCCCCGAGGCGGTCACCACGACCACCCCGGTGGCGAAGCAGGCCATCACGCCGCGCAGGTCGTCGCCCGCGATGACCGGCTGCGCGCTCACAGTCCCACCCCGTCGGCGTACCTGGCCCGGTGATGGTCGGGGTCGCCGAACAGCAGCGCCGAGGACGCCGCCCGCTTGAAGTACAGGTGTGCCGGGTGCTCCCAGGTGAACCCGATGCCCCCGTGCACGTGGATGTTCTCGCCCGCCACCATGGTGTAGGCCTCCGAGCAGTAGGACTTGGCCAGGGCGGCGACCACCGGGAGCTCCGGCAGGTCCTCCCCGGCCGCGTACATCGCGTAGTGCGCCGCAGACCGGGCCGACTCGACCGCCGTCAGCATGTCCGCGCACCGGTGCTTGATCGCCTGGAAGGAGCCGATCAGCCGGCCGAACTGGGTGCGCACCTTGGCGTACTCGACCGACATCTCCAGGCACCGCTGGGCGCCGCCGACCTGCTCGGCGGCGAGGCCGACCGCGGCCAGGTCCAGCAGGCGCTCCAGCACGGGACCCGCGGCGCCCTCCTCGCCGATCAGCCGGGCCGGGGTCCGGTCGAACTCCAGCACCGCCTGCCGGCGCGTCCCGTCCATCGTCGGCAGCTGCGTCCTGGTCAGCCGGGACGCCTCCCCGAAGACGGCGAACAGCGAGAGCCCGGCGTCGCTTCTGGCGAAGACCAGCAGCAGATCGGCCGTGTGCCCGTCCAGTACGAACGACTTGGTTCCCGACAGCCGCCAGACGTCGTCCTCGTGCGACGCCCGCAGCGCGATGTCGCCGGGCGACCAGGACCCGGACGACTCGGTGATCGCCACCGAGGCGATCGTGTCACCGGCGGCGATCCCCGGCAGGAAGTCCTGCTGCGCCCGCTCGTCGCCGGACAGGAGCAGGGCGTTGGCGGCGAGCACCACGGTGGCGAAGAACGGCCCGCCCAGCAGGGCACGGCCCGTCTCCTCGAGCACCACGCCCAGTTCGAGGAAGGAGGCCCCCGAGCCGCCGAAGCGCTCGGGGATCGCGATTCCCTGCAGGCCGAGCTGCTCGGCCATCTGCCGCCACACCCGCGGGTCGTAACCCGGCTCGGTGTCCATCAGGCGGCGTACCTGTGATTCCGGGGAGACCTGCTCCACGAACGACCGCACGCTGTCCCGGAACTCCTCGTGCTCCTCGGCGAGGCCGGTGAACGCCGCGGTCGCGTCGGCCAGTTGTTGAAGTCCGCTCATGGCCAGGACGTTAGAAGGGGGATGTGCACTCGGCATGAGCGGCGAGAGCCGTAACGCCCACAGTAACTCCCCATGGGCGATCGTTCCTACCGATGCCGAGCCGACACCGGTATGGGGCCACAGCCAGAGGAGGAAGTCACCGTGGATCTTAGCTTCGACGGCCGGGTCGCCGTGGTCACGGGAGCGGGCGGAGGGCTCGGCCGGGCCCACGCTCTCGAACTGGGGCGCCGCGGCGCGAGGGTCGTCGTCAACGACATGGGCACGTCCCTGTCGGGGGACGGCGTCGAGAGCGGCCGGGCGGCGATCGTGGTGAAGGAGATCGAGGCGCTCGGCGGCACCGCGGTGGCCGACGTCAACTCCGTCGCCACCCCCGAGGGCGGCGAGGCCCTGATCCAGACCGCGCTCTCCGCGTTCGGGCAGGTGGACGTCGTGGTGAACAACGCCGGCATCCTGCGCGACAAGACCTTCCACAACACCGGCCCCGACGACGTGGACCCGGTGCTGGACGTGCACCTGAAGGGCGCCTTCAACGTCACCCGCCCGGCCTGGCGGGTCTTCCGCGAGCAGGGCTTCGGACGCGTCGTGGTGACCTCGTCCTCGGCCGGCTTCTACGGCAATTTCGGCCAGGCGTCGTACGCCTCGGCCAAGATGGGCCTGATCGGGCTGATCAAGGTCCTCGCGATCGAGGGCCGCAAGTACGACATCAAGGCGAACGCGATCGGCCCGGTGGCGCTCACCCGGATGACCGAGGGCTTCGAGAACCCGATCGCCGACAGGATGGACCCCGCACTGGTCTCGTCCGTGGTCGCCTACCTGTGCCACGACTCGTGCGAACTGTCCGGCGAGGTGCTCAGCGCGGGCGCCGGACGGGTGGCCAGGGTGTTCGTCGGCATGACCCGCGGCTATGTCAACGACTCCCTCAGCGCCGAGGACGTCCGCGACCACCTGACCGAGATCTTCGACGACACCGGCTACCAGGTGCCGGGCAACAGCATGGCCGAGATGGAGCTCCTCGCCGAGATGCTGGGGAAGTGAGATGACCGAGCAGCGCACCCGCCCGGTCCCGCTGACCGGGCAGCGCCTGTCGGGGATCCGGATCGGGGAGTGGATCGACATGGCCGCGCGGCGCTCCCCGAACCGGGAGTGCTTCGTCACCGCGGAAGGCTCACGCACCTTCGCCGAGGTCCGCGACCGGGTGCACCGGCTCGCCCGCGGCATGCAGGAGACGGGCCTGCGGCAGGGTGAGCGGGTCGCGATCCTGGACACCGACTCGCCGGAGTACGTGGAGATCCTCCTCGCCCTGTTCAAGCTCGGCGCGGTGGCGGTGCCGCTGAACTACCGGCTGTCGCCCGCCGAGATCACCACCCTGCTGCGCACCGCCGAGGCGTCCTGGATCTTCGTCGGCGAACGGTACGCGCCCGACGTGCTGCGGTCCCGGCCGGAGCTGCCGCAGCTGGCGCACGTGATCGGCCGCGGCACGGCGATCGAGGGGACCGTCCCGCTGGAGGAGATCCTGGAGCTCGGCGCGGCCGGAGACCCGACACCGGCCGCGGTCGAGGACGAGGACGTGGTCGCGCTCGCCTTCACCAGCGGCACGACCGGCCTGCCCAAGGGCGTGATGCAGTCGCACCGCATGTGGAAGACGATGGTCTCCAACGCGGTCCTGGAGTACCGCTTCCTGCGGGACGAGTTCCGCTACTCGGCCTCCCCGCTGTACCACGTCGCCGGGCTCAGCCTGGTGCTCAACGCGATCCAGCGAAGCTCGACGTCACTGATCGTTCCGCAGTGGGACCCGGCGGAGCTGCTGAGGTGGTGCCGCAAGGGCCTCACCGACGTGTTCCTGGTACCGACCATGATCAGCGCGCTGCTGCGGGAGCCGGACGTCGCCCCGGCCGACTTCGCCGCGCTGCGGTCGGTCTTCTACGGTGCCGCGCCGATGTCGCCCGACCTGCTGGTGCGGGCGATGGCGGTGATGGACTGTGACTTCTACAACGGCTTCGGCGCCGGAACCGAGGCGGGCATGCAGAGCGTGCTCACCCCCGAGGACCACCTGCGCGCGCTGAACGGGCACCCGCACCTGCTGAATTCGGTGGGGCGCCCCGGCTACAACATCGACCTGCGGATCTGGGACGCCGAGGACCGGGAGGTGCCGACCGGCGAGGTCGGCCAGATCGTCACCCGCAGCGACATGGTGATGAGCGGCTACCACGGCCGCCCGGAGAAGACCGCCGAGGTGGTGGTGAACGGCTGGTTCAAGGGCGGCGACCTCGGCTACCTCGACGAGGAGGGCTACCTGTACCTCGCGGGCCGCAAGGACGACATGATCATCCGTGGTGGTGAGAACGTCTACCCGATCGAGATCGAGACGGTCCTGTCCGCCTACCCCGGCGTGGTCGAGTGCGCCGTCGTCGGCGTCCCCGACCCGCACTGGGGCCAGACCGTGCGAGCCCACGTCGTCCTCACCGAGACGGCCGCGGCCGAGGCCACGCCCGAGGGCATCCAGGGCTTCTGCAGGGACCGCCTCGCGAAGTACAAGGTGCCCGACGAGATCAGAATCCACACCGGCACCCTGCCCAAGAACGCGAGCGGCAAGGTGCTCCACCGTCTGCTGCGGGAGCAAGCGTGAGCGACCAGACAGAAAACCCACCCACCGGCGAGGCCGCGTTCCAGGACGCCGTCCGGGCGTTCCTCGACGCGCACGCCAAGCCGCTCCCCGAGGCGCAGGAAGGCTGGGGCGTCGGCTCCGACGAGCTGAGCTCCGGCGCAGAACCGACCCGCGAGGAGGAACTGCGGATGGTGGAGGCCGCCACGGCCTTCCGCCGCGAGCTCTTCGACGCCGGCTTCGGCTGGCTCACCGGCCCTGCCGAGTACGGCGGCGGCGGCCGGGAGGCGCGCTTCCAGGAGCTGTTCGACGAGGTGGCCGCCGACTACGAGCTGCCCTCCGAGGCGTGCTTCGTCGTCGGCCACCACATCGTCGCGCCGACCCTGCTCGCCTGGGGCACCCCGGAGGTGAAGGAGCGATACCTCCGCGCGCTGTACCGGGCCGACCTGCTCGCCTGCCAGCTCTTCTCCGAGCCCGAGGCCGGCTCCGACCTGGCCGGGGTCCGCAGCCGAGGGGTCCGCGACGGCGACGGCTGGCGGGTGAGCGGGCAGAAGGTGTGGACGTCCGGCGCCCACTACAGCGACATCGGCGAGATGCTGGTCCGCACCGACCCCGAGGCTTCCAAGCACGGCGGCCTCACCATGCTGATGATCGACATGCACGACCCCGGCGTGGAGATCCGCCCGCTGCGCCAGATGACCGGCGGTGAGGCGTTCAACGAGGTGTTCGTGGACGACGTGTTCGTCCCCGACAGCCACGTCCTCGGCAAGCCCGGCGACGGCTGGAAGGTGGCGATGACCACGCTCGGCAACGAGCGGGCGTCCATGGGCTACCGGACCTCCCCGCCCGCCTCCGACCCGGTCGAGCGCCTGCTCGGCCTGATCCGGCACTTCGGCCTCGAAGGCGACACCGGCATCCGGTCGGAGTTCGCGCGGATCGCGATCCGGCGCGACATCATCCGGTGGACCGCCGCGCGCGCCGCCGCCCGCGCCGCGGGGGGCGAACCCGGCGCCGAAGCCTCGATCATCAAGCTGATGGACTCGGAGAACGTACGCGCCATCGGCGCGCTCGCCGGCCGCGTCCTCGGAGCCCGCATGACCGCCGACACCGGCGAGTGGGGCACCTACGTCTGGGCCGAGCTCATGCTGAGCGCGCCGTCCCTGCGCCTCGCCGGAGGCACCGACGAGATCATGCGCAACATCATGGCCGAGCGCATCCTCGGCCTCCCGCGCGAGCCGGCTCCCAACCGCTGACCACCCTCACGAGGAGAGACCACACCCATGGTTGACCGCACGCCAGTCATCGCCGGGATCGGCCTGAGCGACTACCCCAAGGCCCCGCATCTCGACGCGGTCGGACACCACGTGCTCGCCACGCAGCGGGCACTCGCCGACTGCGGCCTCGCCAAGAGCGAGATCGACGGGTTCATGTGCGCCCAGGGGGACTTCGCGCAGCCCGACAACGCCGGCACCATGGCCGAGATCCTGGGCATCAACCCGCGCTACTTCGACGGCACCGCCGTCGGCGGCTCCAGCTTCGAGCTGCACGTCCAGCACGCGGCCGCCGCGATCCGTGCCGGCCTGTGCGACAACGTGCTCATCGTCTACGGCTCCGACCTGTACACCAGGTCGGGCACCAACCCCGGCTTCGGCGCCAAGAAGCCCGGCGAGGCGGTCCCCGGCGTCCTGCAGTTCGAGTCGCCCTGGGGCAACTCGCTGATCGGCGCCTACGCGATGGCCGCGCAGCGGCACATGCACGAGTACGGCACCACCTCCGAGCAGCTGGCCGCGATCGCGGTGGCCTGCCGCACGCACGCCGCGCTCAACCCGAACGCGCAGTACCGCAAGCCGATGACGGTCGAGGACGTGGTCAACTCCCGCATGATCGCCGACCCGCTGCACCTGCTGGACTGCTGCGTGGTCTCCGACGGCGGCGGCGCGGTGATCGTGACCACCGCCGAGCGGGCCCGCGACCTGCGCCGGCCGCCGGTGTACGTGCTGGGCGCCGCGTCCGCGCAGACGCACTGGAACATCAGCCAGATGCCCGACTACACCCGCACCGCCGCGGAGCGCAGCGGGAAGGAGGCCTTCGCCCAGGCGGGCCTCACCCCCGACGACGTCGACACGGTGCAGCTCTACGACAGCTTCACCATCACCGCACTGCTCATGCTGGAGGACCTCGGGTTCTGCAAGAAGGGCGAGGGAGGCCCGTTCGCGGCCTCCGGCGCGCTACAGCTCGGCGGCGCCCTGCCGCTGAACACCGACGGCGGCGCGCTCAGCTCCTGCCACCCCGGCATGCGCGGCATCTTCCTGCTCATCGAGGCCACCAGGCAGCTGCGCGGCGAGGGGGGCGAGGCGCAGGTCGAGGGCGCCGAGGTCGCCCTGGCGTGCGGCTCGGGCGGCTGGCTGTCGGCGATGGGCACCGTGATCCTCGGAAAGGACAAGGCATGACGAACGCCACCACCCCCGCTGACGCGCCCCCGATGGAGGGCCGCCCGGTACCGCTGCTCGACGCCTCCACCCGGCCGTACTGGGAGGCCACGCTGCGCGGCGAGCTGCTGGTGCAGGAGTGCCCCGAATGCTCCCACCGGCAGTTCTACCCCCGGCAGATCTGCGTCGAGTGCGGCGCCGTGCCCGGCTGGCTGACCACCGCGGGCAGGGGCGTCGTGCACACCTTCTCCGTGGTGCGGCAGAACGGGGCGTTCCCCTTCAACCAGTGGACCCCGTACGCGGTCGCCGTGGTCGAACTCGACGAGGGGCCGCGGATCATGGGCAACGTGATCGGCTGCGAGGTGGACGAGGTCCGGATCGGGATGCGGGTCGAGGTCGACTTCGTCCCGCTGAACGATGAGGCGTCCCTGCCGTTCTGGCGCCCCGCGGACTGACGCGGGCTCGCGCGACAGACCCGGCCGACGCAGACCCGGCCGGACAGACGGAGAAGCGCCCCGAGGCGGCGGGGCGCTTCTCCGTCGGTGTTTCCTGTACCTGGGATCAGAGGCCGGGGCACGGAGCCGGGGGTCAGACCGTCTGCGGCGAGGGCGCCCGCAGGTTCGTCCCCCCGGGCAGGTCGCCCGCCTCCGGCGGCAGGCTCGCCTCCGCCGGTATCCGCAGCGACAGCCACTCGGCGATCAGCCGCAGGGTCGGGTCCGGGTCGTCGGTCTGCATGTGTTCGGCGCCGCTCTCCCCGGAGGCGAACACGCGCAGCGTCTTGTCCTCCGACCCGGCCGCCTCGAAGGCGCGGCGCGCGTCGGCGACCGGGATCTCCCGGTCGTCCTCCCCGTGCACGATGAGCAGGGGCTGGGTCACCCGCGGCCACACGGTCGCGAGCGTCCACTCCTCCAACCGTTCCAGGGCCCGCTCCACGCTCGGTGTGCCGAGTACCCAGGGCAGGAACCACGACGCCGGCTCGTACCCGGAGCGGTCGTCCCAGCGTCGTCTCCACACCGCGCCGCAGTCCCAGTTGCCGGCCCACGAGACGCAGGCCGAGACCCGCGGCTCGAACGCCGCCGCGCGGGCCGCGTAGTACCCGCCGAAGCTGATGCCGAGCACGGCCACGCGCCGGGCGTCCACGTCACGCCGGGTCTCCAGGTAGTCGATGATCGCCGCGGTGGGCACCTCGTAGTCCGGGCGCGAGGGCACGCCGCGCAGCCGGACCATCTCCCCGGTGCCGGGGGTGTCGACGACCAGGCAGGTGACGCCCCGGCGGGCGAACGCGGTGCCCATCACGGCGTACATCAGTTCCTTGGTCAGGTCCAGGCCGCCGTAGACGATCACCACCGGCCGCGGGTCGCCGGCGTCCGGCGCGATCAGGTAGCCGGGCATCATGCCGTCGGGGGAGTCGATGTGGACACGCTCGAGCGGCAGGGCCGCGCACTCCATCGCGTTCCCGAACGCCTGCAGGGCCGCGGCGTAGCTCTCCGACTTCGCGGGCCCCAGCGGGATCTCCCGCTGCCCGCTCGCGTGGTACACCGAGGCGCGCAGGTAGCGCGCCCCCGCCGTCGCCGGGTACCCGGCCTTCAGGTCCCGGGCGGCGAGTTCCTCCTGCCGGTGCGCCATCCCCGCCCAGGCGGCGGCCCAGGCATCCAACCTCGTCAGGGGCGGGTCCGCCGCCGAGGGGTCCGCCGCCGGCAGGTCGCGGAGCGGGCCCAGCCAGCACTCCATGTCGCCGAGTGAACCGCCGGCCATCAGGGCCAGGTTCACCGTTGACGACCAGGCGTGGTCGCCTGGGAAGAACTCGAACACGACGACTCCTCGCGAAACGGCGAGACGGGCGGCGGACGCGCACGCGTGCGGGTGTGCCCTCATCCGCTGGCATCTGAGATTGGTGGTTGAGGTTCATATTGATAGCGCCACCGCATTACGGGTGGCGTTACCCGGTGCGCCCGCCGTCACCGGACGGCGGGCGCACCGGGCGCACCGTGCCGCCGCCCCGGGTCGAGGGCGGCGGCGGTCGTACGCGGGCGCCGGGTCAGGTCGTGGCCCACTGCGCCAGCGGACGCTCCTCCGGACCGGCCATGCCGCCGATCTCCGGGTAGACCTTGGTGGCCATCAGTTCCATCTCGCGGATCACGTCGTCGGCGGGCTGCTGCGCCCAGTGCCAGATCAGCACCGAGTACTCGTAGGGGACCCGCTCCCACTCCGCGGCGAACTGGGCCCGCGCCTGGTCGACGGTGCCGCCCAGGAACAGGCCGGAGTCCTTGACGGCCTGCACCACGTCGTCGCCCATCGCCATCTTCTTCTTGAAGAACTTCGCGTAGAAGTGCTCGAAGATGTCGGCGTCGTAGTCCAGCAGGGCCTTGTCGAACGCCGCGGGGGAGTCGGTGATGTGCGGCCACCGCACCGGGGCCTGGTTGGCGCCCAGCGGCAGCGGGTGGCCGACCGCGGCCGCCTCCTCCGCGTACACGCGGGCGAACTCCTCGGTGCGGGAGGAGGGGGAGAAACTGCACACCACGAAGCCGTTGCGCGCGCAGTACCGGATCGACTCCTCCGAGCTGGAGGACGCCACGAACACCGGCGGGTGCGGACGCTGGTACGGGGCCGGGGTGACGGAGATCTTCCGGATCACCCCGTCCCCGTCGATCTCGTCCACCGCGCCCATCAGCGACGCGGTGTCGGCGGCCGGGTAGCCGGCGATACCGGTGTCGTAGGGGAACGGCACCTGGACCCGGGAGCCGTTGAAGTCGAAGGAGTCCTGGGTCCAGGCCTTGAGCATCAGGTCGACCTGCTCCTCGAAGATCCCCCGGTTCGCCTTGTCGGCCGCGCCGCCGTCCGACAGCGTGGCCTGGGTGCCCAGGTGCTGGCCGAGCACGTCGGTCCAGCGCGACTGGTAGCCGCGGCTCACCCCGGTCCAGAAGCGGCCTTCGAGCATGTGGTCGAGCATGGCGCACTCCTCGGCCACCCGGATGGCGTCCTGGGTGCCCAGCACGTAGCCGTTGGTGCCGATGTTGATCCGGCTGGTGTGCGCGCCCAGCCAGGCGTTGACCACTCCGGGGGACGGGGAGATCTCGTACCCCTCGGAGTGGAAATGGTGCTCGATGCCGGCGATGCCCCAGTACCCCAGGTCCTCCGCGGCCTTGGCGATTCTCGCCCAGTCCCGCATGACCTTCTGGAACTCGTCGCGGTCGCGCCCCAGCGGTCGACGGGCCGCGCGACCGGAGGCCCCGCCCTCGACCGGGATGACCGGATACAGCTGAACGATCGCCTTGACGCCCACAGTCCCACTCCTCAGCAGTCACAGACCGAATCCACTGCCGATATCGAACGGGACGGCCAGTTACCTGGCTGTTCTCCGTGATCCGTAACGACGGATTAACGGCTCCCGCAATAAACCGCACTTCACAACGGAACGGCCATTCGGTCGCGATCGACGGAGGGTTCCCATGAGGATTTGCCGCTTCACACCGCATGGCTGGCCGGACGCCGAGGTACGCGCGGGAGCCGCGGTCGGAGCACTCGACGCCCCGATCGTCGTCGACCTCGCCGCGCTCCTCGCCTCGGAGATCCTCGCCGACGGCGGAGAGGCCGGCCGCGCCTCCGAGCTCGCCCGCGCGACCTTTCCCGGAAGCACCGTCGCCCTGCTGGGGTCGGGCGGGCGCGCCGAGGACGAGGCGCGGCGGCTGCTCGACGCGCTGGGCGACGCCGAGGCCGCGCTGGGACGGTCGGGCCCGCTCGGCGCGCACGCCTACCGGCGCGACGCGGTCCGCCTGCTCGCCCCCGTCGACCGGCCGCCGACCGTGCGCGACTTCTTCGCCTTCGAGGACCACATGGTCAACGCCCTGCGCAACCTCGGCCGCGAGGTCCCGCAGGAGTGGTACGAGGCCCCGTCGCACTACGTGACGCGCAGCGCCTCGGTGTTCGGCCCCGACGAGCCCGGCCAGTGGCCCGCCTACACCGAGAAGCTCGACTACGAGCTGGAGTTCGCGATCGTGATCGGCCGCCGCGGCCGGGACATCCCGCCGGAGCGGGCCTGGGAGCACATCGCCGGGCTCACCATCTTCAACGACCTGTCCTGCCGCGACGTGCAGGGCCGCGAGATGGGTACCCGGGTCGGACCGGCCAAGACCAAGGGCTTCGATCGGGGCTGCGCCACCGGCCCGTACCTCGTCACCGCCGACGAGATCCCCCGCCCTTTCGGCGCGGGGATGCGGGCCTTCGTCAACGGCGAGCTGTGGTCGGAGGGCTCCGCTGCGACGATCCACTGGTCGATCGAGCAGATCGTCGCGCACGCGTCGGCGGGGGAGACCCTGCTGCCGGGTGACCTGCTCGGCTCCGGCACGGTCGGCACCGGCGCGGGAATCGAGATCGACCGCTGGATCAGGCCGGACGACGTGGTCCGGCTGGAGATCGACGGGCTCGGCGCGCTGGAGACCCGCGTGGTGCGGGCCGTCGTGGGCGAGGACTGATGCGGCCCCCGATCCTGCGCGAGCGGGACGTACGGATCCCGCTGCCCGACGGGGTGATGCTGCGCGCCGACGTCTACCGCGACCCGGCTTTCGGCCCGCGGCCGGTGCTGCTCCAGTACACCGCCTACGACAAGTCGAACTGGGCCTCGGTCTACGGTGTGATCAACCCCGAGCGCGCGGTGGACGAGGGGTTCGCCGTCGTGGTGGTGGACGCGCGCGGCCGGTTCCGCTCCGGCGGCGACGAGCCGTTCCGCCCGTTCGAGGGCTCGGGCGCGGACGCCGCCGCCTGCGTGGAGTGGGCCGCCGCGCAGCCGTGGTCCAACGGCAGGGTCGGCATGTACGGGGCGTCGAACAACGGCGTCCCGCAGTGGCAGGCGCTCAGGCACCGCCCGCCCGGGCTGCGGACGATCGTGCCGCACTTCACCGCGTCCGAGTTCGACGGCGGCTGGGTCTGGCGCGGCGGCGCGTTCCAGCTCGGTTTCAACCTCTGGTGGAGCCTCGCCAACCTCGCCCCCGACCAGCTCCGCCGCGCCGTCGTCCGTGACGGCGCGGACGCCCACCGGACGGCCTCCGGCGCCCTGGCGCGCGCCCTGCGCGACCCGGACGCCGCCTTCCGTGCCCTTCCGCTCTCCGACGTGCCCGCCCTGGACGGTGTCGCCCCGCACTACGGGGAGTGGCTCGCCCACCCGCCGGGCGACCCGTACTGGGACCGGCTCAGCGCCCGCGAGGCGCTGGCGGAGACCGACCTCCCCGTGCTGCACGTGGCCGGCTGGTACAACGTGCACCTGGACGGCAACCTCGCCGCCTACCAGGCGATCAAGGAAGCGGGCGGCCCGGCTGCCGAGGCGCAGCGCCTCGTCATCGGCCCGTGGACCCAGTGGGCGCCCGCGCTGTTCGGCGACTCCTGCGGCCCTGAGCGGCGCTTCCCCGTCGGGATGGACCTGGAGGGGATCCAGCTCGCCTGGTTCGGGCGGCACCTCGCCGACGGCCCGGGCCCCGACCTGCCGCCGGTGCGCGTGTTCGTGATGGGCGCCGACGAGTGGCGCGACGAGCAGGAATGGCCGCTCGCCCGCGCCCGCCCCACCCAGTGGTACCTGCGCGGCGGCGGGACGGCCAACTCCCGGCACGGGGACGGCCGGCTGAGCACCGAGCCGCCGCGCGGCGACGAGCCGCACGACGCCTTCCTGTACGACCCGCGCCACCCGGTACCCACCCGAGGCGGCGCCGTCTACCTGCCCAACCCGGCCGCCAACTCCGGCCCGATGGACCAGAGCGCGGTCGAGGACCGCGACGACGTCCTGGTCTACAGCGGAGACCCGCTGAGCGAGCCGGTCGAGGTGATCGGCCCGGTGCACGCCGTGCTGTACCTGCGCACCACCGCCCCGGCCACCGACGTGACCGCCAAGCTGGTGGACGTCCATCCCGACGGCCGGGCGTACCTGCTCTGCGACGGCATCCGGCGGATCACCGCGGCGGAGGTCACGGCGGCGGGGGACGGCCCGATCCGGGTCGAGGTGGACCTGATCGCCACCGGGAACGTCTTCCTGCCGGGACACCGGATCCGGCTGGAGGTCTCCAGCGGTTCGTTCCCCAAGTACGACAGGCATCCCAACACCGCCGACGGCACGGCCGCCTCGCAGCGGGACCTGCGGGTCGCGATGCAGACGATCCTGCACGACGCCGAGCACCCTTCGGCGCTCGTCCTGCCCGTCACCCCCACCTGGTAACGGCGGGGATAACGGCACCCGGGGTGAGGTCGGGGCACCGCAGCATCCCGAATTCCGGCAAGGAGATTCGATGCCCCCCATGCGCGCCCCCCTCACCCTCCTCCGCTCCGCGGCCGCCCTGTGCCTGCTCCTGACGGTCGCGGCGTGCGGCTCCGGAGAAGAACCCGCCGCCCCCGCACCCCAGGACGGCTCGGCCGCACCCGAGGCGAGCCTTGAGACACAAAAAGTGACCTTCAGCGGGGTCACCCCCAACGCGGGCAACTGGGCCATCCAGGTCGGCGTCGAGTTCGGTGTCTTCCGCGAGTACGGTCTCGACGTCTCGATGATCTACTCGCAGTCCAGCCCGAACGCGCTCGCCGCCATGATCGGTGGTTCGGTGCAGTTCACCTCCACCGTGTACGACGCCGCGATCCTCGCCCACCAGAAGGACCCCCGGGTCATCGCGGTCGCCGAGGGCTACCGGTCCTACCCCGAGTATCTGGTCGTGCCGCCGGAGGTGACCTCCTTCGCCGACCTCAAGGGCGCCACCTGTGGCGCGCAGAACCCCGAGGGCATCGGCGACGCGCTCTACCTGTCCAAGATGATGGAGCACGGCGGGCAGTTGAGGCTCGGCCAGGACTACAGGCTCACCAACGTCAACCTCAACGCCGGGCCGGCGCTCGCCGCGCTGAAGTCCGGGCAGATCAAGTGCATCGCGGTGCTCCCGCCCACCTCCACCCTGCTGGAGAAGCAGGGCTACAAGATTCTCTACGACCTGCAGCAGGTGCCCGAGTACCAGGACCTGTCCTTCTTCGGGATCAACGCGATGCGGACCTGGGTGAGCGAGAACCCCAACGCCGCCCGCGCCTTCCTCAAGGGTTACCTGGCCTCGATCGCCTACCTGTACGACCCGGCCAACAAGGAGAAGGCGATCGACCTGCTGGCGAAGAACGCGCAGGTCGAGCGGAGCGTCGCCGAGGCCTCCTACACCTGGGTGACCGCCGGCGCCTACCCGCGCGACGGCGCGATCGCCGCCACCGTGGTCCCGCGTACGGTCGCGCTGATGAAGTCCGGCGGCTCACTGGAGGCGTCCGCGCCGGACGACGTGGCCGGTCTGGTCGACAACTCCCACGTCAAGGCCGCGTACGAGGAACTGCCCGACTCGGTGAAGAGCGGACCGGGACCCAAGGGCCTGCTCCCGGAAGGCCAGCAGCCCGCATGAGCCGCCTGGTTTCCGGCGAGTCCGGCACCGGCCCGGCCGCCGCCCTGGAAGCGGGGCGGCGGCCGGGCGGGGGGTGGTGGCCGGCCAGGTGGCGCGCCCGGCAGGCGGGGAAGGGCGCGGGACCGCGCGGGCGCCGCGCCGCGCTCAGCTTCCTCGGCTTCCTCCTGGTGTGGCACGTCGCCGCCGAGTACGTGGTGGACAACCCGCTCTTCCTGGCCGGCCCGATCAGCACCGCCGCCGCGATCGTGACGATGTGGCAGAACGGGACGCTCCAGCAGGACATGCTGGTCAGCACGGGTGAGTTCACCAAGGGATTCGCGGCCGGCCTGCTGGGCGGCGTCCTGCTCGGCCTGCTGCTGGGGACGAGCCGCCGGGCCAAGGACTACATCGACCCGCTGATCAACGGGCTCTACGCCACCCCGATCGTCGCGCTCGCGCCGCTGTTCATCCTGTGGTTCGGCATCGGCGAAACCAAGACCGTGCTGCTGGTGTTCATGCTGGTGGTGCTGCCGATCGCGATCAACACCGACGCGGGTATCCGGGTGACCGACCCGCAGCTCCTGGAGGCGGCCCGGTCCTTCGGCGCGAGCCGGTTCCAGCTGTTCACCAAGGTCCGGTTCCCGACCGCGATCTCGTTCCTGATCGCGGGCATCCGGATGGGCATCGGACGAGGGCTGATCGGTGTCGTGGTCGGCGAGCTCTTCGGCTCGCAGAGCGGTCTCGGCTACCGGATCCTCGTCTCCTCGCAGTACTTCCAGACCGACGCCCTGCTCGCCGGGGTGCTCATCTTCGCCGTCACGGGTGTGCTGCTCGTGAAGCTCTTCGAATGGCTCGAACATCGTGCCGCGCCGTGGAAGAAGGACCGCCCGTGATCCCGTCCGGGCCGAACGCCTACCAGAAAGGGGCGGCCATGCCGACCGAAGAACCCCAGGGCCTCATTCCGATGCTCCCGGTGGAGGAGGCCGCGCGGATCGCGGTCGAGGTGGGGATGCGCGAGGAGATGTCGCGGATCCACTTCTACCGCCTGCTGATGAACTCCCCGCAGTCCGCCCGGGTGGAGAACGAGATCAACGACCGGATCCTGTGGGAGGGGCGGCTCACCGTCCGCCCGGAGGCCACTCGGCTGCGCGAACTCGCGATCATGCGGGTGGCCTGGGCCACCGGCTCCGAGTACCTGTGGGCACACCACTACTCCCCGACGGTCGACGTCGACCTGCCGGGCAAGCGCCCCTCCGACGTGCTCGGCGTCCGCGAGGGCGCGGACCACCCGGAGTTCGGGTCCGTCGAGCGCGCCGTGATGCGCGCGGTGGACGAGATGGTGCGCGACGACCGGATCTCCCCGGAGACCCTGGGCGACCTGAGCTCGGGGCTGGCGAACGACGGCGAGGTCGTCGAGATCTGCTACGTGATCGCGATCTGGCGCGCCCTCACCACCCTGATGGCCACCTTCCAGGTGCCGCTGGAGCCGGGCTACCGGCCCTGGGCACCCGACGGCCGCCGCCCGGAGAGCCGCGAGGCGGGGGTGCCGGGCCGGTGAGCGGGTTCGATGAGTACCGCGACCGGTTCGCCGACGTCGCGATGGAACGGCACGACGGCATCCTGCAGGTCTCGCTGCACACCGACGGCGGATCGCTGAAGTGGAGCGAGCGGGCACACCGCGAACTGCCGGAGGCGTTCCGGCAGATCGCCACGGACCCCGACAACCGGGTGGTCATCCTGACCGGCACCGGCCCCGACTTCCTGACCGAGATGGCCTTCGAGCGGCGCAACACCACCCCGCTGGGCTGGGACCGGATCGCGCACGAGGGGCGGCACATGCTCTTCGACCTGCTCGACATCGAGGTCCCGGTGATCGCCGCGGTGAACGGCCCCGCCACCGAGCACGCCGAGCTCGCGCTGCTCTCCGACATCGTGCTCGCCTCCGAGACGGCCGCCTTCGCCGACCACCAGCACGTGGTCGCCGGGGTGGTGCCGGGCGACGGCGTGCACATCGTCTGGCCCTGGCTGCTCGGGATGAACAGGGCGAGGCACTTTCTGCTCACCGGCCGGACCATCGGTGCCCACGAGGCGCTGGAACTCGGCCTGGTCGCCGAGGTGCTGCCGCGGGAGCGGCTGCTGGAGCGCGCCTGGGAGCTCGCCCGGCAGCTCGCGGGCAACACCACCCTCACCCTGCGCTACACCCGCGCCTGCCTGACGATGCTGATCCGGCGCGAGCTGCAGTTCGGCCTGGCGCACGGGCTCGCCCTGGAATCGCTCGCCGCGGTCGACGCCCGCTCCTTCCCGCCCTCACCCCCGCCGGCCTCAGGACAGCCATGACCGAGAGGAGGACCTGATGTTCCGGTATCCGCGCCGTCGCCCCGCCGACGACCCCCCGCCCCCCTCGCGGTCCGGGGCCCCGCTACTGGAGATCGACGGGCTGTCGGTCGGCTACGAGCGGGCCGGCGCGTACACACCGGTCCTCGAGAACGTCGGCCTCACCGTACGGGACGGCGAGTTCGTCTGCGTGGTCGGCGCCAGCGGCTGCGGCAAGACCACGCTGCTCAAGACCATCGACGGCCTGATCGCGCCGGCGGCCGGGGAGGTCCGGGTCTCCGGCCGCCCACCCGACCCCCGCCGGGGGGACATGGCCGTGGTGTTCCAACAGGACTCGCTCTACCCCTGGCGGACCGTACTGGCCAATGTCAGGTTCGGCCTCGACTTGCGAGGTTCCCGCTCGGCCGCCACGGACGCGCGCAGCCGCGAGTGCGTCGAGCTGGTCGGCCTGCGCGGCTTCGAGGACCACTACCCGCACGAGCTGTCCGGGGGGATGCGCCAGCGGGTCAACCTGGCGCGTGCCCTGGCGGTCGACCCGACCGTGCTGCTGATGGACGAGCCGTTCGCCGCGCTGGACGCGCAGACCCGGGAGGTGATGCAGACCGAGCTGCTGGACATCTGGACCCGGCACCGCAAGACCGTGGTGTTCATCACTCATCAGCTCGACGAGGCCGTGCTGCTCGCCGACCGGGTGATCGTGATGGCCGCACACCCCGGGCGGGTGAGGGAGGAGATCACGATCGACATCCCCCGCCCGCGTGACCTGCATACCAAACGCGGTGAGAAGTTCACCCGGTACGTGGACCACATCTGGAAGCTGATCGAGGACGAGGTCCGCAGTTCCCTCATCCCCGGCACGGCCGACCCCGGCCGAGATGGGACCTGACCTCTCCCGCCGTCCGCCCGCGCCGGCCTGCCGGGACAGGGCGGGCGCGTCGGGGGGAGATCTCCCGGTCCGTGTCCGTACGACCGGCGGCGGAGATCCCTTGGTCCGTGCCTGCTCAGCCGGGGGCCTGGTCCTCTCGGTCCGTGCCTGCTCAGCCGAGCCCTTCGCCGGTCCCCTCGGTGAACAGGGCGCCGATCGGAGCGGGCACGTACCGGGTCTCGTCCCCCGCGAACAGCTCGTCGCGGAACCGTGCGGCGGACTCCGCCGACCAGTCGGCCGGTTGCGGGGCCGTGCGCACCGGCGACCAGGTTCGCATCCGACGCACCGTGTTCCCGGCGACGACGAAGACCTGTCCCGTCACGTCCTCGCTCTCGGGACCGGCGAGCCAGGCCACCACGGTCGCGATTCGTTCGGCGGGCAGCGCGCCGTCGGGCAGGCCGCCGAACGCCGCCTCGCTCATCGGGGTCCGCGCCCGAGGCGCGATCGCGTTGACGCACACCCCGTACCGGCCCAGCTCGGCCGCCATGGTCAGGGTGAGCGAGGCCAGCCCGGCCTTGGCCGCCGCGTAGTTGCCCTGCCCCGCGTTGCCGTACAGGCCCGACTCGCTGCTCGTGTTCACGATCCGGCGCCCGCCCCCGGGGTTCGCCCGCCAGTGTCGGGCGAGCGCCCGGCACAGCCGGAAGGGCGCGGTCAGGTTGACCGCGAGCACCGCCTCCCAGTCGTCGTCGTCCAGATTGAAGACCATCCGGTCCCTGACGATCCCGGCGTTGTTCACCAGTACCGACACCGGCACCCCGAACCCCTCCGCCGCCTCCAGCACGTCCTCGGCCGCGCCCTTCTCCGCGAGGTCCCCCCGCCAGGCCACGGCGGTGCCGCCCGCGTCCCGGATCTCCTCGGCCAGCGGCCCGCTGTCCGCGAGGTCCGCGCACAGCACCGCCGCTCCGCGCCGCGCCAGCAGCCGGGCCTCGGCCGCCCCGATGCCCCGCGCGGCTCCGGTGACGATGCAGGCCCGCCCGCTCAGGTCGAGCCCGCCGCGGGTGCCGGATGAAGCCGTCATGCCACTCTCCATGCCTTGGAAATCGAACTCCGCCGGGACCCCGCGGAAAACTCCGCCAGGACGAACGGAAGAACCTTCCTTATTGTAAATAAAGTCGAGTTCCCACATCAATGCATATCGGACATTATCTGTCGGTTGGCGAGATATGCCCGCCGGGCCATTGTTGTATTCTTTTTTGAATTCAGGTGTGTGGGAAGTGGGTGCGATTCGCCGCGAAGGCTTTTCCCCTGTCGCGCTGTGCGGCGACATCGCTCGTCCTCCCACGGGAGGACGAGCGATGTCGGGGACGGAGTCGCGAAGGGCCTGCCGCCGGGTGTGCCGAATCGAACCCGCGCCTGTCGGCTTGGGAAGTGTGTCAACCGCATGATGCTCGTGCGCACGCGTTTTTAGGAGTACACTTTTAAGTACTGTACTCCTAAAAAGAGAAGGTCAAGATGTCACTGCCGCGGCCGTCGGACATGTTCGACCGCGAGTGGGAGTGGGAGCAGCTCTCGCGGTTCGTCGCCAACGACTCCCGGGGGGCCACACTCGGGGTGGTCTCCGGACGACGCCGGCAGGGCAAGACGTTCCTGCTGGAAGCCGTCTGTGAGGCGACCGGTGGTTTCTACTACGCCGCCACCGAGGCCGTGCCCAGGGCGGAGGCGCTGCGCCAACTCGGGGAGGCCGTCTCCGCGTTCACCGGGACACCGGGACGGGTCAGGTTCGAAAACTGGGAGGAGGGAATCGACGGCCTGCTCTCCTTGGGGGATGAACGGACCGTTCCCGTCGTTCTCGACGAGTTCCCCTACCTGGTGCGTGATGCCAAGGACCTGCCTTCGGTCATCCAGAAGGCTCTGTCGCCGCGCCGCAAGCAGCGGGGGGCGTCACGGTCGCGTCTGCTGCTGTGCGGGTCGTCGATCTCCTTCATGGGCGGCCTGCTCTCCGGGCAGGCGCCGCTGCGCGGGCGGGCCGGGTTGGAACTGGTGGTGCCCACCTTCAACTTCCGGCTGGCCGCCGAGTTCTGGGGGCTGACGGCCGAGCCTCGACTGGCGGCCCTGGTCTACTTCGTCGTCGGCGGCACCCCCGCCTACCGCACCGAATATCTGGCCGGGATCGCCCCGGCGGGTCTGGCCGACTTCGACCGCTGGGTCGTGGAGTACGTTCTCAACCCGGCCAGCCCTCTTTTCCGCGAGGTGCGTTTCCTGCTCGCCGAGGACCCGGCGCTGCGCGACACCGGCCTTTATCACACGGTTCTGGCCGCGGTCGCCGAGGGCAATGCGACCCGCAGTGGTATCGCGAGCAGAATCGAGCGCAAAGCCGTCGACATTTCTCATCACCTGACCGTTCTGGAGGACGCCGGCCTCCTCGTGGCCGACCCGGACGCCTTCCGCCGGAACCGCTCCGAGTACCGGATCACCGAGCCGCTCGTCCGCTTCTATCACGCGATCATGCGCCCCTACTGGGCGCAGCTGGAAAGGGCGCGGGAGGGGCGTACCGAGCGGATCTGGCGTGCCGCTCAGCCTCGCTTTCGCAGTAACGTCGCGGGGCCGGTGTACGAGCGAATGTGTCGGGTGTGGTGTGAAGACTTCGCGTCCGAGGAGACGCTGGGTGATATGGCGGGAAGTGTCCAGTCGGGGGTTGTTCACGATGTCACCAGCCGTACAGGCCATGAGGTGGATGTCGCTGTCCACAGTCCTGACGGCGCACTACTGGCCATTGGGGAGGCCAAGTGGGGGGACGTTGTAGGGCTTGGGCACCTGGAGAGGCTTGAGCGGGTGGCGGCGCTCCTCGCGGCCAAGGGCGAGGCGCCGGGGCGGCTGCTGCTGTTCAGCGGGATGGGGTTCATGCCGGCGTTGCAGGACGCGGCGGCGCGCAGCGGTGGACGGGTGCAGTTGGTGGGGCTGGAGCGGTTGTACACAGGTTCGTGATCGCGATCGGACCGGTCCGAGCTTTTTCAGTAGTCCGGACACTGCGGCATGCATCCTACGAGCAGGCCGATGAGCAGGCCGATGAGCACCGTGGATCCTCGACGTGCCGGGGCCCTGCCGGGTATGCCGAGGACCGTTTCCCGCAGGTGCGCCATGAGCCGTTTCCGGCTACAGCCGACGCAGCACCCGCATGGCGTCCTTCTCGATGCGCGAAAGATCGTGGAGGATGGCGCCGGCCTGCCTGAGGTGTTCCACGTCGCCGCTCTCTCCGGCCTTCGTGATCAAGGTTGCCACGTCCGTCCACAGGACGGCGGCCTCGGCGTACAGCCGGTGACCGGTGCGGAGGTCGTCGTTGTCGATCAGCCGGGTGCATTCGTCGAGGAAGTCGCGATAAAGGGCGCGAAACAGGGCGCCGCCGGTGCCGCCCTTCTCCATGAGAAGGGCGGCCTGCGGCAGATCCTGCTTCGGCTCCCCGGCCCGTAGCAGCCATCCGGGCACCTTTTTGCCGGCCTTCTCGATACCGCGATGCCCCACGTTCGAGATGGGGGCGGAGAGAAAGGCGTCGGCGCAGTCCCTGACGGCGGGGATGATCTGCTCCTGCCAGGAGAGCGGATGAGCCGGGGCGGTGACGGTGAAGGATCGGTTCCTGGCGGTCATCGGGCCGCGTTCGGCACGCGCCCTGGCGAGGCCGGCCCGGCTGTTGCGCACCGCTCCTCCCTGCTGGTCGGTGTCCACGAGATAGGCGTCGTGCTCGTCGTAGCCGTACATCGCGACGACATGACCGCCGAAGTGCACCTTGGACCGGAAATAGTCCAGGTGGTAGCAGTCGAGCTGGAGGCCGACCGGACGACCGGCGTCGATGGGGGCGGCCACGTTCTCCCACGCCTTGCGCGCCGAGGTGGTCTCCTCGACCGTCAACGTCAGTCCCAGCCTGGCGGCCAGGTTCCTGGTGAGTTCGAAAGGCTTGACGCGGCCTCCGAGGAAGGGGAACGCCATGGCCTTGCTGTCCCAGTAGATGAAGGACAGGCCTGAGCCCAGCCCGAACAGCATCGGCTCGGAGAGATCGAGCCCTTCGTGCCGCAGCAGCACTCCCAGCGCCGTCGTCTCACAGTGCTGCGTGCCGCGGGCCTCGACGTCCCTCACGACGGTCATGTTCCGCCCTCCTCGTGTCGGTGCGGCGAACGGTGACACCGCCCCCGTTCTCGACATCTTCATGATCGGTCGATCGGGGGCGCCGAGAGTAGCACGCGGCCTCCCGGGGTGGGCGGTGGGGAAGGGGCGCCCGTTCGGGGTTGCATCCTGTACCGGGGTACAGGCTTACCGTCGGATCGGTAGGGATCGCTCCCGATACGTGGAGGGCTCATGGAATGGGCACCGGCCGAATGCACGCTTCCGACCGAGGAACGACCGCTGAGGGTGGCGGAGTTCGACGAACTGTTCGCCTCCGCCCTGCGAGGACTGGAACGGGTGGGGCCGACTCACCTACGGCTCACGCTCGATGCCGGAGCACGGGTGGAGGAGACCGCGCGTGACCTGACGGCCCGGGAGACGGGTTGCTGCGCCTTCTTCGCCTTCACCCTCACTCCCGGCCGTGAGGGACTGGCCGTGGACGTCGAGGTCCCCGAGGTCCACACGAAGGTGCTCGACGGCCTGGTGGTCCGGGCGACCGAGATGTCTCCCCGGACGGTCACGTCGTGAACGGGGAATGGCTCCGCACCGGAGAGGTCGCGGAAGCGGCCGGGGTCAACACCCAGACGCTGCGCTACTACCACCGGCGGGGCCTGCTGCGCGAGCCGCGGCGCAGCAACGGAGGGCACCGGCTCTATCCACCGGAGACCGTGACCGTCCTGCGCGTGATCAAGGTGGCGCAACGGCTGGGCTTCACCCTGGAGGAGGTGGCCGACCTGGTCGAGGCGACCGCCCACCGTCACGGCAGACCGGACGGCGGTCTGCGGGCACGGGCGACGGCCAAGCTCGCCGAGGTGGAACAGAAGATCGCAGACCTCGGGACGATCCGCGAGACGCTCATCCAGGCGATGGACGCCGGATGCGACGACCTGGTGGCGTGCGCGGAAAGTTCGCGCTGCCCGCTGCCGTTCTCCGACCCGGACGGGGGGCGACATGCCGCCTCCCGCCAGGGCGAAGGGGGGCGCCGAGGAGCCGAAGGCGATCCTCTACATTCGCAGTCGTGACTGTCGCACGTTCTCTTCTCCTGTTCGTGGTGGCCGCGCTCGCCGAGATCGGCGGGGCCTGGTTGGTCTGGCAGGGCGTGCGAGAACAGCGTGGGTTGTTGTGGATCGGCGCCGGATTCATCGCCCTGGGCCTGTACGGGCTCGTGGCCACCTTCCAGCCGGATGCCAACTTCGGCCGCATCCTCGCCGCCTACGGCGGCGTGTTCGTCGCGGGCTCGCTGGGATGGGGCATGGTGGTGGACAGGTTCCAGCCCGATCGCTGGGACGTCATCGGGGCCGCCATATGCATACTCGGCGTGCTGGTCATCATGTACGCCCCGCGCGGTTAGCCGAAGTCGCCCCTGGGCCCCCGAGCCCGTCGAGGACGAGCCGATACGTACGCCACGAACCCGGCATGAGCCATCGACCGTGTGGGACAGTCGGGGCACTGTTGTCCATCCGGTGGTCTACCCGGTTTCGAAGTGGGAGCTATGGCGGCGGAGTTTCAGGTCGGCGATCACATCCTGGTGCAGGACGGCAGGACCCTCGAAATCTTTCACCGGGGCCTGTCCGAGAGCAGCCGCTACCACGTGGCGTTTCTCGGGGTGGACGTCCAGCCGCACGGCGACGGGTTCAAGGTCCGGCTCGGCGCCAGGCGGGACGACGGCCAGGTGGTGGGCGGGGTGAGGCTGAAGATGGATCAGGCGGAGTTCGCGCGCTTCCGCGATTTCATCGCCCTGGCCATCGCGGCCCGCGACCGGACGAGCCCTCCGAACGAGCCCACCTCGCCCTGAATCACGACCGCTTCCACGAAGGCACGATCAACGGCGCCGCTCTGGAATCGTCTCGTCTCAGCGGATCCGTCGACGGCTGTTCGACAGGATGAACACATGACCGTGAAGAGCCGCAGGCGATGGAACCACAACATCCATCACCACCCCCGCATCCTGCGCGCGATCCCTGACGGTGCCCGGCGTGCCCTCGACGTCGGTTGCGGTGAGGGCATGCTCGCCCGCGAACTGCGGCGGACCGTGCCGCGCGTCACCGCGATCGACCTCCACGCGGCCGGCCTCGACCAGGCCCGCGAGCACCCCGACGACGTCGACTACATCCTCGGTGACTTCCTCACCCACCCCTTCGAGCCCGCCTCTTTCGATGTCATCGCGTCCGTGGCCACCCTGCACCACATGGACGCCGCCGCCGGGTTGGCCCGCATGCGCGAGCTGCTGCGCCCCGGCGGTGTCCTGGCCGTCGTCGGCCTCGCCCGTAGCGTCATGCCCAACGACCTGCCGCGCGACCTGGCCGGTGTCGCCGTCGGCGCCTTCCACCGCGCCGTGAAGGGGCACTGGGAACATCCGTCCCCCATAGTGTGGCCACCGCCGGTGACATACCCGCAGATGCGAGCCTTGGCCGCCGATATCCTGCCCGGTTCCCGGTATCGCCGTCACCTTCTGTTTCGCTACAGCATCGTCTGGCGCAAACCGCGGGACTGAGCAAGTTCGGCCGATGGCCTTGGAAATGAGCGGGAGCGGCTCTCGCGGTTCGTCGCCAACGACTCCCGGGGGCCGCACTCGGGGTGGTCTCCGGACGATGGGGCATGCGTCTGCTCGTAAAGCACGCGCGAATACATGTGAATGCCGCGTCTGATTTCCGCCGGAATTGCTCGTCCGAATTACGCCGTCCCTCGTCACATGACCACTCGTAACGTGTTCGGCGACGAGAACCATCCGCTTTGTCGGATGGAAACCAAAACGAGGGAAGACGATATGGATCTCCAGCTTTCCGGTCGGGTCGCGGTCGTCACCGGTGCTTCCAAGGGCATCGGCCTGGCCGTCACTCGCACCCTCCTCGCCGAAGGCGTACGCGTCGTGGCGGCTTCGCGGAAGAGCACCCCCGAGTTGGAGGCGCTCGGCGGTGACCTGATCCATGTTCAGGTGGACCTGATGGACCCTGAGGCTCCCGCGAGGATCGTGGAACAGGCCGTGTCGGAGTTCGGCGGGCTCGACATCCTGGTGAACAACGCCGGCGGACCGCCGCCCGGCGTGGCCCTGCCGCGCTTCTCGTTCCTGGCCCCCACCGACGAAGACTGGCGGGTGATGTTCGAGTTCAACCTGTTCTCGGTCGTGCGTACCATTCGGGCGGCCATCCCGCCGATGCTCGCCCGAGGCGGAGGCTCGATCGTCAACGTCTCCTCGGGCAGCGCCCGCCTGCCCGCTCCCATGAACGTCGACTACAGCGCGGCCAAGGCGGGTCTCAACAACCTGACCAAGGCTCTCTCCGAGGAGTTCGCGCCCCAGGGCATCCGGGTGAACACCATCTCCCCGGGGCCGGTGCGCACGGCATGGTGGACGGAGAGCGGCGGAGCGGCCGACATCCTCGCCGCCCAGGTCGGAACGGACCGCGACAGCGTCATCGACCAGGTGGCACCGGAAATGATGAAGCTGTCGACCGGCCGTCTGGTCGAACCCCAGGAGATCGCCGACGTGATCGCCCTGCTCGCCTCACCTCGCTCGGCCAGCACGACCGGCGCGGACTTCGCCGTGGACGGCGGGTTCCTGAAGCAGACCTGACCATCGACCTTGATGCCCCCGGCCCCGTCACGGTTCTCACCTCCGCCCCGGAGGACTGTGTGGCGGACGCGTCACCGTCGTCAAGCTCTGAGCCGCCCGGGGTGCGGGGGAAGGGCTCTCTCCTGGAAAGGATCGCCTCACGAAACCCGAGCGCATGAGGGCGGCGGCGAGTTCCACCGGATCGTGGATCACCACTGCCTGCCCGCCGACGGATGGAGCGTCGAGCTGACAGGGTGGGGAGAACGGCGGCGTGTAACGGTATCGATGGCAGGTGAAATCCGGCCTTCACCACCGCTACCTCACCTCGAAAAGCATCGTGTCCGAGTCCTCGAACTGCTTGACGATGGTGAATCCTTCGTCGGTGTACAGCATGGCCGCACGGTTAGCCCGCTCGACGCTGAGAGATATCCGGCTGATTCCACGCTTGCCTGCCACCTGGATGAGCTCGCGCAGTAGAGCCCGTCCGATCCCGCGACCGCGCCACCCCGCGAGCACACCGACTGTCAGCTCGGGAACGTCGTCCGCCACATAGCCGTAGCCCGGGTCCTCGGCGGTGAATCGTCGCAACCATGCCGCGCCAAGCGGTTGTTTGTCCGCACCTACCGCGATCACACCAAGGTCATCGGGTCGGGGCCAGCCGACCACATAATGTGCGAGTCCAGGATCGGAGAGGATCCGTTCCCGAGAGAGGTTTCTTTCCGGGAGCCAGTTGACCGCCTCCACCAACATTTTTTCGAGAAAGTCCAGGTCATCGGCTTCGGCGGCTCGGAAAGCGCACGGGATGGTCATGGGAGTCACCGTATAGTGGATCAAGGGGAAAGCTTCCCTGCCGAACAGGGCCGGCGCCCTCCCGGCCGAGCCGAGGCACGCTCATCAGGAACGAAGTAGCGGCTCGTCGATCGCCTCGATTGCGCGATTACGAATGAGACCAACCGAAGTGAAAAGATCGCGGAGACGATACTTGGGCGGTGCTGCGGTCCCAGCGCGGCGGGGTGGTTGGGTGCGGTGCTCGGCTCCGAATCCGCCGTTCGGGACCGTCCCAAGCTGCATGCCCGGATAGCGGGAGCGCCGCGGCATCGCCTTGGTAACCCAGGAGAACGGTTCGGCAGGCTGTGCTCATGGGATGATCCCTTCCAGATGACGGAGGAGTTGACCTGAATGAGTCTTGCGGTACTTCAGGGATTAGTACTGACACTGGGATTTTTCAACCTCGCGATAGGTGTCTACGCGCTGACGGCCAATCGGCTTCCTCCTTTGCTTCCTGTTTACCGGCGTGATCGTTACGAGCCTCGTCGCTACGGGTGGGGGGTGTTGCTGAGGGCGGCCTTCGTATTTCTCCTGGTGTTGGGCCAGAAGGTGATGGGCTGGTCGCCTGATCTAGGCGCGATGTTTGTGATTCCCATGATGGGGTGCCTTATCGCAGCATGGTGGCTGCTGATTCCGAAGAACCCTTCTCCGGAGACTGGTAAGACCTCAGGGAGCTGTTAGTCGGATAGCCCGGAGCGATGTGTCGTAAAGGATCTGCGGGCTGTGATGCATCACGTGTGGAATTCCTCGGCCAGAGCTTCGCGGCGATAGTGCCGTCGGATGACACGGTCGAGGTCCGCGGTTCGATCGACAAGGTCGGTGAGGGAGCGGCGGTCGATGTCGAACGCGGCCATGCCCTCGAACGTCCATCGATGACGGGTGAAATCTCGTTTACCGGGGTCTTCGAGGTAGGAGACACTGCGGCATGCATCCCTACGAGCAGGCCGACGAGCTCCGCCGGGCCGTCGACGAGTTGGGCGTCCGCATCTACACGGCGTTGCGCGACGGTGGTCTCGACGCCGACCCCCTCATCGAGCTGGCCTGCCTGATGGAGGACTGGGGTGTGTCCACTCCTGTCACGCGGGAACTCCTCGAACGTCTCGCTACCGAGTTGACGGCCGCCGACCTTGCCCGGCTGGGGGAGGCCCTTCTCGGCGGGATCGGCTTCATACCGAGCTTCGCTCTGGAGCCGAGTCTGTTGGTGTCGTTGGAGGAGGCACTGAAGGACGTGGAGCGGGACGTCCGCGCTTCGGGGATCACCGGAACTCTTCGGATGATCGTCCCTGACCGGGACAGCATGGGCATGGCATGGGTGGAGTTCGAGGGCATCTGCCAGGGCAACGGCATCAGTCCCAGGGCTGAGCCGCTCGGGGCCGTGGCCGACGCCACCCAGGAAGTGGTCATGGAGGTGCTCTGGAGGGCGTGGCCCGTCTGTCCGGTGCACAACCGGGGCTTGCACGCCGAACCGGAAGACAGGATCGCCGTGTGGAGCTGCACAGGCAGCGGGACGCACACCGTCGCGCCGGTGGGTGAACTACCGCCCGAACGGCGTTGGAGGTCTGCTTGATCCGCCGATTTCTCTCAGCTTTGAAAGATTTAGGTATACGGCTCCCTGAACTGCTGCGATGCGGGTGAGAGAACGGTCTTCCCGTGTCCGTGAGTCCCCGTGATTCTCCCCTGTTCCCTGGTTGTACCGGCACAGGAGTGGCATGTCATCTACGACTCTTGATCGCCGCCTCGATACGTAGCCCGACTCCGACGGTCGCGAAGATGAGCGTTCCAAGGAGAGCGTTGGTGGTGAGCTCTTCTTCGATGATGAAGCCAAGGACGGGAACCGCTGCACTCAGGGCAAGCACCGCGTTGCCCCACCCGTCCACCGGTTGGGTGCCGTCAGTCGTCTTCCCCTGACGTGCTGCAGGATCTTTTTGTTCACTCATGGGATGAGCATCCCATCGATGCGGCGGGCAAAGAGATAGAGCATGTGTATGCACGCCCCCTCATGGGAACGAGGTACCGGATCGTCGATCGCCCGCAGTCCTTTTCAGGGATTAGCCGCCATCAGCGACCATCCTGTTTTGGACTTCAAACTGCGGCCCTATGGCCAGCCGTAAACCGCTCACTCAAATTGCATACCATTCCCTATGGATATCCGCCAAGGCTGTGACTACCATCGAGAGGCAAACATCGACCCGAAAGAGATGACTAATGAGCCGTATCAAGAAGTTCGGTGTTTCGGTGGCCGCGATCGCCGCGATCACCGCCGCGACAACTCTAATGTCACCGACCGCCTCAGCCCAGGCCGCGACCTGCAGCACCAGCGCGCAGATCGGCATTGTCGGCGGCACTGGCTGGGCGCTGTGCAGCGGTACCGGAGTGACTCAGACGCAGGTCGTGCTCTTCTGCCAGAACAGTGGCGGTAGCTACACCACGGTTTACGGCCCTTGGGTCGCCAATTCGGTTAAATCAAATGCCAAATGCAGCAGCACCTCGTGGCCGATATCGGTCGGATATCAAACAATCTGAGCGACCACAAGCTCATTCGGTCGCGACAGGGCATGCGGGAACAGCTCGAAGAACCAGCCAGGCGACTGAATGAAAGCAAGGCCAAAAGACTCTTCGTCTCAACGATGTGACGGGTGCGGCCAAGGTTCTGGCCGACTATGCCGGTCGATAGGCGGGCGCGACGGGGCGGTGCCCTCCAGTACGGAGGATGCTGGAGAGCATCACCCGGTCAACCGTGGCCGCGGCACTGCGCGTGCTACGCGAACAGGGCTGGATGACTCCCAGCAGGGCAGGGGGCGCTTCGTACGTAGCCGTCCGGGATGAACCTCGACGGAACAGCCTCGCCCAGGACAGGCGTACCTGGCCGGTCCCGAGAGTGCCTCCGATGGCGAGGTGCTGGAAGCGGCGGTGCCGGCCGTGCCCAACCGGGTCGCCGTCCTGCTGGGCATCACCCCGAAGAGCAAGACGTTCCTGCGACGTCGCCTGGTCAGCCGGGCCGGTGAACCGAAGGATGTCGGCGATCTCCTCGCCGGGGTGGCGGCTGTCGAGAAGGTCGCGGATGCCCTCCCGCGTGAACACCTTCTCCTCCTCGTTGCCTGGATCACCACACGCCGAACCTCTACACGCCACGGCCGACCCTGCGGAACAGGGTACGCGGGCTGGTACAAATACGGCATGAGCGAACTCGCCGACTATCCCCCACAGCCGAACGTGCGGCCGACCCGGCGGGCCTACAGCCGGAGGTACCGTGTGTGGGCTCACGTGCTCCTGTGGACGCCGATCGCGATCACGGTGGTCGGTGTCATCCTCGGTCTGGGGCTGTTCGCAGCCGCTGATGCCGACCCGACACACAGTTCGTCCGCGCTCGGCTATTTCGGCATCGTCGTGTGGGGCGGCCTCGCGGTCCTGTCGCCGGTCCTGCTCGGGTCGTTCATCGCCGGGCTGGTCATGCTGATCCGCGCGCGCAGCTGAGGTCGCGGCGGGACGCGGCCCGCCTCGACATGCTCCAGGCCGGCCGCCAGGAGCATGTCGTGGCCACGCCGGCGGTCACCGTCTCGGCGGAAACACCGAACCGATACTTCACCGGCTCGAAGAGCCGATCGGTGAAGGCGGGCAGGTCATCCTGCCCTGAGGTCCGGTCGTGGCCGGCCGTTGTGACGCAGCCGGAGCCGACGCCGGGGGTGCGAGCGCAACACCGTGTGGAGGTTCCAGCCCTGCTCCGAGGCGACGCGCAGGGCGTAACCGGCGCCGGCACCCCGGAAGTAGTGTGCGCCGAGTTCCAGGTCGCGGTGATACTCGCGACGGTACTGGGAGGTCTCCACGCGTCGGGTCTGCTTCTCGATGCGCCGGTCCACGCGCGCTTGGTAGTACGCCGTGTCGCCCTCCCGCACCAGCGCCACCGGGGTCACGCACCAGAGCGGGACGAACGGTATCTGGCCCAATGTGGCGTCCAGCATTCGTATCGCGCCGTTCTCGGCACGCGGCACCATGTCGACGATCAGCTGGGCCACCGGCGCCACGCAGTGGAAGCAGATCGCGAGGACGACCCACACCACCCACCACAGCGGCAGGAACACCAGGGTCAGGGGGAGAAGCAACAGCCAGCGCAGTGCCGCCGGGCGGACGGGAAGCGGCCCCCAGGTCGGGCCGTCGTAGTCATGCACGGACGGTGTCTTCCTCTCGGGGTCGCCATCGCTCGACGGTGCGCCCGTGAGCCTACTCCGAGGGCCGACCGACCCACACGAAGCGGCGGGCCGTGCCGACCGCGGCCTGGAACAGTGCCTCGAAGGTCGCCGGGTCCTTGTGAGGCCAAGGCTGACAGCGGTCGCACACTATGACGCACCGGGGGGCTTGTGGCAAGACCCGGGTCGTGCTGCAGAATCTCCGACCGAAGCAAGAACCCGCGGAAATGAGGAGAGTCATGATCTCGACTGAGGAACGATATCGGAAGCGTCGTATTGAGATCGACGGGCTTGAAATGGCATACGTCGAGGAGGGGGAAGGTGACCCGATCGTCTTTCTTCATGGCAACCCGACTTCGTCGTACGTGTGGCGGAATGTAATCCCGTATCTGGCGGACAAAGGGCGCTGCATCGCCCCGGACCTGATCGGGATGGGCGATTCCGCGAAACTTCCGGTCAGCGGGCCGGGCTCATACCGCTTCGTCGAGCATCGCCGCTATCTCGATGCGTTCCTTCAGGCCCTAGGCGTACGTGAGCGGGTGGTCATGGTGCTGCAGGACTGGGGTTCGGCCCTGGGTTTCGATTGGGCGTACCGTCAGCCTTCCGCACTCCGGGGTATCGCCTATATGGAGGCGTTCGTGGCTCCGATCCCCTCGTGGAGCGACTGGCCGGAGCCTGCGGTTGCGCTCTTCCAGGCGATCCGCTCCACTGCGGGTGAAGAGATGGTCCTCGATCAAAACTTCTTCGTCGATGATGTCTTGCCTGCAGAGGTGCTGCGAGGGCTGTCGGAGGCGGAGATGGCCGTCTACCGTCGTCCCTACACGGAACCCGGCGAGTCACGCAGACCGACGCTGACCTGGCCGCGCGAGGTTCCCGTTGCGGGCGAACCACGCGATGTTCACGATGTCGTCACGCGTTATGCGGAATGGCTCGCTGAGTCTTCGGTTCCCAAGCTGTTCATCGAGGCGGTTCCAGGAACGATGTTTGAAGCACACCGGGCCATCGCCCGGTCGTGGCCGAATCAGGCACACATCACGATCACGGGTGGCCACATGGTTCAAGAAGACGCCCCCGATCAAATCGGGGCGGCCATCGCCTCCTGGCTGCGAGATCTCTCCTGAAAGGGGCGGCGGAGCCCGGGCTCCGGGGCGACCTGGTGCTGGTGGAGGGCGACCCGCTCACGGACATCGCCGCTCCCAGGTAATCGTGGAGATATGGCGGGGCGGAGTCCGCCAGAGCCGCGCCTACTGAACCTGATGACACACCGCCGGTGTCCGAGCTAAGGGGGAACCTCAACTGGTGTTCCCCGCCTGTTCTGGCACGGGTCTGGCACGTGATCAACGTTGCGTGGGAAGCCGGACGACTGCCCTTGGGGCGGAGTGTGCTGGGGATCGTCCCGGTGCGGACCTTTCTCGACAGGAAGAACAGGAGTGTTTCCAGGGCGTGATACTTGCCGTCGCTATAACGTCCGTGTTATGAATTGGGGAGAGGTGGAGCTGGAGTCAGAGGTCGATGAGTGGTTCGACACGCTTGATCAGGAGGGGCAGGAGACGGCGGCGTTCTATGTCGACCTGCTGGCCGAGCGTGGTGTCCTGCTGGATGAGCCTTACACTCGTCAGCTCCGCGGCAAGTTACGTGAGCTGCGTTTCCATCTCGACCGGGAGGCGGTACGGATCACCTACTGGATCGCACCGGGCCGGCGGATCATCATGCTGACGGTGTTCCGCAAGCAGCGGATGCGCGAGTCCGCTGAGATCGAGCGGGCGTGGCGGGCCATGCAGCGGTGTATCGCCGAGGCTCACACGGCGGATGAGGAGTGAGCGGTATGGGTGAGCGCAAGAGCTGGGGTGCCAAGCGGGCCGAGATCATGAGCCGTCCGGGGGCCGGAGCGGCGTACGAGGCCGCCAGGATCCGGTTCGAGCTGGGTGAAGCGGTACGGCTGCGCCGTGAGCAGCTCGGTCTGACCCAGAGTGAGCTGGCCGAGCGCGCTGGGTTGAAGCAGCCTGCGGTGGCGCGGTTCGAGGCAGGCGGGACGATGCCGACGATTCCGATGCTGGAGCGGCTCGCGGAGGCTCTGGAGATGCGGCTGAGCGTTCAGTTCCAACCCCTGCGTGAGGCGAGCTGATCTTCTGGGGTATTTCCGGAGCCGTAGATCACCGAAGTGGGAGCAGTCGAGCCGAACGACGCTGAAAACAGGGCCCAGATCGGGAATCATCTCTGAGCTGGGCCTTTGAGTGTGGAGCGGGTGACGGGAATCGAACCCGCGCTGTCAGCTTGGGAATCATCTACTGATCTTGTCGCTCTGAGCTGGGAAAACAGGGGTGCAGGTCAAGGCGGTCGAGTGACCGTGAGTCCTCGTGAGTGACCTCGGTTCCCCGCCTATTCTGGTACGGATCTGGCACGAAGTCTTGATGTCAAGACACCGTTGATGCGGCGGTTGGGCTGGGGTGAGCACAGACGCTTACGTAGACTCAGAGGTATGACTGCCGGGCACGCGCACGAGGAGCTCCACCATCTGGTCGATCGCCTTTCTCCGGACCAGGCGCGTCGTCTGCTGCGTCTGGTGAAGACGGATCCGGAGTTGGCTGAGACCGTGGACGAAGAGACCGACGAGCCGGTTCGGCGTCGGCGGTTGTCGATCGCGGGGATCGGTGCCTCCGGTGAGGGGGATCTGTCGGAACGGGTCGAAGATCTGCTGGCGGAGCGGTTCAATCGGTCAACGTGACTTTCACGCTCCTGGACACTGGCCCCTTGATCGCTGTTGTCGATCGAGATGACAAGCACCATGCCTCATGCGTGCGTCTTCTCGAAGAGTTGGAGGGGCCGCTCCTGCTGCCTTCGACCATCCTGATCGAGGCGGGGTGGACCATTAACAGGCATATGGGGTCTCGCGTGCATGCGCGGTTTCTTGATCTGGCGGTTGAAGAGTTTGAACTGGTCGATCTGGTGCCAGCCGATGTGCGACGAATGGCAGAGCTCGTCCGTACTTACCGAGATGCCCGACTCGACCCGGCTGACGTGTCCGTGGTCGCCATCGCAGAGCGCCTGAACGTTACTCAGATCGCGACGCTGGACCGACGTGACTTCACTTTGATCCGACCTCAGCATGTGCCGGCGTTCACGCTTCTACCAAAAGTGCTTGGCTGACCTGGCCTAACAAGTGTGGAGCGGGTGACGGGAATCGAACTCGCGCTGTCAGCTTGGGAAGCTCACATCTGGAACGTTGATCATGGCTGCTTGGTACGGGGGAGGCGTCTTTTGTGTTGCTCCGCCAGGGGCAGGTATGTCACAAGCCCTGATCTTGACGCACGAACCGGCTGTACGGGATGGTCATCGACGTGTCCCTGTCGAACGACGAACCAGCAGTTGAAGTGATCCCTCGTGTAGGTGTATCCGAGCCGCGTTTACGGATGCGGACAGTCGTAGTGGCCATGGCCGTGCTTCTCACCATCGGTGGAGCAGGTGCTGTCTGGTTCTCCGGGATGCGCTCGCAAAGTGTCCTTCCCCCACCGGACGGCCCCTGGCCTGAGCAGCGTGGGTTCATGGTTCTGCAGTGCTCGGCGGAAGGGCTAACGCCGGAGACCCAGCCAGTTGTCGAGAAGTTCCTTCGCGCCTTGCCGGAGATCGAGAACCTCAAGGCCTACAGCAAGGTGCAGATGGAGGGAGAGCCGCTGATGACGCGCAATGTCTGCGGCGTCCAGGCGCATTTTGTGGGAACCGCTCGTGATGTGAGTGACATTCCGAAGATCGCGAAGGAGGTGGCGAAGTCGCCGGTTTCCGTGGGTCTGGTGCGGTTGCCCGTTAATTTCTGGGCGGGCAAGGCGGACGTGCGGGTCATGTTGACTGGCCTGAGTTCCCCCGTTCTCCAGCTTGGAAGGGAAGGAGCTCGTGCGGCGGGGAAGAAGGATATAGAGATTATTGCCGAGAAAATTCGGCAGGCAGTGGATGTCGACAAGATCTATTACGAGGATAGTGCCTTCGCGACGAAGATCAGCGCCTCCTACTGCCCTGACCGTCTGTGCGGTTTCATTTCAGGTCCGGTCGATCAGGAGGCCCTCTATGTCAAGACTGATGCTCCCAGCGCAGCCGAGACGCTGAAAAGTGCTCTTGATGACATGCCGGGCGTGGACTACGTCTTTCCAGTCACCCCTGACGTGCTGTGACCGGCCTTAGTGATGGATCGGGTGACGGGAATCGAACCCGCGCTGTCAGCTTGGGAATCGTATGGAGCACGCCTTGTTGTGCGGCTGACCTAGGCTTCGGGCCGGTCGTGAGTGACCGCGGTTGATCCCTCGTTGCCCCTCTTAACGGCACGCTAATGGCACGACGATCAACAGATGAGGTGTTGCGGATGGCGTTTACCTACGCCGATGTTGCCTGGCTGGCCGAAGACGACGAGCTGGGCGATCTGTGGTGCCTGACCTTCGTGCGTGGAGTCAGCGAGGTACAGGCACTTCGCCGACTGGGTGCCGACCAGGAGAGCATCCGGCCACTCACCTATGACGAGTTGATAGACGATGCCCTCTTTCCTGAGACGGTGCTTGCGGGAAGAGTGGGCGACTGGACTGTGCTCATCGAGGAGAGCGGGTGGACGTGCACGGAAGCCGACAAGGCACAGGCCCTCTCGGCCGGGACCGTGGCGGTGCTGCGGCACGACTACGCATCCGACGACTTCGTCTACGCGGTGGACGGGGAGTTGGTCACGTACTTCAATCCCAAGATTCCCCAATGGCGGCACGGAAGTGATCCCGATCGACTCAACGACTTGATGAGGCAGGCGGGCCTTGATCCCGACGACGTACCCGGAACAGGTGCTGAGGCACCGTCGTCCGCGTCTGGAGCACTTCTCCTCGCAGCACGATTGACCGGCGTGGTGCTGACTCCGGAGATCGTCAAAGGGCCGCTCATGAGTGGCGTCGTTGGCTGATCCGTCCACGATGTCATATCCGAATTCCGCTGCCCGGAATCTGCCCGCGCTGCAGCACGGCTCGAACTCAAAACCTGCGGATTAAAAGTGGAAGGCGTCCTATGAGTCGTATGGTGTAGTGACCTGGGCTCTTTCGGCCCGCCGGTCAAGGCTGGCCGAGACCATTCCGTGCATGTTCCGGATCTTCGTAAGGTGCGGTTTCCTCACCGATAAGGATCGAGGTGATCAGTTGATCCGACTAGAGCGAGACCGGCGTACCGGGCACGGGATAGGTGGACACCGGTGGCTCGTTCGGCAAGGGCGAGAGCGCTGGAGACGGGGTTGCCGGCGAATTGCGGCTTCTCGTCGTCGACAGGCAGGCCGAGGTCGCCGACGTCGACCTGGAGCCGGTCAGGGTCACCACCATCCCGGAAACAATAGCCGTACAGGCCAAAAGCAGTGATCAGCTGGCCGTCGACGCAGTAGGCGAAACCATCGCTATTGAGGGTCGCGCATACCGCAGCTGCTGCTGTTCCTGCAGATAGCAGTCCAACCTTGTGGAAGATGATCCCCGCCCAGCCGTGTTCGATCAGGACGGTTCCACCGCGGGCGGCATAGGCCGCGACGCCGAATCCGGATTCGCACGGAGTACCTGGGGTGACGTTGATCCGTTGCAGGGCTTCTTCGGGAGACATGCTCTGCACGAAGCCCGCATAGAGCCAAGTGCTGTCTTCATCGTCGGTGAACTCCCGGTAGAGCCATTCGTAGGTCGCCGCCGTCGCACCGCTCATCTGTCCATGTGCCTTCCGCGAGGGCCATATCACGGTGATCATGACAGGGAGGTCCGACAACTTCGTTCCTACAGTTCATGCGCTATCGGCTTGGGAAGTCTCTATCACGCCTGGCCGCTGAACTGGGAGGACGCTGACCTGCGGGGGAGCGCTCCGAGTACCCATGATTCCCTGTGAGTCCCTCTTAGTCACCCTTCTGGCGGGCACGCAACGGGCACGGAGAACGTCTAGTTTCATTGCTCCGGAACTTGAAGCCGGTCCCCCTCGTTGATCACATAAAAATTTCCCCCTGAGATTCGAGGGCATTTGTTCCCTACTCTTCTTCGGCCGCTGCTAGTGATCCTCACCGTTGCTCTGCTCGCTGGCTGCATGTCCGATCGCTCAACGTCCTCGTTTCCGGAGGAGACGGTTGCGGAGCCGGAGGACGTCACGGATGCGGAGGATCTCGGGGACCTCGAAGAGGATTTTTCTGCCATTCTGATCTGCGTCAAGAAGCGCACGCGGATCCGCGTCGCCTACCGCCCATGCGATGATGCTGAACTCGGTTTTGCCTGGTATTTCTTGTCATGGGAAACGAAAATTCCCGCCACCGGTAGGAAAGCCAAAGGGGGGACGTTTGAAGATCCGGGCTACAGCGTGACCTCTCTCGCGCGTAATCGCGGAGGCGTTGGCCCAGAGGTCGCCCTCTCCGACGAGGCCCGGTTCGAGGTGTGCGTGAAAGCAGAGACGCGGATCCGTGCCTCTGACAGCAGATGTGATGACGAGGACGACGGCTTCACCTGGTACCACATCCCTTATGATGATCATGTCCCTGCGGTGGGTAAGAAGGCTGTCGGCGGATCCTTCTATCGCGCTGGCTCGGACCGCTACAGGGCACAGGTAAAAGGCGGAATGGGTGACGAGGCCGTTATTGAGCCTGACCGGCCGAACAACACTCCCACCCAGCGATCGCCGCGCTGTACACGCACGGTCAATGGCAAGTGCGACGATGCGACCAGCAGCTGCACGTACATCGTCAATGGACGCTGCCGGGACAATGGCGGCTTACCTGGTCGCGCTCCGGGAAGGTTGTGATCCCTCTTCCATATGTATGCCTTGGGTTGAGCGCGTCTGCTGTCACGATGATTGGTGGACCGGGGAACGCGCCCGCACCGTCATTAGGAACGAAGCACTGGCTCGGCGATCGGCCCCAACCCCGTGCGAGACCAGCCACAGCATGGCGATCGTCGTGCTGCAGAGGTCGGCGAGTGCGTGGGGTACGGCGGCGCGGAGCGCCGCCCTTGACCATGCGGGCCGCGCTGATCTATCTGCACACCGAGAACGGGCAGGATCAGATGATTGCCGAGACCGCAACGCCGAAGCGCAGCACGAACAGGTAGGAAACGGGCATGCCTCGACAAGTGGATCATGACGAGCGGCGGCGCAAGTTGACCGAGCAACGACGGATCGAGGTCGGGGACTACCCGCCGGGTTCGATGCTGCCCAGCGAGAACCAGCTGATCAACGAGTTCGGTGTCTCCCGGCCCACCGTGGTGGCGGCGCTTCGGGTGCTGCGGGAACAAGGCTGGGTGGAATCACAGCAGGGCAAGGGCCGCTTCGTGCGGGGCCGTCCCGCCGTCGCCGGGGCCGAACAACCCCGCCCCGGACAGGCCTACCTGACCGCCCCGGAAACCGCCTCTCCCGATGAAGTGGTGCACGCCGGAGCCGTGGCGGTACCCAACCGGATCGCCGCCCTGCTCGACCTGTCGCCCGGGAGTAAAGCGTTCCTGCGGCGCCGGGTGATCGGCAAAGGCGGTGAGCCGACCGAGGTCGTGTCGACCTGGGTGCCGCTGGACATTGCCGAAGGCACCGCGCTGACCCAAGAACAACCACTAGAGCAGGGTCTTCGCGAGCATCTGCAGTCCCGTAAGGGGGTGCGGTTCGATCACGTGGTGGAGCAGATCACCGCGCGCATGCCGGCGGCCGAGGAAGCCAAACAGCTCGGCATGCCTAAGAGTGCGCCGCTGCTCGTGGTGTACGGGGCGGTACGGGACGCTGCGGGGAAGGCGTTGGCGGCGGTGGAGGTGCTGTTGCCGGCGGATCGGCATGAGCTGCAGGACGTCTATCCGTTTACCTGACCCGCGTGTGATTCGGTCGCGGTTATCCGCCGGGGCAGTCGTTGTCTCCGCCGCTGCGCTCGATGCAGTGGTAGGAGGGCAAAGGGTCGCGGGGCTGGGCGGGGGGATTCGCGTGGTTCCCGATGGTCATGACAGCCGAGACGAGTACCCCGCAGAGCAACGCGGCGATGGTGAAGAACCAGGTCGCGGTCCTTCGTCGGGTGGCCCATGCGATGAATGCCGCGATCGCGGGTGCGCCGACCATGACGATGCCCGTGGCCGTCAAGAACCACGCAGCGCGCTTGCTGTCGGAGGGGCTGCCAAAGGAGGCTGACAGTCCATCAGGAACAAGTACGGAGTCCCCAGCAGCCATATCAACGTAAGAGCAAGGAGGACGACCTTGCTCCAAGAACTCACGCCCGGTAAACGACGATCAGCCCGAAACCTTCGTCGGCCGAAACCGATCACCCCGTGAGTCATAAAGGTCAGCGCAGGATCGTCGCGACCCGGTGATCGGTGTGGATTGTTCCGGTCACCGGGTCTTCATGCGACATCGATCTATGGGGGCGGGGCCGACCGGTACGCGACCGGCCCCGGTTCAGTAGCGGGAATGCGCCGTGGCCGGTCGGGTTAGGCGCAGTTGATGGCGGTGTGGGAGGGGTTGTAGGTCGAGGTGACCTGCCGGCCATCGATCGTCGCGGTCGCCGTCACGGTCGCACTGCCCGTGGCGATCTGCCCGGCCCTGGTGCTGAAGGACTGGTAGGCCTGCTTGCCTGGGGCGACGTCGGCCACGGCCTTCGAACCGTAGGGGGTGGTCAGCGTCACGTTCGCCGGCACGGCGGCGTCGTTGACCGCGGTCACGGCCACGTACGCCGTGGTGCCCACGCAGCGGGCGGTGGCGGTCACGGTCAGCGCGAGCTCCGGAGCGTCCGGCACCGTGAACGACGCCGCAGCTTCCGACGCCTTCAGATAGTCGAAGCCGAGGTACTCGGCCTTGACCGTCCGGGTACCCGCAGGCAGACCCTCCGGCAGCGTGACCGTGGCCGCGCCGTCCTTCAGGTGGGCGAGCTCCGACCATGAGCCGACGCTGAACCGCACCTGACCGCCGGTCTCGAACCCGTCAGCGGCCTCGACGGTGGCGGTGGCCGTGGTCGTCTGGGCCCCGCTCGCGTACGGCTCGACGGCCACCTTGGTGGTGGTCGTGACGTCGCTGTTCGGGATCTCGCGGATGTCGTTCCACTCACGGACGGTGAGCGGGATCACGGTGCCGTGACGCGGACGGACGACGCCCGCGTTGGTCATCGTGAGCGGCTTGGCGTTCCAGGTCGGAGCCTCGATGTTCTCGTGGCACGCGGCCTGGTACCCGCCACCGTTGGTGTACCGGTCACCCCAGAGGTAGAACTGGCCGGGGCAGGAGGTGTCACCGGGGTTGGCCTTGAAGATGACCGGCCCCTCGTACCCCTGGTTGGCGACCCACGTCGTGCGCCCCAGAGCCGGAGCGAGCAACGTCCAGTTGTTGATGTTGCTGTCCAGGAAGTCGGTGTGCTTCTCCGAGAAGATGTCCGAACCCTGGTTGCCGGCCTCGTTCTTGGTCACACGGTAGTAGTGGTCACCGACCCGGATCGCGGTCGTGTCGATCCGCGACAGCGGGGCCGGGTCCTGCCAGACCTTGGGAGCGGAGAACGTCTGGAAGTCGCGCGTCGTGGCGTACCACATCTGCGCGTTCCCCTGACCGGTGCGGTTCACGGGGTCGTTCCACAGCGACTGCGCCCAGAACACGGCGTAGGCGCCGATCTCCTCGACCCACAGCGACTCGGGTGCGAAGGCGTTGCCCGCGTTGTCGGGCGCGACCTTCACGTGCCGCTGAGGAGTCCAGTTCACCAGGTCGTGCGACTCGAACACCTCGATGTACTGGGTGTCGTTGATCGCGTATCCGCCCTGGTCGTACCAGTTCAGGTCGGTGGCGATCATGTAGAACGTGTCGCCGTCGGGCGAGCGGACGATGTGCGGGTCACGAAGCCCCTGGTCGCCCAGCTGGGAGACGAGCGACGGCCAGCCCCCGGTCAGACCGGTCCAGTCCAGAGCGGTGTTTCCGTTGGACGTCGCGAACATGATCTGCTCGCCGTCGGCGATCCCCTCGCCCTTGAAGTACCCCATGAAGTACCGCTCGTGCTTCTCGGAACGGGGCTTCGCGGTGATGGTCACCGGGAACGACTTCGTCTTCGAGGCCGAACCCTTGGTGATGGTCGCCGTCAGGGTGGCGGTGACATCCGCACGGCCGAAGGCCGGGCGGGTCACCTTACCCGTCGGGGTGACGAGGTCGGTGGTCGACTTCCAGGTGATCGTGGATCCGAACTCGCCGCCGGCCGGAAGGTTGATGTTTCCGCGCACGTCGTCGGTGGCGTACAGGGCCAGGTCGAACGCGTCACGGTCGACCGCCTGCGCGTCGTCGAACTTGGCCTTCACCACAATGGGGATATCCCGTGTGGTGACCTCTTGGGCGCCCTTGCGGACGGTCGCCGTGAGCGTGGCCGTCGCGTCGGGCTGCCCCTGCGCGGGTCGGGTGATCTTGCCGGTCACCGCGACCTTGCGTGCGCTGGGGACGGCCGGCGGGGTGTAGACCTCGACGACCGACGGGTCCGAACTCGTCCACGTGATGGCCGAGCCCGCCACGGAGCCCACCTTGGGCAGAACGATGTCGCGTACGATCGCACTGGTCAGGCCGAGGTCGATGGCGGCGGCGTCGGCGCTAACGCCATTGGAGACGGTCTTTTTCGCCAGGGCGAGTGTCTCTTCGAGGCTCACTGCCCTGTCGTAGACCCGGAAGTCCCGGAGCGTTCCGCGGAATGAGTAGTGGCCCGACGTCTGCGAGCGAGCGAGGAAGTTACAGTTGGTCCCCGCGGTGTTCACCGACGGCGGCGTGGTCAGGCTCGTTGACGTCGCGTGCTGCACGCCGTCGAGGTAAAGCGTGCCGGTCCAGCTCGTGCCGTTCGCGTTCAGGGACTGGGTGTAGGTGACGTGCGTCCAGGCTCCCTCGGTCATGCGGACCCGGTTCTGCTGGAGGTTCGCCGAGCCCACCGCGACGCGGAACCGCTGGGTGTTCGACGCGAAGATGGAGCCCTGGGCGCCGGTGTCGACGTCGCACGAGCCGGACTTCCTGCCGAAGCCCCACATCTGGTGCTCGCCGACGTTCGCCGGGTCGATCCACACGTCATAGTCGACCGTGAGGTTCGACATGCCGGCGGTGATGTCCTTCGGCAGCGCCACGTACGCACCGTCGAGGGCGCTCGCGTAGGAGTCGGGGTTGAACCTGACTCCGTTGCCGGTCAAGGTCGCCTTCTCCGGATTGACGAGCGTGGCGTTCGCCGCCGAGCCCGCGCTACCCGAGTTGACCAGCGTCGTCCCACTGGTCTCGTCGAGGGCGAAGTGGTGCACCAGCCCCTCGTTGAGCTGCTCGTCGGCAGCGTGCGAGGGCGTCGCTGCCAACGAGACGGAGAGAAGCGCGCCCAGGGCCAGGCCCGCGACACCTCTCCCCTTCCGGATCAGCCGGTGGCGCGACCTTTGCTGTCGCAATCTCACTTGATCCTCCTTACTCCGGTCGCTGTGGACGCGTGGGGCACGGCCCCGTTCGGGGCGGGGGTGACCGCACTCGCGGGAGAGGCGAAGCCCGAATGGATGGTCAGCGCGCCGGCGAGGCCCAGCGTCGGGCCTGGTTGAGCGCTCCGACGAGACGAGGGCAGCACAGACAAAGGTTCACCTCGTTGTGAAATGTGGGGGGATGGTGTGAACTGGGGGGGACGAGACCATATATCACAGATGTCCGGGTCTCGAATGCAGACATTAACTGCCAGTCCCGGCGAAAGATAGCCTTAATTGCCCCCGAACCTTTGCGTGAGCCGACGAAAGCTGTGCCAGCCCTGGATGAAAGTCTCGTCCTTGTCAGCACTCCGCAAGCATCAAAGCGACCATAGGGACGGGAATTACCAGGTCACGTGGGGTTCTTACCGCCGGTGCCGGCCGCCTGCTGCCCGCCGCATCACCCGCCCAGGCCGACCCAGACGGGCGGAGCGGCGTCGGACGACCACGGCAGGCAGGGACCGCCGGCACATCGAGGAATGCGACCTCCACCGCGACGACGTGCCGTTTCACGTCAAGTACGCCCGCACGTGGTTCGATAGTGGCTTTGTTACTTGACTGCCGGCGCCCGGTCGGGGTGCTGAGCGTGGTAGATGGCTTCGTCCTCGCTGAAGGAAATGTTTCGATCGCGCTATGAAGCCGCTGGTTGTTGAACCAGTCGACCCATTCGGACGACCCCCGCGAAGGCCATCACCTGCCGGCCGCTCGCTCGGGCGCCGCCGTCCACGGACGGAGCTTGTCGGGATTGCGTACCCCCCAGATGCGCTTGATCTGGTCGCCCTCGACGTCGAACGCCGCGACCGTCACGATGACGCCGTCCTGCTGGACCACCAGACCGGGCTGACCGTTGACCGTACGCTCCAGAATCGTCAGGTTGGACAGCCTGCCGGCGAGATTGAGCAGTGCGCGCACGATCCGCTCGGCGCCGTCGATCGGGCGCAGCGCGGCACCGGCGACGCCGCCGCCGTCGGCGACGAGGGTGGCGTCGGGGGCGAGCAGGCCGATGAGGGCGTCGATGTCCATGGCCTGCCATGCATGCTTGAAGTCCTTGACGATGCCGGCGTGGCGGGCCGTCGAGGTGGCGGTGGGCTGCGCCGCGCGGATGCGGAGGCGGGCCGAGTAGGCCAGCTGACGGTAGGCCGCCGGGGTCCGGCCGACGATGTCGGCCACTTCGGCGAAGGAGTAGCGGAAGACGTCGTGCAGGATGAACGCGACGCGCTCGGCCGGAGCCATCGACTCAAGCACGACGAGGAAGGCCATATTGATCGACTCGTCGAGGGTGACCTTGTCGGCGGGGTCGGCGGTGGCGCCGTCGCCCCGGCCGCTTGCCCGCCCTTGCCCCGGGCCTGCGCGGCGCGTACCCAAAGCCGCAGCGTCTCGAGGCTGACGCCCAGGTCCCGCGCGATCGACGTGATCGTCCGATCCGGCCTCGACAACACCAGCGCCACCGCGTCGGCCTTGAACTCGGGCGGGTAGTTCTTCATCACCATTAGGGACATCTCTTCCCCTGGACCTCAAGATCCAGTCTCCAAGGTGTCCACATTCAAGGGGGAGCGCCCAAGGCCGGGTAGTTAGAGCCTGGAGCTGCGGCGCAAGGGCGTCTCACAGAGTGAACGGGGCATGAACGAAGGAGCGGAGCTCCGGTAGAAGG
>NZ_JBEZEL010000012.1:0-315727 GCF_040648855.1 Streptosporangium sp. NPDC049078
TCGGGCGTCTTCTTCCTCATCGCCTTCGCGGTCATGTCACTGCTGTGGGACGCCGGAGCCCGCCGAGCCATCGGCCTGCGCAGACCGTACGCCGGAGCGCTGAACCGGGACCTGACCGGCGTCGTGCTGGTGATGGGCCTGCTGCCCGCGGTCACCTACGTCGTCTCGTGGGCGGGCTGGTTCGCCTCCCCGCTGGGCTGGGGCCGCAACTGGGGCCAGGCGACCTCGCACGGGCCGGCCTTCTTCGTCTTCGACTCGCTGCGCTCCTGGCTGAGCTACCACTTCCAGGTGCTCGGCTTCCACACCGGCCTGGCGACCCCGCACAACTACGAATCCGACCCCTGGACCTGGCCGCTGCTGCTACGCCCCGTGGCGTTCCACTATCCGCCGGACAAGACCGGATGCGGCGCCGACAGCTGCGCCGAGGCGGTGCTCGGGGTGGGCACCCCGGTCATCTGGTACGGGGGCCTGGTCGCTCTCATCGCGATGATCGCCTGGTACGTCGCCACCCGCGACTGGCGGGCCGGAGCCGTGCTCGTCGGCTACGCCGCCGGCTGGCTCCCCTGGTTCTACTGGGCGATCGCCGACGGCCGGACCATGTATCTCTTCTACATGATCCCGATGGTCCCCTTCATGATCCTCGCGCTCACCCTGGCCGCCGGGCTGATCATCGGAAAGGCGGACGCCGCGCCCAACCGCAGGGCGGTGGGGGCCGCGGTCGTCGGGGCCTTCACGCTCCTCGCGCTGATCAACTTCGGATGGCTCTACCCGGTGCTCAGCGCCGAGCTCATTTCGCACTCCGAGTGGTGGGCACGGATGCTGTTCCGGAGCTGGGTGTGACGGGATCAGGTGTGACGGGACCGGGCAACGCGGCGGGATCGGGGATGATCGTGACCGGGCCGCCCGTACCGAGACCGCTCTCGGCCGGCTCGCCTGTGACACCGTTCGCGACACCGTCTGCGACACCGTTCGCGACACCGTCTGCGACACCGCCTGTGACACCGCCGCCCGTGGTGGCATCGCCCAGGGCATCCGATGCGGCGCCGGATGTGACGCCGGATGTGACGCCGTCGGATGTGACGCCGTCGGGGGTGACGCTGCCGGGGGCGACGGCGGCGGGCGCGGCGGTGACGGGTCCCGAGAACCCGTGGCGCAGCGAGATCGCCGCCGCCATGCACGCCAGCGGAACCGCGGGCAGCAGGTAGCGATAGTCGAACTCGGCCGTCGCCGCCGGTGCCAGGATGAGGCCGAGCGAGGCGAGCCACGGCAACAGCACCGGCCCGCCCAGCTTCCGCCAGCGCACCGCCACCCCGACCAGTCCGACCAGGAGCAGCCCGCCGAGCACGATGCCCGGCAGCCGGACGACCCGCTGGTACGCCTGCAGGAAACCGGCCCACGGATCGGTGACATCGGTGCCGATCACGCGCAGCTTGCCCTGGATCTGCGCCGTCCGCAGGCCCGGATCGTACTTCTGCGCGTCGGTGTCGGTGCTGCCCCGGTACGACGACCAGGCGGGAAGGATCTTGTTCTCCGGCAGGAACTCGTACTGCCGGTAGGTGTTGAAGTCGGGGAAACGCGGCCGGCCCCAGTGGAAGGCGCGGAAGAAGTCACCGGCCACCAGGCTGAGATAGTCGAGCGGCTGGGACAGGATGGCCCGCTGGGCGAACGCGCCCGCGGTCTTGTTCGTCTCTGGGGTGAACGTGCTGCCCACCCCGAAGGCGTGGAAGCGCTGACCGTTCTGCGCCCACCAGAGGTATTTCTGGCCGGAGAAGCCGCGCTGGCCCGGCGGCGTGCTGATGCACAGCAGCGCCAGCTCCAGCTCCTCGCGAGGATCGACCTTCATTTTCCGGCAGTCGGCGAACAGCGCCGTCCGCATGTAGAGGATCGCGCCGTCGCTGTTGGTCATCGCGAAGTTGCCGTGCGCGGACGCGAACCAGGCCATGTATCCGGTCACGGGGAGCGCGCACGCGACCACCATGGCCGCGATCGTCTTCCAGGCCGTGCGCTTCACCATCAGGTAGATCACGACCAGCACGAGGATCGGCAGGCCGATCGACCGGGTGAGCGCGGTGAGGGCGAGCAGCAGCCCGACCACCGCACCGAGCCGCCAGGACATCCGCCGGTGCCAGAGCACCAGCGTGATCACACCCACGACGAGCAGCATGAACATCGCGTCGGACATGATCAGGTGTTCGAGCTGGATCTGGTACGCGTCGAACAGCACCGGCACCGCGGCGAGCGTCGCACCCCAGCCGGGCAGCCCGAACCTCACCCGCAGCAGGGAGTAGATCAGCACCGCGACGCCCAGGCCCATCAGGTGCTGGACGAAGGCCACCAGCGCGAAACTCTGCAGCGGCCGCATCAACAGGAGCAGAAAGGAGTAACCGTTCGGCCTCAGGGCACTGGGACGGTCGGGGTTCACCGCCCCGGAGACATACTCGTAGGAGTCGTTGAACCACTGGGCGGGGCCGTACCCGAGCATGGTGACCACACGCAGCACGAACGCCAGCGCCAGGGCGGCCACGAAGACACGATGCCGACAGAGAAACGCCCATAGGCGAGCGACCCGGTCGGGCGGAGGCACGTCCGGGCTAGGGCGGTCGGCGACGGTCACCATGCACTACAGGATGCCAGTCGTTTCAGGGAGTTGACCCGGGCAGGGGACTGCAGAGGGCATCATGGTGAGATTGGCCTGTGCCGTGAGTGAAGGGTTGAGACGTGGAACTGACCGTGGTCATGCCTTGCTTGAACGAGGCGGAGACCGTGGAGACCTGCGTACGCAAGGCGCTCGCCTGCATGCGGGAGCACGGAATCGACGGGGAAGTCCTGATCGCCGACAACGGCAGCACGGACGGCTCACAGCAACTCGCCAGGGAGGCCGGGGCCCGCGTCGTGCACGTCGACGCGAAGGGGTACGGCAACGCGCTGATGGGGGGGATCCGCGCGGCGCGCGGTCGCTACGTCATCATGGGCGACGCCGACGACTCCTACGACTTCACCGCCCTGCTGCCGTTCGTCGAGCAGCTCCGTGACGGTGCCGACCTGGTGATGGGCAACCGCTTCAAGGGCGGTATCGCGCCGGGCGCCATGCCCCCGCTGCACCGCTACCTGGGCAACCCGGTGCTCTCCTTCATCGGCCGGCTGTTCTTCCCCAGCGCGATCGGCGACTTCCACTGCGGCCTGCGCGGCTTCCGGCGCGACTCCATCCTCAAGCTCGGCCTGCAGACCGGCGGCATGGAGTTCGCCAGCGAGATGGTGGTCCGCTCGACGCTGTCCGGGCTGGACGTGCGCGAGGTGCCCACCACGCTGTCGCCCGACGGCCGCTCCCGCCCGCCGCACCTGCGCTCTTGGCGCGACGGCTGGCGCCACCTGCGCTTCCTGCTGCTCTACAGCCCGCGCTGGCTGTTCTTCATCCCCGGCCTGGTCATGATGACGATCGGCCTGGTCGCGGGCGCCGCCCTCACCTTCGGCCCCGTCTACATCGGCAAGCTCGCCTTCGACGTCGACACCCTGGTCGGCGCCTCGGCCATGGTGGTGATCGGCTTCCAGGCGTCCCTGTTCGCCCTGTTCACCAAGGTGTACGCGGCGGAGGAGGGCTTCCTTCCCGAAGACAGGAGGGTGCGCAAGCTCGTCGACATCGTGAGCCTGGAGAAGGGCCTGATCGTCGGCGGCCTGCTCGCCCTGGGGGGTCTGGGCGGCCTGGTCGCCTCACTGGTCCACTGGCAGACGCGCAGCTTCGGCCCGCTGATCCCCTCGGAGTCGCTGCGCATCGTCGTGCCCTCGGCCACCGCGCTGATCGTGAGCTTCCAGACGATCTTCGCGTCGCTGTTCATCAGCATCCTGGGCATCCGCCGTACGAGGGAGACGCCCATCGACGTGGCCGCCTCCGCCGCCGAGGAGGCCGCCGAGGCCGTCAGCCGCGCGGCCGCGGGCGAACCGACCACCCCGGCCGAGGGTGCCACCCCGGTGTCGCCGCGGCTGCCCTGAGCCGAACCGGCCGACACCTCCGGTGAGGGTCGGCCGCGCCGGTGCCGCCGTGGCCGTCCCGGACGCCACGGCGCCCCGGGAGAACGGCCGTCCCGGACGTCATGGCGGTTCGGGGGGAGCGGCTGCCTTGAACGTCACGGCGGTTCGGGAGAACGGCCGTCCCGGACGTCATGGCGGTTCGGGGGGAGCGGCTGTCTCGAACGTCACGGCGGTTCGGGAGGGCGCGGGCTCCGCGGTGGCGGCGACTTCGGGAAAGCGGAGGCCTCCAAGAGGCATGACGGCACCAAGGACCGCGGCCGCGTCCCTTAGGCTTGCACCATGTCCCAGCACATCCTGACCGCGGTCGCCTGGCCCTATGCCAACGGCCCCCGCCACATCGGGCACGTCTCCGGATTCGGCGTGCCGTCCGACGTCTTCAGCCGCTACCAGCGGATGGCGGGCAACAAGGTCCTCATGGTGAGCGGGACCGACGAGCACGGCACCCCGATCCAGGTTCAGGCCGACAAGGAGGGCCTCACCGCCCGCGAGCTCGCCGACCGCTACAACAGGGTGATCGTCGAGGACCTCCAGGCCCTGGGGCTCTCCTACGACCTGTTCACCCGGACCACCACGGAAAACCACTACGCGGTCACCCAGCAGATCTTCAAGGGACTCCACGACAACGGCTATATCTTCCCCCAGACCACGATGGGCGCCATCTCGCCCTCCACCGGGCGCACCCTGCCCGACCGCTACATCGAGGGCACCTGCCCGATCTGCGGTTACGAGAGCGCCCGTGGCGACCAGTGCGACAACTGCGGCAACCAGCTCGACCCGATCCAGCTGATCAACCCGGTGAGCAAGGTCAACGGCGAGACGCCGGACTTCGTGGAGACCGAGCACTTCATGCTCGACCTTCCCGCGTTCGCCGAGGTCCTGGCGTCGTGGCTGCGCTCCAAGGAGGGCGACTGGCGGCCCAACGTGCTGAAGTTCGCCCTCAACATGCTCGGCGACATGCAGCCCCGCGCGATCAGCCGCGACCTCGACTGGGGCGTGCCGATCCCGCTGGAGGGGTGGAGCGACCAGACCAACAAGCGGCTCTACGTCTGGTTCGACGCGGTGATCGGCTATCTCAGCGCGTCCATCGAGTGGGCCCGCCGCTCCGGCGACCCCGACGCCTGGCGCCGGTGGTGGCAGGACCCCGAGGCCCTGAGTTACTACTTCATGGGCAAGGACAACATCGTCTTCCACGCGGAGATCTGGCCGGCGATGCTGCTCGGCTACAACGGCCGGGGTGCCCGCGACGGCGAGCCGGGTGCGCTCGGCGCGCTGAACCTTCCCTCCGAGGTCGTCTCCAGCGAGTTCCTCACGATGGAGGGGCGCAAGTTCTCCTCCTCCCGTCAGGTGGTCATCTACGTTCGTGACTTCCTGGAGCGCTACGACGCCGACGCGCTGCGCTACTACATCGCCGTGGCGGGCCCGGAGAACCAGGACACCGACTTCACCTGGTCGGAGTTCCTCAACCGCAACAACGGCGAGCTGGTGGCGGCCTGGGGCAACCTGGTGAACCGCTCGATCTCGATGGCCGCCAAGAACTTCGGGGTCATCCCCGAGGCGGGCGACCTCACCGACGCCGACCGCGCGATGCTGGAGCGCAGCCGCGAGGCCTTCCCGAAGGTCGCCGTCGAGTTCCAGCACTGCCGCTTCAAGAACGCGACGAACGAGGCGTTCGAGGTCATCCGCGAGGCCAACCGATACCTGGCCGAGCAGGAGCCCTGGAAGATCAAGGACAACCCCGAGCGGGTGAAGACCATCCTGCACGTCGCCCTGCAGGTCGTGGACGACGCCAAGACGCTGCTCACCCCGGTCCTGCCCAACTCCTCCAACAAGATCTACGCGATGCTCGGCGGCACCGGGGTCTGGTCGGGAATGCCGGAGATCCACGAGGTCACCGACGACGACGGCCGGACCTACCCGATCATCACCGGCTCCTACGAGGGCGCCGCGCGCTGGGAGTCGTCCCCGATCCGGGTGGGCTCCCCGCTCGCCCCGCCGACCCCGCTCTTCGTCAAGCTCGACCCGAAGATCGTCGAAGAGGAGCTGGCCCGCCTGGGCGAGTAGGGCGGGTCTCGTGGACGAGGGCCGTAGGGGCCGCTCGGTGGGCGCGGGCCGTGCCCGCTTCTCGGTAGGTTGGACGCCGTGAGCACGCCGAGCCTTCCCGCCGCGCCCAAGCCCCTGCCAGCAGAGGTGTTCGACAGCCACTGCCACCTGGACATCATGGTGGGCAACCGCCAGGCGTCCTCCGGTGACCCGGTGGCCCAGGCCGCGCAGGCGGCTCGGGCGAGCGTCGAGGGCATCCTCGACGAGGCCCGCGCCGTCGGCGTGACGCGGCTCGTCACCATCGGCTACGACCTGCCGTCCTCGCGCTGGAACGCCGAGACGGCCGCCCTCCACGCGGACGTCTACGCCGGGGTGGCCATCCACCCCAACGAGGCGCACGCCTCGACGCCGGAGACCCTCGCCGAGATCGAGCGGCTGGCCCGCCTGCCGCACGTCAGGGCGGTGGGGGAGACCGGGCTCGACTACTACCGAGACTGGGCGTCAAAGGACGACCAGCACGCCAGCTTCCGCGCGCACATCGAGATCGCCAAGCGGACCGGCAAGGCCCTGGTGATCCACGATCGCGAGGCCCACGACGACGTGCTGCGGGTGCTGGCCGAGGAGGGCGCTCCCGAGGTCGTGGTGTTCCACAGCTTCTCCGGTGACGCCGGGATGGCGAAGCAGTGCGTCGATGCCGGATATTTCATGTCTTTTTCCGGTCCGGTGACCTACAAGAACGCGGCCTACCTCCGTGAGGCCGCGCGGGTCGCACCGCGAGAGCTGATCCTCGTCGAGACCGACGCGCCCTATCTGCCGCCCACCCCTCACCGGGGCAAACCCAACGCTCCCTACCTCATACCGCTCACGCTGCGCTGCCTCGCCGAGGTGAAGGGGGCCGACCTCGCCGAGCTGGCGACCGCCGTCAGCGTCAACGGGGAGACCGTCTTCGGCTCCTGGTGACCAAGGTTCGAACCCCGCCGACAGCGGGTCCGGAACCTGCCCTTTCCCGGCCCGGGGCGGGCCCGTAACCCTTGTGCTCTTCCTCGCGGGTCCGGAACCCGTCCGTTCCCAGCCGAGGGCGGGTCCGGAACCCGTCCGCACCGGGTCCTCACGGGCCCCGAGCCCGTTCCTCCCGGCCGCCGGAGCCGGGCCCGAGCCCGCCTGCTTCCGGCCCACGGGGTGTCCGAGCCGGGAGTCTCAGCCCACGGAGGCGCCGAAGTCGACGGAGGCGGCACCTTCGAGGGCGGGAATCCCGCCGGTGCCCGGCGAGAGCGGGACTCCCTCGGTGTCGTTGCGGCCCAACAGGACGACCGCTCCCGCGCCTCCCCTGTCGGGCGCCCCCGCGACCAGCCTGTTTCCGCTGAACCCGACCGACCAGCCGAAGTGGTCACCCGCCCCGTTCTGGGTGATCAGCCTGCCCGGCCCCTGTTCGCCCATCGTGATCAGACGCACGCCCCCCTGGCCGTCGGCGTCGAAGGGTACGCCGACCGCGAGCCTGACCTCCCCTCCGCCTCCCTCGCCGGTGAACGCGAGCGAGAATCCGTAGCCCTCGCCCGGAGCCCCTTCCGAACCCTGGTGAAGGGTGGCGAGAGGGGTGATCGCCTCGGTGCCCGATGACTGGAACAGCTGGACGAGGCCGGAGTTCTTCACCGCCCCGCCGTCGCCGAGCGGTGCGCTCACCGCGAGGTAGCCGACGTCGTCCCGCTCGGCGTAGGCCATCGCGTAGCCGAACCGGTCGCCCGTCTCGGAACTGGCCACCTCACGAAGGTCCCACTTCCTGCTCCCGTACTCGTCCTTGGGCTCCCGCACGTCGTAGATCACCGTGATCGACCCCGAGTCGCGTTTGCCCGCGTCGACCTGGCGGCCCGCCCCGTCGTCGTTCTCGTACGGCACCCCGACCGCGAGATCCGGCTCGTCCGCGGCGCCACCGAGCCTGCCGATCGCGAGTGACCAGCCGAACATGTCGCCGACCTCGCCGTTGCCCGTCACGCCCTCGGTCTCCTGGGAGATCCGCCGGCCCGTGCCGAGCGTCGCGGTGTCGAAGAGGTAGACCGCGCCGGAGTCGGCCGTACCGTCGGCGTCCTCGTGCGGGGCCCCGACCGCCACCATCGTCCCGCCGGAGGTGAGCGACCAGCCGAAGTGGGCGTCGGCCTCCGGCTTGGGAGCGACCAGGCGGACTGTCCTGCCCCCTGGGCCGCCGTACACCACGTAGACCGCGCCCGCGTCCTCGACGCCCGCCACGTCCGCGTACGGGGCGCCGACGAGCAGGTCCGCGCAGCCGTCACCGTCGATCTTGGCCAGCCGCACCGACCACCCGAAGCCGTCTCCCGCCTTCGTCTCGGGGACGGTCACGACCTTCCCGCTCTCTCCCCGGCCGAAGAGCACGTGGGCGGCCCCCGCCCCGGCCAGCCCGCCGGGGTTGGCGAACGGATCGCCGACCGCCACGTCCTCCAGGCCGTCGCCGTCGAAGTCGCTCACGCCCGCCCCGGCGCAGTCGGCGGGCGAGGCGGCGGCGGATCCGGTCGCGAGGATCCCGCCGGGCGCGGTGAGCGCCTCGGCGGCCCCGGTGGAGGCGGCCCCGGTGGAGGCGGCCCCGGTGGAGGCGGCCCCGGTGGAGGCGAGCCCGGTGGAGGCGAGCCCGGTGGAGGCGAGCGCGATCGCGGCCGTCGCCGCGAAGGGGAGCAGCAGTCTCACGACAACCTCACCTCGATGTTCCTGCCTCCCTTGATCACCACACCGGTCAGCTTCGCGGGCTTGCGGGCCGGTGGCAGGTCGAAGACGAGGACGCCGTCCACTTTCGCTCCGGGGGCCAGGGCGGCGGGCACGGCCGTCGACGTCTCCTCGGAGGTGTGCGTCGCGCCGCGATCGTCGACCAGCGTGACCGGGGTGCCGTCGAGCTGGACAGACTCCCCACCGGCGTTGATCAGTGTGAACGGGATCGTGCAGAACCGGCCGCGCGCCGGGGTGGTGCCCCGGTACGAGGTGAGCCCGCAGGTCGGGGTCCGCGGGATGATCAGCCGCGGGTCCTCGATGAGGGAGCCGGTGGTGATCATGCGGCCCACGTCGGTGTCGCCGGTGCCTGCGAGGTCACCGGTGTCGCCGGTCTCGCCGGTGGCGCCCGGCGACGCCTGCCCCGCGCCGTTGGTCGCGTTTCCCCCACCGGTGTTCAGCAGGACGACGACCGTGACGGCGAGCGCCGCGAGCACGGCCAGTCCGGCGAACAACCAGCGCCGCCGGGGGGCCGACCGCCCGGTGTCCGGCTCGCCCGATTCCGGTGGGGGCTGGAAGCCGGTGGAGGGCGACGGCGGCGACGAGGGCAGGGCGACGGCGGGTGCCTGTCCCGGCGTCCGGTCCGGTGCGGCGCCCGGTTCAGGCCCGGACGGCCGGGCCTGAAGCGGGCCGGTGAACGAGGGCGACGGTGATGTCGTGGACTCGGTCCGCATGGGGTACGGGAGCGGATTCGACTCCGGTGCCGTCCGGGAGTCCGGTGACGCGGTCGCCGCCGTGCGGGGCGCCGGTGTCGTCCGGGACCCGGGGGCCGGCGGTGTCGTGAACGGACCGGACGCCGAGGCTCCTGGTGCCTCCGGGGGCGCCGAGGGAAAAGCCGCGCCGGGGGCGGACGGGGTCGATCCCGGGAACGGGTCCGCGGGACGCCGGGCGGGAATCGGGCCGGGGATGGGAGTCGGTGCCGTCGCCGGGTCGGCGAACCCCGTCCCCAGGTTCAGCGCGCTGAGGGTCTGGGTGGAGTCGGGTTCCACGTTGGAAGGCGGCTCCCACGACTCGTTCAGCAGGTCGGTCGCGATCAGCGTGGGCGGGTCGGCCCGCACGGGCGCGGGAGCGGACGGTGCCGCGATCCCGCCGCCGACCAGGGCGATCAGCAGGTCCTGGGCGCTGGGCCGCTGGTAGGGGTCCATCTCGGTCGCGCGGCGGACCAGGTCGTTCAGCGGGGCGGGAAGCGCGCCCAGGTCGGGTGGGGTGGTGAGCAGCCGGGTCGCCATGGTCATCATGTCGCCCCGCCCGTAGGGGTGGCGGCCGTTGCCCGCGTACGCGACCATGCAGCCCCAGGCGAAGACGTCGGCGGCCGGGGTGATCTCCAGGCCGCGCACCTGCTCGGGGGCCCACCAGCCGGGGCTGCCGAGCACCTCGCCCGAGCGGGTGAAGCTGTGCGTGGAGTCGAGGGCTCTGGCGATGCCGAAGTCGATCACGCGGGGTCCCGACATGGACAGGATCACGTTGGCGGGCTTGAGGTCCCGGTGTACCAGACCGGCGACGTGGATCGCGGCCAGAGCGGCCGCCACCCCCAGGGCCACGCCGTGCAGGGTTCCCTGTTCCAGGGCGCCGTGCTCGATGATCTGGCGGGACAGCGGCGTGCCCGCGATGTACTCGGTGACCATGTAGGGGCGGCCGTCGTCGTCGTTGCCGTTGTCCAGCACCTGCGCGGTGCAGAACGAGGCCACCCTGCGGGCGTTCTCGACCTCCGTGTGAAACCTCGCCGCGAAGCCGTCCTCGATCGCGAACTCCGCCTTCACCACCTTGAGCGCGACCGGCCGTCCCGTCGGTGCCAGCGCCAGATACACGGTTCCCATCCCGCCCTCGCCGAGACGTCCGAGCAGGCGGTAACTCCCGATCCGCTCGGGGTCGGCGGGGCGCAGCCCTTCGACACCGGGCTGGTTCACGTCCTCTTCACCGGGAAGATTCCCTTTCTCACCGTCGGGCCCCCGTACGGCAACGTTATCCACAACGGAACCTCTCGCGCTTCATCGAACGTCCTCGCATCGCCTTCCGTGCGGGAAACTGGTCGGATGGCATGGGAGAACAACCTTGAGTAATCGCGGCGAACGGGCCAAAGACCTCAGCGGGCCGACAGGTGCCGGCCGTGAGCGGGCGTGCGGGGAACCAGCATGAGCCTTCTCGGTCCAGCGGAAATACGTATTTTGGCGAACAAGCTCAACATTCGTCCCACGAAGAAGCTCGGCCAGAACTTCGTGATCGACGGGGGTACGGTCCGCAAGATCGTGCGGGTGGCCGGGCTTGAGCCGGACGACGTCGTCATCGAGGTCGGTCCGGGGCTGGGATCGCTCACGCTCGCGCTGCTTCCCGAGGTCCGTCGCGTGATCGCTGTGGAGATCGACCCCGTCCTCGCGGCCCAGCTGCCGCTCACCGTCGCCGAGCACGTCCCCGAGCTCGCCGACCGCCTCACCGTGGTGCTCGCCGACGCCATGCGCGTCCTGCCCGCGGACCTGCCCGAGGAGAGGCCGACCGCGCTGGTGGCGAACCTCCCCTACAACGTGTCCGTGCCGGTGGTGCTGCACCTGCTGGAGACGCAGCCGTCGCTGGGCAAGGTCCTGATCATGGTGCAGGCCGAGGTCGCCGACCGGCTCGCCGCCGCCCCCGGTTCCAAGGTGTACGGCATCCCCTCGGTCAAGGCCGCCTGGTACGCCGACGTCCGCCGGGCGGGCCCCGTCGGCCGCACGGTCTTCTGGCCGGTCCCCAACGTCGACTCCGGCCTGGTCGCGATGGTCCGGCGGGAGCCGCCCACGACCGTGGCGACCCGCGAGGAGGTCTTCGCGGTGGTGGACGCCGCCTTCGCCCAGCGTCGCAAGACCCTCCGCGCAGCCCTCGCCTCCTGGGCGGGTACGGCCTCCGCCGCCGAGCGGGCGCTGCGGGCCGCGGGGATCGACCCCTCCGAGCGCGGCGAGCAGCTCACCGTCGAGGACTTCGCGCGGATCGCCGAGCATCGTACGAAGGAAAGCGGACAGGAAGGCGGGGTGGAGAGCGGTGCGTGACGTGATTCGCCGGTCCGTTCGTGTGCACCGCGCAGGGAGCCCGTTACCATCTGACGTCGTGACCAGTGAGCGAGCTCTTGAGGGGGGCACATGGACTCCGTGACCGTCCGCGTGCCCGCGAAGGTCAACCTGCAGCTCGCCGTGGGGCCGCTGCGGGATGACGGCTACCACGACCTCGTCAACGTCTTCCACGCCGTCTCGATCTTCGACGAGGTCACGGCCACCGCGAAGGTGGGGATGAGCGTCCGGGTGGAGGGCGAGTCCGCCGACCAGGTGCCCGAGGACGGCGAGAACCTCGCGATCAAGGCCGCCCTCGCGCTGGCCGGGCACGCGGGCCGCTCGTACGGTGTGAACCTGCTCATCCGCAAGTCGATCCCGGTGGCGGGCGGCATGGCGGGCGGCAGCGCCGACGCCGCGGCGGCCCTGGTCGCCTGCAACGAGCTGTGGGGCCTCGGCCTGCCGCTCGAGGATCTGATGGAGATCGCCGCCGACATCGGCAGCGACGTCCCGTTCGCGCTGCTCGGCGGTACGGCCGTCGGCACCGGCAGGGGCGAGCGGCTCACCCCGCTGAAGGTCGAGGGTGACTTCCACTGGGTGTTCGCGCTCGCCGACGGCGGCCTGTCCACGGCCACGGTCTACGCCGAGTGTGACCGCCTCCGCGAGGCGACCGGCGAGCGGGTCGCCTGGCCCCGGGCCGCCGAGCCGCTGCTGGCCGCGCTCCGTGAGGGGGACGCGGAGACCCTCGGCGCCGAGCTCCGCAACGACCTGCAGCCCGCCGCCGTGATGCTGCGCGGATCCCTGGCCCGCACCCTGGAGGCCGGCCGCGAGCACGGCGCCCTCGGCTCGCTGGTCTCCGGTTCGGGGCCCACCTGCGCCTTCCTGGCCCGTTCCGAGTCCCACGCGGGTGAGCTGGCGGCCTCCCTGAAGGACACCGGGGTGGCGCGCGACGTCATCACCGCCCACGGCCCCGTCCCGGGCCCCGTGATCGTGTAACCGCCTCCGGTCACCGAGGCGGCGTGACCGTCGAGGAAGGCGGCGCGACAGCCGAGGACAGCCGAGGACAGCCGAGGACAGGGTCCGCCTCTCGGCGACGGTCGCGCGGGCGGAAGCCGTCTGACGCCGACGACGCCGCCGTCACCGTGGCCTACGCGACGGCCGTGCGGGCGGGAGCCGTTTTCCCCGCGGGGGTCGCGCCGGCTGGGAGCGGATACGCTTGTCTGGCGATGAATCTGGTCAATCTTGAGTCGGTCTCCCACTCCTACGGTCCCAAGCCCCTGCTCAGCGACGTCTCCCTCGGCATCGAGGCGGGCGACCGCATCGGCGTGGTCGGCCGCAACGGCGGCGGCAAGACCACCCTCATCTCGGTGATAGCCGGCGATCTCAAGCCGAACAGCGGACGGGTCACCCACAACCGAGGGCTCCAGGTGGGGTCGCTGTCGCAGGGCGACGACCTCGACCCGGCGCGCTCGGTGAGCGAGATCGTCCTCGGCGGCAGGTCCGAGCACGAGTGGGCGGGTGACGCGGGCATCCGCGAGATCCTCGCCAACCTGCTCGGCGACATCGACCTGACGGCGCCCGCGGGCAGCCTGTCGGGTGGTGAGCGGCGCCGTACGGCCCTGGCCAAGCTGCTCATCGACGAGCACGACCTGATCATCCTGGACGAGCCCACCAACCACCTCGACATCGAGGCGATCGACTGGCTCGCCAGGCACCTGGCGGGCCGCAGGACCGCGCTGGTGGTGGTGACCCACGACCGGTGGTTCCTGGACGCGGTCTCCACCAGGACGTGGGAGGTCGTGGACGGCGCGGTCGAGCGCTACGAGGGCGGTTACGCCGCGTACGTGCTGGCCAAGGCCGAGCGCGCCCGGATCGCCGCCTCCGCCGAGGCCCGCCGCCAGAACCTCATGCGCAAGGAGATCGCCTGGCTCCGCCGGGGCCCGCCCGCGCGCACCTCAAAGCCCAAGTTCCGCATCGACGCCGCCCAGGCGCTGATCGCCGACGAGCCTCCCGCCAGGGAGAGCGTCGAGCTGGTCAAGTTCGCCGCCGCCCGGCTGGGCCGTACGGTCTACGACCTTGAGGACGTCACCCTGCACGCCGGAGGCCCCGGCCAGGGCCCGATGGTCCTCGACCACACGACCTGGCAGTTCGGCCCCGGCGACCGGATCGGCCTGATCGGCGTGAACGGGTCGGGCAAGTCGTCGCTGCTCCGCCTGCTCGCCGGCACCGTGCACCCCGACTCGGGCAGGCTCGTACGCGGCAAGACGGTCCGCCTGGCGCACCTGTCGCAGGAGCTGGGCGAGCTCGACCCCGCGCGCAGGGTGCTGGAGACCGTCGAGGAGGTCCGCAAGTTCATCCAGGTCGGCAAGAAGGAGTGGACCGCCTCCCAGCTGCTTGAGCGCCTCGGCTTCAAGGGCGACGCGCAGTGGAAGGTCGTCGGCGACCTGTCCGGTGGCGAGCGGCGCCGCCTGCAGCTGCTCCGCCTCCTCATGGACGACCCCAACGTGCTGCTGCTGGACGAGCCGACCAACGACCTCGACATCGAGACGCTCAACGAGCTTGAGGACCTGCTCGACGGCTGGCCGGGCACGCTGATCCTGGTCAGCCACGACCGCTACTTCCTGGAGCGGGTCACCGACAGGACCGTCGCCCTGCTCGGCGACCACAGGCTCTCGATGCTCCCCGGCGGCGTGGACGAATACCTGGCCCGCCGGGCCTCGGGGGCGGCCCTGTCCGCGCGGGCGGCCTCCGGCGCGGTGTCGGGTACGGCCTCGGCGACCTCGTCCACCGGCGCGAAGGAGACGGCTCCCGGCCTGTCGGCGAAGGACGAGCGCGACCTCCGCAAGGAACTCTCCAGGATGGAGCGCCAGCTCGACAAGCTGAGTGGCCGCGAGGCGAAGCTGCACGCGTCCATGGCCGACGCCGCCGCCGACTACGAGCGGCTCGCCTCGCTCGACGCGCAGCTGAAGGAGATCCTCGCGGAGAAGGAGTCGATCGAGGGCGAGTGGCTGGAGCTCGCCGACCGCCTGGGCGATTAGGCGCGGTCCTCGCCACAGGGCGGGGCGGTCGTGTGTCCGGCGGGGGCGATCGCCTGATCAGGCATGGTCGCCGCTCCGACGGGGTGGGGCGGTCGTGTCCTCGGCGGGGCCGGCCGCCCGGGTGATCGGGCGTGGTTCCGGATCCGATGAGACGGGGGCTCGGCTGTCCGGATGATCGGGCGTGGGTCTCCGGATCCGTCCAGGAATGCGGAAGGCCCAGGTTTGGATCTTCACCGGAGGGCATGAACTGTCAACGCACTCCGGTGTCGGTGGTGTCGAAGGGGATGAGTAGCGTGCGCAGCAGGTCCGCGAGGGCCTGCTGTTCGCGCTTTCCCAGGCTCGACAGGAGATCGCGCTCGCGGCGCAGCAGGTCGGCGAAGGCTCCGTCCACCCGCGTCCGCCCGGCGTCGGTCAGGGAGACCAGGACGCCGCGCCGGTCCTCGGGGTCGGGGCGCCGCTTGACCAGCCCGGCCGCGGCGAGGCGGTCGATCCGGTTGGTCATCGTCCCCGACGTCACCAGCGTCGCGCGGAGCAGGGCTCCCGGACTCATCTCGTACGGCTCCCCGGCCCGGCGCAGGGCGGTGAGCACGTCGAACTCCCAGGTCTCCAGGTCGTGCTCCGCGAAGGAGGCCCGGCGGGCGCGGTCGAGGTGGCGGGCGAGCCGGGAGACCCGGCTGAGCACCTGGAGCGGCTCCACGTCGAGGTCGGGGCGTTCCTGGCGCCAGGCGGCGACCAGCAGGTCGACCTCGTCCTTGTCGAGGTCCTGGCTGAGGCCCTTGCCGAGGTCCTTCTCGGAATTCTGATCGAGGTCCCGGCCGACGCCCTTGTCGGAATGCGGTGCGAGGTGCTGGTCGGAGTGCCGGTCGAGGCTTCGGCTGGAGCTCCGGCCGGAGTCCTGGCCGAGGTCCTCGCCATGATTCCGGGCGGGCTCCCGTTCGGGATCCTTGTCGGGATCCCCGGCGGCCGCGACGGTCTCGTCCTTCGCGGAGGAGGGACGCCCGGAGCCGTGCTCCGAGTGGTGCTGGGTCATGGCGCGATTCTATCTGTCTTGACATCGAGATATCTTGCCGGATATCACTTGTCTTGATGTCAAGAGATATGTGGGATCCCCGGATCTACGGCCGCTACGCCGACGAGCGCTCGCGACCGTTCTTCGATCTTGTTTCCAGGATAGCCGTGGAGCGCCCCGGTTACGTGGTCGACGCGGGCTGCGGCACCGGTGAGCTCACCGCCGAGCTCGCCAGGCGGTGGCCGGACGCCCGCGTCCACGGGTTCGACTCCTCGCCCGCCATGATCGAGAAGGCCCCCGCGGGCGGTTCGCTGAGCTTCTCTGTCGACGACGTCACGACGTGGCGTCCCGAGCGCCCGGTCGACGTGATCGTGTCCAACGCCGTCCTGCAGTGGGTGCCTGAGCACCGCGAGCTGCTGCCGCGCTGGGTGGAGGCCCTCGCCCCCGGCGGCCTGCTCGCCTTCCAGGTCCCCGGCAACTTCGACGCCCCCAGCCACACCCTGATCCGCGAGCTGTGCCGCACCACGTGGCGCGACCGGCTGGGCGACCTGGTCAGACCATCCCCGGTCGACGACCCGGCCGCCTACCTCGGCCTGCTCACCGGCCTCGGCTGCCGGGTGGACGCCTGGGAGACCACCTACCTGCACGTCCTGCCCGGTGACGACGCCGTGCTCACCTGGATCACCGGCACCGCCCTGCGTCCCATGCTCGACCGCCTGTATCCCGCCGAGGCCACCGCCTTCCTCGCCGACTGCGCCGCCGCCCTCCGCGAGGCATACCCGCCCGAGCCGTACGGCACGGTCTTCCCCTTCCGCCGGATCTTCGCGGTTGCTCAGAAGTGATCGTTGGAATGTAGCCCGGACAGCGGTGGTGTCCTGGTCACGGCGATGGGTCGGGGTTCCTGGACGGATGACAGGGCATCAATAAATACTGCGAAGAGACGGTAGATATCTGGGCAAATCTGGGGATGACCTGTGGGAATAGAGATCGAGGACAAGTTCGACGTGCCGGTGGACTACCGGCTGCCGGACCTTACCGGCCTGCCGGGTTCGACAGGGGTGGTGGGGCCGAAAAGCCACCAGCTGGTCGCCCTCTACTTCGACACGCCCGATCTGAGGCTCGCCGCGCGGGGGATCACCCTGCGCAGGCGCAGGGGCGGCACCGATCCCGGCTGGCACCTCAAACTTCCCAAGGCCAAGGGCGTCCGGCAGGAGATCACCCACCCGCTGACCCGGAGCGCCAAGATCGTCCCGGCCGAGCTGGCGGACCTCGTGCTCGCCTACACCCGGGGCGCCCCGCTCGCGCCCATCGCCGAGCTGGACACCCGCCGATCCGTCACCACCCTGGTCAACGGCGCCGGGGTGGGGCTGGTCGAGATCGCCGACGACCGGGTCAAGGGCACCGTGTTCGGTGACGAACCCCACGTCGAGCGCTGGCGCGAGGTGGAGGCGGAGCTGCTCCAGGGGGAGGAGAAGCTCCTGAAGAAGGTCGGCAAGCGGCTGGGCAAGGCGGGGGCCGTCCCCGCCGACTCGGCGAGCAAGCTCGCGCGCCTGCTCGGCGGCGCCGGAGCGGTCTCGGAGCATCCGCGCGCCGAGACCGCTCCCGGGTCGGCGGGCGAGGTCGTCCTCGACTACCTCACCTCCCAGGTCGGCGCGCTGCTCGCCCAGGACCCCCGGGTCAGGAAGGCGGAGGAGGACGCCGTACACCAGATGCGCGTCGCCGCCCGGCGGCTCCGCAGCGCGCTGAAGTCGTTCAAGACGGTCGTCGAGGGGACCGACGACCTCAGGAAGGAGCTCAAGTGGCTCGGCGCGGTCCTCGGTGAGGCACGTGACCTGGAGGTCATCCGTGAGCGGTTCGCGCGCCGGCTCGACAGCCTGGACGACGCGCTGATCGTGGGCCCGGTGCGGGCGAGGCTCAGCTCCGACCTGCTGGACGACGAGCACGAGGCCCTCGACCGGATCAGGGACATCATGGGCGGGGAGCGCTACTTCGCCCTGCTCGACGCCCTCGACGACCTGACAGGCACCCCGGTGCTCACCAAGGCCGCGAAGAAGCCCGCCGACACCCTGGAGGTCGTCGCCGCCAAGAGCTGGCGCCGGGTCACCAGGATCTACGACACCGCCCAGGCCGTCGAGGACGAGTCCGAGCGCGAGATCGCGATGCACGAGGTGCGCAAGGCGGCCAAACGGGCCCGCTACACCGCCGAGGTGATCGGCATGAGGAAGCTGGCCAAGCGGGCGGAGGACGTCCAGGAGGTGCTGGGCAACCACATGGACGGCGTCGTCGCGCAGGAGCGGCTCGCGGCCGAGGCCGGAAACGCCCGCCTGGTCGGGGAGGACACGTTCACCTACGGCGTGCTGACCGGCGTGGAGCGGGCCGCGGCCGCACGCGCGTGGGAGGAGTTCCCCCGGATCTGGGAGAAGACCAGGGTCGCCGTCGCGAAGATCCTCTGAAGGGACGGCCGGGCGGGGACGACCCCACCCTGCGTCTCGGCCACGGTGGGCTCCGGCGGCAGAGGTCTTTCGCAGAAGGGGGCCGACACCTCCGGCGGCACGAGGTCCTTTCGGAAGGACGGCCGACGCCTCCGGCCGAGGTCCTTCACGGAGGGACGGCCGGCGCCTCCGGCGTGCCGTCAGACGTCGTAGGCGTCCACGGCCACGACGTCGCCGTCCGCGTGGTGCAGCACCATGAACGCGCCCTTGGCCAGCCGCGTGTCGCCCGCCCTTTCGTCGAGCCCGGCGATCAGCTCGGGCAGGACCTTGCCGTGGCTGCAGAGCGCGACGGGCCGGTTCGAGGCCATCGCCTCCGTGGCCAGGCGCAGGGAGGCCCGGCAGTCGTAGCCGTTCTCCGACAGGACGGATTCGAGCCGGATCGGCAGACCGGCCCGCTCGGCGTACGGCTCCAGGGTCTGTACGCACCGCCTGCTGGGTGAGCTGACCAGCTCCGCGGGGCGGAAGGCGCCCAGCACGCTCGCCAGCACCTCGGACTGCCCGCGCCCGCGCCCGTCGAGCGGCCGGTCGTCGTCGTCGCCCTTCCAGTCCTGCCGGTTTCCCGCCAGGGCGTGTCGTACCAGCACGAGCGGGGTGGTCGCGAGCGGCGCTTCGCCGAGCGCGCGCAGCAGCCCGGCGTCCCACTCGTAGGTCAGGCGCCGTGCGGCCTCCTCCACCGGTAGCCAGGCCACGCCGTCGACCTCGTCGGTGTCGGTGCGACGGCCCTCGGAGACCGTCCTGGCCAGCCAGTAGTCGACCCGCTTGGGCCGCCCGCCCTTGAGGTAGTGGCTCGACGGCAGCGACCGGCCGAACTCCACGGTGAGGCCCGTCTCCTCGGCCACCTCCCGCAGCGCGCCGGCGACGGGGTGCTCACCGCGCTTCAGCTTCCCCTTGGGGAACGACCAGTCGTCGTACTTGGGCCGGTGGACGAGCGCGACCTCCGGCGCGTCGGGGGAGCCGCGCCAGATGACCGCCCCGGCCGCGTGGATCATGTCGTCCGGACGGGGGACGCGCTCAGTCATCGATCGCTCTCCACCTGCGGGTGCCGATCAGATAGGTCTGCAGGTCGTCGCCGGGGTGCCGGGTCCAGGTGCCGTCGGAGTTCAGCCACCAGGTCGCGGTGTCGTCGGACATGGCCCGGTCCAGCAGGTCGCTGAGATAGTTGCGCTGCTGCTGGCTGGAGACCTTGACCAGCGTCTCCACCCTGCGCTCGATGTTGCGGCGCATCATGTCACCGCTGCCGATCCAGATCTCCGGGCGCCGGCCGTGGCCGAACTCGTAGATCCGCGAGTGTTCGAGGAACCGGCCGAGCACGCTCCGCACCCTGATGTTCTCCGACAGGTCGGGGACGCCGGGGCGGAGCGTGCAGACCCCGCGCACCCACAGGTCCACCGGTACGCCGGCCTGTGACGCCCGGTAGAGGGCGTCGATGATGGGCTCGTCCACCAGGGAGTTCGTCTTCATCCTGATCCTGGCCGGCCGTCCCGCCTCCTGGTGGGAGATCTCCCGCTCGATCCTGGCCAGCAGCCCGCCGCGCAGCGAGTGCGGGGCGACGAGCAGTCGCCGGTAGGCCGAGTGGTTGGAGTAGCCGGTGAGGTGGATGAACAGGTCCGTGACGTCCTCGCCGACCAGCCGGTCGGCGGTGAGCAGGCCGAGGTCCTCGTACAGCCTGGCGGTCTTGGGGTTGTAGTTTCCGGTGCCGATGTGGCAGTAGCTGCGCAGTTCGCCCGAGGGCTCCTGGCGCACGACCAGGGCGAGCTTGCAGTGGGTCTTCAGGCCCACGACGCCGTAGACCACGTGGCATCCGGCCCGCTCCAGCTTGCGCGCCCAGGTGATGTTGGCGTGCTCGTCGAACCTGGCCTTGATCTCCACGACCACGACGACCTGCTTGCCCGCCTCGGCGGCGTCGATCAGCGCGTCCACGATCGGCGAGTCGCCGCTGGTGCGGTAGAGCGTCTGTTTGATGGCGAGCACGGCCGGGTCGGCCGCGGCCTGCTCGATGAAGCGCTGCACGCTCGTGGAGAACGAGTCGTACGGGTGGTGCAGCAGCACGTCCCGCTCGCGCAGCACCGCGAAGATGTCGTCCTCGACGTGCACGACCTCGGCGGGCACGAACGGGCGGAAGCTCAGCTCGCCCCGGTCCAGGTCGGCGATCGCGTGCAGCCCGGTCAGGTCCAGCGGCCCCGGCAGCCGGTAGATCTCGTGCTCGGCGACCCCCAGCTCGTCCACCAGCAGGTCGAGCACCTCGGGCGTGATGGTGTCCTCGACCTCCAGCCGGACCGGGGGGCCGAAGCGGCGCTTGAGCAGCTCGCGCTCCAGCGCCTGCATGAGGTTCTCCGTGACGTCCTCGTCGACGTCGAGGTCCTCGTTGCGGGTCACCCGGAAGACGTGGTGCTCGACGATCTCCATGCCCTTGAACAGCTGTCCGAGGTGGGCGGCGATCACGTCCTCCAGCGGGACGAAGCGGTCCCTGGAGGCCGTGACGAAGCGGGGGAGCTGGCTGGGCACCTTCACCCTGGCGAAGACCGTGTTGCCCGTCGAGGGGTTGCGGACGGTGACGGCCAGGTTCAGGGACAGACCCGAGATGTACGGAAAAGGATGGGCGGGGTCGACGGCGAGCGGCGTCAGCACCGGCCTGATCCGCTCCCTGAAGAGCTTGCGCATCTCGCTGCGCTCGTCGCGGCCCAGATCGTCCCAGCGCACGATCTCGATGCCCTCGGCGCCCAGCTGCGGGCAGATCCGCTCGTGGAAGCAGGCCGACTGCCGCTGCGCGAGGTCGTTGGCGATGGCCGCGATCCTCGCCAGCTCCTCACGCGGTTTCAGCCCGCTCTTCGTGCGGAGCAGCAGGCCGGTGGCCATCCGTCGTTTCAACCCGGCCACCCGTACGCGGAAGAACTCGTCGAGGTTGCTGGCGAAGATGGCGAGGAACCGCACCCGTTCGAGCAGGGGCAGCGACGGATCCTCCGCCAGCTCCAGAACCCGTTGGTTGAACTGGAGCCAGCTCTCCTCCCGGTTGAGGAAGCGTTCCTGGGGTAGGGAGAGCCCATCGGGGGCCGGGCGAACGAGTTCAGCGGACATATGACCAGAATGCCCGCTTTGGTTGAACGGAACGTTAACTTCGTCTCAACGAGCGCTGTTGCTTACTCACTTGGTTCAAGCTTTTCCCGCCCCGCATCGACGGAGCTTGCGTGCCTGCGGCCCTCGCCTGTGGCCTTGGCCTCCTTGAGCCGCGCCTTCTCCAGATCTCGCAGCTCGCGCTCGCGGGCCTTCTCCTGCTCCCGCAGCAGTCGCTGCTGCTCCCGATACTCCCGCTCGCGCACCTTCTCCAGCTCCCGCTGCTCGCGGAGCCGGATCTTCTCCAGGTCCTTGGCGAGCTTCTCGGCCTCGCGCCGCTCGCGCTCGCGGGCCTTCTCCTGCTCCTTGAGCTCGCGCTCGCGCAGCTTCTCCTGGTTCTTCAGCTCCCGCTCGCGGGCCTTCTCCAGCTCCCGGATCTCCTTCTCCGTCAGGGGCGGCGACTCCTCCGGGGGAGGCTCCGGCTCCTCCGGCTCCTTCGGCTCCGGCCCGGTGGCGCGCGGCCGGGCGCCGGAGGGGTGGGGTTCTGACGGGCGCGGCTGGGGATGGGCGAGCCGGTGCTCCAGGCCGCGCGAGGCCGCGGTCAGCCGGGGGTTGGGGTCCAGGCCGGTCAGACCGTTCCAGGCCAGGTTGACCAGGTGGGCGGCGACCTCCTCGCGCGCCGGTCTGCGCACGTCGAGCCACCACTGGCCGGTCAGCGCCACCATGCCGACCAGCATCTGGGCGTACATGGGAGCCAGTTTGGGGTCGTAGCCCCGCTCGACGAACTCGTCGACCATGACGTCCTCGACCTGGCTGGCGATGTCGTTGATCAGGCTGGCGAACGTGCCGGTCCCCGAGGCGGCGTGCGAGTCACGGACGAGGATGCGGAAACCCTCGCTGTTCTCCTCCACGTAGGCCAGCAGGGCGAGAGCCGCCCTCTCCAGCTTGATCAGCGAGTGCGAGGCGGACAGCGCCTCGGTCACCAGGCTCAGTAACTTCTGCATCTCCCGGTCGATGACGACCGCGTACACGCCCTCCTTGCCGCCGAAGTGCTCGTAGACCACCGGTTTGGAGACGTTCGCGGTCGCCGCGATCTCCTCGACCGATGTGCCGTCGAACCCTTTCTCCGCGAACAGGGTCCTGCTGATCTGAATCAGCTGTTCCCGGCGTTCCTTGCCTGACATGCGCCGTCGGGGTTCGCTCACGTCTCTAATAATGGCGTTCCCCTGCTCCCGGACGGGACCCGAGCCCCGAGTCAGGCGGCGATGCGCTTGGCGGCGAGGCGCTCGGGCGTCGGCCAGCGCACGTCGTAGGCCCATCCGGCCTTCTCGAACCAGCGGATGACACCCGCGCTGAGGTCGATCTGCCCCTTCAGCACGCCGTGCCGGGCGCAGGTCGGGTCGGAGTGGTGCAGGTTGTGCCAGGACTCGCCGAAGGAGGGGATGGCGAGCCACCACACGTTGCGCGACTTGTCGCGCGACTCGAAGGACTCCTCGCCGAAGACGTGGCAGATGGAGTTGATCGACCAGGTGACGTGGTGCAGCAGGCCGATCCTGACCAGCGTGCCCCAGAAGAAGCCGGTCGCCATGCCCCACCACGACCAGGTCAGCAGGCCGCCCAGCAGGGCGGGCATCACCATCGTGGTGATCGCCAGCACGGGGAAGAACTTGTGCAGCTTGATGATGTCCGGGTCCTTGACCAGGTCGGGCGCGTACTTCTCTCGGTTGGCTCTGTCGGCCTCGAAGAGCCAGCCCATGTGTGCCCAGAGCAGGCCCTTGGCCACGGCCACGAAGCCCGTGCCGAAGCGCCACGGCGAGTGCGGGTCGCCCTCCTTGTCGGAGAACTTGTGGTGCTTGCGGTGGGTGGCCACCCAGTCGAGCACCGACATCTCCATGGAGAGGCTGCCGGCGATGCCCAACGCGATCTTCAGCGGGCGCTTGGCCTTGAACGAGCCGTGCGTGAAGTGGCGGTGCAGGCCGACGGTGACGCCCAGTCCGGTGACCACGTAGAAGACGCTCGCGATGATGACGTCGGACCAGCCGAGTCCCCACCCCCAGGCGAACGGGACGGCCACGACCAGCGCGATCAGCGGGGCGCCGACCACCACCCCGAAGGTGATGATCTCGGGCAGGGTCTTCCGCTCGGGGTCGATGTCAGGTTTTGGGCCCTGAGCAGGGCGCTCTTCGATGAGGGTCATGCGCTACCTCGCGGTGGCTCGGAAAAGGCAAGGACTCATGTCCGGCTACGCAACCGTAACCTACGCAATCGTAAGTTAGGAACACCTAAGCGCCTAATGTCAGGAACATGACTCTCTGGGATTCACTCCGTAGCGGGTCCATCACTTGTTCTACCCCCGGCTGACCTGCTAAACGAGGATCCCGCGCGCGCCCGCCCGTGAGGCCGGTGGCGCCCGGGGGATCCGTGTCCCCTGAGGCGTCCGGGATGCCCGGGGGATCGGGCGACCGGGCGCGTGCCCGATTGCGCGGGCCGCGGGGACAGGTCGCGGAAGCGGGTGCGGAAACGGGGCGCGTTCGGCGGTGCGGGCTCTGTATCGTAGGGGTGCCGGGCGTACGGGTTCCGTCCCGATCGCCCGACCGGTCCGGCATTGGGTAATTGGCAGCCCGCAAGGTTTTGGTCCTTGTTGTCCAGGTTCGAGTCCTGGTGCCGGAGCAATCCACTTCTGTCTGTTTTATTCGCTCGGCTGGTCGGCTGAGTGGCTCCCCGAGGGGGAAGGTATCCTCACGGTGTCGAGCAGGTGAGGACGCAGCCCCCCGGGGTAGCCGTCCGTCACCACGCTTCGCCATGTCTCAGTCGCGACGCCGAGGGAGCCTCGTCCGTGAGTGTGCCGCGCCCGGCAGCCGTCATCGTCCTCGCCGCAGGCGAGGGCACCCGGATGAAGTCGAGAACACCGAAGATCCTCCATGAGCTGTGCGGCCGAGCCCTGGTCGACCACGTGCTCGCCGCCGCCAGGGACCTCGAACCCGAGCGGCTCGTCGTCGTCATCGGTCACGAGAGGGAGCGGGTCCAGGCGCACCTGACCGGGACCGATCCCGACGCGCGGACCGTCGTCCAGACCGAGCAGAAGGGCACCGGCCACGCCGTCAGGACCGCACTGGAGGCGACCGGCACCATCGACGGCACCGTCCTGGTGACGTACGGCGACACGCCGCTGCTGCGCGCCGAGACCCTCGCCGCCCTGCTCGAACGGCACGGACAGGACGGCAACGCCGTCACCGTGCTGACGGCCGAGGTCCCCGATCCACGCGGCTACGGCCGGATCGTCCGCGACGCCTCGGGAGCGGTCCTGGAGATCGTCGAGGAGAAGGACGCGAACCCCGCGCAGCGGGCGATCAAGGAGATGAACTCCGGCGTCTACGCCTTCGACGGACTCCTGCTCGCCGACGCGGTCAAGCGGGTGTCCACCTCCAACGCCCAGGGCGAGGAGTACCTCACCGACGTCCTCGCGATCCTGCGGGAGGACGGCCACCGGGTCGGCGCGCACATCGCGGCCGACTACGTGGAGGTGGAGGGCGTCAACGACCGCGTACAGCTGGCGTTCGCCCGCAGGGTGCTCAACGCGCGCCTGCTGGAGGCCCACATGCGGGCAGGGGTGACCGTGATCGACCCGGCCACCACATGGGTCGACGCCGACGTCATCCTCGAGGCGGACGTGGTGATCCACCCCGGGACCCAGCTGCACGGCTGCACGACGGTCGCCGAGGGCGCGGAGATCGGCCCCGCCAGCACCCTGACCGACACGATCGTCGGAGAGGGCGCGCTGGTGCGCAACGCCGTCTGCGTCGACGCCGTGATCGGCCCCGAGGCCCTGGTCGGGCCGTACGCCTACCTGCGCCCCGGCACGGTCCTGGCGCGCAAGGCGAAGGCGGGGACGTACGTTGAGATGAAGAACGCGCAGGTCGGTGAGGGGGCCAAGGTGCCACACCTGAGCTACGTGGGCGACGCCACGATCGGTGCGGGCGCCAACATCGGCGCTTCGGCGATCTTCGTCAACTACGACGGGGTCAACAAGCACCACACGACGGTGGGAGAGAACGCCTTCGTCGGGTGCGACACCATGCTCGTCGCGCCGGTCACGATCGGCGACGGCGCGTACACGGCCGCGGGATCGGTCATCGACGGAGACGTCCCCCCGGGAGCGATCGGGGTGGCACGTGCGCGCCAGCGCAACATCGAAGGGTGGGTCGCGCGCAGGCGCGCGGGCACCAGATCGGCCGAGGCGGCGCTACGGGCCGCCGAGGCCGGGGAACAGCAGGGGAGCCAGACGTGAGTGAGCGAAGCGAGCGGCCCGGCGAGCGGCCCGATGGGCGGTCCGGCGGGCGCGGCGGCGTCGCGCGGGTATCGGCGGGCTCTCAGGCGAGGGGGACGGCATGAGCGGCATCAAGAAGACCGGTGAGAAGAACCTGATGTTCTTCTCCGGACGGGCGCACCCGGAGCTGGCGGACGCGGTGGCGAGCCACCTCGGGGTCGACGCGGCGCCGACCACGCTGCGCGACTTCGCCAACGGGGAGATCTACGCCCGTTACCAGGAGTCGGTCCGCGGCTGCGACGCGTTCGTCATGCAGAGCCACACCTGGCCGATCAACCAGTGGATCATGGAACAGCTGATCATGGTGGACGCGCTCAAGCGCGCCTCCGCCAAGCGGATCACCGTGATCATGCCGTTCTACGGCTACGCCCGCCAGGACAAGAAGGGCCGGGGCCGCGAGCCCATCACCGCCCGCCTCATGGCCGACATGTTCAAGACGGCCGGTGCCGACCGGCTGATGTCGATCGACCTGCACACCTCCCAGATCCAGGGCTTCTTCGACGGCCCGGTGGACCACCTGTTCGCGATGCCCGTCCTGGTCAACTACCTCAAGGACAAGCTCGACCTCGCCAGCACCACGGTCGTCTCGCCCGACACCGGCCGGGTACGGCTCTCGGAGCGCTGGGCCGACACGCTGGGCACCCCGCTCGCCTTCATCCACAAGCGCCGCGACCTCGACGTGGCCAACCAGGTGAAGGTGAACGAGGTCGTCGGCCGGGTGAGGGGCCGGACCTGTGTGCTGATCGACGACATGATCGACACCGCGGGGACGATCTGCAAGGCGGCCGACGCGCTGTACGAGCAGGGCGCGACCAACGTGGTCGTGGCCGCCACCCACGCGGTGTTCTCCGACCCCGCGGTCGACCGGCTGAAGAACTCCGGGATCTCCGAGGTCATCGTCACCGACACGGTGCCGCTGCCCGAGGAGAAGAGGTTCGACAAGCTCACCGTGCTGTCGATCGCCCCCCTGATCGCCCGCGCCATCAACGAGGTCTTCAGCGACGGCTCGGTGACGAGCCTCTTCGAGGGCGACAGCTGACACCCCGTCCCGTCCCCGGGAAACCGTCGTGCACGCGTTCCCGGGGACGGCCCTCCTTCCCGTTCCCGGAGCGCGGTGAAGCCCCTTCCTGAGCTGTCCGAGGGCGTTCGGGACCGCGACGCGTTCGGCGTCACCGTTGACACGGTAGGGTTGTGGGATTGCGTGCGCTCGTAACGCCTTCCGCTAGGGCGGGTGAGGGGGAGCGCACCTTTCCGATTCCCGAGATCCCTAGGAGATCAGCCATGTCCGAAGTGGTCATCACCACCGAACTCCGTGACAAGTTCGGCAAGGGCGCCGCCCGCAAGATCCGTCGCGAGGACAAGGTCCCCGTCGTCCTCTACGGGCACGGCACCGAGCCCCAGCACCTGTCCCTGCCGGGTCACGAGCTGCTGCTCGCCCTGCGTACGCCGAACGTGCTGATCCGCCTTGAGGGCGCCGTGACCGAGCTGGCCCTGCCCAAGGGCGTCCAGCGCGACCCGATCAAGGGCTTCCTGGAGCACGTCGACCTCATCCTCGTCCGTCGCGGCGAGAAGGTCACCGTCGACATCCCCGTCACCGTGGTGGGCGACGTCGCCGACGGCATCCTCGACCAGCAGCTCGTCTCCGTCTCCGTCGAGACCGAGGCCACCCACATCCCCGAGGGCGTCGAGGTCGACGTCGAGGGCCTGGAGGTCGGCACCCAGATCACCGCCGCCGACCTGAAGCTGCCCAAGGGCACGACCCTCGCCGCCGACCCCGAGGCGCTCGTCCTCATCGTCGCCGCGACCCCGGTCGCCGAGCCGGAGGGCGAGGCCGCCGAGACGGCCGAGGCCGCTCCGGCCGCCGGGGGCGAGAGCTCCGAGAGCGCCGAGTAGTTTTCTCTGCTAGATCTGTCAGGGCGGCCCGGGACCGGGCCGCCCTGACGCGTGTGAAGGGATGCCGATCGTGGACCGCTGGTTGGTCGTGGGCCTGGGAAACCCCGGGCCGGAGTACGCCGGGAACCGGCACAACGCGGGGTTCATGGTCCTGGACGAGCTCGCCGCGCGAGCCGGAGGACGGTTCAAGGCGCACAGGTCGCGGGCGGAGGTCCTGGAGGGCCGCCTGGCGGGTGTCCCCGCCGTGCTGGCCAAGCCGCTGTCCTTCATGAACCTCTCCGGCGGGCCGGTCAAGGCCCTGGCCGACTTCTACAAGGTCGACCCGGCCAGGGTGGTCGTGGTCCACGACGAGCTGGACATTCCCTACGGCGCGTTGAGGGCGAAGCTGGGCGGCGGCGACAACGGCCACAACGGTCTGAAGTCGATCACCAAGTCGCTCGCGACCAAGGACTACCTGCGGGTGAGGTTCGGCATCGGCCGCCCGCCGGGCCGGATGGACGCCGCGGCCTACGTCCTGCGCGACTTCGCCACCGCCGAACGCAAGGATCTCGCCTTCCTCGTCGACCGCGCCTCCGACGTGGTGGAGTCGCTGATCAAGGTCGGCCTGGAGCCGACCCAGAACGCCTTCCACGCCGGCGACCTGAACATCTCCGGCCCGCCCAGATAGCCGGCTCAGCCGGTCGGCCTCAGGAGGTCGGCCTCAGGAGGTCGGCCCGCCCGCCTGCCCGTCCGGACGGACGAGCCCCCGGACGGCCGGGGCCCCGGACGGCCGGGGCCCCAGACGCTCGGAGCGCTCGGACGGCCGGCCCGCCCGGGGAGCCGGTCCCTCCGGACATTCGGCCCGCCGGGAAGCGAGGGTGTTCGTGCCGTGCTCCCCGTGGCCGATGTCAGCGGCGGTCGAACGCCATCAGATTCTGCAGCAGCTCGGCCTGCTCGATCGCGTCGTCAAGCGCGTTGTGGGTGTGCGGACGCCGGGACCGCAGGTGCTCGGGCATCTGCCGCTTGGTCGCCCAGCCGATCGGTACGCCCGCCTTGGCCGCGTACAGCGTCTTGAGGTCGATGCACCGCGAGTGCCCGAACGGCGAGGCGCCGGTGAAGCGCATGAAATACCAGTAAATCCACATCCAGTCGTAGGAGAGCGGATAGGCCGCCAGCACCGGCGAGCTGTTACCGCACACCTCGCGGATCCACGCGGCGGCCTCCCGCATCGCCTCGGCCGGGTCGCGGCCCTCGCGGATCAGCGTCTCCCGGTCGAGCCCGCTCACGGCGAGCGCCTCGGGCACGTGGTCGTCGCTGATCGGCCGCAACTCCGCGTAGAGCGTGAGGGTCTGTGGATCCACCGGCTCGAAGACCTTTCCGGTCATCCGCCCGGCCACGGCCATACCCATGCTGATCATTGAATAAGGCCCCGGAATGGGGCCATCGGCCTCGACATCCACAGAGATGTATGTTTCGGTCTTCAACCTTCTGGTCTCTCCCGCCACCGCTAGCATTCCATGACTGTCTGTCCGTGAACGGTTACGCAGGGGGAGCGCGTGCGCGACGTGACCGCATTCCAGGCCGCACAACAGAGCGGGTCGGGAGCCGTCCAGGCCACGTGGGAAGCCGATGGGAAGGCCGTGCCGGTCGTGCGGGAAGGCGAGGCGAAAGCCGTCCCGCACACACGCGAAGCCGGAGCCGCCCCGCACATGCGGGAAGCCGGGGTCGTGCGGGAAAGCGGGTCCGGGGCCGTGCGGGAGGCAGGGGCCGTTCCGGTCGCGCGGCGGCGCACGCCGGGCTGGGTGCGGAAGCACCGCGCGACGGCCGTCGCCGCCGACACCGTCTGCGCCGCCCTGGCCGGAGCCCTCGCGCTGTTCGTTCGATTCGGCGAGGTTACCGCCTACGTCTTCCCGTACGTCGTGCTGAGCGCCGCCCTGCCCGTCGTCTGGGTCTGCGTGGTCGCGCTGAACCGCGCCTACGAGCCCCGGCTCATCGGCCTGGGTTCCGAGGAGTTCCAGCGGATCCTGCAGTGCGGCTTCATGCTCACCGCCGCCCTCGCCGTCTGCGCCTACCTCTCCAAGATCGAAGTGGCCCGGGGTTACGTGGTGCTGGCGCTCCCGCTGACGACACTGCTCACCCTTCTCGCCAGGTACGCCCTGCGCCGTTCCCTGCACCGCAGGCGGGCGCGGGGCGGGTGCATGCGGCGGGTCGTGGCGGTGGGGCACCGGGCGGCGATCACCGAGTTGGTCGGCAGGTTCCGCCGGGAGCGCTACCACGGCATGGAGGTCGTGGCGGCGTGCATCCCGCGCGGCGGGATGCGCGATGGGGAGAGCGTGCCGGTCGTCTCGCGCGGCGGGATGGGCGACGTGGCGGGCGTGCCCGTCCTGGGCGACCTCTCCGAGGTCGCGTTCGCGGTCGGGCGGGTCTCGGCCGACACCGTGGCCGTGCTCGCCTGCCCGGAGATGGACGGGGTGGCGCTGCGGCGGCTGGCCTGGCGGCTGGAGAAGACCCACACGGACCTGATCGTCGCCCCCGCCCTGATGGAGGTGGCCGGGCCGCGGATCACCATTCGCCCGGCGGCGGGACTGCCGCTGCTGCACGTGGACCACCCCGAGATCTCCGGCCTGCGCCAGGTGCTCAAGAACCTGTTCGACCGGGTGGGGGCCGGGCTGCTGCTGACGGCGCTGCTGCCCCTGCTGGCGGGGGTGGCGGTGGCCGTACGGGCCTCGGGGCCGGGACCGGTGTTCTTCCGGCAGACGAGGGTGGGGCGCGACGGCGCCGAGTTCACGATCTACAAGTTCCGGACGATGCGCGCCGACGCCGAGCACCGGAAGATCGCCCTGTCCAGCGACGGTCCCGGCCTGCTCTTCAAGATCCGTAATGATCCGAGGGTGACGCCGCTGGGCGCCCGGCTGCGCCGCCACTCACTGGACGAACTGCCGCAATTGATTAACGTGGTTCTGGGGCATATGTCGCTGGTCGGCCCCCGGCCGCCACTACCCGAGGAGGTCGCGAGGTACGGTGACGACGTCCGCCGTCGATTACTGGTCAAGCCAGGCATGACCGGCCTCTGGCAGGTGAGTGGCCGCTCTGACCTCTCCTGGGAGGAATCCGTACGATTGGACCTGCGTTACGTGGAGAGCTGGTCCCTCATGCTGGACCTGCAGATCCTGTGGAAGACTTGGTCGGCTGTCGCGCGAGGAGCTGGAGCATACTGATGACCGTTCGCGACGATCACGAGCTCGCCGCCGAACTGGCGACGACGGCCGGTGAGAAGCTGGCGGCGCTGCGCGCGGAGCGCGGCTTCGGCGACCCGTCCGAGCTTCGCAAGGAGGGAGACGCCTCCTCCCACGTGTTTCTCATGGAGGCCCTGTCCCGGTTTCGTCCGGGTGACAGTGTGCTGTCCGAGGAGGCGACCAGCGAGGAGCGTCTCGACTCGCGCAGGCTGCGCGCCGAGCGGGTCTGGATCATCGACCCGCTGGACGGCACCCGCGAGTTCGCCGAGGAGGGCCGCTCCGACTGGGCGGTCCACGTGGCACTCTGGGAGCGCGGCACGCTGACCGCCGGAGCCGTCGCACTGCCCGCCCAGGGCCGTACGCTCTCCACCCTCGAACCCCCCGTGCCGCCCGCCCCCGAGGCGGGCGCGAGGCCCAGGATCGCGGTCAGCAGGACCCGCCCGCCGGAGTTCGTGCAGAACCTGGCCCGTCTCGCCGGCGCCGACCTGGTGCCGATCGGTTCGGCGGGCGCCAAGATCTCCGCCGTGCTCACCGGCGAGGTCGAGGCCTACGTGCACGCCGGCGGCCAGTACGAGTGGGACTCCGCCGCGCCCGTCGCGGTGGCCCTCGCCTCAGGGGTCCACGCGAGCCGTATCGACGGCTCGCCGCTGGTCTACAACCAGCCCGACCCCTCACTGCCGGATATTCTTGTTTCCCTACCGGGACTGGCGCCAACGTTGCTCGCTGGAATCCGGGATCTGCACCGCTAATCCCCGCTAGGAGAGTCTGATGCTTCAGCGCGACTACACCACGTCGCAGCTCGATGTCCTCGAGGCAGAGGCTATTCACATCATGCGTGAGGTCGCGGCGGAGTTCGAGCGTCCCTGTCTGCTCTTCTCCGGGGGCAAGGACTCCATCGTCATGCTCCGCATCGCGGAGAAGGCGTTCTGGCCGGCGCCGATTCCCTTCCCCCTGATGCACGTCGACACCGGGCACAACTTCACCGAGGTCATCGAGTTCCGTGACCGCCGAGCCGCCGAGCTGGGCGCCCGCCTCGTCGTCGCGAGCGTCCAGGACTCCATCGACGCCGGACGCGTCGTCGAGGAGACCGGTCGCAGGGCCTCGCGCAACCGGCTCCAGACCACGACGCTGCTGGACGCGATCGAGGAGAACGAGTACGACGCGGTGTTCGGCGGCGCCCGCCGCGACGAGGAGAAGGCCCGCGCCAAGGAGCGCGTGTTCTCCTTCCGCGACGACTTCGGCCAGTGGGACCCCAAGAACCAGCGTCCCGAGCTGTGGAACCTCTACAACGCGAGGATCCGCAAGGGCGAGCACATCCGGGTGTTCCCGCTGTCCAACTGGACCGAGCTCGACATCTGGGACTACATCCGGCGCGAGGGGATCGAGATTCCGTCGATCTACTTCGCCCACACCCGCAAGGTGTTCGAGCGCGACGGCATGCTGCTCGCCGACAGTGAGTTCATCACCCGTGACGAGGACGAGTCGCTCCTGGAGATGACGGTCCGCTACCGGACGGTCGGTGACGTGACCTGCACCGGCGCCGTCCAGTCGGGTGCCGCGACGGTCGAGGAGATCATCGAGGAGATCGCGGTGACCCGGATCACCGAGCGCGGCGCCACCCGCGCCGACGACCGGGCCTCCGAGGCGTCCATGGAGGACCGCAAGAAGGAGGGCTACTTCTAGTGAGAGTCCGAATCTTCGACGCCCCGTGCGCCCCGTGCGACCTGGCCCACCCGGTCCCCCCGGCGCACCGCGAGTCCCTTCCCGCGCGGTCCGGCCGCGCACGCCGTACGACCTCTGGAGAGCAGCGCTAATGGACATTCTTCGCTTCGCCACGGCGGGAAGTGTCGACGACGGAAAGTCGACCCTCATCGGGCGGCTGCTCTTCGACTCCAAGGCGATCTTCGAGGACCAGCTGGAGGCCGTCGAGCGCACCTCCCGCGACCGCGGCACCGAGTACACCGACCTGTCGCTCCTCACCGACGGCCTGCGGGCCGAGCGGGAGCAGGGCATCACGATCGACGTCGCCTACCGCTACTTCGCCACTCCCAGGCGCAAGTTCATCATCGCCGACACCCCCGGGCACATCCAGTACACCCGGAACATGGTCACCGGCGCGTCCACCGCGGACCTGGCGATCGTCCTGATCGACGCACGCAAGGGCGTGCTCGAACAGTCGCGGCGGCACGCCTTCCTCACCACCCTGCTGCGGGTGCCGCACCTCGTCCTCGCCGTCAACAAGATGGACCTGGTCGACTACTCCCAGGAGCGGTTCGAGGAGATCCGTGAGGAGTTCACCGCGTTCGCCTCCAAGCTGAACGCGCCGGACCTCACGTTCATCCCGATCTCGGCGCTGCACGGCGACAACGTGGTGTCCCGTTCGGAGAACACGCCCTGGTACAACGGGTCCTCCCTGCTCCACCACCTGGAGCACGTGCACATCGCCTCCGACCGCAACCTGGTCGACGTGCGCTTCCCCGTGCAGTACGTCATCCGCCCGCAGCGGGCCACCGACCCCTCACTCCACGACTACCGCGGCTACGCGGGCCAGGTCGCCGGAGGGGTGCTGAAGCCGGGCGACGAGGTCATGCACCTGCCCTCGGGACTGGCCACGCGCATCGCGTCGATCGACACCTTCGACGGGCCGCTCGACGAGGCGTTCCCCCCGATGTCGGTCACCCTGCGGCTGGAGGACGACATCGACATCTCGCGCGGCGACATGATCTGCCGTCCGAACAACCAGCCGCACGTCTCCCAGGAGCTGGAGGCGATGATCTGCTGGATGGCCGACACCGCCAAGCTCGCCCCGCGCGCCAAGCTGACCATCAAGCACACCACCCGCACGGCCCGTGCCCTGGTCAAGGACCTGCACTACCGGCTGGACGTCAACACCCTGCACCGGGACGAGACGGCACAGTCGCTCGGCCTCAACGAGATCGGCCGGGTCTCGCTTCGCGTCACCCGCCCGCTGTTCGTGGACGACTACGCCCGCAACCGCCTCACCGGCGGTTTCATCCTGGTGGACGAGTCCACCAACAACACCGTCGGCGCCGGGATGATCGTCGACGCCAAGTAGGCGCACCCCGCCGCCCGTGGCCCGCGCCACGGCCCCCTCCCGTACGCGAAGGGAGGGGGCCGTGGCGCGGGGCCGCGGGCGGTTCGTCGTTCCGGGGGCCGGCCGTGGGTCCGCCCGGCGTCGGATCGCGAGGTCGCGGTCCTCCCCTTCTCCGACCTCCCTGGCCGGTCGCGAGGTCGCGGTCCCTTCCCTGTCCGATCTCCCTGTTCGGTCGCGAGGTCGTGGCCACTCCCCGTTCGGTGGCCGGGATTCAGGGGACGGGCGGCGTCGCACCCGTTGGGTAGATCCTTTGTCCGTTCTCCGACCCCTCTGTTACGCTCCGCGCTAGCCTCGACACGTTCCGTATCCGCCGGGTAAGGATTCGTGCCTGTGTCTGATAGTCCGTCACCTGCTCGGGTGGTATTCCTGGGCGGCCTCGGCCGTAGCGGGACCACACTGCTGGAGCGCCTGCTGGGGGAGATCCCGGGCATCGTTCCGCTCGGTGAGGTCGTCCACCTCTGGGCGAGGAGCGCGCTCGCGGACGAGGCATGCGGGTGCGGTGAGCCCTTCGGATCGTGCCCCTTCTGGGAGAAGGTCGGCGAGCGCGCGTTCGGCGGCTGGTCAGAGGGCCTCGCCCACCGGATGATCGCGCTCAGGTCCCGCGTGGACCGCACCCGGCGCATCCCCACGCTGGCGAGGCTCCTCGCCGAGGAGCAGACGGGCACCGGCCGATGGCCGACGCCCGGCACCGCGGAGCTGGACGAGTACGTCGCGATCCACCGCGACCTGTACGACGCGGCGGGCGAGGTCGCCGACTGCCCGGTCGTGATCGACTCCAGCAAGCACGCCTCGCTCGCCTTCTGCCTCGCGGCGGCCGGAGTCGACGTCCAGGTCGTTCACATGGTCCGCGACCCCCGAGCGGTCGCCCACTCCTGGCGGAGGAGGGTCGCCCGTCCCGAGGACGGGCGCCCGATGACCCACTGGTCGCCCTCCCGCACCTCGCTGCACTGGCTGAGCGAGAACCTCGGACTCGAACTCCTCGCCCGCAGGGGCGTCCCGGTCACCCGGGTCCGCTACGAGGACCTGCTCGACACCCCCGCCGACACGCTCAGGCGGGTGGTCGCCAGGATCGGGCTCCCCTGCCGTCTCGACTTCCTCTCGGGCAGGTGGGCGGAACTCTCGACGGCGCACACGGCCTCGGGCAACCCCGTGCGCTTCACGGTCGGCCGCACGGAGCTGACCAGGGACGACAGCTGGCGTGACGTCGCGTCGCCCCGGCAGGCGCGCCTGGTCACCGCGCTGACCTGGCCCCTCATGATCAAATACGGCTATTACCGGAGAATCGCGTGAACACATCGGTGGGTGTCGTCATCCCCACCCGGGGACACCGGCCCGACCAGCTGCGCGCGGCCACGCTCGCCGTGCTCGGTCAGGACCATCCAGGACCCGTCGAGGTCGTCGTCGTCGTGGACGGCGGCGATCCCGCCTGGGTCGCCGACCAGGTGGCCGACCTCCTCGCCAGCCGGGCGGTGACACCCGGCCGGCACGGGCCGTCCTCACGCGGCGTGCGGGTGATGGCCAACCGGTTCACCCCCGGCCTGCCCGGCGCCCGCAACACCGGCATCGCCGCGCTCGGCACCGACCTGGTCGCCTTCTGCGACGACGACGACCAGTGGCTGCCAGGAAAGATCGAGGCCCAGGTCGCCGCGCTGGAGGCGGAGCCGGAGGCGCGTTTCTCCAGCTGCGCCATCGAGGTCGAGTACGGATCGCGGCGCATCGCCCGGCTGGCCGGGACCAGTCGCGTCACCTACCGCCACCTGGTGCGCTCGCGGATGGTGATGGTGCACTCCTCGACGTTCCTGTTCCGGCGCGGCGGCCTCTGGGCGGACGAGAGCGCCCCCGGGGGACAGAACGAGGACTGGGACCTGGCACTGCGCGCCGCGGCCCAGCACCCCATCGTGCACGTCGACCGGCCCCTGGTCCGGGTGCGCTGGGGCGGTTCCTCGTACGTGGCCCGCTGGGCCGACCGGATCGCCGGGCTGCAGTGGATGCTCGCCCGGCACCCTGATCTGGCCGTGGATCCGCGCGGCGCGGCGCGGGTCTACGGTCAGCTCGCCTTCCACCACGCGGCCCTCGGCCAGCGCAGGGAGGCGGGCCGCTGGGCCTGGCGGGCCTTCACCGCCCGCCATGGCGAACCCCGGGCACCCATCGCGCTCGCGGTGGCGACGGGCCTGATCCCCGCGCGGACCCTGCTCAGCGTCCTGCACCACCGGGGACACGGCATCTGATGGCGCCCGTCACCCGGCATCCGCGGGTCGTGCTCCGCCACGGCGCCTTGATCGTTCCGCCCGTGACGAGCCAGGTCGCCGCCGAGCGCCACGACCCACCGTTCGCCCCGCTCCTGACGGTGAAGGCCGTCGAGCGCCCGACGGTGCCTCCCTCCTCGCCCCGCACCGACCACCGGTCCGCGACCACCGGTCACGACTCGGCGCCCGGCCTGCCCGCCGTCGCAGGGCAGGCCGGGACGCCGGTCACCGGGCGGGAGGCTCCCGCGGCCGTCTCCCGCAGGAGGCCCCGACCCGACAAGGCCACCCGCAGGCGTCTGCGCAGGCGCGTGCGGGTGGCGGGGGTCGCGATCGACCCGATGACCGAGGGCGAGGTCGTCGAGCACGTGGTCGCGGCTCTGAAACGCGGAGAGGGCGGCCACCTCGTCACCCCGAACGTCGACATCAGCCGGACCGTCGCCCGCGATCCCCGGGCCCGCCGACTCGTCGAGCGCGCCGATCTCGCGGTGGCGGACGGCATGCCGTTGGTATGGGCGGCGAGGCTGCTCGGCACCCCTCTCCCCGGCCGGGTCACCGGCGCCGACCTGATCTGGTCCCTGTCGGAGGCCGCCGCCTTCTACCGCCATCCCGTGTATCTCCTGGGCGGTCCCCGGGGCACGGCCGCGCAGGCGGCCCGCGAGCTGGTGGGCCGCCATCCGGAGCTGGTGATCGCCGGGGTCGGCGCCCCGCCCTACGGATTCGAGAACGATCCGAAGAGCTACGCCCGGGTGCGCGACGACGTGATCGCCGCCGCGCCTCGGCTGGTCTTCGTCGGGCTCGGCTTTCCCAGACAGGAGCGCCTCATCGCCTCACTCCGCCGTGACCTGCCGGGCACCTGGTTCGTCGGCTGCGGCTCGGCGATCGCCTTCGCCGCGGGCACCGTGCGGCGGGCACCGGCGTGGATGCGCCGCGGCGGCCTGGAGTGGGTCTTCCGGCTGACGCGGGAGCCGGGCAGGCTCGCCCGCCGCTATCTGGTCGACGACCTGCCGTACGCGCTTCGGCTCCTCACGGTCTCCCTCGTACGCGGCCTCTTCTCCTGAAGCCGTGTCGCCTCGAAGCCGTGGGGGCGTGGGGCTGTGGGGCCGTGTTCTCGTGAGGTCGTGACCCTGTGAGGTCACGCGCCGTGAAGGCATGGGAGTCGTGAAGTTCCGGAGCGCCGGAGCCTCACGACTCCACGGTGTTTCCCGTGCGGACCTCAACGTTCCGCCGAGGCGAGTCTCCTGACCCGGAGGGCCTCCTGCGGGCTCAGCCGAGCGTCGGCCTCGGCGAGGGCGCGGCGCGAGTCCATCGGCCGGTAGGCCGTGCGGGACAGGCCGCTCCAGGCGAAGCCGCCAACGCCTCTCTCCGATGTGCCTGTGCCTGCGCTCATGCCCTCTGATGTGCCCGTGCCCGTGCCTGTGCCTGTGCTTAACGCCTCCGTACTTGATGCCCTGGTGCTTGACGCGCCCGTGCACGCGCGGCGGATACGCGCCTCGGCGCGGGCCGTCCAGGTCAGGCCCGCCCACTCGTACAGGCGGCGAAAGCCCGCCAGGGGCTCGCGGGCCAGGTCCTCGTAGCGGGCGAGCATGATCCCTGGGTGCCGTTCCGCCAGGTCGGCGGCGGTGGTCCCGGCCGCCCGCCACAGGGCCACGGCCTTGGCGACACGGTCCTGGGAGCCGACCAGCGGGCGCAACGCCTCCAGGTGGGGCTGGTCGCGCATCAGCAGCGGCTGTTCGAGCAACTCGTGAAAGTAGACCGTCCAGCCGAGCCGCTGCCAGCTGCCGACGAACGCCACCGGATCGCGCAGCAGAACGATCACACGGCAGCCGAGCCGGTCGGCGAACCAGCCGGCGGAGAACAGCGCGAACGGGTCGTCCAGCAGCGCCCGGCGCCCGCCCAGCCGCCCCAGCGTGAACGCGGTGCCGTACCGGACCATCCTCGCCAGGTCGTACGGTGACCGGTTGCGGCGCAGTTCGGCGAGGAACCCGTAGCGCAGCGCGACCGTGCGGGTGAAGGCGGGCAGCCAGGCCCGCTCGTTGTCCGGGCAGATGTACTGGAACCGGTGGCCGACCACGGCGTCGAGGACACCGGGGGAGTGGCCCGGCGGGTGCTCGGGGTTGAGCGGCTCGTTGACGTAGACCAGCTCCCCGCTCGCCGCGAGCATCCTGCCCGTCCAGCTCGTCCCGGTCCTGGGCAGCCCGGTGACCAGTACGGGCGTCACGGTGCCCATCACGTGTCCAGGCTTCCGGAACACCCGGGCCGCGCGGTCATGGCGTCCACCTCGCGTTCAGGGCCGTAGGGGGCGGGGAAGGAAGGGAGGTCATGCCGCCCGCCGGGCGGCCGGGCTGCGGGCGCCGAAGGGCCGCAGGCCGTACCGGCGGTGGATGTGCCAGAGCGGCAGCAGGTTCTTGACCACCGTGCCCCCCGCCCAGCCGAGGGCGGCACCGAGCGAGCCCAGCGACGGGATGAGCAGCAGGTCCAGCGCCACCACCGTCGCGACGGCGGCGACCAGGTTGGCCAGGCTGGAGCCGGTGTGCCCGGCGGAGGTCAGCACCACGTCGGCCATACCGCACGCCGTGGCGAGCATCATCGTCGCGGCCAGCACGAACGCCACCGGCGCACCGCCGGTGTAACCGTCACCGAAGACGGCGCCGAGCAGCCACGGCGCGAACGCGGCGTATCCCAGCCAGACCGGCCAGGTGAGCAGGACCAGCCAGCGGGTGGCCGACCGGTACAGCTCCCCGGCGCGCGGCAGGTCGCCCTCGGCGAGGGCCCGGACCAGCCTCGGCTGCATGGCCTGCGCGAGTCCCTGACCGGCCAGCTGACCCACGATCTTGAAACGGGTGGCGGCGGTGTAGACGGCGGCCTCGGCCGGGCCGGCGAGCAGCGCCACGATCACGACGTCCAGCCGCTGGAACACCGCCTGGATCCCGGCAGCCAGCGACCGTGGCCAGGTGTGACGCCACAGCTCGTGCGCGGCGCCCGGCTGCAGGGGCGTCCCGGGCAGCCGCCGCCGCAGCCAGATCGAGGCGAGCAACAGGACCGGCAGGTACGGCAGCGCCCAGGCCGCGGCGAGCAGGGGCACGGAGCCGTGGCCCGCGAGCACCACCGCCCCGACCAGGAGCGACTGGGACACCGGCTGCAGCACCCCGTCCAGCAGCACGGTCGGCCGCATCGAGCCGAACCCGCGGGTCGCGCTCACCACGACACCCGAGCACGTCACCGCGGGCAGGGCGACCGCGAGCACCCGCAGCGCCGGGTCGGAGACGGTGAGGACGACCGCCGCGCCGGCCGCCAGCGAGAGCGCCGCGACCGGGACGAGCGCCGCGCGGACGTAGCCGGAGGCGTGGTGGTGGTCGAGGAACCGGGACCTGGCGATGAAGTGGACCAGCCCGTTCCCCGCGTCCAGCCGCAGGACCGTGGCGGCCGTGAGGCACAGCGCGGTCGCCGAGAAGAAGAGACCGGCCGCCTCCTGCTCCACCCCCCTGGTGACCAGCACGACCGTGAGGAACTGCGCGGCGGCCCCCGTCCCCGCTCCCGCGAGCCCTGCCACCCCGCCCCGCGCGGCCCCGGTCAGGCGGCCCGCCAGGCGGGTGGGGATCAGCGGCGCCACGAAGGCTCCGCGCCCAGCCACGAGGTCAGCAGGGTGTCCTGCTCCTCGAAGTGGGCCCTCAGCTCGCGACGGAGCTTGCGGGGCATGGGACCCGGCCTGGCCCGGCCGTTGTGCCGTTCGAACACCGGCTCACCGAGGTGCGGCAACCCGAGGAACGCCAGCACGCGGTCGTAGGCGAGATCGGGTTCGGCGAAGAACCGGCCGCTGTCGATGACGAGCAGCCGGTCGCGGCCGACCAGCGGCTCCAGCCGGGCGAGTTGCTCGGCGTAGCGGCCCCTGGCGAGATAGGCGTGGTGGCGGTGGGCGAGGTTCGTCGAGTACGGCGAGGTGCGCAGCCGCTCCTCCGCCCCGGCGAGCCGCTCCTCCTCCAGCCGCACGGCCCTGGCGAAGGAGCGCTCCGTCTCGAAGCCCCTCGCCAGCTCGTGGGCGTGCGCGGAGAAGGCCCGCTCGACGGGGTCGCGGACCAGCACGATCAGCTTGGCGCCCGGCAGGTCGCGGGCGATCCTGGGACCGGCCAGTGGATGGAACAGGTAGTAGGGCGACGACTCGAAGGCCTGGGCGGGAAAACCGTACCTGCGGGCCGGCCGGGAGGCCGACACCCGCAGCGGGAAGTGCGCCCGGTACCAGGACAGGTCCCGGTCGTACGCCGTGTCGAAGTAGTGGACGCCCTTGCGCAGGACGGGCTTCAGGATGAGGGGGTGCTGGGACAGGACGCGGTACAGCGAGGTGGTGCCGCAGCGCTGTGCTCCGACGATGAGGAAGGAGGGCAGCACCCGGCTGCGGGAGGTGAGGCGCCCTATCGCCCACGAGGCCGTGTGGACCGAACGCTTCAGCGCGGGTCTCACGGCCTTCACGGCCTTCACAGCCTTCACAGCAGGGTCTCCTGGGAGTCGGCGAGGGGGGTGAGCCAGAGCTCCGGTGGTCCGAGGGGCGCGTGGCCGTCGGCGGCGTGGCGGTCGGCGAGGGCGATCAGGTAGCGGAGCGCGGTGAGCCGGGACTCGGCGGCCGAGAGCCCGAAGGGTGCCAGGATCCGCAGGGACCGTGCCACGCAGGCCCTCGCCGCGGTGGCCGGATCGGCGCGGCGCAGGGCCCGCTGGAAGAAGTGGTGGACGGCGTCGAAGCCCAGCGGGACCCCGGTGCCGAACCGCTCCCAGTCCCAGACCAGCAACCGTCCGTCGGGGCCGCGCGAGATGTTCCACGGCGTCAGGTCGCCGTGCCAGGAGAACGACCGCTCTTCGAGCCCTCCGCTTTCAGGAGCCGGGCTCCCTCCGGCGGGGACGCCGAGGAGGGCGTGGCCGGCACGGGCGGGTTTCCCGGTAGGCGGGTCTCCCGCGACGGGATTGCCGAGGGAGGGCCGGCCCGCGCGGGCGGGTTTCCCGGGAGGGGGGTCTCCCGAAGCCGGGTCCGAAGCGGCGGGGGCGCGATCCGGGACGTCGCCCCCGGGGATGCGGGCGATCTCGTCGATCGCGTCGACGAGGACGTCACCTGGTATCCGCCCCCGCCGTACGGGGAGCGGGGTGAGCGCCAGCACGGACAGGCCGCGCCAGGTTCCGTGGTGCAGCACGGCGGGCGGGACGACGGTCTTGAGCGGTACGCCGGCGAGCAGGCCGAGGGTCCGCGCCTCGTGGGAGACGAGCTCCCGGGTCAGGTCGGTGTCGCCGATCTTCACGAAGGCGATCGGCCCGTCGGCGGCGCGCGCCTCCAGGATCGGCTTGCGGTTGGCCCGGCGGGCCGGGCGCACCCGCAGCGTGACACGGACGGCGGTGCCGAACACCTCGCTCAGGTGGCTCTCGATGCCGTCCCGGCCCGAGGACACCGTGACCCTCCCGCCGGGGTGCCACCAGGCGCGGGGGACCAGCCTGCGGGGGAGCAGCCGGTGGGGGAGCAGGGTGTAGGGGCTCGGGTCGCCGGGGCCGGGGAACAGCAGGTCGAGGGTCTGGTCCAGGTAGCGCAGACGGGCGCGGGCGTCGTTCATGAGGCCGTGCTCGCCATCGAGTTTCTCCAGAGCAGTGCGAACGAGACGAGGTACAGGCTGAGCGGTGTGACCAGCCCGTCGTAGACGAACATGTAGAGGAGGGTGAGGATCATCACGAGGACCCCCGCGACGCCGATCGGGCTCCGGTCACGCCAGTGGCGGCGGACGGCCCCGGCGAAGAACGCCACGTAGAGCGCGGCCCCGGTGAAACCCTGCGTGATCATCAGGTGCCAGAGCTGGCCGTCCCCGCCCAGAGGCGGATGGCCGCAGGTGGGGCACCAGCCGCTCTTGCCGGTGGTGATCGTCCGGTGGTTGCCCGTGGCGTTGCGGGTGTTGCCGTACCCGATGAGCGGCGCGGTGCTCGCGGCGGCGAGGGTCGCCGAGACGGTGAAGGCGCGGATGCCGTTGCTGTGCGGGTTGTCGAGCCGCTGGGCCACCATCGCCTGCAGGGGGCTGAGGGCGAACACCAGGGCCCCCGCGGTCAGGGCCGCGCAGGTCGCGACGCGGGCCCGCGTGCCCAGCCGCAGCAGGACGTACGCGGCGGCGACGCCGAGCCCGATCCACAGCCCTCGGTTGAGCGAGTAGACGACGGGGATCGCGGCGAGCGCGACGAGCGGGACGACGGCGAGGCGTCTGCGCGGCCCGCCGTACACCCACCAGCCGACCACGAACCAGACGAGCAGCACCGAGAGGTTGCCACCCCAGGCGTTGGCCCACTCGAACGGCGCCTCGGGGCGCGGCGAGGCGTGGCCGAGGACCTTCTGCATCTGGGCGGCGGTGGGGTGGATCAGGTTGTGGACGAAGGGGTTGCCGCCGATCCAGTCGGGGAGGACCGTCTCGACCGGTGAGGTGAACTCCACGCGCGGGGCGAACACGCCCAGCAGGCCGCCCGCGACGGTCGTGAGGAACAGCGCGCCGAGCATCCGCACGAGGGTGAGCTGCGGCAGCTCCTCCTCCGTCAGGTTGCCCAGATAGAGCACCATGACCAGCAGCGAGACGTACAGGAACAGGCGCATCAGATAGCCGAGGAGCCGCCCGGCGCCGAACTCGCCGTAGGTGCCCGGAGGCATCTCGCCGAGCATGAGCGCGCTGATCAGGTAACCCGCGAGGAGCAGCAGCCAGAGCCCGAAACCGCGCGGCGCCCTGATCGGCCGCCTCCGCCACAGGACCAGTGCCATCGCCGGGGCCACCACGATCACCGACAGGCCTCCGAAACCGAGCGCCCACCAGACGGGATAGCCCACCAGGAGGGCGGCGATCGGCCAGACGGCCGGACGCGGACACCTCACAGCCTGCGCCCCCTCCGGCCGTCGGCCGTCTGCCCGATGGTTGGAACGTTCCCGTTGGCCCCGAGCGCGAGCGGCACCTCCGGCCCGTCGGCGGGTCCGCGCGCCCCGTCCCTGTTCGCCTCGGAGGTGAGCCACGACTCCGCCCTCTCGGCCGCCCCGCGTGTGCCGTTCCCGTGCCCTCCGGGCGTCTTCGGCGCCTCCGGTCTTTCCGCCGCCCGGTGTGCTCCGTTCCCGTACGCCCTGGGCGCCTGCCGCGCCTCCGGTGTGCCGGGGGGTCCGTGCGCTCCCGGCCTGGCGGGTGCCTCCAGGCTCTCGCCCGGCGCTCTGAGCAGGGCGGGTCCGCCCGCCAGGCCGGCCAGAGGCCGGTCGGCCCTTCGCTGGGCGCCCTCGCGGCTCCACCCTCCTCCGGCCCGCGGCGCGGACGCGACCTGCGGGACGTACGGCCCCTGCGATGTCGGTCCCTGCGATGTCGGTCCCTGTGACGCGTACGGTCCCTGTGGAGCGCGCGCCGCGTGAGAGCCCCGTCCGGCGGGGAGCGAGGGGACGTCGTCGCCGATGACGAACGTGCCGACCACGGGGATCCCGCGATCGTTCAGCGCCCGTACGGCGTGCTTGACCTCGCGCGGGGAGGTGCCGGGTGTCGCGACCACGAGCACCGCGCCCGCCGGGCCGTGCGCCCGGACACCGTCGAGGGTGTCCAGGCCGGTGAGGCGGCCGACGGCTGCGGGGGGCCGCCGGGCGGTGTCGAGGCGGTCGCGGAGCCAGGCGGCGCCGACGCCGCAGATCAGTCCCGCCATGAGGCCGCTGCCCAGGTAGAGGGGAGGGCGGGGGGTGGTGGGTTCGGCCGGCGCCGTCGCCTGGCTGATCACGGAGCCGGGGGTGACGGCGACGGTCTTGAGCGCGTCGTATTTGGAGGTGAGGCTGTGAACCTGCCTGGCGAGGACGTTCTGCCGCTGGAGGGCGAGGGCCCGCTCGGTGGTCCCCCTGCCGAGGCCGGGAAGCTCGGTGGCGACCCTGGTGAGACCCGCGTTGGTCTGCCTCAGCTTGACCAGCACGGCCCTGGTCTGGGCCGCGAGCGTCTGGGCGGAGGACTCGCGGCGCTGGGCGAGGTAGGCGAGGGCGTAGGCGCTCGCTCCCGAGGCCGCGGTCGCCGGGTCGGTGGCGCTGCAGGAGATCTCCAGGACCGAGGTGTTGGGCGGCACCGAGACTTCGGCGGGGCAGGAGAGGCCGTCGAACAACCGCCTCGCCTTCGCCTCGACCACCGCGGACCTGGCCACCTGGGCCTCGGTGTCGAGGTTGAGCGGTTCGCGCTGACGGCTGGTGACCTGGTTGGTCTGTTCCTGCGCTCCGGTCGCGGTCACCAGGACCTGCCCGGAGGCGGTGTAGGAGGGCGGGGTGAGCCACATCAGGGCGATGCCGCCACCGGCTCCGGTGAGGAACAGGGAGAGGACGATCAGCCACCGGCGGCGGAGAAGCGACGCGTAGTCCGCCAGATCCTCGCCTCCGCGGCGGACGGGGGCGTCCGGTGACGGGCTCATGTGTCGCTGGTGCCTCTCCGGCGAACAGACGCTGGGAACCCTTGGAACTATAGGTCGGCTTTCCGTTTCCCCGAACCGATACGCAAGATTTTCTTTGCGTTGGCCGCGCCAATCACAGGGAGATAACAGCGGTTTATCCGATATTTCCTATCGTCCGCGAGGCAGCTGTGGCACGGACCGGCAAAGTCAGGGACGAGGCACGTCCGGGCGATGGGAAGGTGTTCCCCCGTGACGGTCGAGGACGGCCCACGAATGCGTACGCGCGACGGCTGTGAGGAAACGGTGCATCAGACAAATGCTCCTATAGACGTAATTCCGCGAGTGGTAAGAATCGCCGGTTCCGGCCTCGTGCTGGCGCTGGGTCTGGGCACCCTCGCGCTGGGAATCGCCGGGCTGAGCGGAGGCGGCAGGACCTCCAACGCCGTGGACGCCCCGGGTACCGCCGACACGGGGGAGGCCCGTGCCGCGGCGGGCGCCGTCGGTGCCCCGGGAGCACGCGAAGGGCGCTCCCGGGCCGCCTGCGAGGTCGGTGCCAAGCTCGTGCCCTCCTGCGGCGCCTGGTGGGGCATCGCACCCGAGATCTTCACGGGACGGCCGCAGAAGCGGGCCCTGGAGAGGGCCGAGAGACGCATGGGCCGGCCGGCCGACATCATGCACGTCTACCACCGGGGCGACGAGCTCTTCCCGACCCCCGCGGAACGCGCCATCGCCCGTGACCCGGCCGGCCGCAGGCTCCTGCTGATCAACTGGAAGCCGTCCCTCGACCACACCTGGGGGCAGATCGCCCGTGGGGCGCTGGACGAGCGGATCGACCGGCTGGCCGCCCACATCGTGCGAACCTTCCCCGAGCGGTTCTTCCTCACCGTCCACCACGAGCCGGAGGACGACGTACGGGAGGCCCGCGGCAGGGGAATGACGGCGGCCGACTACGCCGCGATGTTCCGCCACGTGGTCAAGCGCCTGCGGCAGGGGGGCGTGACCAACGCGGTCACGGTGATGACCTACATGGGAGCGCCCAACTGGGCGTCGGAACCCTGGTTCGAGAAGCTCTACCCCGGTGACGACGTGGTCGACTGGGTGGCGATGGACCCCTACGTCGACCACAGGGTCCACAGTTTCGACGGGCTGGTGAACAAGACCCGCCCCGAGTTCCCCCGCTGGTCGGGGTTCTACCGCTGGATGGGGGAACGCTTCCCCGACAAGCCCGTCATGCTCGCCGAGTGGGGCGTCTTCGAGCGTCATGACCGGCCGGGGTTCAAGGAGTCGTTCTTCGACTCGGTACGCGGGGAGATCGGCGAATACCCGCGGATCAAGGCTCTGATCTACTTCGACTCGCCGCGCGCCCCCCGTGGCGACACCCGCTTCGACACCACGCCCGGCGGCCGGAGGGCCTTCGGCGAACTCGCCCGCGACCCACGCCTCGACGCCGTCGTCCCCGCCCGCTGACGGCGGCCACCGGGGCGTCCGGCAGGGGCTTCCGGGCCTGGGCGTCGGGGCGGGATCAGCGGATCCAGCCGCCCTGGATCAACGGATCGAGCACCTGGTGCACCGCCCGGTCCACGCTGATGCCGGTGGTGTCGATCTCCAGGTCGGCGTCGTCCGGCTCCTCGTACGGGTCGGAGACGCCGGTGAACTCGGGGATGATCCCCGCGCGGGCCTTGGCGTAGAGGCCCTTGCGGTCGCGGCGCTCGCACTCCTCCAGGGGGGTGGAGACGTGGACGAGCAGGAAGTCGGCGCCGACGGCCTCGACCATCTCCCGTACCTCCTCGCGGGTGGCGGCGTACGGCGCGATGGGCGCGCAGATCGCCAGACCGCCGTGCCTGGCGGCCTCGGCGGCGACGAAACCGATGCGGCGGATGTTGAGGTCGCGATCCTCCTTGGAGAAGGTGAGCCCCGCGGAGAGCAGATGGCGGACCACGTCGCCGTCGAGGTAGGTCACCGTGCGGCTGCCGCGCTCCAGCAGCGCGTCACGCAGCCCTCGGGCGACGGTCGACTTGCCGGAGCCGGACAGGCCGGTGAAGAAGACCACCAGCCCCCGGCGGTGCGGGGGACCGGGAAGCGTCACGGGCTCGGGACCCGCCAGGTGCTCGGTCGCGCCGTAGGCCTCGGCCACGCGCTCGCGCAGCTCCAGGTCGATGGCCGGCTCCCTGGGCGCGAGCGGCACCACCGCGACGAGCGTGCCCTCCGGCAGCCCCTCACGGGCCTTGAGCGCGGCGCGGACCACCGCGGGCCCGCCCTCGCCGTACGCGAGCGGGAGCAGCAGGATCGACGCCTCCAGCTCCCGTGCGGTCGCCGTGATCTCGCCGAGGTCGCCGAGCGGCCCGCGCATGGTGACGGCGAGGACCGACTCCCGCCCGTTCAGCTGCTCGCGGACCCGCGCCGGGGTGAGGCGGAGCCGGGCGAACGGCCCGTGCTCGGGGGCGTCCAGCGCCTCGACAGGCCCGGCGACGAAGCCGTCCGCACGCTCGGTGACGGTGAGCACGGCGAGCGCCGCGCCCTCGGGGTCGCGCAGGGTGATCCGGTCACCGGGGGCGGCCGGGTGGTCGTCGGGAAGGGTGAGGGTGACCGGCGCGGGCCACGGGGTGCCGTCGGCGAGCGCGCCGTGCTCGTCCACGGCGTGCGCGTCGGCCGAGCTCAGGAAGCCCTCCAGCGGCCTGAAGGCGCCGGAGAGCAGCAGCTCAAGGTCGGCCAGCTCGCGGGCGTCTGGGGTCCACTCGAAAGGCGCCGTCATCTGCTCCACCATCGCGGTCGTCGGAACTTTCCTGCTCCGCCCGCTCACGATGGACGACCCCGTCCGGCGAGCCTGGGATCCGGCCGCCCGGTGAAATCCCAGGTGCCCCGGCCCGGTGGATCTCAGATCAACCGGGCGAAGTGACTCTGGGGCTTGCGGATCACCAAAGTTATCTCGTCGTGAGACGCGGGCCGGCTCCCCCTGGAGAGGGCCTCCACCACCGAGCAGGTGGCGCGGGCAAGCTTACCGAGAGGTCCGCGGAGCGCGGGACCACTGGCGGTGGAGATGTCCTCGGTCACCATCAGCCCGCGCACGAGGCAGAACGAGTGCATCCCCTCGCGCGAGGCGATCTGCTCGTAGACGGCGGGCAGCGGGCCCACGGTCCCGGCGGGAACGAACCTGCGCCACAGCCATCGCCGCAGCCCCGTCGGGGTGAGCCGGTCGCACGCCCCGTACGCCGAAGCCCGGTCACGCATCCTCACCAGCAGCAGCCCGCCGGGCCGCAACCCGGTGAGCAGCCGGTCGAGCACCAGCTCGGCGTGCTCGATCCGCTCCAGCAGGAACGGCACGTAGACGACGTCGAACGCCCGCGGGGGCACCGGCACGGAGCGCAGGTCGCCCAGAGCCCAGGAGTCCAGGTCCTTGCGCGCGGACGTGCTCGTACGCAACACGGGCAGGTCCTCGTCGATCCCGATGACCCTGGACTCCGTCTGCGCGAGATCGAGCGGCTCAGGCCATCCGCACCCGGCGATCAGGATGTCGAGCCGCCGGCCGAGCTGGCTGCTCCACTGCTCCTTGATCCGCTGACTCAACAGGTCGTCCTGATCGACGACCGACCTCACCTCTGCCATGTAACCGAGAGTAGTCAAGTCGGCACGATTCAGCTACATGGCGACGCTGCGCGTCGCGGTTCGGCCGCTGGGATCCGGCTCCTTCCCTCGTCGGGGAAGATCGCTCGTTCCTCACGACCTTCCCCTCCTCAGTCCAGTCGCCGGCGCGGCCTCACGGGTAGTCCCGCCATTGGAGACGCTGGGGCATTGCGGTGAGACGGTTCTTGTCCGGCTCGTGTTGGTTGGCGACGCTGACGCGTCGCGGTGAGGCCGCTCTTACCCGGCTCCTTCCCTCGTCGGGGAAGATCGCTCGTTCCTCGCGACCTTCCCCTCCTCAGTCCAGTCGCCGGCGCGGCCTCACGGGGAGTCCCGCCATTGGAGACGCTGGGGCGTCGCGGTGAGGCCGCTCTTGTCCGGCTCCTTTCCTTGTTGGGGGAGGTCGTTCGTCTCTCGCGGCCTCACGGGCTGGTCCCGCGTATCCGAAGGCCGGAGCACCGGCCCGCTATTCGGTAGCCTTGGGCGGGTACCCCCCGTGTTCTCTCGGCTCGGGGTTGTCGTGTTGCCATCGTGGGGCTGTGGGCGAATCTGATGAGTCTTTCCGGACTTCTGGACCTTGTCGCCGGGGAGCCTGAGCTGGCTTCCCTTCTTCAGGACGTGCGCGGGGGCGACTCGTCCGACGTGTCGCTGGTCGCGCCGCCGGCGTTGCGCCCCTTCGCGGTGGCGGCGCTGGCCAGGGAGGGGGCCAAGGGGGAGGCGAGGACCGTCCTGGCGGTGACCGCCACCGGGCGCGAGGCCGAGGATCTCGCCTCGGCCCTCACCAGCCTCCTGGACGAGAGCACCGTCGCGGTCTTCCCCGCGTGGGAGACGCTTCCGCACGAGCGCCTGTCGCCGCGCAGCGACACCGTGGGGCAGCGTCTGGCGGTGCTGCGCAGGCTCGCCCATCCGGTCGAGGGCGACCACTCGGCGGGGCCGCTGCACGTGGTCGTCGCGCCGATCAGGGCGCTGCTCCAGCCGATCGTCCGGGGGCTGGGCGACCTGCGGCCGGTGCGGCTGCGCGCGGGGGACGACGCAGACCTCGACACGGTCGTCCACAGTCTCGTGGAGAACGGCTACCACCGGGTCGACATGGTGGAGAAGCGCGGCGAGGTCGCGGTGCGGGGCGGCCTGCTCGACGTCTTCCCCCCCACGGAGGAGCACCCGCTCCGGCTGGAGTTCTGGGGCGACACCGTCGAGGAGATCCGCTGGTTCAAGGTCGCCGACCAGCGCTCGCTGGAGGTGGCCGAGGACGGGCTGTTCGCCGCCCCCTGCCGTGAGCTGCTGCTGACCGACGACGTCAGGCAGCGGGCGAGGGAGCTCGCCGAGGCGCATCCCTCGCTGGTGGAGACGCTGGAGCAGCTGGCCGAGGGCGTGCCGGTGGAGGGCATGGAGGCGTTCGCGCCCGTGCTCGCCGGGGAGATGGACCTGCTCATCGACCACCTGCCGAGCCAGTCGGCGATCTTCGTGTGCGACCCGGAGCGGATCCGGGGGCGTGCCGACGAGCTGGTGCGGACGAGTCAGGAGTTCCTGGAGGCGTCCTGGATCAACGCCGCGTCCGGCGGCGAGGCGCCGATCGACCTGGGTGCGGCGGCCTTTCGCGACCTGGAGGAGGTCCGCGACCACGCGCGGCGGCTCGGCCGGCCCTGGTGGTCACTCGCGCCGTTCGGCGCCGGCGCCGACGGTGACGCCGCCGAGGGCCTCGGCGGGGGTACGGCGCTGCGGGCGCACGAGGTCGAGTCCTACCGTGGCGACACCCAGCGGGCGCTGTCCGACATCAAGGGCTGGCTCGACTCCGATCGGGTCGTCGTCCTGCTGAGCGAGGGCCACGGCCCCGCCGAGCGCATGGTCGAGCTGCTCAAGGGCGTCGACCTGCCCGCGCGCCTGGAGCCGGGGCTCGACGCCGTGCCGGACAGGAAGGTCGTCCACGTCACCACGGGCCTGGTCGAGCACGGGTTCGTGACCCCGGCGCTCGCCGTGCTGACCCACCTGGACCTGGTGGGCCAGAAGGCGTCGACCAAGGACATGCGGCGGCTGCCCTCCCGGCGCCGCAACATGGTCGACCCGCTCCAGCTCAAGGTCGGCGACCACGTCGTGCACGAGCAGCACGGCGTGGGCCGCTACATCGAGATGGTGCAGCGGACCGTGCAGGGCGCCACCCGCGAATACCTGGTGATCGAGTACGCCAAGGGCGACCGGCTCTACGTGCCGACCGACCAGCTCGACGAGGTCACCCGCTACGTCGGCGGCGAGTCGCCCACGCTCAACCGGATGGGCGGCGCCGACTGGGCCAAGGCCAAGACCAAGGCGAAGAAGGCGGTCAAGGAGATCGCCGGAGAGCTGATCCGCCTGTACTCCGCCCGGATGGCCTCGCCGGGACACGCCTTCGCGCCCGACAGCCCCTGGCAGCGGGAGATGGAGGACGCCTTCCCCTACGCCGAGACGGGCGACCAGCTGGAGGCGATCGACGAGGTCAAGCGCGACATGGAGCGCCCGATCCCGATGGACCGGCTGATCTGCGGCGACGTGGGCTACGGCAAGACGGAGATCGCGGTGCGGGCGGCGTTCAAGGCCGTGCAGGACGGCAAGCAGGTGGCGGTCCTGGTGCCGACCACGCTGCTGGTGCAGCAGCACATGTCGACCTTCGCCGAGCGGTTCTCCGGGTTCCCGCTGAACGTCAGGCCGCTGTCGCGGTTCCAGAGCGACGGAGAGGTCTCCGCGACCATGGAGGGGCTGCGGGAGGGCTCGGTCGACGTCGTGATCGGCACGCACCGGCTGTTCTCGCCGGAGGTCAGGTTCAAGCAGCTCGGCCTGATCATCATCGACGAGGAGCAGCGGTTCGGCGTCGAGCACAAGGAGGCGATGAAGCACCTGCGCACCCAGGTCGACGTGCTGGCCATGTCGGCCACCCCGATCCCCCGCACGCTGGAGATGGGCCTCACCGGCATCAGGGAGATGTCCACGATCCTCACCCCGCCCGAGGAACGGCACCCGATCCTCACCTTCGTCGGCCCGTACGACGAGAAGCAGATCGGCGCCGCGATCCGGCGCGAGCTGATGCGCGACGGTCAGGTCTTCTTCGTCCACAACCGCGTGGCCAGCATCAACAAGGTCGCGGCCATGCTGCGCGAGCTCGTGCCCGAGGCGAGGGTCGCCGTCGCGCACGGCCAGATGCAGGAGCACCAGCTGGAGAAGATCATGGTGGGCTTCTGGGAGCGCGACTTCGACGTGCTCGTCTGCACCACGATCGTCGAGTCGGGCCTGGACGTGCCCAACGCCAACACCCTCATCGTCGACCGGGCCGACAACTACGGCCTGTCCCAGCTCCACCAGCTGCGCGGCCGGGTCGGCCGGGGCCGCGAGCGCGGTTACGCCTACTTCCTCTACCCGCCGGAGAAGCCGCTCACCGAGACCGCCCACGAACGCCTCGCCACGATCTCCCAGCACACCGAGATGGGCGCGGGCATGTACGTGGCGATGAAGGACCTGGAGATCCGCGGCGCGGGCAACATCCTGGGCGCCGAGCAGTCGGGCTTCATCGCGGGCGTCGGCTTCGATCTGTACGTGCGCATGATGGCCGAGGCGGTGCAGGAGCAGAAGGCGAAGCTGGCGGGCACCTACCAGGAGGAGGAGCGGCCCGACGTCAAGGTCGAGCTGCCGATCAACGCCCACATCCCGCACGACTACGTCACCTCGGAGCGGCTGAGGCTGGAGGCGTACAAGCGGATCGCCGCGATCGGCTCGGACTCCGACATCGGCGCGGTGCGCGACGAGCTCGTCGACCGGTACGGACGGCCGCCCCAGCCGGTGGAGAACCTGCTGGAGGTCGCCCGTTTCCGCGTCCGCGCCCGCCGCGCCGGGCTCACCGACGTCACCCTGCAGGGGCAGAACATCAGGTTCGCGCCGGTGGACCTGAAGGACTCCCAGCAGGTCAGGCTGCAAAGGCTCTACCCGAAGGCGCTGCTGAAGCAGGCGGCCGGTACGTTGCTGGTGCCGGTGCCCAAGACCAGGCCCCTCGGCGGCCAGCCGCTGCGCGACCTGGATCTGCTCAAGTGGTGCGGTGATCTTGTCGAGGCGATGTTCCTCGAAACCGTGCGGGTAGAGTAAGCGGCGTTTGTCGTGAAGGGAACGCATGTGAAGTCGACTCGAATCCGCGTCATCCTGGCGGTCGTCGCCGCCGGTGTCGCGCTGACCGCCTGCTCTCCGAACCAGGCCGGTGCCGCGGCCATCGTGGGCGGGGAGCGCATCAGCTCGGGCGAGCTGGACAGGAACGTGCGGGAGTACGAGGCGGCGCTGGCCAAGGCCGGCCTGTCCGCCTCGCAGCTGCAGTTCCAGGACAGCGTCCCGCAGCTCGTGCTCTTCCAGCTGGCCAACGCCAAGCAGTACGCGCAGGTCGCGACAAGCAAGGGCATCACGGTCACCGAGGGCGAGGTCGACCAGGTGATCGCGGGCCAGGGAGGCCAGGAGAAGTTCGAGCAGCAGATGCTCCAGCAGGCCGTGGCGCCCTCGCAGGCACGCGAGTTCCTGAAGTCGCAGGTGATGGTCAGCAAGCTCGTCGCCAAGTACGGCGGCGGTACGGACGAGGCCGCCATCCAGCGCGGCCAGAAGCAGGCGCTCCAGGACCTGCAGGCGATGCCGATCACCTGGAACCCCCGGTACGGCAAGCTGAACGAGGAGCGGAGCGAGCAGCAGCCGGGCGTCTTCGCCGACGCCGGCCGTTTCGGCACCGTCGGCGCTCCCGGCCCCGCCGACGCGCCGCCCGCGCCGCCGCAGCAGTAGCTCGGCATGTCGCTGATCGTCGTCACCACCTCGCCCCGGGTCGCTCCCGGGCTGCTCAGCCGCCGCGCGTGGCAGGTCCTTGAGGAGGGCCCGGTGCGCACCGGGTCCGCCGACCACCCGCACCTGCCCTACCTGGCGGAGGCGGGGGTCGAGGTCGAGGTGGTCGTCTGCGACCCGGCCGCGCTGGTCCGCGAGGCCGTCTCGGGGACCGTCGTGTGGCTGGAGGCCGACGAGGCGCTGATGCGCTCCATCGGCCACGCCGCGGTGGTGCTCGACGACCCGCCGGTGATCGAGGTCGTGCCGGGCTCGTACGACCTGCCGGGCGCGCGACTGCTCGACCTGGTCTCGGTGATGGACCGGCTCCGGGTCGAATGCCCGTGGGACGCCCGCCAGACCCACGAGTCCCTCGCCCCGTACCTCATCGAGGAGGCCTACGAGGTCCTGGAGACGATCGAGGAGGGCGACCGCGCGGCGCTGCGCGAGGAACTGGGCGACCTGCTCCTGCAGGTCGCCTTCCACGCGCGGGTCGCCGCGGAGGGACCGGAAGGGTTCGACGTCGACGACGTGGCCGAGGGCATCGTCGCCAAACTCGTCCGCCGGCACCCGCACGTCTTCGCCGACACCCGGGTCGAGGGCGCCGGAGAGGTCAGCGCCAACTGGGAGACCATCAAGGCCGCCGAGCGCGCGGCCAAGAACGGCGGCGACCCCGGTTCGGTCGTCGACGGCGTCCCAATGGGCCAGCCGGCGCTCTCTCTTGTCGCGCAGCTCCTGCGCCGCGCCGAGGGCGTCGGAGCCCCGACGACCCTTCCCGAGGGGGTACCCGCCGACGGTCTGGGGGCGAGGCTCTTCGAGCTCGTACGGCAGGCTCAGGCGGCCGGAATCGACCCTGAGGCGGAACTGCGGGCCGTGGCGCGTGCCTATAAGCGACGCTTCGCGTCGCGGTGAGAAGTGTTGTCGGCGACGCTGACGCGTCGCGGTTCGGCGGGTGATTTGCGACGCTGACGCGTCGCGGTGAGGCCGCTCTTGTCCGGCTCCTGTTTGTTTGCGACGCTTCGCGTCGCGGTGAGGCCGCTCTTGTCCGGCTCCTTCCCTCGTCGAGGAAGATCGCTCGTTCCTCGCGACCTCCCTCTCCTCAGTCCAGTCGCCGGCGCGGCCTCACGGGTAGTCCCGCGAGGAAAGGCGGGTTGGGCATGTCCTCAGGGGGCCTTGGTGGTGTTCCCAGGGCTTCTGGGGATGTGGCGGTGAGGCCATTCGGTGGCGGTTATCCCGATCGAGTGGGGCATGTTCTTGGGGCGGTTCTTGGTGAAGGTTGGGGGATGGGTGGGGCATGGGGGCGGTGGGGTGCGGTGGGAGGTTTGTATGGAAATTGCGCGAACATTGTTCGGCGGTGGGCCGGTCGCCGTGTCGGTATGGGGATCTCGATAGGCTTCCGAGGCAAACTGTCCTGCGACTTTAGGAGCGCTTCGTGGCTTCCATCGAGGGCGTTACCGCCCGAGAGATCCTTGACTCCCGGGGCAACCCGACGGTTGAGGTCGACATCCTCCTGGACGACGGCAGCCAGGGGCGCGCCGCGGTTCCCAGCGGCGCGTCCACCGGCCAGTTCGAGGCCGTCGAGCTGCGTGACGGCGACGAGCGCTACGGCGGCAAGGGTGTCGAGAAGGCCGTTCTCGGTGTGACCGACGAGATCGCCGACGAGATCCTCGGGTTCGACGCCGCCGAGCAGCGCAGCATCGACCAGGTGATGATCGACCTCGACGGCACGCCCAACAAGGCCCGTCTGGGCGCCAACGCGATCCTGGGTGTCTCGCTCGCCGCGGCCAAGGCCGCCGCGGAGAGCGCCGAGCTGCCGCTCTTCCGCTACCTCGGCGGTCCGAACGCGCACGTGCTGCCGGTGCCGATGATGAACATCCTGAACGGCGGCGCGCACGCCGACAGCAACGTCGACATCCAGGAGTTCATGATCGCCCCGATCGGGGCGGAGACGTTCCGCGAGGCCGTGCGGATGGGCACCGAGGTCTACCACGCCCTCAAGTCGGTCCTCAAGGAGAAGGGGTACGCCACCGGCCTCGGCGACGAGGGCGGCTTCGCGCCGAGCCTGCCCTCCAACCGTGACGCGCTCGACCTGATCCTGGTCGCCATCGAGAAGGCCGGATACGTCGCGGGCGAGGACATCGGGCTCGCCCTGGACGTGGCCGCCTCCGAGTTCCACTCGGACGGCGTCTACACCATCGACGGCAAGGGCCTGTCGGCGACCGAGCTGATCGCCTTCTACGAGGACCTGGTCGCCAACTACCCGCTGGTCTCCATCGAGGACCCCCTGGACGAGAGCGACTGGGAGGGCTGGAACGCCATCACCCGCGCCCTGGGGGACAAGGTCCAGCTGGTCGGCGACGACCTGTTCGTGACGAACCCCGAGCGTCTGGGCCGCGGCATCGCCGAGGGCACCGCGAACGCGCTGCTGGTCAAGGTGAACCAGATCGGCACGCTGACCGAGACCCTCGACGCCGTGGACCTGGCCCACCGCAGCGGTTACCGCTGCATGATGAGCCACCGCTCGGGCGAGACCGAGGACACCACGATCGCCGACCTCGCGGTGGCCACCAACTGCGGCCAGATCAAGACCGGCGCCCCGGCCCGCTCCGACCGGGTGGCCAAGTACAACCAGTTGCTCCGCATCGAGGAGCTTCTGGACGACGCGGCCCGTTACGCGGGTCGCGCCGCGTTCCCGCGCTTCCGGCGGTAGTTTTCTGCTGGCGGCTCGCGCCCGGATCCGGGCGCGAGCCACACCGCGGACGAGCGTCGATACGGAGCGTGGAGACGGAGGGGGACGCATGGCGGCACGACCACAGTTGACGGGACGGGCCGCGGTGCTCGCGATCGTGGTGTGCGCGATCGCGATGAGCCTCGCCTACCCCATCAGGGAGTACGTCGCCCAGCGCCGCCAGATCGCCCAGCTGGAGCAGGAGAAGGCGAGGGAGATCGCCGCGATCAAGGCCCTTGACGACCGCTCCAAGCAGCTCCTCGACCCGGGCTTCATCAAGCGGCAGGGCAGGGAGCGCCTCTTCTACTGCGATCCGGGGCAGAAGTGCTACGTCGTCATGGGAGACTCCCCCTCGACGGGCAAGGGCACGACCGGTGAGCGCAAGGCCGTCGCCAGGCCGCCGTGGTACGAGACGCTGTGGGACTCGGTGAAGGCCGCCGACAGCGGCGGGGGACAGAAGGCGGCCAAGTCCGCCGGGTGACGCCGATACCCTGGTTGTCGTCTTTCAGGGGGGTGTCCACGAATGGTTGACGACCGCGACGTGGCGGCGGTGGAGCGACAGCTCGGCCGGACGCCGCGAGGACTGCGGAGGGTGGCGCATCGCTGCCCGTGCGGGCTTCCCGACGTCGTCGAGACCGCCCCGAGGCTGCCCGACGGATCGCCCTTCCCGACCCTGTTCTACCTCACCTGCCCCAGGGCCGCCTCGGCCATCGGCAGGCTGGAGACCTCGGGGATGATGCGGGACATGCAGGCCAGGCTCGCCGAGGATCCGAAGCTGGCCGAGGCGTACCGGGCCGCGCACGACGACTATGTGGCGCGTCGTGACAGGGCGGCCGCCGAGGAGGGCCTGGAGCCGCTGCCCCGAGACATGCAGAGCACCGGGGGCATGCCGACCCGGGTCAAGTGCCTGCACGCCCTGGTCGGGCACGAACTCGCGGTGCCGGGCGGCAACCCCTTCGGCCGCGAGGCCCTCGACGCGCTCGGCGACTGGTGGTCCGCCGGGCCGTGCGTCGACCAGTCCGTAGCCCCGTGTGCCGAGGCCGTGGCACCGACCTCGAAGGAGACCGAGTGATCCGCGTCGCCGCGATCGACTGTGGCACCAACTCCGTCCGTCTGCTCGTCGCCGACGTCGGCAGGGACAGGCTGATCGACCTGGAGCGCCGGATGGAGATCGTCCGGTTGGGTCAGGGGGTCGACAGGACCGGCAGGCTGGCGCCGGAGGCCCTGGAGCGTACGTTCGCCGCCATGCGCGGCTACGCGGGGCTCATCGACGGGCTCGGGGCCTCCTCGGTCCGTGTGGTCGCCACCAGCGCGACGAGGGACGCCGCCAACCGGCAGGACTTCGTGGACGGCGTGCGCGACATCTTCGGCGTGGAGCCCGAGGTGATCACCGGTGCGGAGGAGGCGGAGCTGTCGTTCGCCGGGGCGACCCGCGATCTGGTGCGCTTCTCCGAGGAGACGGGCCTGCCCGCCCCCGAGGGCACCCGCCCGCCGTACCTCGTGGTCGACATCGGTGGCGGCTCGACCGAGTTCGTGCTCGGCTCGACGCACGTGGAGGCCGCGCTCTCGGTCGACATCGGGTGCGTCCGGCTGACCGAGCGCCACCTGCGCGACGCGGGCGACCCTCCGTCGGCGGAGGCGGTCGAGGCGATGACCGCCGACATCGACGACGCGCTCGACCGGGTCGCGGCCGAGGTGCCCGTGGAGCGGGCGCTGACGATGGTCGGGCTCGCGGGATCCGTGACCACCGTCGCGGGAATAGCGCTTGATCTGCCGGAATACGATCCGAAGAAAATTCATCATTCGCGAATTTCCGCAGGTCAGGTGCATGACGTTGCCAAGCGCTTGCTTGGAATGACCGTTGAACGGCGGGGTGCGATTCCCCTCATGCACCCGGGAAGGGTCGACGTGATCGGGGCGGGGGCGCTCATCCTGGACCGAATAGTGACCCGCTACGGCTTCGGAGACGTGGTCGCCAGCGAGCACGACATCCTCGATGGCATCGCGTGGTCGATTGCTGACTCGTAGCGAGATCTAGACAATTAACCCGTTTAGGGAGTATTGAGGAAAGCTTCCCGTTTATGGTTAGGTAAAGAAGCTTTAGTGAGGCTTTGCCGTAGGGCCCGGCGCAACTGTTGTCGGGGCGGCAACCGTCTCCCGAGCAATCTTGCTTCCCAACGAACGGAGCATCCCCTCATGAAGTCCGGACTAGCCACCAAGCTAGCCGCAGCAGGAGCCAGCGCGGCCATGCTGGCGACGATGGCAGTAGGCATGCTGGCCACGCCCGCAGCGGCGGCCAGTGGTTCGAGCCAGGCGGGTACGGTGGCCTCGGCCGTCGGCAAGCCGAAGCCGGCCGTCTCTGTCGGAACCCCCAAGGCATCGCCCTCGAAGTACAAGGGTGAGTGCCCCGTCGGCGTGACCTTCTCCTCGAAGATCAAGGTGAAGGCCGTCAAGAGCAAGACCACGGTCGCCTACCGGTGGCTGCACGGTGACGGCTCGAAGAGCAAGGTGAAGTCCTTCACCTTCCGCGGCAAGGGCGTCAAGAGCTTCACGGTCAAGGAGAAGTCCACCTTCAAGGGCAACGTCAAGGGCTGGCAGGCCATCCAGGTCCTGTCCCCGCGTGGCGCCACCTCCGCGAAGGGCAAGTTCTCGGTCACCTGTGGCTCCAACGGCGACAAGGAAGAGGTCGTCGTTCCTCGCCGCGTCGACGCCGACGCGTGGGTCGACGAGGGCAACTGCCAGGCTGCCCTGATCGGTCGCATCACCGCCACCGGTACCCGCTGGGTGCACTACCGCTGGGTCGTCAACGGCGAGGTCGTCGAGCGTGACGCCATCCGCGTCAACGGCTCGCGCAAGGTCGTCCACGTGATCAAGCCCGGTGAGAACTTCAGGGGCTGGGCCGTGCTGCAGGTCGTCGGCCCGGTGAAGGCGTCCTCCAACCGCGTCCACTTCAAGATCTGGTGCAAGGACACGTCGCCGAAGGTCTGGGCGTCCGTGGACGGTCCGTCCTTCTACGCGGGCACCTGCCCGACGACCCGCACCTTCACCGGCACGATCGGCGCGAGCGGCCGTACCACCGTGAAGTACCGCTGGATCAGCGACGGTGTGGCGGGCGACTGGAAGTACGCCCACTTCAGCGGCTACGGCTCGCAGAGCCAGAGCGTGTCCGACAGCTGGACCGCCTCTGCCTCCGGTGAGTCCAAGCGTGCGATCGAGATCTACGGTGGCCCGACCACCGGCACCGCGGTCGGCAAGGTCTTCTGCAAGCACCCGCCGAAGCCGACCCCGACGCCGACGCCGACCGTGACCCCCACCCCCACTCCCACCCCGACCGTCACCGAGACCGCCGGCTGAGAACGTCGAGGACACGGTAGGTCGGGGTAGCGCGCCCGGCGGCTGACGCCGGGCCGTGTCCCGAGTGAAACAGGCGGCGCCCGCACCCAGCGGGCGCCGCTTCTCGTTTCCCGCGCCGTCTTCCGGCTTCCCCGAGGCGGGAGGTGGTCCGGGCGCTCCCGTGCGGGCGTGAGTCGAGTGCTCCCGTGCCGGACGCCGTGAGGGCGTGAACCGGGTGGTCTCGCGCGCCGGGCGTCGCGAGCGTGGACCCGGCGCTCTCGCGTGTCGGGCACCATCGAGGACATGAGCTACGTTCCTCCCGGATCCGGCTGGCCCGGTGACCCCGCCCAGCCCGGCACCCCCGTCGCCCACGACCCCGCCGAAGTGCGGAAACTCGCGGGGGAGAGCCGTACCCTCGCGGAGCTCACGGCCGCGCAGTCGGTCTGCCGGGCCTGCCCGCGCCTGGTGGAGTGGCGCGAGGAGGTGGCGACGGTGCGAAGGCGGGCGTTCGCGGAGGAGACCTACTGGGGCCGGCCCATCGCGGGATGGGGTGACGAGAGGCCCGAGGTCCTCATCGTCGGGCTCGCCCCGGCGGCGCACGGCGGCAACAGGACCGGGAGGATCTTCACCGGAGACCGCAGCGGCGACTGGCTGTTCGCCTCGCTGTACCGGACGGGCCTGGCCGTAAAGGAGACGAGCCTTCGCGCGGACGACGGCCAGCGGCTCGTCGGCGCGCGTATGGTGGCCGCGGTCCGGTGCGCACCGCCCGCCAACAAGCCCGAGCCCGCCGAGCGGGCCGCCTGCCTGCCCTGGCTCTCCCGCGAGGTCGCCCTGGTCTCGGCGGAGGTACGGGTGGTCGTCGCGCTGGGTGGCTTCGCCTGGCAGGCGATCTGGCCCGCGCTGAGGGACGCCGGGTACGCCCTGCCGCGGCCGAGACCGCCCTTCGGGCACGGCGCCGAGGTGGAGATCACCTCTCCCCGGGGAAATCCCGCGCACCTTCTCGGCTGCTATCACCCCAGTCAGCAGAACACCTTCACCGGCAGGGTGACCGCACAGATGCTCGACGATCTCTTCAGCAGGGCGAACGCGCTTCGAGGCTTGTGAAGTCGATCACAAAGAGAAGATTGATCGGAATTCTGCTGAGAAGAGTGATGTTTCTAGCTGATGACGGAAATTAGAGCCAGCTTGCCAGATGGGCGGCTGGTGCGACGGGAAGCGTGAGCGTATCCTTGTGAAAGGTTTCACAAGCCTCGAAGCTAAGGACAGTGTCGAAGTGAACCGCAACTCCAAGCACATCGTGGTCGTGGGTGGAGGCTATGTCGGCCTCTACACCGTGCTGCGCCTGCAGCACACCCTCCGCAGGGAGCTCCGCGATGGAAGCGTGCGCATCACCGTCCTGACCCCCGAATCCCACATGACCTACCAGCCGTTCCTCCCCGAGGCCGCCGCGGGAAACCTCTCGCCCCGGCACGTCGTCGTCCCGCTCCGCCGCGTGCTCTCGAAGGCGACGATCCTCAACGGCAAGGTCTCCAAGGTCAACCACGCGGCCAAGACCGTCACCTTCGCCCCCAACGTCGGCACCCCGCACGAGATCGACTACGACATCGTGGTGATGGCCGCCGGGTCGATCTCCCGTACGCTCCCCATCCCCGGCCTGGCCGACGCCGCGATCGGTTTCAAGACGGTCGGCGAGGCGATCGCGCTGCGCAACCGGGTGCTCGAACTCCTCGACCGGGCCGAGAGCGACGACGACGAGGCCCTGCGCAGGCGTGCCCTGACGTTCGTCGTGGTCGGCGGGGGTTTCGCCGGCGTCGAGGCGCTGGCCGAGCTGGAGGACATGGCGGTCGACGCCACCCGCTACTACCGCAACATCTCCCGCGAGGACATGCGCTGGATCCTCGTCGAGGCCACCGACCGCATCCTCCCCGAGGTGGGCCCCGAGATGGGTGCGTGGACCGCCGAGCAGCTGCGTGAGCGCGGCATCGAGGTCAAGATGAACACCCGCCTCGATTCCTGCGAGGGCGGCCTGGTCAAGCTCTCCGACGGCGACGAGTTCGAGTCGGCCACCATCGTGTGGACCGCCGGGGTGAAGCCGAGCCCGGTCGTCAACGCCGGAGACCTGCCCCTCGACGAGCGAGGCAGGATCAAGACGACCGCCCGTCTCACCGTGGTCGGCGTCGAGGACGCCTACTCGGCGGGAGACGTGGCCGGGGTGCCCGACCTGACCAACCCCGGCCAGTACTGCGCGCCCAACGCGCAGCACGCCGTACGGCAGGCCAAGGTCCTCGCGGACAACATCACCCGGAGCCTGCGCGGGCAGGAGCTGGTCGACTACCGGCACAGGTACGTCGGCTCCGTCGCCGGGCTCGGCCTGCACAAGGGGGTCGCCAACGTCTACGGGATCAAGTTGCGCGGGCTCGCCGCGTGGTTCATGCACCGCACCTACCACCTGTCGCGGGTTCCCACCTTCAACCGCAAGGTCCGGGTGACGGCCGACTGGACCCTGGCGCTCTTCTTCAAGCGCGAGACCGTCTCTCTCGGAGAGATCGAGGAACCGCGCACGGAGTTCCGCGCCGCGGCGAGCAACTGAACGCCCGAAGGGCGAACAGACTCCGAGTGTGAACCGGACGTCCGAACCCGGAGAGTGAACGGAACTCCCGAACCCGGAGGTGGCCGACGAGGCCCACCTCCGGGTTCGCCGTTCCCGGCGATGTGCTATTCCTTGACCGGGTCCCCCGAAGGCGGGACGATCCATAAGATTCTCAGCGGAAGTGATGCGACGGTTGCCTTGAGCAGTTACGCATGAGTGGTCCGTTACGTATGATTACGGCGCCCCCGTAGCCCAATGGCAGAGGCAAACCCCTTAAAAGGGTTCGAGTGAGGGTTCGAGTCCCTCCGGGGGCACTCATGATGATCTGCGGAACAAGGCCCGCGACCAGTGAAAACGTGGTCGCGGGTCTTTTCGTGTTATCCGGCTCCGTGTGACCCGTGCCGAACGGTCGGGAGTACCCCTCCCAAATGTGCTCGCAAAACTTTTGGAGTTACATAACTGTGATCATTCTCCGTGGAGTGCCGAGGGCCGGGATTCGATGTATCCCTGGTATAAAATAGTAACCATGAGTAGCGAGGCGAACCTGGAGTCCGTGCTGGGGGCGAACGGGGTCGCCCGGCAGTTGATCGGTCATATCGGGGACAAGTGGTCCCTGCTGGTGATCGCGGCGCTGGGGCACGAGGCCCAGCGCTTCTCCCGGCTCAAGGCGCGGATCGAGGGGATCAACCAGCGCATGCTGACCCGGACGCTACGGGCCCTGGAGCGTGACGGCATCGTCGAGCGCAACGTCTACCCGACCTCGCCGCCCACGGTGGAGTACGTGCTCACCAGGATGGGGCGCGACCTGTCGGTGGCCGTGACCGGCATCTGCGAGTGGGCGCGCCGCAATCTCGAAGAGGTCGAGGCGTCGCAGCGGCTCTTCGACGAGCGAGCGGCAAGACAGACGTGAGGCCCGGGAACCGAAGGCGCCACCTGTTCGTTGGCACCATCGGCGGTAGCCGTACGGTCGCCTGGACAACATGGATATCAGCACGATACGGCCGTGTGACAACCGATCTAATACGCTGATCGCGTAGGTCGCAGCGTGGAGGCAGCGATGGAGAGCAAGAACCCCGTATTCAGTCGGCAGGCCAAGGGCCAGCAGCAAGGTTGGGGCATGCCGACCCCCACCCCTGACCAGCTTCAGGGCATGTACAACACGCCGTCGTACGCGCCGCCCGCACAGCGGACGATGACGATCGACGACGTGGTCGTGCGTGGTTTCATCACGCTTGGCACGCTTGTCGTCTCGGCGGCGGTCGCCTGGGTGCTCAACCTCGGCATGGTCGCGGCGATCGCCGGTGTCATCGTCGGTCTGATCCTCGCCCTGGTCATCTCGTTCAAGTCCAGCACCAACCCCGTTCTGATCCTCGGCTACTCGGTCGCCTACGGTGTCGCCGTCGGTGTGATCAGCCACGTCTACAACGATCTGTACAGCGGCATCGTCTTCCAGGCGGTGGTCGGTACGGCTCTGGCCTTCGCCGCCATGCTGACCGTTTACTCGCTGCGCATCATCCGCGTGACGCCGAAGTTCACCAAGTTCGTCGTGGCCGCCGGGCTGGGCCTGATGGGTCTCATGCTCATCAACCTGGTCGCCGGGTTCTTCATCGAGGACGGCATCGGCATCCGGTCGGGCGGCCCGCTGGCCTACGTGTTCAGCATCGCCACGATCCTCATCGGCTGCTTCTTCCTCCTCCTCGACTTCGACCAGGTCGAGCAGGGCGTGCGGAACGGAGCCCCGGAGAAGTACTCGTGGCTGATGGCCTTCGGCCTCACCGTCACCCTGGTCTGGATCTACCTGGAGATCCTGCGCCTGCTGAGCTACTTCTCGAGTAGCGACTGACGACAGCACGGAGAGGGCCCCGCCGGACGCGTTCCGGCGGGGCCCTCTCGTTTTTTCCGGCGACGGACGAGTGAACGGAAGGCAAAGGGGGATGGACGAACCGCGAAGGAAGAGAGCATCTCAGGGCTTGCTATCTGGGCTTTCGTGATGCACTGTCGAGCAAAGGAGCCTATCCGTGGAGGTGCCCATGTCGTTGAACCACTCGATGGAGACGCAGAGCAAGCTGATCGCCAGGGTTCCGGACATCACCGGACGTGCACTCCCAGAGTGGTTTCAAGCCATCGACAACGGCCCGTCGTTCCTTCGCTGTGACGAGCGAGCCACCTGGCTCGCCAACGAGCACGGGCTGACCCACGGCTACGCCGCGGCCATCGTGCACGAGCACGAGCGGCACCGCCGTACCCGCCACCTGTAAGCCGTCCATCTCCGTGAAGCCCGCGCCGCTCCGGTGGTGCGGGCTTCGGCGTGGGTCATGATGGAGTCATGGATCATGACAAGGCGCGCGGGTTCATCCGCGCCAACCACCGAGCGGTCATGCTGACCTCACACGCCGACGGCCGTCCGCAACTCTCCCCGGTCACCGTGGGGCTCGACGCGGAGGGGAACGCGATCGTCAGCACCAGGGAGACGGCGGCGAAGGTACGCAACCTCCGCAGGAATCCGCAGGTCTCGCTCTGCGTGACGACCGACGCCTTCTTCGGTGAGTGGATCCAGATCGACGGCGTCGCGGAGATCGTCTCCCTGCCCGAGGCGATGGATCTCCTGGTCGGCTATTACCGTGACATCTCCGGCGAGCACCCGGACTGGGACGACTACCGGGCCGCGATGGAGCGGGAGCGGCGGGTGATCCTGAGGATCGCGATCACCCGAGCCGGCCCCGACGTGCACGGCTGACCGCGTCCCGGACACACCCCGGCCGCGCGCTCGCCTGACCGGGGTGGCCCGCGTCGGGAGATATCCCCGGTACGCGGTGCCCGACGACACCGCGCCCGGCCCGGTTCAGCTGAGGCGTTCCAGGACCATCGCCATGCCCTGACCGCCGCCGACGCACATGGTCTCCAGGCCGATCGACCTGTCGTGGAAGGCGAGGCTGTTGATCAGCGTGGAGGTGATGCGGGCGCCGGTCATCCCGAAGGGGTGCCCGACCGCGATGGCGCCGCCGTTGACGTTGAGCCGGTCGATGTCGATCCCCAGGTCCTGGTAGGACGGGATGACCTGGGCGGCGAACGCCTCGTTGATCTCGACGAGGTCCACGTCGCCGATGGCCATGCCCGCCCTGGCCAGGGCCTGCTTCGAGGCCTCGACCGGGCCCAGGCCCATGATCTCGGGGGACAGGCCGGTCACCCCGGTGGAGACGATCCGGGCGAGCGGGGTGATGCCGAGTTCGGCGGCCCGGGTGTCGCTCATCACGATCACGGCGGCGGCGCCGTCGTTCAGCGGGCAGCAGTTGCCCGCGGTGACCGTGCCGTCGGGCCGGAAGACCGGCTTGAGCGCCGAGACCGCCTCGTAGGTGGTCCCCGCCCGAGGGCCGTCGTCCTTGCTCACCACGGTCCCGTCGGGCAGGGTGACCGGGGTGATGTCCTTCTCCCAGAAGCCGTTGGCGATGGCCTTCTCCGCCAGGTTCTGGGAGCGGACACCGAACTCGTCCTGCTCCTGCCGGGAGACGCCTTTCAGCCCGGCGAGGTTCTCCGCCGTCTGGCCCATCGCCACGTAGACGTCGGGCATCAGGCCGTCCTCGCGCGGGTCGTGCCAGACTCCCCTGCCGCCCTCCGCGGCACTCGCCGTGCGGGCCTGGGCGTCGAGGAAGAGCGGGTTCGTCGTGTCGGGCAGCGAGTCCGAGCTGCCCTTGGCGAAGCGGGAGACGCACTCCACGCCCACGGAGACGAACACGTCCCCCTCGCCCGCCCTGATCGCGTGCAGGGCCATCCGGGTGGTCTGCAGCGAGGACGAGCAGTAGCGGGTCACGGTGGTGCCCGGCACGCCGTCCAGGCCGAGCAGGGTGGCGACCACGCGACCCATGTTGAAGCCCTGTTCGCCGCCCGGCAGGCCGCAGCCCAGCATGAGGTCGTCGATCGTGGTCGGGTCGAGCTGGGGGACCTTGGCGAGCGCGGCCTGGATGATCTGTACGGTCAGGTCGTCGGGGCGGATGTCCTTGAGGGACCCCTTGAAGGCGCGTCCGATGGGCGAGCGCGCGGTCGCGACGATGACTGCCTCGGGCATGTGGCTCTCCTGGGTTGATGTCTGCTCCTCCTGCGGAGCGTACCGCGCGGTATGCCCAAAACCGCGCCCAGGGGCGTTGAAACAGAACTTTGTACGGGGAGCGCGAGGCCCCTTCCCGACCGGAGGAAGGGGCCCGGTCGCCCTGTCGGTGACGGGTGACGGCGGTACGGCCGGATGTCAGCCGTACATGCCGGGGGAGGTGCCGTCGCCGTCCCTGATCCCGTGCAGAGCGCCCTTCTCGTCGCGCCACATCCGCCAGCCGTTCTGACTGCCGGTGAACCAGAGGGGCGGGGCGCCCGAGCCGGACACCCGCTTGCCGTCGGCCAGCCTGTACTCGCACAGCGAGGCCACCGAGTAGAAACCGGGGTTCTGGCCCTTGAGTGCGAGCGGCTTGGGGTCGGTCACGCAGAAGGACCAGGCGCGCTCGTCCTTGACGTCGGCCGCGCGGGCGGTGGGAAGGTCGAAGGCGCTACCCGGCTCGCCGTGCCGCAGGAAGCCGACCTTCTCCATGCGAGGCGGGAAGGCGAGCCACCAGCCCGCCTCGGGCACCTGGTCGGCGGAGATCTGGCCGAGCACCCGGCCGCTCCCCGCCTCCAGTCTGGCGAACCCGCCGTACCGGCCCTCCTGGTCGACCGGGCGGACCACCGGGGCGAAGCCGGGACTGCCGCTGGGATAGACGCGGACCACCGACGGGCGCATCCAGTTGACCGTGCCGTCGGAGAGCTTGACGGAGAACAGGCCGAAGGCGGAGACCTTGCTCGTCTTCGGATTGGTGTAGGGGGCGACGTATCCGACGAGGTTTCCCGCCGTCGCGCCGAAGGACCAGCCTCCCGACAGGTCGACTCCGGCGCCGAGGGGCTGCTCGACGGGGAGCCGCCAGACGGCCTTGCCGGTCTTGAGGTCGTGCGCCTCCAGCACGGGGTGGCGGGCCAGACGGAGGAACACCACGCGCGAGGCGTCGGACCACTCGGCCTCGGCGATGCCGGGGATCTTCCACATGGCCTTGCCGGTGGCCGGATCGAGGACGACGACGCGGGCGCTCGCGAGCGCGGTGTTCTCGGACACGCACACGAACGCCCCGCACCGCTGCGGGCCGAAGGTGGAGTGCACCGGGCGACGCCACCTGCGGGCCCCGGTCCTGGCGTCCAGGCCGACGAGCGTGGCCTTCCAGTGGCCCCGCCTGGCGGGGTCGATCGTCACCGCGACGGTCTGCCCGGTGGCGGTCTCGACGATCGCGGGGGCGGGCACCCCCATGCCCGGCAGGCGGCCCGCCATGGTCGAGGGGTGGGCCCACAGCTTCCTGCCCGTGGCGAGGTCGAGGGCGACCGTCTCCAGCGTGCCGTCGGGCTTCATGGAGGTCGTCGTGGCGACGCCACCGGCGGCGGTGGTGCGGCTGACCGCGTTCACCTCGGTGTTGTGCCAGGTGGGATGGTCGGGGGTGGCCGCTTCAGTGCCGGAGCAGCCGCCCAGGGTCAAAGCTCCGGCGAGCACCAGGGCCGGTTTCGCGAGGGGCCGGATCACGGGTATTCCACTCCAATGCGGGCGAGGCGTTACGGCTTCGCAGCGGAGGGTGACCGTGTTCAGGCGTCGTTGGGCCGCATCCACGGCCTTCGGCCGAGTATGGTCACCCACCGTCCGTGAGGTCCGGTCGCTCGCCCGGCGACACGGGTCGCGGAGACCTCGGCGCCGGGCTCCTCCGCGGCCTTGGCCGCCGCGAGGTAGATCGACTCAGTGCGCCGGACCCGGGGCTCGGGCCAGAGTTCCAACGCACTGCATACGGAAGGTAGCACCGCGTAAGCGATCTGGAGATAGCCTTGGGTAGATGGGTGAAAACGATCAAGGCCGAACATCTCCGTGGGGTTCGTGTCGAACTCCGGCCCCAGCAGGTCGGCGAAGGCCACCGTCCGCCCACCCGCCTCGACCACGGCGACGGTCTGCGCGGCGGCGAGCTGGCGGCTCCATCGCCGCGTCACCCAGCGCAGAGGCTGTGCGATCGGCCGGACCGTGCCCAGGTCGGGGCAGGTGCCCACGACCACCTCCGCCCCCGCCTTCCGCAGCCGTTCGACCGCCTTGCGCAGGTGTCGTACGGCGTGGGCGGGCCTGCTCTGCGAGGTGACGTCGTTCGCCCCGATGAAGATGACCGCGATCTCGGGCCTGGCCTTCAACGCCTTGTCCACCTGCTCGCCCAGCTCCGCGGAGGTCGCTCCCGACCTGCCCGTCACGGTGAGCCGCACCGGCCGCTCGGCGATCACGGCCAGCCCGTTCGCGATCAGCACGGCGGGTGTCTCCGCGGGTTCCGAGGTGCCCAGGCCGACGGAGGTGGAGTCGCCGAGCATGACCATCCTGACGGGCTCGCCGTCGAAGGCCCCGTACACCCCGTCCGAAGGCGGTCCCTCCATGCCGTGCGGGCGGCCGACGGTGCGGCGGGCCACCAGCGCCTCGGCCAGTAGCAGGCCGTAGGTCGCCGCGCCGAGCGCGGTGAGGCCCCCTCCGCCCAGGGCGGCCGCCGCGGCGACGCGGCGGGCGACTCGCGCCGTACCCGGTGTCCAGCTCACGTGGCGTCGCTCCCTCCGTACGGGGCGGTAGCGTTGCCTTTGGTGACACAGCCGAGTCCCTGCCACCCCTACGGGGATCGCGGCGATTACGACAACAAGCCGACCGAGCTTTGGTATTTCGAGGTGATATCCCGGTGCGCGTACATGACTCGCTTGTCGAACTGATGGGCAACACCCCTCTCGTCCGACTGAACAAGGTGACAGAGGGCATTTCCGCCCAAGTGCTGGCGAAGGTGGAGTATTTCAACCCTGGAGGGTCGGTGAAGGACCGCATCGCGGTCCGGATGATCGACGCCGCCGAGCAGTCGGGAGAGTTGCGTCCCGGGGGCACGATCGTGGAGCCCACCTCGGGTAACACCGGGATCGGCCTCGCCATCGTGGCCCAGCAGCGGGGATATCGCTGCCTGTTCGTGGTGCCCGACAAGGTGGCCCAGGACAAGATCTCGGTTCTGCGCGCCTACGGTGCCGAGGTCGTGGTCTGCCCGACGGCGGTCTCCCCCGACCACCCCGACTCCTACTACTCGGTCTCCGACCGGCTGGCCAGGGAGACGCCGAACGCCTGGAAGCCCGACCAGTACTCCAACCCGCGCAACACCGAGAGCCACTACCACTCCACAGGGCCGGAGATCTGGGACCAGACGGAGGGCAGGATCACCCACTTCGTGGCGGGCGTCGGCACCGGGGGCACGATCAGCGGCACCGGCCGTTACCTCAAGGAGGTCTCCGGCGGCCGGGTCAAGATCATCGGAGCCGACCCCGAGGGTTCCGTCTACTCAGGCGGCACCGGGCGGCCGTACCTGGTGGAGGGCGTCGGCGAGGACATCTGGCCGGCCAACTACGACACCACGATCTGCGACGAGGTCATCGCGATCTCCGACAAGGACTCCTTCACCATGACCCGCCGCCTGGCCCGTGAGGAGGCGCTGCTGGTGGGCGGCTCCTGCGGGATGGCGACGGTCGCGGCGCTGCGCGTGGCCGAGCGGGCCGGGCCGGACGACGTGATCGTGGTGCTGCTGCCCGACGGCGGACGTGGTTACCTGTCGAAGATCTTCAACGACGAGTGGATGGCCGACTACGGCTTCCTCACCACCTCCAGTGAGGAGGGCCTGGTCAAGGACGTGCTGACCCAGAAGAGCTCCGGCATGCCGGAGTTCGTGCACACCCACCCGCACGAGTCGGTCGACACGGCCATCTCGATCATGCGCGAGTACGGGGTGTCGCAGCTTCCGGTGATGAAGGAGGAGCCGCCGGTCATGGCCGCCGAGGTGGTCGGCTCGATCCTGGAGCGCGATCTGCTCGACGCCCTGTACCGGGGCCGGGTGCGGCCGACCGACCCGCTGGCCGCCCACATGTCGCAGCCGCTGCCGACGATCGGCGCGGGGGAGCCGGTCTCCATCGCCGTCGAGGCACTGGAGAAGGCCGACGCCGCGGTCGTCCTCGACGACGGCAAGCCCGTCGGCCTGATCACCCGGCAGGACCTGCTCGCCTTCCTCGCCAGCCACTAGCCCGTTCTTCAGGGGAGGGCGGGGTCAGAGGGGAAACTCCGCCGTCACCTCCCAGGCCCCGGAGCGGGTGGGGCCGGCCAGCAGACGGCCGCCGAGAGCCTCGACGCGCTCGGCCATGCCCACCAGGCCGAACCCGCCGCCGAGGCGGGCGACCCTGACGTCGGCCAACGAGCCGTAGTTGCGCACCCGCAGCCGCACGGCGCCCCCGGTGGGTGAGGCGCCTTCGCGAGGCGGGGGGCCCGCCGGGGCGGAGGCGGTACGCCGGGCCCGCGGGTCCTGGTCGTTCCCCGTCTTCACGCGTACGCTCTCGGCCCAGGCGCGCAGGTCGGAGCCGTCGGTGAGCTTCAGGTCCGCCTCGACCCAGTCGGTGCCGGGGGCGTGCCTGCGGACGTTGGTCAACGACTCCTGAAGGACCCGGTGGAGGGTGGTCATCACCTCCGGGGCGACGGTGCCCTCGGCGATGCCCTGGCCGATGTCGAAGGTGACCTGGGGGCCCGCGGCGGAGAAACGCTCGACCATCGTGCGCATGTCCATGAGCGTGCTGCCCGGTGAGCGGGCGGCCCCGTCCTCCGCGCGCAGCACGCTGACCAGGCGGCGCATCGAGGTGAGCGCGTCGGCCCCCGCGTTCGCGATCGCCTCCAGGGAGGGGACCACGGCCTCGGGTTTCTGCTCGGCGACGACCTTTGCGGCCTGGGCCTGCACCACGATCCCGGTGATGTGGTGGGCGACCAGGTCGTGCAGCTCCCTGGCCAGCTCCAGGCGTTCGGACCGCCGTACCGTGTCGACGGCCTCCCTGCGGCGCTCCAGCTGGAAGCGGAGGTAGGCGCCGATACCGGCGGCGCAGGACCAGCAGACGAAGAGCAGGAAGCCCGAGGCCGTCGCCGGTTCCCCGCTCATGAAGTTCAGGCGGACGGAGGAGGTTTCGAGCACGATCATCGTCGCCAGGGAGAACAGCGCGGCCCGCCGCACCGGCTCGATCGCGCGCAGCCCGCCGACGGTGAGGACCAGCAGCGACCCGATCTCGGCCACGCCGGGACTGCCGTCGCCGTCGGTGATCCCGATGATCAGGGACGACAGGAACGACACCGTCAGCAGGGTGACGAGCCCGCCGACCCGCCGGCGGTGGCGTAGCGCCACCGCCACGACGCCCACCAGGCCGCACATGAGGCTCAGCAGCATCGCCGGGTTGAGGCCGCCCCTCGACGACGCGACGGCCGAGACCACCATCACTTCGATCAGCAGGAGCAGGACGAGCCAACCGATCAAAGCGATCTCGCTGAGTCTTTTGACCCAGTAGATCAGCCGGTTCGTCTCTCCCACGGTCACCGAGCCTAAGCCTCGTGGAGGAGTGGTCATATCGGCCGTTCGGCCGAATCGTTCCCCGGGGAACCGGTCCTTCAGCGGAAGCGGCGCGGGGAACTCGTCGCCGATGCTTGAGAGGTCGAAGGGGGAAAGAGATGACCATCATCGGGATAGTGCTCCTGTTCGCCGGGCTCGTGGTCGGTGCGGCCTTGACGCTCGCCGACCCGGTCCTGCTCTCGCGGATCGGCGGGGAGCGCGCGGAATAGCGGCGGGGCCGTAGGTGGTGGTTTCGGCTGCCCTGAGGCACCCGCCGCCGCGAGTAACGTTGACCCCATGAACCAAGGATTCGAGACGCTGGCCATCCACGCAGGTCAGGAACCCGACCCCTACACCGGGGCCGTGGTGCCGCCGATCTACGCGGTGTCCACCTACAAGCAGGACGGCGTGGGCGGGTTGCGCGCCGGATATGAGTACAGCCGGTCCGCCAACCCGACCAGGACCGCGCTGGAGGAGGCCATGGCCGCCGTCGAGGGCGGCAGCCGTGGTCTGGCCTTCGCCTCGGGCCTGGCCGCCGAGGACGCGGTGCTCCGGGCGATCTGCAGGCCGGGCGATCACGTGATCATCCCGAACGACGCCTACGGCGGCACCTACCGTCTGTTCGCGAAGGTCCACGAGCGCTGGGGGCTGCACTACGACCCGGCGCCGCTGGGCGACCTGACGGCGGTGGCGGCCGCCGTGACCCAGAAGACCAAGATCATTTGGGTGGAGACGCCCACCAACCCGCTGCTCGGCATCGCCGACATCGCGGCACTCGCCCAGCTCGCGACCGAGTGCGGCGCGCTGCTGGTGGTGGACAACACCTTCGCCTCCCCGTACCTGCAGCAGCCGATCGCGCTGGGCGCGGACATCGTCGTGCACTCCACCACCAAGTACGTGGGCGGCCACTCAGACGTGGTCGGCGGCGCGCTCGTCGCGCGGGACGCCGGAGTGGGCGAGGAGCTCGCCTACCACCAGAACGCGATGGGCGCGGTGGCCGGGCCGTTCGACGCCTGGCTGACGCTGCGCGGTCTCAAGACACTCGGGGTGCGGATGGACCGCCACTGCGAGAACGCCGAACGGGTGGTGGACCTGCTGCTCGCCCATCCTCGGGTGTCCTCGGTGCTCTATCCGGGCCTGGCCGACCACCCGGGGCACGAGGTGGCGGCCAAGCAGATGAGGCGTTTCGGCGGCATGGTCTCCTTCCGGATGGCCGGAGGCGAGGCCGAGGCCGTCGAGCTGTGCAACAGGACCAAGCTGTTCACCCTGGGCGAGTCGCTCGGCGGCGTGGAGTCGCTGATCGAGCACCCCGGTCTGATGACCCACGCCTCGGTGGCGGGCTCGCCGCTGGAGGTGCCCGGCGACCTGGTGCGCCTGTCGGTCGGCATCGAGTCGATCGACGACCTGCTGGCCGACCTCAGCCAGGCGCTGGGCTAGGAGCGGGCGCCGGTCCAGGAGCCGGATCCTGGGCCGGGAACGGGCGTCCGGCCGGGATCGGGTGCCGGACCGGGTGCGGGCGCCCGGCCGGGAACCGGCGCCGGGCAGGCGGCGGCCACCGGGTTCGGAAACGGGCGCGGCAGGGGGCAGCCGTGGCCAGGAAACGGGCGCGGCAGGGAAGCGGCCGTGGCCAGGAAACGGCTGCGGCCAGGAAAGGGGCGCGGTGGGAAAACGCGGGCTCAGGCCGGGCTTCCCCAGACCATCAGCACCAGGATGACCATCCAGATCAGCACGATCACGCCGGAGAGGGCGGCGATCCGGCCGACCTGCACCTTGGCGTCGTCGTCCGGGCTCTCATTGGTGAGGACCCGGATGGCGGTGCGCTGGTCCCGCTCCACCATGACCAGCAGCACCGCGGCGACGATGAAAAGCGTCATGGATACCGACAGATACGGCCTTCCAAGGAATTCGCGGCCCAGCAGCGCCCCGAACAGGAAGACACCGACGGACGCGAAACCGTAAATGCGCGTGGTCTTGTGGAGATAACGCAGGACATCGACGTTCTTGGTGCGGATGAATCTGGGAGTCGACATCGTGGCGGCGGTGATCGGACCCAGGGCGAAGATCGCGAAACCGATGTGCAACCAGAGCAGCAGGTGGTCTGTCATGCGCCAGACATTAGTATCCGGTGATCTCGTCTGGGTACGGCTCGCACGGTGTCACCCGACGGCGTGGCCTTCCTTGATGATCGTTTGAAGGGTCTTCCGCGGAATGGGCGGACGTGCTCCTCGTCCTCCGCCTTTTCACCGGCCCCGTGGTCGAGATGTCGCCGCCGTTCACGACAGGGACGGTTCACCCTCGGCGGTGTCGTACCTGCCCGGACGGTCGTCATCGCGCTCATGGTCCGAGATCGCGTTCTCCTCGCGCGCGTGTGGCACCATGCACACCTCGAAACAGACGCAGACGATGAGCATCAGCACCACGAGAATTCCCGCGAGCATCGGGCTCACTTCTTCCCCCTCCACAACGGTGTTCTTCCTTTATCGGGTAGACAGCGCGGACATCGATGCGGTTGTCACGAAAAGGTCACGGTTGAGGTGAGAGGTGGAATTGACGGTACGCGATTGTCGATCTTCGCGTTCCGCGCGGAGCACGTCCGAGGCGTTAGTAGGATCGTGGGCGAGCTCGTTACCGTGTGATGAGACCGGCGGTGGTGAAACCGTGGTCGTGCCGGACGGGCGTTCGACCAGACAGAGCAAGACGGCACAAGGGAGTGCCCGCCGTGGGTGTCAAACATGTTGAGCCGTATACCGAGGAGTGGCGCGACCAGCCGTCCCGCTATGCCGGCCTCGTCGTCGAGGCGCTGGGCGAGGCGGTCGAGAGCTGGTGGCAGGGTCCCTGCGACCCGCGCACCGTCACCATTCGCCTGACCGGCGGCGACGCGCTGGTCTGGGACGAGGAGAGCGGCTGGCGCCGTGGCCGCTACGCGAGCGGCGACCCCGCCACCCCCACGGTCCTCGCCGACGCCCGCTATCTCGGCGGAGGTCTCCTGCCCTCCCCTGAGCGGGTCCCCTCCGCGATCGCCGACGCCCGCGCGGGCGTCGGCAACAGCACGGCATGGCGGCCCTGCTACCGCTCCTACCGCCACTATCGCGACGGCTTCGATCTGGCGCTCGACGGATACGCCGCCTACGCCAACGCCTGAGCCCGCCTCGGGCCGCGAGCCCACGTCGACCCGGGCCCGCCTCGGCGAGTGCGGCGGGCCCGCAGGAACACGTCAACGCCTGGTCCGCCTCGGGCCGGGAGTCCAATCACCCCGGGCCCGTCTCAGCGGGTGCGGCGGGCCCGCAGGAAGTCGCTGACGACGTACTCGCCCAGGCGGTCGGCGCCGGGGGAGAAGACCCGGCCGCCGTTGCGTCGTCCGACCTCGTTCACGAACTCCTTCAGGCGCTCGTCGTCGGCGAGCATGAAGACGTTGAGCGTCGCCCTGCGCCGGGTCATCTTGTCGACCTCCGCGAGGGTCAGCTCCAGCGTCTCCTGGGTCGGTGGCCACTCGAAGGCCGCCGAGCCGTTGCGCCGCAGGTGGGCGGTGGGTTCGCCGTCGGTGACCACGAGCACGACCGGCTCGAAGTCGGGGTGGCGGTCCAGGTGGCGTCCGGCGATCAGCAGGGCGTGGTGCAGGTTCGTTCCCTGGACCATGTCCCACTCCAGCCCCGCCAGTTCGTCGGGCTGCAGCACCCTGGCGTAGTTGGAGAAGCCGATGATCTGCACCGAGTCCTGGGGGAACTTCGAGGCCACCAGCGCCTGCAGCGCCATCGCCGTCTGCTTGGCGGCGGCCCAGGTGCCGCGCAGCGCCATCGAGTAGGACAGGTCGACCAGCAGGCACACCGCGGCCGCCGTGCGCCGCTCGGTCTCGGCGACCTCGAAGTCGTCGACCGACAGGGTCACCGCGCCGCCCCCGCCGCGCCGGACCCCGTTGATCACGGTACGGACCACGTCGATCGGCTGCTCGTCGCCGAACCGCCAGGGCCGTGATGACCCGGTGAGCTCACCGGCAGAGCCCGCGTCCACCTGGTCGTGGTCGCCGCGGCGCCCGCTCTCCAGGGAGGAGAAGACACGGCGCAGCGCGGTCTCTCCCAGGCGTCGTACGGCCTTGGGGGTGAGCTCCAGCTTGCCGCGCCGGCGCAGGAGGTAGCCCTGCTGCTCCAGCTCGCGCTCGACCTGCCTGAGCGCCTCCAGGTCGTCGACGGCGGAGCGGCCCAGGGCGCGCCGGATCGCCGCCTCGTCGATGTCGTCCAGGCGGGCGCCGGGGTAGTCCTGGCGGAGCGCGGCCTCCAGCTGGGTCAGGTCGGCGAGCTCGTCCAGCGCGCTCACGGCGTCGGACATCCCCATCGGCTCGTCGCCGCTCAGCCGCTCGGGGGTGTTCCAGGCCAGGTCGGGACGACGGGCGTGGAGGGACTCGCCCAGGCGGCGCATCTGCTCGTCCAGCCCGGCCTGCTGGAGGGTCTGCTCGATCAGGTGGTCGAGCTCCTCGCGTTGGGCCGGGGTGAGGGAGGCGAGCAGGCGCTGGGTGGCCGCCGCCCGCCGGGCCAGGGTGTCGACCAACTCCTCCAGGTTCCGGGGCGACTCCGGGAACATGTCCCCATATTTCGACATGAACTGCTCGAAGTCGGCCTGGGTGTGCTCGCCCCGGGCATCCCGGTCGAGCATGTCGTTCAGATCGGACATCATCTCCCTGACCCGCTCCATGGCGGCCGGGTCGGGGTTGGCCAGAGACTGCCGCATGCCGCGGAACTGGCTGTCGAGCACCTCCCTGCGCAGCAGGTCGCGCAGCTCCTCGAAGGTCTTCCCGGCGGCGGCCGAGCGCCACCGGTAGGCGCCCAGCTCCCGGATCGCGCTCGCCGTGTCGTCGGGAAGAGCGGCCAGCTCCGCCTCGCGCAGCCGGGCCTCGTCGGAGGGGTCGGGGAACAGTTCGGCCCGCTCCTGGCCGATCGCCTTGTCCAGCAGCGCCCTGGCCCGCTCCAGCGTGCCGTCGATACGGCCGCGCTCGCGCAGCTCACGGCGCCGCCTTCGCACCTCGCGGAGAAGCTCCTCAAGGCCACGACGATCCTGCGCGCCCGGCAGGCCCTCCTTGAGCAGGTCGCGCAGGGCGTGGGACGGGTTGGAGCCGGACAGGATCGCGTCACCCATCCGGTCCAGCGCGGAACGGACGTCGTACGGCGGGGCGAGCGGGTCGGGCCCGTCCCGGTATTCGCCATAGCGATAGCTCATGCGGACACCTCAGGTGCGGTAGACCGTCGTGCCGTCCACCTCGTCCTTGGACAGCCGACGCAGGAGGTAGAGGCCCTCCATGGCGAATTCCAGCGCGGCGGCGGCGTGCCCGGGGGACTCGTCGCCGATGCCGAGCTGGGACATGATCTTTGCCAGGCCCGGAACGGGGCCGACCCTGCGCAGCAGCTCGCCCGCGGGTACCGCCACGCCCGACTCGACCTGGACGCCCTCGGAGAACTTCTCCAGCAGCGGGTTCAGGTCGCTGCCGCCGAGCGTGCCGCGGAACGTCTCGGCCACCGCCCTGCGCAGCAGGTGCGCGAGCACCTCGGTCTCCCGGCCCTCCTCGCTGACCTCGAACTCCACCTTGCCGCGCAGCGTGTGCACGATCCCCGGCAGGTCGGCGACCCTCGCCACCGCGTGATCCTCGCCGGTCAGCGCCGCACGCCGTACGGCGGAGGCGGCCGCGGTCTCGGCGGCCGCGATGGAGAAGCGGGCCGAGACCCCGGAACGGGCGTCCACCGCGGTGGACTCGCGGACCAGCCGGGTGAAGCGGGCGATCACCTCGATCAGGTGGTCGGGCAGGTCGGCGCCCACCTGGTCGAGCGCGGCCTCCTGGCGGATCAGGACCAGCTCGGTCTCGATCGACAGCGGGTAGTGGGTGCGGATCTCGGCGCCGAAGCGGTCCTTCAGCGGGGTGATGATCCGGCCGCGGTTGGTGTAGTCCTCGGGGTTGGCGCTCGCGATCAGCAGGATGTCCAGGGGCAGGCGCAGGTTGTAGCCCCTCACCTGGATGTCGCGCTCCTCCAGCACGTTGAGCAGCGAGACCTGGATGCGCTCCGCCAGGTCGGGCAGCTCGTTGACGGAGAACACCCCGCGGTTGCTCCTGGGGACCAGGCCGTAGTGGACGGTCTCCGGGTCGCCGAGCGTACGCCCTTCGGCGATCTTGATCGGGTCGATGTCGCCGATCAGGTCGCCGACGGAGGTGTCGGGGGTGGCGAGCTTCTCGCCGTACCGCTCGTCCCGGTGCTTCCAGGAGATCGGCAGCTCCTCGCCCATCTCGTCGGCCAGGCGGCGGCAACGGACGCACGAGGGTTCGTAGGGATGGTCGTTGATCTCGCAGCCCTCGACGGCGGGGGTCCATTCGTCGAGGAGCCCGGTCACGGTGCGGATCAGCCGGGTCTTGCCCTGCCCTCGCTCACCGAGCAGGACCAGGTCGTGCCCGGCGAGCAGCGCTCGCTCCAGGTATGGCAGGACGGTGTCGTCGAAGCCCACGATGCCGGGGAACCGCGGCTCTCCTGCCCGCAGGCGGGTCAGGAGATTCTCACGGATCTCGGCCTTTACCGTACGGTGAATATGGCCGCTCGCGCGCAGCTCGCGCAGAGTACGTGGCTCTGGGATTTGAGGCACGGGACCGAGCCTACGTCCACAACGCCCGATCCGGCACTCTCATCCCTCTTTCGGATCTTGACGATTGCGTGAGGGACAACGTGAGTGCTTGTCTCCCCAGTGGGGAGAATCGCTCCAAGACAAGGTATCGACCGGTTCCCCCGCCGGGGAGCCGGGGCACCCCGGAAGGGGCCGCCACGTGGGGTCTTCGGCATTCGCGGTCGCACGGCACTGACGGGCCTCACGCTCTCGGCTAACGTCGGTTCACAACGATTCATGGCAGGCTTCAGGGCTTCAGGACGGGCTTCGGACGAGATCCGGACACTCTCCGGCGAGCCACACGACGAGGGACAAGAGGGAGAGGCGAGACAAGTGGCGTTGATGACGAGCCGCTTCGCCGACGGCCTCGCGGTGGGGGCCGATCTGGTCTCCGCGGCCGAGGCGGCGGTACGCCAAGCCCTGTCCGGCTTGTCCGGACCGGCCGACCTGCTCTGTTTCTTCATCTGCGGCGACGATCCCGACGACGTCTCCCGCGCGGGGCTGCGCGCGATGAGCATGGCCCCCGGCGCCGCCGTCCTCGGATGCAGCGCCACCGGGGTCATCGGCGACGGGCAGGGGGTCGAGGTCACCCCCGCGGTGAGCGCCTGGGCCGCCTCCCTGGGCGGGGCCCGGCTGACGACCTTCGCGCTCGACACGCTGAGGGCCGACGACCGCTTCGTGGTGGTGGGTCTGCCCGACCGCGCCCCCGACGATCACGCGGCCATCCTGCTCGCCGATCCCTACAGCTTCCCCACCGACGGCTTCGTCGAGCGCTCCGAGGAGGTCATGGGGAACCTTCCCCTGATCGGCGGCCTGGCCAACGCGATCCAGGGCCGCGGCGCGGTCCGGCTGTTCGCCGACGGGGAGATCCACACCGAGGGAGCTGTCGGGGTGCTGCTCAGCGGTGCCCTCAACGTCAGCACCGTGGTCAGCCAGGGCTGCCGCCCGATCGGCCCGACGATGACGGTCACCTCCGTCGAGGACAACCTCCTGCTCGAACTCGCCGGGCAGCCCGCCCTGGCGCGGCTGGAGGAGATCGTCAGTGCCCTGGACGAGGACGACCGCGACCTGGTCGCCTCGGGCCTGCAGATCGGCGTCGCGATGGACGAGTACGCCGAGAAGCACGAGCGCGGCGACTTCCTGATCCGGGGCGTGCTCGGCATCGACCCCGAGCGGGAGGCCGTGGCGATCGGCGACGTCGTCGAGATCGGCCGCACCGTCCGCTTCCAGGTCCGCGACGCCGCCACCGCCGACGAGGACCTGTACGAGTTGCTGGACGCGCACCGCGCGGAGTTCGGCCGGGTGGACGGCGCGCTGCTGTTCTCCTGCAACGGCCGGGGCTCGGCCATGTTCGGCAGCGCCGACCACGACGCCGTCGCCGTCCGCGACACCCTGGGTCCCATCGGGGTGGCCGGGTTCTTCGCCGCGGGAGAGGTGGGCCCGGTGGGCGGCCACAACCACGTCCACGGCTTCACCGCCTCGGTCCTGGTCTTCTCCTCCCACCAACCGGCCGGCGGCTCCTGACCTCAGCCGACCTTGAGCTGTTCGTCGCCCGAAGTCGGCGATGAGTTTGAGAGTGCCGGACCTCCGGTTCCCGCGACCACCGCGCCGTCCGGACTGCGGGTGCGCTCGTCGTACGATGATCCGCATGTCAGGCACCCAGGTGACCTACGACGACGTGGTCGCCGCGCGTGAGCTGCTGGCCGACGTCGCTCTGCGTACCCCTCTGCTCCATTCCCACGTGCTCTCCGAGATCATCGGCGGGCCCGTCCATCTCAAGTGCGAGCACCTGCAGCGTTCCGGGTCGTTCAAGATCCGGGGGGCGTACGTCAGGATCGCCGGGCTGACCGAGCAGGAGCGGCGTCGGGGGGTGGTCGCGGCCAGCGCGGGCAACCACGCGCAGGGGGTCGCGCTCGGGGCGGGGCTGGTCGGCGCCGGGGCGACGGTCTACATGCCCCTGGGGGCGCCGCTGCCCAAGGTGGCCGCGACCCGGTCGTACGGCGCCGAGGTGCTCTTCGCGGGCGAGACCGTGGACGTCGCGCTGGAACGGGCGCGGGAGCACGCGACACGGACCGGCGCCGTGTTCATCCACCCGTTCGACCATCCCGACGTGATCGCCGGGCAGGGCACGATCGGGCTGGAGATCGTGGAGCAGCTGCCCGAGGTCGGCACGATCGTGATGTCGCTGGGCGGGGGCGGTCTGGCGGCCGGGGTGGCGCTCGCGGTCAAGTCGCTGCGGCCGGGCGTGCGGATCGTCGGGGTCCAGGCGGAGAGGGCCGCCGCCTACCCGGCGTCGCTGGCCGCCGGGCATCCGGTGGAGGTCAGGCCCGCCTCGACGATGGCCGACGGCATCGCGGTGGGCCGTCCGGGCGAGCTGCCCTTCGAACTGATCCACTATCTGGTCGACAGCGTCGTCACCGTCACCGAGAGCCAGATCTCCCAGGCGCTGGTGCTCTGCCTCGAACGCGCCAAACAGGTCGTCGAGCCCGCGGGCGTGGCCGGGGTGGCCGCGATCCTGGCCCACCCGCACGTCTTCGAGCCGCCGGTGGTGGCCGTGCTCTCCGGGGGCAACATCGACCCGCTGCTGATGGCGAAGGTCCTCAGGCACGGCCTGGCCGCCGCCGGGCGCTATCTCACCCTGCGGGTCCGGCTCTCCGACCGGCCGGGCGCGCTGGCGGCGCTGCTGTCGCGGCTGGCGGAACTCGGCGCGAACGTGCTCGACATCGTGCACGGGCGGCTGGGCATGCACCTGGGGGAGGTCGAGGTCCAGCTCCAGATGGAGACCAAGGGGCCGGTGCACTCCGAGGAGGTGCTGGGCTCCCTGCGCGTCGAGGGATACAAGATCATCGTCACGTGAGGGCGCGGCAGTGGACGGACGACCTTCCCGGCCAGGACGACCGCCCTGACCAGGACGGCCTTCCTACCAGGTGGTGGGCTTCCTCGCGGTGAACAGCCAGGCGTCGAAGAGGGCGTCGAGCTTCTTGCCGGAGATCTTCTCGGCCATCGCGACGAACTCCGGGGTCGTGACGTTCCCGTACCTGTGGGTGGCGTTCCACTCCTTGAGGAGCTTGAAGAACGCCGGGTCGCCGATCCGCTGCCTGAGAGCGTGGAGCGTCATGCCGCCCCGGGTGTAGACGGAGTCGTTGAACAGGTCGTCGGGCTTGGCCTGGCCCGGGGTGTAGCCCCAGATGGGATCTTCGGCCCCGGCGCCGTAGTGCCTGCGGAAGAGCTGCTCGGCGGTGGCCTCGCCCTCGTGCTCCGACCAGAGCCACTCGGCGTAGGTCGCGAAGCCCTCGTTGAGCCACAGGTCCTTCCAGCGCGTGATGCTGAGGCTGTCGCCGAACCACTGGTGGGCGAGCTCGTGGGCGATGATGGCGTCGTCGGGGTCGAACCCGCCGTACATGGGCTTGGTCTGGTTCTCCAGCGCGTAACCGGCGGGGAAGTCGTCGACCACGCCTCCGGTGGAGGAGAAGGGGTAGGGGCCGAAGACCGTGCTCCAGTAGTCGGTGACCCTGCCCGACACGTCGTACAGCTTCTTCAGCGAACCGCGGAACCTCGGATCGACGGCCGCCAGGTTCTTCACACCCCCGGGGGTCGTGCCCTGGAGCATCTCGAACCTGCCCAGCGTCACGGTGGCGAGGTAGCTCGCCATCGGGTGGCTCTCCCGCCACTGGAAGGTCGTCCTGCCCCCGGCGCTCTTCGGCGTGCCGACGAGCTCGCCGTTGGCCAGCGCGGTCAGCCCGGCGGGAACGGTGATCTCGAAGTCGTAACTCGCCTTGTCCGAGGGGTGGTCGTTGCCGGGGAACCAGGTCTTGGCGCCGTTGGGCTGGCAGGTGACGAACGCGCCGTCCTTGGTCGGGATGAAGCCGTACGTGCCCAGGTTGGAGGAACCCCTGACCGGTTTGGGCTCACCGGCGTACGCGACCTCGACGGTGAACGCGGCGGCGTTCGGGATGAACGCGGCCGGGGTGACGCTGAGCTCGGTCCCCGCCCTGTCGAAACTCGCGGGCTTGCCGTCCACGGTGACCCGGCTCACGGTGAAGCCGGAGAGGTCGAGGTTGAAGCTCGCCAGGTTCTGGGTGGCCCGCGCCTCGATCCTGGTCACTCCCGACAGGTGCTTGGAGGGCGGGTCGTAGCTCAGCTTGAGCCCGTAGTGGCCGACGTCGTAGCCGCCGTTGCCGTCGGTGGGGAAGTCGGGGTCGCCGATCCCCGAGGCGCCGGGCGCGGCCTCACCGCCACCACCGCCACCGGCGACGACGTCGGAGGCGACCGGCTTCACGGAGCCCGTCGGCGGGACGCTCTCCCCGTTCGACGCCGAGCAGGCGACCGTGCCAACGGTCGCGAGCGTGCTGAGAAGAGCGGCGGTCGCCGCGGCCAGCCGTTTGGACGCCATGCGTTAAAGCCCCTTTCCCGGCCGGACGGCCGAGCCCCGTGGAATGGCACACTACGCGACCGACCTGCGTCGATCAGGCGTCTATGACAAGCGTCCTGGCGGCGAGGTCGTGCACGGCCTGCTTGCGTGGGTGGAAAAGGATGAAAGCCACATCTATCCAGCCCAGGCAGCAGGTGGAGTACATCAGCCAGGAGACCAGTTCACGCAGCGCGACCTGTCCGACACCGGCCCTCCGCCCTTCGGTGTCCGTCACGCGCAGCCGAAAGATCTTCTTGCCGAGCGTCTGCCCGTTCCAGTAGGCGGTCAGCAGCCAGTAGTACAGGAAGCCGATCACCGTGACCAGGAAGGTCTCCGCGTAGGGTACCTGCACCGACAGCCCGCTCGCGGCGCCCGTGACGGTGTTGACGGTCCGGTAGGTGAAGGGCGAGGAGATGAGCCCGACGATGAGAAGGTCGAGGATTCCCGCGAAGAGGCGGCGCCAGCGGCCTCCCAGCCTCATGGCGTCCGACGGGGGAAAATCACCGGGCGGATACCCCTCGGCCGTGTAGCCGAAGACGGGGTCGAACCCCCGCCCGTGTTCCCGGCCATGGCCGGGACCGAAGCCGGGCCCCTGGCCGGGGTTCGAGCCCTCGTGGCCCGGCCTGAGCGGCTCGGGATCGGACCACGGGTCCGATCCCCGGTCATCCGGCGGTGGCGGTACTGATCCCATCCAAGGATGATCACCTCAGGGTCGCCATCGCAAAGCCAAGGACGGTTATCGTCTTCCTTTCGGCGCGGAGACCTCGCCCTCGGACGTGGGGAGGAAGCCGGTTACAGGTTCCCTCGCAGGTCCTGCTCGCGCTCGATCGCCTCGAAGAGCGCCTTGAAGTTGCCCTTGCCGAAGCCGAGTGAGCCGTGCCGCTCGATCAGCTCGAAGAACACCGTCGGGCGGTCCTGCACCGGCTTGGTGAAGATCTGCAGCAGGTAGCCGTCCTCGTCCCTGTCGACCAGGATGCCGCGCTTCTTCAACTCCTCGATCGGCGCGCGGACCTCACCGATGCGGGCGCGCAGCTCCGGGTCGTCGTAGTAGGAGGCGGGGGTGTCCAGAAAGCTCACACCGGCCTCGCGCATGTGGTCGACCGTGCTCAGGATGTCGTTGGTGGCGAGCGCGATGTGCTGCACGCCGGGGCCGCCGTAGAACTCCAGGTACTCGTCGATCTGTGACTTCTTCTTGGAGATCGCCGGCTCGTTGAGCGGGAACTTCACCTTGCGGGTGCCGTCCGCGACCACCTTGGACATCAGTGCCGAGTACTCGGTGGCGATGTCGTCGCCGATGAACTCCGCCATGTTGGTGAAGCCCATGACCCGCCGGTAGAACTCCACCCACTCGTCCATCCTGCCGAGTTCCACGTTGCCGACGCAGTGGTCGACGGCCTGGAACAGGCGGCCGTTGCGCACGTCGGGGGCCGCCACCAGGGGCTTCGCCGCGACGTAGCCGGGCAGGTACGGGCCGCTGTAGTTGGACCTGTCGACCAGGGTGTGCCGGGTCTCGCCGTACGTGGCGATCGCGGCCGTCACCACCTTGCCCTGGTCGTCCTCCATGACGTGCGGCTCCACGAGCCCTCGCGCGCCCTGGGCGATCGCGTGGGCATAGGCGGCCTCCACGTCGGGGACCTCGATGGCGAGGTCGATCACGCCGTCGCCGTGCTCGGCGACGTGGCGGGCGACCCCGGTTCCGGGCCGCACCGCCCCCCGGAACTCGAACCTGGCGGAGCCCGAGGTGAGGACGTACGCCACCTCGTCGCGGCTGCCGTTCTCCGGGCCTCGATAGGCCACGAGCCGCATGCCGAACGCGGTGGAGTAGTAGTGGGCGGCCTGCTTGGCGTTGCCTACCGCGAAGACCACGCAGTCCATACCGTTCACAGGAAAGTTGTCGCTCATGCGAATACTGTCTGTTTTGTTGGGCTGTTTGTGCAACACTGTCTTCGAAGACCAGACAATATGCACACCTACTCGCCGTCCATCGCGGAGCATCTGTACATCATGACGATCGACCAGCTCGACGCCCGGCTCATCGCCCTGCTGGCGGCGGAGCCCCGGCTGGGGGTGCTGGAGTGCTCACGGCGGCTCGGTGTGGCGAGGGGGACCGTGCAGGCACGCCTCGACCGGCTCGCCGCCCGGGGGGTGGTCACCGGGTTCGGCCCCGACGTCGACCCCGCCGCGCTCGGCTACGACGTGATGGCGTTCGTCACCCTGCAGATCCGCCAGGTCAGCGGGTACGATCCGGTCGCCGATCAGCTCGCCGCCATTCCCGAGGTGCTGGAGGTGCACACGATCACCGGCGGTGACGACATGCACTGCCGGGTGGTGGCACGCAGCAATGCCGACCTGCAGCGGGTAATTGACCTGATCGTTGACGTCCGGGGCGTGGTCAGAACCTCGTCGGTGATCGCCTTGGACACCCCTGTGCCATACCGTGTTCTGCCTTTGGTGGCCGATGTCCCGCGCAAGGGGAAGGGCTAGCCGTACCATGCCAAGCAGGGGCCAGACACCGTTATCCATCGTTTACCCTTAACGGTCCGCAACCGTCGGGGGTCAGCGGCGGGTCCTATCGGGGGGTCACGCGTGTCAAAGGGCGGGACGAGCAGTCGCAGGAGGAAACTCCTGAGAATCACACTCATCGTCTTCGGTGTCGGTATCATCTCGGCGATCGGCCTGCTCGGGGTGGTGTGGGCGATCACTCCCATCCCCGACAGCACGCAGCCAAGGGCCACCGCGCAGGGGTCGGTGATCTACTACCGTGACGGCAAGACCGTGCTGGCCAGACAGGGCGTCAACCGCAAGAGCGTGACCCTCGACAAGGTGCCGCAGAGCCTGCGGAACGCGGTCATCGCCGCGGAGAACCGCTCCTTCTACGAAGACCAGGGCGTCTCCCTCTCCGGCACCTTCCGTGCCATGTGGTCCACGATCAGCGGCCGGCAGCTCCAGGGTGGCTCCACGATCACCCAGCAGATGGTCCGCAACTACTACAGCGGTCTCAGTCAGGAACGTTCCATAATCAGGAAACTCAAGGAGGTCATGATCTCCTTGAAGGTGGACCAGTCGAAGTCGAAGGACTGGGTGCTGGAGCAGTATCTCAACACGATCTACTTCGGCCGGGGCGCCGACGGGGTCCAGGCGGCGGCCGACGCCTACTTCGGCAAGGACGTGAGCAAGCTGAGCGTCGCCGAGGGCGCCTACCTCGCCGCGGTGATCCAGCAGCCCTCCAGGTTCGCCGACCCGCGGGGCCCCGACCTGCACGCGGCGAGGGACCGCTGGAGGTCGGTGGTCGACGGGATGGTGGCCACCGGGGCCGTCACCTCGGAGGAGGCCGCCGCGCTGACCTTCCCCACCCTCCGCAAGCCCAAGGCGATCTTCGCGCCCAAGGGGCAGGAGGGCTACATGCTCGACCAGGTGACGGCCGAGCTGAAAAACAGGGGCTACACCGACGAGGTCATCAACCAGGGCGGGCTGAAGATCGTCTCGACCTTCGACAAGAACCTGATGGCCGCCGCCGAGCGTGCCGTCACCTCGATCCTGCCGGACGACACCCCCAAGAAGGTCCGCACCGGGCTCGCCGCCGTCGACCCCGCCACCGGTGAGGTCGTGGCCTTCTACGGCGGACGCAGCTACGCCGCCAACAAGTTCGACAACTCCTTCTCGGCCAAGGTGCAGGCCGGATCGACGTTCAAGACGTACACGCTGGCCGCGGCCCTGGACAACGGCTTCGGCCTCGACACCAGGGTCGACGGCAACTCCCCGCTCAGGATCGCCTCCGCCGACATCCCCAACTCGGGCGGCTACTCCTACGGCGAGGTGAACCTCGTCAAGGCCACCCAGAGCTCGGTGAACACCGCGTTCGTCGACCTCGGCCAGAAGGTCGGCCTGAGCAAGGTCGTCAAGGTCGCGGAGAGTGTCGGAATCCCCCGCAAGCAGCTCGACCCGCACCGGGGCGCCGCCACGCTCCCACTCGGCGTGGCCTCGGTGAGCGCCGTGCAGAACGCCTCGGGCTACGCCGCCTTCGCCGCCGAGGGCGTCCACCGCGAAGCCCACGTGATCCGTTCGGTCACCGACGCCGAGGGCAACGTCGTCAAGAGCTCGACCAAGGGCAAGCGTGCCTTTGGCGAGCAGGCCGCCGTCGACGCCACCTACGCCCTCACCCAGGTCGTGGAGGGGGGCACCGGCTCCGCCGCCCGCCTCTACGACCGTCCCGTGGCGGGCAAGACGGGCACCACCGACGAGTCGGCCGCCGTGTGGTTCGCCGGGTTCACCCCGCAACTGGCCGTGGCGGTCGACATGTTCCGTGACGACAACAAGCCGGTGACGGTGAACGGCAGTGCCCTGTACGGCGGTTCCTACCCCGCGCAGATCTGGCGGGCCTTCATGACCGAGGCGATGGAGGGCAAGCCGGTCAAGGAGTTCAAGGAGCCGTCCAACTACGGCTACGCCCCGTACGACTACAGCTCGGGCGACCAGCACGGTGACGACCAGACCGGCGGTCAGGACACGACCACGCCCGGCCCCGACGAGGCGGCCACCCCCGGCCCCGACCAGAGCGTCACCCCCGATCAGCAGACTCCAGGCCCCGACCGGACCTCGGCCCCCGAGGACACCGGCAGAGGAACGGACGGTCCCGGGCCAGGCAGGGGTGAGGACCTCGGTGGCGATGGCGGCGGAGGCAGCAGGGGAGACCGAGGAGACAGGGGCGGTGACTTCGGTGTCGACGACCTGGGCCGCAGGCTCGGCGACCCCGGCCTGGACGAATGACCCGGCCCGGAAACCGAACCGGTCGGTGTCTTACACCTGCTGGTGACGTCGACCATGCCACCCGCACCTGATGAAGGAACGGCCGGTCGAGTTCTCCTCGCTGACGCCTTGCCGGTCCTTACGGCATCGCCCCTGAAGTGGTTTCTTACGGCATCGGCCCCGTAGTGGTTTCTTACGGCATCGGCCCTGAAGTGGTTTCTTACGGCATCGGCCCTGAAGTGGTTTCTTACGGCATCGGCCCTGAAGTGGTGCGCGAGACACGCGTCAGCTACGGCGATCAGCCCTGAGCGGTCCCGTCGCGAGGGCTTCAGCGCCGGAGAGCAGGCTGGGCGGCCGGAGAGTGAGCGACTACGGCCCGCACGCGGTACGGCGGGGTGGAGGTGCGCGGAGGTGGGTGGGTGTTCCGGCCGGCGTATAAAAGCCCGCAACCGTCGCGCCCGAGCAGGCCGGAGGCCTGAAACACCGGGGAGCAACTGAGACGGCCGGCCGGAGCACCCACCCACCGGAGCGCGCACCTCGGATCAGCCGGAAAACAGCCGCAGCGCACACCCGACCCACCCGCACCCCGAGCTGACCTAGACCGGGGCAACCGACCGCGATCCGGCCAGGCGACCGCTCCGCCCGGGCCGTTGATCCCGGTCTGCCGTTACGCCTCGCCCGCCAGCTCGGCTCGAAGGGCCTCGGGGGTGGTGACGGGCATCCTGCAGGTGAAGCCGCGGCACACGTACGCCGCGGGCTCGCCGCCCACCAAACCCCGCCCGCCCAGCAGCGGAACCTCCCCGGAACCGGATCCGGAACCCGGATCGCCGAGCGCCAGCACCAGACCCGGTAGGGGAGACAGCAGGGCGGTCCTGTGCAGGGCGGTCGTCACCGGATCGCCCGCCGGGCCCACGATCGCGACCTCGATCGGACCGGACAGCGCGGCCTGGGCCGCGGCCAGCCCCCACCCGGCGAACCTCGCGTGTTTGCCGGCCAGCACGGTGACCGTGCCCAAAGCCGCCTCGGCGGCCTCGCGGTGCCTGGCCGAGCCGGTCAGCGCGGCGTACGAGAGCAGCGCGCCCGCGGCGGCGAACTGGCCGGACGGCGTGGCGTTGTCGGTCGCGTCCCGTGGGCGCTGGAAGAGCGGTTCGGCGTCGTCGGCGGTGTCGTAGAACCCGCCGGAGCCGTCGGAGAACCGCTCCAGGACGGTGTCGAGCAGCGCCTCGGCCCGGTGGAACCAGCGGACCTCGCCGGTCACCCCGTACAGGGTGAGCAGGCCCTCCGCGAGGTCGCCGTAGTCTTCCAGGACTCCGGCGTTGGCGCCGGCCCTGCCGTCGCGGGAGGTGCGCAGCAGCCGGTCGCCGTCCACGTGGAGCTCGTCGACCAGCATGGCCGCCTCGCGCGCCGCCTCGACGAGGTCCGGCCGCTCGAACAGGGCGCCGGTCTCCGCGAGGGCGGCGATGGCCAGGCCGTTCCAGGCGGCCACCACCTTGTCGTCCCGTCCCGGCCGTACCCGGCGGGACCTCGCGGCGAGCAGCGCGGAGCGTACCCGGGCGAACCGCTCCTCCTCGCCGGGGTCGGGGTCGGCGAGGAGCTGCAGCACCGAGGTGCCGTGCTCGAAGGTCCCGGTCACCTCGAACAGCTCGATCGCCCAGAGCCCGTCCTCCTCGCCGAGGACCTCACGGAGCTCCTCGCGGGTCCAGGCGTAGAACTTGCCCTCCACGCCCTCGCTGTCGGCGTCCAGGGCGGAGGCGAAGCCCCCCTCGGGGGTGCGCATCTCGGCCAGCAGCCAGTCGGCCGTCTCCAGCGCCACCCGCCTGCCCAGCGCGGAGCCGGTGGAGCGCCACCAGTGCGCGTAGACCCGCAGGAGCAGGGCGTTGTCGTAGAGCATCTTCTCGAAGTGAGGAACCACCCACTCGGCGTCCACGCTGTAGCGGGCGAAGCCTCCGGCGAGCTGGTCGTAGATGCCGCCCCGCGCCATGGCCTCCAGCGTCCGCCCGGCCATGGAGATCGCCGCCTCGGCGGTCGCCCGCCCTCCGTCTCCCCCGGCCGCCGTCGCACCCTCGGCCGCCGCGCCCCCGGTGGCCGCGCCGTACCGCAGCAGGAACTCCAGCGCCATCGACGGCGGGAACTTGGGTGCCCCGCCGAAACCGCCGCGGATCGGATCGAAGGACTCGGCCAGGTTGTGCACGGCCCGGGTGAGCGTGTCCGGCGTGGGAAGCGGCCCGGACGGCAGCGCCGACCGCTCGTTCAGCGCCTCCACGATCTTCGAGCCCTGTTCCAGCACGGCCTCCCGCTCGCCGGTCCAGGCGTTCGAGACCCCGGTCAGCAGCCGCTGGAACTGCTGCCTGGGAAAGTAGGTGCCGGTGTAGAAGGGGTGGCCCCCGGGGGTGGCGAAGACCGTCATCGGCCAGCCACCGTGACCGGTCATGGCCTGGGTGGCCGCCATGTACACCGCGTCGACGTCCGGCCGCTCCTCGCGGTCGACCTTCACGTTGACGAAAAGCTCGTTCATCAGAGCGGCCGTGGCCCGGTCCTCGAAGGACTCGTGGGCCATCACGTGACACCAGTGGCAGGCCGAGTATCCGACGCTGATCAGCAGCGGCACGTTCCGCCGGGTGGCCTCGGCGAACGCCTCCTCACCCCATTCGAACCAGTCAACGGGATTGTCCGCGTGCTGCAACAGATACGGGCTCGTCGCGTCCTTCAAACGGTTCATGGGAGTCCTTTCTTGCGGGCGACCGGCACTGAAGCAGGAACCCTCACGGGCGACCGTGGGAATCGCCCTCGTTGACGAGCTGATGACGTTGACGATGTTGGCGACGGGGAGGAGGCAGGGGAGCCCTTTCCCGCGTGCGCGGTGCGTCAACGGTGGGTCCTCCTGTCAGTAGTGCCGGTCGCAGCCCTTTCCCGCGTGCGCGGTGCGTGATTCCTCTCGCGAGGTGCGCGGAGGTCGCGCGTCGTGGTTCTTCCCGCTCGCTGCCCCTCACACCAACCCCGGAGGGGGACGACGCCGCGAACGCGGGCGGGACACCCGTCGCGCGGTCGCCATCGCCATGATCGATCTCCGTGCGACCGTGGTCGAAATTTTAGGCCGTGAGCGACGCACCCGGGTGCGTCGCTCACATACGCCCGCCGGTGGTTCTGGTGAGGTTTGCCGGGGAACCCCGCCACATCCACGGGCGGAGCGGCCCCTCTTCACGGTGAAGCGGCGGGTCGGCGGGCGGCATGTGATCACGGACCACGTTGACCCGTACGTGGAACGGACAGAACTGACCGGGCGCGAGCCGGGAACGAGGGGGCCGTGATGACGAACGGACCGAACGGACCGAACGGACCGGGCAGGCCGGGCGGGCCGGGCGGGCCGGAAGGCAAGGCCGGTGCCGGGCGGATCGCCCTGCCGGGCGCGGTGCTCGGCGTCGGGCTGGGAGGGTTCGTCGACGGCATCCTGCTGCACCAGATCCTGCAGTGGCACCACATGCTGTCCAGCACGAACACCGACAACATCGGGGTGAGGTACTACCCGGTGGACACCGTTCCGGGGTTGCGGATGAACACGCTGTGGGACGGGTTGTTCCACGCGTTCACCTGGCTGGCGGTGCTGATCGGTCTCGGCCTGCTGTACTCGCGGGTCCTGCACTCCCGTGGCCGGGTGTGGAGATCGCGGAAGCTGTGGGGCTGGATCCTCGTGGGATGGGGGGTGTTCAACCTGGTGGAGGGCGTGATCGATCACCATCTGCTGGGCATCCACCACGTACGGACCGGGCCGTACCAGACCTGGTGGGATCTGGGATTCCTGCTCCTGGGCGCGCTGCTGGTGCTCGGCGGGTGGCTGTTGCAACGCGGTGGCGATCCGGTCGAACTGTGCGACGAGGGCGGGCGTACCCCCGCCGCGCCGACGTCGTGATCGCCCTGCCCCAGGGGACGCACGGGGTCCACGAAGGCCACGGGGTCCACGGGGTTCACGGGGGCGACCTGGTGGCGGCACTGCCGCCGACGGTCCTCGCCGTGGTGGCGGTGGGATACGTGCTTCTGGCGGTGCGGTGCGGCCGTGAGCCCAAGGGCTGGAGCCGATGGCGGACGGCGGGTTTCCTCACGGGCGTCGCGCTGGTCGTCGCCGCCGTGACCGGCCCCGTCGCCGCGTTCGCCGGGACGGACTTTCGCGGGCACATGCTGCAGCACCTGCTGATCGGCATGCTCGCGCCGCTGGGCCTGGTGCTCGCGGCCCCGGTGACGTTGCTGCTGCGTTCGCTGCCGCCGGTCCACGGGCGGCGTGTCGGCGCGGTGCTGCGCTGCCGGGCGGTGCACCTGCTGACCGACCCTTGGATCGCGCTGCTGCTCAGTGTGGGGGCCATGGTGGCGCTGTACTGCACCCCGCTGTATCGGATCACCTCCACCGGCGGGCTGCCGCACCACCTGACGCACCTGCATTTCCTGCTGTCCGGGTGCCTGTTCGCCTGGGTGATCGCCGGTCCCGATCCGGCGCCGCGACGCCCTTCGGTCCCCCTGCGGCTGGTCGTGCTGGGGGTGGCGATCGCCGTACACACCGCGTTGTCGCAGCTGATGTACGCCGGACTCCTCGTCGACGTGCCGGTGCCGGCCGGACAGCTGCGCGGAGCCGCGGAGATCATGTACTACGGCGGGGACATCGCCGAACTGCTGCTGGCGTTCGCGCTGGTCAGCACCTGGCGCCCCGCGCGGGCGGCTGGCCGTGCCGGCCCCGGATCGAGCCCCGGATCGAGCCCTGAATCGGGCCCCGGATCGAGCCCTGAGGCTTTCCCGGCGGGCCCGGTGTCCCGGTACGGGAGGTGACACCGGGCGGGAAGGTGTGTTCGCGGCGCTTCGGGCGTAGGCTCACTGGGCGTGGATCTCGACTTCGTCTGTGTGCACGCCGGAAGGGCGGCTTCCGAGCTGACCCGGCGTGATGTTGCCCGCGCGCTGCTCGCCGTGCCGTCAGGGGTGGCGCTGGTGGCGCTGCCCGATCTGAGGCGGGCGCTGCTGGCGGCGGGAAACCCGCTGTCGGTGCCCTTCTGGGACTCCGCGAAGGCGACGCTCAGCGCGATCGAGTCCGGCGCCGCGACCGTGGGGGATGTGCAGCGCTGGATGGAGTCCACGGGCACCGAGCCGCTCCTGCTCACCCCGAGCTTCTTCGTCTGGCCCGAGGAGGACGAGCGGGGGCCGGTCGGTGAGGAGATGTTCCGCGGGCTCGTCGCCCACCTGGAGGAACGGGTCGCGGCGGGGGAGGTCGACCCGGACGCGCTGGCCCGGGGCGACGAGGGGGCGAGGGAGGCCTACGCGGACCTTCAGGAGCGCTGGCTCACCAGCCCGCTGCCCGACGGCCGGGTCCCCGGGACGGCGGTCTCCGACGAGCAGGACGAGGAGCTGTTCGCCGCCTGGGACGAGGAGGAGGCGTTCGCCCTGAGCGAGCTGCGGCGCATCCTGGCCGAACTGCCCGACCCCGAGCGGCCCGTCAGGGAGTTGCGGGCCGCGGCGAGCAGGCTGCGCGAGGTGCTGGGCAGGCCCGGCTATCCGGGCAACGTGCTGCGGGCCTGCGCCGGGTACGAAGGGGAGCCGCTGCCGGCCGACGACGAGGAGCTCTGGCTCACCGTCACGGCGGGCATCGCGGGGCCGATCTCCGACCTGTCGGAGGAGGACGACCGGCTGGAGATCTTCTCCGATCTGGACGGGGAGCTCAGCCACGAGGACTCGGTGCTGGCCGCCCTGTGCGCGATCCACCACGCCGACTGGCTGGCCGTGGTCGCCGCCCTGGCCAGGCGTGGCCCCGGGGTGCTGGCGTCCCCCGAGCGGATCGCGAGGCTCATCGCCGAGTCGGAGGACATCGACGTCGATCTGGACGAGCCGGAGGACCTGGAGGCGGCCGAGACGCTCTTCAGCTCGGTCACCCCGCTCTGGGCGTGCCTCGGGATCGTCGACAGGACCGAGGTGCTCACCTCGCTGGGCCGATGGGGGCTACCCAAGGCGCTGGAGCGCGCCTGGTCCTCGACGGACACCCTCGGCGACTGACGGGGACGCTCGCGTACGGACCCCGTACGACCGGGAGGAAGCCAGGATTCCGACGCGTGCCCGTACGGCTCAGGGGAGCCCTCGTGAGCCCGCCGGGGCCAGGCCGCGGCGCCGTCCGGTGACCGGCGACCCTCGGGTGACCTTCCGCCCTCGATTCCCGGCCACCGACTCCCCGCTCTCGGTTTCCGGTGCGAACCGCGAGGTCAGGCTTCCTCGTCGAGGAGGTCGCGATAGCCCTCGGGCACCAGATCCCGGTATTCGGGGTGGCGCCGGATGTAGCGGGAGATGAACGGGCAGAGCGGCACGACCGACTGTCCCGACGAGCGGCTCGCGTCGAGGGCGGCGGAGGCGAGCCTGCTGCCCAGGCCCTTGCCCTCGTGCTCGGGGAGGATCTCGGTGTGGGTGAAAATGATCTTCCCGGCGCGCAGGCGGTACGCGGCGAATCCGGCGACCTCGCCCTTCAGCAGGATCTCGAAGCGGAGGGCCTCGGGGTTGTCGGAGACCTCGATGTCGTCGGCCATGCTCGTCCTCGCTCGTTCTCGGGGGTTATCGATTCGGCCCACTGCCGTGCGTGTCGCACGGCGGCCGGTCGGGGTCGTGGGGCCGGGGATGTGGGCGACCACCCCGGGCACGCCGGAGGTGCGCGGGGTCGTCCGAGCTGTCGGGGCTAGGGAGCGGTCGGCGTCGTGGTGGTGACGTCGGTCTTCTGCTCCCTCAGCTCGGCCTCGGAGGGGACCTCGATCCTGGAGATCTGCTTCCTCATCGACTTGACCAGCATGTAGAGGGCGAACCCCAGACCGGCGATGACGAGGAAGCCCAGGAGGCCCGGACTGACGTCACCCTTGGTGACGATGTCGAATGCAATCACATGTCAAGTTTGCCACCGCCACCCCATGGTCGCGTCAGTGGCAGGCGTGCGAGACCGTGTCCGCGGGGACCTCCGCGTGGACGCCCGTGAACAGGTCGTCCTCGGGAAGCCCGACGTCCACGAGCGATCGGGCCAGGTGGTAGTCCTCGGTCGGCCAGATCTCGCGCTGCAGGTCGCGCGGGCAGACGAACCAGAAGCCGTCCGGGTCGACCTGCGTGGCGTGCGCGAGCAGCGCCTCGTCGCGGAGTTCGAAGTAGTCGCCGCAGGGGATCCGGGTGGTCACCGGCCACTTCTGCGGGCGATCTTCCCAGCGGGAGATCCAGTCGGCGTACGGGGAGCCGATGCCGCGGGCGTTCATCGCCTCGTGCAGCGCCTCGAACCGGTCCTTGGTGAAGCCCATGTGGTAGTAGAGCTTCATGGGCTGCCAGGGCTCGCCGGTGCCCGGGTAGCGGTCGGGGTCGCCGGCCGCCTCGAACGCCTCGACCGAGACGCGGTTGGTCATGATGTGGTCGGGGTGCGGGTAGCCGCCGTCGTCGTCGTAGGTCAGGATCACGTGCGGCCTGAACTCGCGGACGGCCGCCACCAGCGGCGCCGAGGCGATCTCCAGCGGCTGCAGGGCGAAGCAGCCCTCGGGCAGCGGCTCGCTCTCGTCCTCGGGCAGGCCGGAGTCGACGAAGCCCATGAAGCGCTGCCGCACGCCGAGGATCTCGCGGGCGCGCTCCATCTCCAGGCGCCGGACCTCGCCGATGTTCTCAAGAATCTCCGGGCGGTCCATCTTCGGGTTCAGGATCGACCCGCGCTCGCCTCCGGTGAGCGTACAGACCAGCACGTCCACGCCCTCCGCCACGTAGCGCGCCATGGTGGCGGCGCCTTTGCTCGACTCGTCGTCGGGATGCGCGTGAACGGCCATCAGCCTGAGCGGTGCACTCACCAAAACCTCCTGAGGATGTTCCGGCCTTCAGGCCGGGGAGGAGTCGGGGGCGGGAGGGCCGCCGAGGCCCGAGCGTGTCCTGATCGGTCGGTCATTTGGATCGGCTTCTTTCTGTGTCGTGTAGCCGTAGCCGTCCGCGCGTTGAAGATGGCGGACATGGCGGTGGTTGATCCCGGTGATGCGGCCGTGCCGGGTGGTGATGTCGAACGAGCCGGAAGAGCGGACCAGGACTCGCCCGGTGTGGACTCCGGCCTTCTTGCCCGCCGGGACGGCCGCGCGGACCAGGTCGCCGGTTTGGAAGCCGTGGTGGCGTTTGATCCGTGGCCGCACCAGGCGGGGGAAGCCGTGGCGGTCGGGGGTGGTGCGGGTGTAGGTGCCGCGCCCGGTCGCCGTGACCACCAGGATCGTGGACGGCCAGGCGGTCACGGTCTCCAGGTGGCCGACGTGCAGGGCGTCCAACGTGTGCGACTTGGCGGCGCCGGTACGCGACCGGTTCCACCTGGTGCGCCCGCCCGAGGCCGTCGCGACCGGCAGGCCGGTGGCCTGCAGTGCCCGCCACAGTGCCCAGCGGGTGGCGTTGACGGCGGCGGCGTCGCGCAGCGGCGCTTTCGCCTGCTTGAGGATCTTCGCCAGGAGTGCGGGCTTGGCCTTCAGGAACTCTTCGATCGGGGTGGCGTTCTTGGCCTGGTTACACGGGATGCAGGCCAGGGTGAGGTTGCTGACGCGGTCGGAGCCGCCCCGGCTGCGGGGATGGATGTGGTCGAGGTTCAGCGGCACACCGCTCGCGCCGCAGTAGGCGCAGGCGCGCCCCCACTTGGCGAGCAGGTATTCGCGGACCTCGTACCCGGCGAGGGTACCCCGCTGGTATTCGGCTCCTTCGAGCGGCTTGCCCGCGACGAGGGTGTGGGTGTCGAAGGAGACCTTCTCCACGTGGACGGCGGTGATGGGCGCCCACCGGGCCAGCCGCGCCACCTGCGACATCGTCGTGTCCACGCGGTGGCGCAGCGACGGCGCCAGCCACCCTTGAGGTTTCGCGCGGTTGCTGAAGCGGGGGACGCGGTAGCGCAGGTTCCGCGACCTGCGGCCACGGCGCAACGCGGCCCGCGCGCTGAGCCTGTCGCGGATCCGCCCGCCCCGATGGTCGAGCTGAATGCCGAACAGGCCGGTGCGGCTCCCGTCACGGTCGGCGAACACACTGATGCCGGTGTGCTGGGAGCCGGGGTCGATACCGACGTGCACGCCTTTGACGGCGGAGTCGGCCACCAGCCGGTCTTTGAGGCGGATCACGAACGGTGTGCGGCGCACCACCACCGCCCGACCGGCCGCCAGCAGGCGGTGGGCACGGGCGGGATGGCACGGGTCGAGCGGGTGGCCGTGGACGTCGAGGACGAACACGGCCGGGTGAACCTCACGGTTGGCTCCCTCGGACACCTCGGTGCCCTGGGGGTGACGCCGAACGGCCGGTGCGTGCCGTACGGTCTCCCCTCGCCCATGTCCACCGCCAGGTGCGGCGAAGCCGCGTCCGTGAGCCGTTTCGTCCCGACCCGGGTTGTCTGCTCCCACGGATTCCAGAGCAGCCCGCTGAGGAAGCACGGGCTGGTGGGTCTGCTGTCTTACGGTGAACGTAGCCATCGAGGATGCACCTCCTGTTCGTGATGGCTGGGGCTGGTCAATACGGGCTCAAGGCACCAGGCGGCACCTCAAGCCCCCTCCTTCAGGCATTCAGGAGGGGGTCGTCGACTCTAGGGAGAGGTTAGTTTCTCTTGGGCGGTCGCGAGGGCGAGGCCCTCGCAGGGGACAATTGTCTCGGATAACACCGAGGTAGTGCAGGGAGATTCCGTCATGGCCACCAGCGAAGCCGAGAAGGGCCGTCGGGACGGTCCCGTCCTCGGCACCCCGGGCGACTTTCCCGACCGCCCGGAGCGCAGGGGGCGTTTCGTGGTGCACGCCGTGATCGCGATCCTCTGCGTCGTGTGCGCCGGGGGGTGGGGCTACGTGATGTGGGCGGCGAAGGGGGACACGGAGGTGATCGACCAGGTCATCGCATTCGACACCAGTCGCGGCGATTCTGCGCAGATCACCTTCGAAGCGGTCAAACCATCCGATCGCGCGGCGCTCTGCCGCCTGCGGGCCACCGATGTCAGCCACGTCGAGGTCGGCAGCAAGGAGGTCAATATTCCGGCTGGTGAGGGGTATGTTCGGCTTACCGAACGGCTAGAGACCAGTGCTCAGGCCACTTCCGTTCACGTCCAGTACTGCTATCTCGTATAGTGAGACATTTGGGGAGGCGGTCGAGGGGTTAACTTGTTAGCCTTTCGAGATTCGACCGACAGCAACCCCCCAGGCACCAAGCACGAAGCCCCCGAGGAAGCAAGGAGAACCCGTGGCCGACTCCCACAACGAGAGCGTCACCTGGCTCACTCAGGAGGCGTATGACCGCCTGAAGGCTGAGTTTGAGCACCTCTCGGGGCCCGGGCGCGTTGACATCGCCAAGAAGATCGAGGCGGCACGCGAAGAGGGCGACCTGAAGGAGAACGGCGGCTACCACGCCGCCAAGGACGAGCAGGGCAAGATGGAGGCCCGGATCTTCCATCTCCGCCAGATCCTGGACAGTGCCAAGGTCGGTGAGGCGCCCCGCACCGAAGGCGTGGTCGGCCCCGGAATGACGGTCACCGTCCGTTTCGAGGGCGACGACGAGGAGGTCGCCTTCCTGCTGGCCTCGCGCGAGGAGAGCGGCGCCCCGATCGACGTCTACTCGCCCAAGTCGCCGCTCGGTTCGGCGATCAACGGTAAGAAGATCGGCGAGAAGGCGACCTACACGATGCCGAACGGCCGTTCCAACACGGTCGAGATCCTTGAGGCCGTGCCGTACATCGGCAACTGACCTCCGCGAACCCTGATCGATTCGCTGATCCGCCGGGACGGGCGTCCCGGCGGATTGCCGTGTGCCCAAAGATTTGACAGGCTTTCGCAAAACTTGTGGCTGCATTGCAGATTGGGTGCTTTTCGGTGGGTTTGCGTGCATCCTGGGACGGTCTACGGCACCCTCGTAGGGCTGGAGTTCGCGGGGAAGGGGATATGTCGTGTTCAAGCGGCGACCACGTGTCTCCGACCTGATCCGGGAAGCCCGGCAGGACCTCGCCTACACCCCTCGTCCCCGCTACAGCTACCGCACCGCCCGCCTGATGAGGCGGGCGGTTCCGATCCTGGCGGTCCTGCTCGTCGGCTTGCTGGCCACCGGTCTGATGGTCTTCACCCAGATGCCGGAGACCGAGCCCGAGAAGATCACGATGCGCAAGTCCGTCGCCACCCTGCCGACCCAGGTGGCCAAACCCGTTCAGGACGGGCAGAACGGTAGCTCTCCGGAACCGGTGGCGCCGCTCACCTCGATGCGGCAGCCGCACCTGTTCGTCGTCGCGAGCAGGCCGCTCAGCGCGGCCGCGGTCGCCAAGGTCGCCCAGCTCTCCGGGGTGCGGGCGGTGGAGCGCGCCGACGCCGCCGAGGTGGTCCTGGACGGCAAGCGGGTGCAGACCCTCGGGGTGAACCCCTCGACGTTCCGTGCGTACACCCCCAAACCGACCGCGCGCTCCGACCGGCTCTGGCGGAACGTCTCGGCGGGGGAGGTTGCCGTCTCCTTCGTCCTGGGCAACGACGGCGGTATGCCGCTGGGCAAGACCTTCACCACCGCCGGGCGTGAGCTGCGCGTCGGCGCCTACGCCACGATGGGCATGGGCGCCATCGACGCCGTGGTCTCCCGGCCGACCGCCCGCGCCCTGGGCATCCCGGAGAACAACGCGCTCGTGGTGAGCGCGCCGAAGGCCGACTCCGCGAAGCTGCGCCTCACCCTCCTGCGCGCCCTGCCCAAGGGGGCACAGGTCGCGGTGATCAACCCGGTGCTGCGGGCTCCCGGCAAGACCACCGCTCCCGGCAGGACCGTGACTCCCGACAAGACCGCGACGACCTGGTCCGCGAGCTCCTTCATGACCGCCCCGCAGGTCACGACCGCCCTCACCGCCGCGATCGGCAAGCTCGGCCGCCCGTACGTGTGGGGGGCGGAGGGACCCGACAGCTTCGACTGCTCGGGCCTGGTCCAGTGGGCGTACGCGCAGGCGGGGATCAAGGTGCCCCGGGTGACGCACCAGCAGTTCGTCTCAGGACCCCAGATCCCGCTCGCCCAGGCGCAGCCCGGTGACCTGCTGTTCTGGCGGCACGACCCCACCAACCCCGGTTATGTCTCGCACGTGGCCATTTACTGGGGAGACGGCAAGATGCTGCACGCTCCCAGGACCGGCGACGTGGTCAAGCTCGTCCCCGTCACCACCCGCAACTTCGCCGGGGCCGTCCGGATCAGCCCGGGGGTCGCCGCCCGGGTCCGCTAGCCCGGTGCCGCCCGGGTCCGCCGGCCCGGTGTCGCCAGGGCCGCCGGCCCGGTGCCGAGCGGCGCCGCCGGCCCGGTCCCGCCCTGGTGCGCCGGTCCGGCTCCGCCGGCCCGATGCCGAGCGCGCGACTTCGATCGCCCTCGGGTGATCGCCCGCCGCGCTCGCCCGGGGACCTGACTTCGGCCACTCCGTTTCCTCGCCCGCGGGCGCCTCTCCGGTCTTCCCTCGCGATGCTGGCTTCGATCTACGAAGCGATGTAATCTAAATTACATGGAAAACGACGAAGCGGTGGAGAAGCTGCGCGGCTGGTTCTCGGGGAGGCTCCCCGAGGAGTGGTTCGAGGGTGGAGTGGAGATCGTGCTCGACCGCGAGGAGATCACGGTGGTCGGCAGGCTCCGGGCTCCCGCGCTCGGTGACGACGTCTCGGAGGTGGAGCGTTCCGCCGCGGTGGAGGGCGGCATCCTGCGTTTCCGCGAGGAGACGAGGGAGCGGCGCGTCGAGATCGCGCTGGAGGCCGAGCATCGTTTCCGCAGGAAGGTCTCCTGGGGCGTCGCGGTCGGTGACGAGACGGTGATGTTCACCACACTCTCGGTGCCCGTCATGACCCGGCTCAAGCAGTCGGAGCGCCAGGTGCTCGACACTCTCGTCGCCGCCGGAGTGGCCCGCAGTCGCAGCGACGCGCTCGCCTGGTGTGTGCGTCTGGTGGGCAACCACACCGACACCTGGCTGGCGGATCTGCGGGACGCGCTGCAACACGTCGACCGTGTGCGGGCCGCGGGGCCGGACGTGAATTCCTGACCCCATCGGGGAAAATGGCGAAAAAATTGGTCTGAACCTGTCCGGTGATTGGTTTAGACCTTTCTTATTGGCCTATACCATTGGTGGAACGGCTTTTTTAGAGTCACTTCTTTTGGGTAGGGGTTTCGAAACCCCGCGCCTCCTGCCTGGGCATACGTCGGCAGGGGCGTCGGGTCTGGGGTGTCGAGACGTGTGATCGCGTTAATTCAGTGGTCTACGCCAATTGGATTGGACGCGGTCCGGTCGTCAATGATGCCTTGGTCCCGGGAAGTGTAAAGGAGCCCAAGTAGTGTCTGTTGTCGTAGATGCCACCGCCGTCAGCCCGACCCGCCACGAGGAGCTCGCGGGGTGGGTCAAGGAGATCGCCGAGCTGACCCAGCCGGACCGGATCGAATGGTGCGACGGCTCCGAGGCCGAATGGACCCGCCTGACGAACCTGCTGGTCGAGCAGGGCACCTTCACGCGCCTTTCCAAACGGCAGAACAGCTTCCACGCCGCCTCCGACCCCAGCGACGTCGCCAGGGTCGAGGACCGGACCTACATCTGTTCCGAGCGCGAGGAGGACGCGGGGCCGACCAACAACTGGATCGCTCCCGCCGAGATGCGCCGTACCTTCGGCGAGATCTTCAAGGGCAGCATGCGGGGCCGGACGATGTACGTGGTGCCGTTCTGCATGGGCCCCCTGGGCGGTGAGATCTCCCAGCTCGGCGTGGAGATCACCGACTCGCCGTACGTGGTCGTGTCCATGCGCGTCATGACCCGCATGGGCGAGGACGCCCTGCGGCTCATCGAGGAGCGCGGCGGCTACGTCAAGGCCGTCCACTCGGTCGGCGCCCCGCTGGAGCCCGGCCAGGACGACGTGCCGTGGCCGTGCAACCCCACCAAGTACATCAGCCACTTCCCCGAGACCCGCGAGATCTGGTCCTACGGTTCCGGGTACGGCGGCAACGCCCTGCTCGGCAAGAAGTGCTACGCCCTGCGCATCGCCAGCACGATGGCCCGCGACGAGGGCTGGCTCGCCGAGCACATGCTCATCCTCAAGATCACCCCGCCCTCGGGAGAGACGCGCTACGTCGCGGCGGCCTTCCCGAGCGCCTGCGGGAAGACGAACCTCGCCATGCTCCAGCCGACCCTCCCCGGGTGGAAGGTCGAGACGATCGGCGACGACATCGCCTGGATGCGCTTCGGCGCCGACGGACGGCTGCGCGCGATCAACCCCGAGGCGGGATTCTTCGGCGTCGCCCCCGGGACCGGCGAGTCCACCAACGCCAACGCGGTCAAGACGCTGTGGGGCAACAGCATCTTCACCAACGTCGCCCTCACCGACGACGGCGACGTGTGGTGGGAGGGCCTCACCGACGAGCCCCCGGCGCACCTGACCGACTGGAAGGGCCGCGACTGGACGCCGGAGTCCGGCGAGCCCGCCGCGCACCCCAACGCCCGCTTCACGGTCCCGGCCGCGCAGTGCCCGACGATCGCCCCCGAGTGGCAGGACCCCGAGGGCGTGCCGATCTCCGCGATCCTGTTCGGCGGGCGCCGCGCCAGCGCGGTCCCCCTGGTGACGGAGGCATTCGGCTGGCGGCACGGCGTCTTCGTAGGGGCGAACATCGCCTCGGAGAAGACCGCCGCCGCCGAGGGCAAGGTCGGCGAGCTGCGCCGCGACCCGTTCGCGATGCTTCCCTTCTGCGGTTACAACATGGGCGACTACTTCGCCCACTGGCTCAAGATCGGCCGGCGTGAGAACGCGCGGCTGCCGCGCGTCTACTACGTGAACTGGTTCCGCAAGAACGACGAGGGCAGGTTCATCTGGCCCGGCTTCGGCGAGAACACCCGCGTTCTCAAGTGGATCGTCGACCGCCTCAACGGCGAGGCGGGGGCGGTACGCACCCCCATCGGCCTGCTCCCCGAGCGGCTCGACACCGAGGGCCTCGACGTCTCCGACGAGGACATGCGGACGCTGCTGAGCGTCGACGAGGAGATCTGGAGGCACGAGGCGTCGCTCATGCCCGCCTTCTTCCAGACCTTCGGCGACCACCTGCCGGGAGAGCTCTGGGAGGAGCACAAGGCCCTCGTCGCCCGCCTGGGCTGAAAGGACCGTGCCATCCGGGCGTGCCGGAGACCGGGAGCCCAGGGCTCCCGGTCTCCGGCGTACTCGGGGCGGGTGGCTGCATTTCGCCTGGTGACCGACATCTCACTGAGTCGCCGTCGAAGTCGGGCGAAACTTCTGCCAGGCTGTGCGCGTCCATCTGAGTGCACGGGACGCCGCTCCTGTGGCCCACCTTTCCCCCCGAGGAGGCGGACATGGAGTTCTCGCTCTTCGTCATCGCCTGTGTCGTCGGCCTGGTCATCCTCTCCACAGCCCTCACGGTGCGCCGTGAGCACCGCCGGGTCCGCTCGGCCATGGCCGGCCACTACGGCGGACCGCCGAACCCGTACGAGCTCGCCTATCTCGCCGGAGGGCCGCGCCGCGTGATCAACACCGCGCTCGGCCTGCTGGCCAGGGCCGGGGTGATCCGGGTCTCGCGAGGCGGGCACACCAGCCTGGTCGCCGGCGCCAAACCCTCTCCCGATCCGATCGAGCACGCCGTCATGGAGGCGCTCCACCTGCGCGGAGGCTCGGCCCCCGTGGGTGAGGTCCGCCGCGCGGTGGCCGAGGGGCGGGGCGTGGAGAGTCTGCGCTACCGGCTGCTGGGGCTCGGCCTGCTCGTGCCCGAAGGTGCGCTCGACCACGCGCAGGCGCTGCTCAGCCGACTCCAGATCGCCTCGATCATCGAGGTGATCGTCGTGGCGGGCATCCTGCTCGCCGGGGCGACCGGAGGACTGGGCACCTTCGCGCTCCTGGTGGGGATGATCTCGGCGATCGGCGGCTTCTCCGCCTACTCGCGGCAGAGGCGGGCCCTGCGCGACGCCCTGAGCAACGCGGGCCACCAGGTGCTCGCCTCCGCCCGCGAAGCCCATGTGCGAGGCAGCCGCCCGCTGGTGCCCGACCTGGCCTTCGCCGTCGGCATTCCCGTCGCCCTGTACGGCCTGAGCGAGCTCAACGAGCCCGGACTGGAGGAGGAGCTGCAGCGTCAGACCGCGGGCGCCGCCAACAGCTGCGCCACGGGCTCCTGCGGGGGTGGCGGCTCGAACTCCGGTGACGGCCTCTCCTTCGGAGGTGGCGGCGACTTCGGTTCCGGCGGCTGGGGCGACTCCGGTGGGTCGGGTGACAGCGGCGGATCGAGCGACGGCGGCGGCTCCAGCTGCGGTTCCAGCTGCGGCTCCGGTTGCGGTGGCGGGTGCGGTGGCTGAGCCTGGGGCGCTGGGGGTGGGCATCGGCTGGCGGCCGGAGATCGACCTGACCGTGGAGCGGCTGCCCGGTGTCGACTTCGTCGAGGTCATCGCGGAGAACGTGAACCCCTCCCGGCTCCCCGAGTCACTGCGGGTGCTGCGTGCCCGCGGGACACCCGTGATCCCGCACGGTGTCGGGCTCGGCATCGGTGGCGCCGAGTCCCCCGACCCGCGGCGGCTGGCGCATCTGGCGGACTGCGCCCGAGCCCTGGACGCGCCGCTGGTCAGCGAACACCTCGCCTTCGTACGGGCGGGCGGGATGGAGGCCGGGCACCTGCTTCCCGTCCCGCGCACCCGGGCCGCGCTCTCGGTCGTCGCCGAGAACGTGCGACGGGCGCAGGACGCCCTTCCCGTGCCGCTGGCCCTGGAGAACGTCGCCGCCCTGTTCGGCTGGCCGGAGGACGAGATGACCGAGGCCGCCTTCCTCGGCGAACTGGTGGAGATGACGGGTGTCGGGCTCCTGATCGACGTGGCGAACCTCTACACGAACCAGGTCAACCTGGGGCTGTCGGCCGTCGCCGCGTTGGACGGCCTGCCGCTGTCCGAGCTGGCCTACGTCCACGTCGCCGGGGGCCACTCCCACCGGGGGCTGTGGCACGACACCCACACCGCGCACGTCCCCGAGGACGTGCTGGACATCCTCTCCGAGCTGTGCGCGCGGGTCGAGCCACCCGGTGTGCTGCTCGAATGGGACGACGACTACCCCAGCGACGGCGCCCTGGAAGGGGAGCTCGGCCGGATCCGCGGTGCGATGGCCCGTGCCTGAGGACGGGGCGAGGGAGGCGCTGGCCAAGGCGCAGGCGGCCCTGGTGGCGGCCCTGGTGGCCGGGGAGGAGGCGCCCCGGGGTTTCGACCGGGAGCGGCTGCGGATCCAGGAGGCCGCCCTGATCTCCAAGCGGCGCAGGACCGTGGCCAGACTGCGGCCCGATCTGGCCGCGCTGCTCGGCGACGGCTTCGCCGGGGAGTTCGACGTCTACGCGCGGGGCCGTCCCAAGCCGCAGGACGGTTCCCACGCCGATGCCCGTGACTTCGCCGACCACCTCCGCGCGGCGGGACGGCTGCCGGAGGAACCCGTGGCCCCGGAACCCGGCCCCCCGCCCCGCCGATGGTGGCTCCTCGGAGGACGCCGCTGAGCCGGGTGCGCCGGGCCGGGTGCGCTGAACCGCGTGCGCTGAGCTGGTTGCGCCGGGCCGGGCGCCTGTCGCGCCAGGGTGTCTTGACGGGCCTCACCGGGTGCCTTCGAGCGGACGTGTTCAGCCGGGAGTCGCCGGACCGGAGGTGCCGAGCCGGGTGACCGATATCGGTCGCGCCGGACAGGGCGCGGCAGAAACTTCTGGTCCTCCCCGTTCGTCCACCGGGTAGTGAACCTCAGGCAGGGACCATCGCGGAGGCCGTCATGCAGACCGTACAGATCGTCGTCGTGGTGGGTCTCGCGCTTCTGGGAGTGGCGGGGCTGATCGCGCTGCGCCTCGCCGTGCGCCCCTCGCGCGTCTACGAGGGGCCCGAGCTGACGCCGTACGAGCTGGCGCTGCTCGCGGGCGGCCGGTCCAGAGTGGCCGACACCGCGCTCGCCTCACTGACCGCCGTAGGGGCGGTGAGGGCACGGCGCGACGGGTGGCTGACGCAGGTGTCAGGCCAGGTCGGCGTGCTCACCCAGCCGGCGCAGACCGAGGTCCTCGACCACCTCGGGGGACAGGCGGGCGGCGTGCCGGTCTGGGCGATCAGGAACAGAGTGGCCCAGGGGGCCGCGGTGACCATGCTGATCGCGCGGCTGAGGGACCTGGGGCTGATCGACGCGCCCGGTTCGGGACGGGCCGACCCCACCCACCCCAACCGTGCGGGGAAGACCGCGCTGGCCCACTACCGACTGCGCCACCGCGAGGACAGGTCCCTGCCACCCCGCGCCGGAGACCACGTCGACCATGACGAGCTGAACATCCTGGGGGTCGCCCTGCACGGTCTGAAGCAGTGGGAGGACGGGCGGCTGGCGGGGATCCTGTCCATGGAGGGCCCGCCACCGCCTCCCGCGCTGCGACGCGGCTCCTCCCGCCGTCACGGTGCCTCCGGCGCCTCGGCGAGTTCCTCTCACGGTTGTGGCGGGGGTTACGGCGGTGGCGACGGTGGGGGCGACTCCGGTTCGGGTTCCAGTTGCGGGGGCGGTTGCGGCGGGGGCGGCTCCTGAGGATCCCCGACAGGCCGGGTGACGCCGCCCTGAGGACGTGTGCGGGGTGGCGGCACCGCCGCCGGGGTGGTGTGGGCCTCGGGGGCATGGGTGGCGCGGCCTTGGGAGTGCGTGCCGGGGGTCGCCTGGATGGCGGGGACGTGGGGGCGTACGCCAGGGGCGTCGCCCGGATGGCGGGGACATGGAGGGCGTTGATCATGTTTTGGCGGACTGGGGCTGGATACCCTCTCTGAGGTGGGGGGACTGCGTTGTCTTGATGGTTCTTATCTGACCGTTACGCCAGTGGCGTGCCGTGACAGTGCCGGTACGCCGTACGAGATCACCCTGCGGCTCCACCGCGACGGCGCGCTGTACGGCACGGTGGGTGAGCGGTGCGGCTGGTTCCTCACCCGGCTGGCGCGAGGGGTCGCCGAGGCGCGTGCGGGGCACGAGGCCCGATGGCCCGACCCCGACGACCGCTTTCCCGGCGACGAGGAACTGTTCGCCTTTCGTTACCGGGCCAGGAACGGTGTCGTCGGCGGGGGCGAACTCCGCTGCCAGCTGCGGACCATCCCGATCTGGGTCCCGGGGCGACGGGGGCCCGGTGGAGAGTGGCGGGTCACCAGAAGGGCGTTCCTGGAGGCGTGGGGCAGCGGCGGGGTGGGGATGCGCGCCGTTCTGACCTCCTCCGAGCTGGGCGTTTTCGTGGAGGCGCTCGTCGCGGAGGCCGAGGAGTGCCTGAGATCTCCCAACCCGGGCAAGGCCGCCAGATCCCTGTAGCGGGGGCCGAGAGGTCCGCGGGGCGGTGATAATTGCCTGTCAGTGCCCATTCGTGGCAGTGCTGAGGGAGGGGCTTCAATGGGCGTGCGCGATCTCGTCTACCGCCTGTACGAACGCCGGCTTGAGTCGAAGCTGTCCCGTCACAAGGAGATGGTTCCCCGGCACGTCGGCGTGATCGTCGACGGCAACCGGCGCTGGGCGCGCTCGATGGGCCTCGACGACGTGAGCCGCGGGCATCGCAAGGGCGCGGACAAGATCTCGGAGCTGCTCGGCTGGTGCCGGGAGGCCGGTGTCGAGGTCGTCACCGTGTGGTTGCTGTCGAGCGAGAACATCAACCGCTCCAAGGACGAACTGGACCTCCTGGTGAAGATCATCGAGGATGTGGTCCAGGAACTCGTGGCCGACGGATGGCACATCAAGCCCATGGGCGCGCTTGATCTTTTACCTGATCACACGGCTCGGGTGCTCAAAAACGCAAAAGAAGCGACATCACATCGTCCCGGTTTGATTGTGAACGTTGCTGTTGGGTATGGAGGAAGGCGTGAGATCGCTGATGCGGTGCGCTCCCTTCTCCAGGAGCACGCGAGCAAGGGCGCAAGTATCGAGGACCTTGTCGAGGTCCTCGATGTCGAGCACATCGCGGAGCATCTCTACACGCGCGGCCAGCCCGATCCGGATCTGGTCATCCGGACATCGGGGGAGCAGCGGCTCTCGGGTTTCCTGCTCTGGCAGAGCGCTCACTCCGAATTCTACTTCTGCGAGGCCTACTGGCCTGACTTCCGCAGGGTCGACTTCTTGCGGGCTCTCCGCTCCTACGCCGCGCGACACCGCAGGTACGGTTCCTGAAATTCCACATGAACGACCCCTTTCGGGCGGTCTTAAGCAGTTGGAAGTCGGGCATTCAGGACGTACCGTAAGAAGTAGGAGAGCACAGCTCACCTACGCCGGAGAGGGCCCGCCTTTGCGTCACGACCTGCTGAGGAGGGCCGGTCAACGGTCCCTGCTCGACGTTCTCGTGAGCGGGCCCCTGGCCGGTCCGCATCCCAGCTCATGGCAGGGCACCGTCAATGGTGCCCGGGGGAGAACGCGTGGCAAACCCTTCGTCCTCACCCACGTCGCCGGCAGTGCAGCGGCGCACGTACGTCCTGGACACCTCGGTGCTCCTGGCGGATCCAACGGCGATGAGCCGTTTCGCCGAGCATGAGGTCGTCCTCCCGATCGTCGTCATCACCGAGTTGGAGGGCAAACGCCATCATCCAGAGCTCGGATATTTCGCGCGCAAGGCGCTGAGATACCTCGACGAACTCCGGGTGACACACGGACGTCTGGACGAGCCCATGCCGATCGGCGAGGGCACCATCCGGGTGGAGCTCAACCACAGTGACCCGTCCATCCTGCCCGTCGGGTTCCGGCTCGGCGACAACGACACCCGCATCCTGACCGTGGCGAAGACCCTCGCCGCCGAGGGCCACGACGTGGTGCTGGTCTCCAAGGACCTGCCGATGCGGGTGAAGGCCGCCTCCATCGGGCTCGCCGCGGACGAATACCGCGCCGAACTCGTGGTGGAGTCCGGCTGGACCGGCATGGACGAGCTCCAGGTAACCGCGGAGGACGTCGAGACCCTCTTCGAGCACGGCACGGCCGACCTGGTCGACGCCCGTGACCTGCCCACCCACACGGGCCTGCGTCTGCTGTCGAGCAGGGGTTCCGCGCTGGGCCGGGTGCTGCCCGACAAGTCGGTGCGGCTGGTACGCGGCGACCGCGAGGTCTTCGGCCTGCACGGCCGCTCCGCCGAGCAGCGGATCGCGCTCGACCTCCTGATGGACCCCGAGGTCGGCATCGTCTCGCTGGGCGGCCGAGCGGGCACCGGCAAGTCCGCGCTCGCCCTCTGCGCGGGCCTGGAGGCGGTCCTGGAGCGCCGTCAGCACCGCAAGGTCATCGTCTTCCGTCCCCTGTACGCCGTGGGCGGCCAGGAACTGGGCTACCTGCCCGGTTCCGAGAACGAGAAGATGGGCCCGTGGGGGCAGGCGGTCTACGACACCCTGGGCGCGGTCACCACACCCGAGGTGATCGAGGAGGTCATGGACCGGGGCATGCTGGAGGTGCTTCCGCTCACCCACATCCGCGGCCGGTCGCTCCACGACGCCTTCGTCATCGTGGACGAGGCGCAGTCGCTGGAGCGCGGGGTGCTGCTCACCGTGCTGAGCCGGATCGGCGCCAACTCCCGGGTCGTCCTCACCCACGACATCGCCCAGCGCGACAACCTGCGGGTGGGGCGCCATGACGGCGTCGTGGCGGTGGTGGAGAAGCTCAAGGGACACCCGCTGTTCGCGCACGTCACGCTGACCCGCTCCGAGCGCTCGCCGATCGCGGCGCTGGTCACCGAGATGCTGGAGGACATCACGATGTGACGGGGCGTCGGACGCCGCCGGAGCGCGGTCGCGGGCCGTACGGGCCCGCGACCGCGCTCCGCGCGTTGTGGCTCTGCGCGTTGTGGCTCCGTGCCTCCGGTGGCGGCCGGTGCGTCGGGGCGCCCGCGGATTCCGGTGTCCGTACCCCTGGCCTTCGCGGGATTCCGGTGCCCCATGCGCGCCTGGGCCCGGGTGCCCGGGGGGGAGGAGGGACGGGGTCTGTCAGGGGGGCAGCCGCACTCCGGGGGCCGCGAGATTGCGGAACTCGAAGCAGCCCCGGTCGCCCATCGTCTCCGGGGTACCGGGGAAGAGCCGGGTGACCTCGACGCTCCAGATGCTCTCCTGCTTGTTCTGCCGGATGGTGCAGGTGATCTGGGCGAGGGCCTCCTTGGTGACCTTGCCCTGGCCCGTGATGATCACGTTCAGCCGGTAACCCAGGTTGTCGTTCGGCTCGTTGCGCTGATCGGTGTTGTCGGTGTTGTCGGAGTAGCGGGTCGTCTTGGTGTCGTAGTGGCTGAAGTCGTTGAGCGCGCTGGTCAGCCCCGCCTTCGGCGGCTGCTTGCCGGCCCGGAAGAGCGTGTCGATGATGTTCTTCGCCGAGTCGGAGACCACCGGGATCTTGACGGGCTCCAGCCGGCCGTCGCGGAGCAGATAGACCGTCACCCAGGTGGGGCTGTAGCTGATCACCGGCGGACGGCCGTAGTCCTGGACCTCGGTGGGGGAGATGCCGCATCCGCCGAGCAGCAGGGAGGCGGAGAGCAGGCAGGCGAGCCACCTCGCACCGGAAACGGCCGGCCGGGCGAGCCACCTCCTGCCGAGGGACGTCGTGGGGATGAGCCGTCTTCCGCCGAGGCCGGTCGGGAGGGTGGGCCGTCCGCTGTGGGGGACGGTCGAAAGGACGGGCCGCCTCCTGCCGAGGGCCGTCGGGCCGTACGGGCGGGTGAGCCGTCTCATGCCGGGGGGAGCCAGACCGTGAAGAGGGTTCCCGGCCGCTGCGCGCGGACCGAGATCGTGCCGCCGTGCAGCTGGGCGTTGGCCCGCGCGATGGACAGGCCGAGCCCGCTGCCGTCACCCCGGGCCCCGGCCTTGTAGAAACGGTTGAACACGAAGGGCAGATCCTTCGCAGGGATGCCCTTGCCGTGGTCGCGCACCTTCACCTCCAGGCCGTTCGGGGTGCTGCGGGCGGTCACCATCACCGGGGGCTCACCGTGGCGCAGGGCGTTGCCCACCAGGTTGGCGACGATGACGTCGAAACGCCTGGGGTCGACGGAGAACGTGAGTCCCTCCGGCACGTTCACCCGTACCCGGTCCGACCAGCCGCGCGTGTCCAGGCAGTCGCAGACCACGTCCACGATGTTCACGGTGTCCACGTTCAGCGTGGCCGTGCCCGAGTCGAACCGGCTCGCCTCGATGAGCTGCTCGATCAGGGTCCGCAGCCGCTCGATCTCGCGCAGCACGAGGCGTACGGCCGTCGCGGGCTCGGGCGGCAGGCGTTCCGCCTCCTCGGAGAGCATGTCGGTCACCGCGGTCATCGCGGTGAGCGGTGTCCTGAGCTCGTGGGAGACGTCGGCGACGAAACGGCGGGACATCGCCTCCAGCGAGCGCAGCTCGGTGACGCTCCGCTCCAGGGCGGCGGCGGTGTCGTTGAACGTGGCGGTGAGCTCGGCGAGCTCGTCCTGGCCGTGTACGGGCAGGCGGGTGTCCAGGTGGCCCGCTCCGAGCGCTCGGGCCGCCGAGCCGAGCCGCCTCACCGGCAGCAGGAGCTGCCTGGCCGACAACAGGCCCAGGGAGAGGGCGATGATCAGCATGGCGACGCCGGCGACGGCGAGCGGCTGCCGCAGGCCGCTCAGGAGCCGGTCCTCCTCGATGAGGGGGGCGAACACGTAGACGATCATCCCGGTGGGCTGCGCGGTGTGGATGGGCTCGATCCGCCAGACGGGGGTGCCGATGAGCAGCCACATGTCGCCGCGGATGGTCATGCGCTTGGCGACCATCCGCTGGGTGGCCCTGGCGGCGAGGTCGCCGGGGACGTCCTTGGTGCCGAAGTCGCCGTCGGGGTAGACGTACTCCTCGTAGCGGACCACCACCCTGCCGCCCTGGGGACGCAGGCTCCGCTGCAGCGTGCTGATCTCCTCGTCGGTCGGTGGGCCGTCTCCCGGCCAGAGTCCGCCGACGGGCACCCTGATGCCCTCCAGGGTGTCGCGTACGTCGCTCACGGCCACATGCTCGGCACGTCCGATCATGCGGCTCTTGACGAACTCGTAGCCGATTCCCGCGACGACCGCGGAGGCGGTGACGGCGATCAGGGTGAAAGTGATCACCAGGCGCCCGCGCAGACCGGTGTACATCCGCCGGAGAGCGGGAGGGAGCGCCGGTCTCACGGCGGGCTGAACCGGTAGCCGAATCCCCGTACCGTGTGGATGAACTCGGGCTCGGCGGGGACCGCCTCGATCTTGGCACGGACCCGTTGGACGCAGGCGTCGACGAGCCGGGAGTCGGCGACGTGGGTGTGGTCCCAGACGGCCCGCAACAGGTATCTGCGGTTGAGCACCTGGCCGGGGTGGCGGACGAGTTCGAGCAGGAGCCGCAGTTCCGTGGGGGTGAGGTGGACCTCGCGGCCCCCCAGTGCCACCTTGAGCGCGCCCCGGTCGATGACCAGGTCGCCGAAGGTGATGCGGTCGGAGGCGACCGACTCCATCCGGCGCAGGACGGCGCGGATGCGGGCGTCGAGCACGCGGGGCTCGACCGGCTTGACCACGTAGTCGTCGGCCCCCGCCTCCAGTCCCACGACGACGTCGAGGTCGTCGCCCCTGGCGGTGAGGAGGATCACCGGCAGCTGGTCGAGCCTGCGGATACGGCGGCACACCTCGACGCCGTCGATGCCGGGCAGCATGACGTCCAGGATGGCGATCTCGGGTCGGCGCGTTCTGATGTGCTCAAGGGCCTCCTCACCGCTGGTGTAAGCGGTGACGGAGTGTCCCTGCCGGGTGAGCGCGAGCTCCAGCCCGATCCGGACCGAGGGGTCGTCTTCGACGAGAAGGATGCCTGCCACCGGGTAATCATTCTCCCAAGGCTTGGTTGGTTCCGCTGGGTCACAAAACCCAGACATAACGCAAACAGTACCTGAATTAGGTGGTCAGACCACGATTCGGGCACTTTCATGATCATCAATGTGGTCGAAGTTATCCCATAAGGCAAAATGTGAGCAAAATCACTCCCATGCTTTCATTGCCGGGAAAGTACCCGTGGCCTGGCGGTTGTGTCACCGGAAACCCCTGCGGGTACGGCCGAGCGCCGACCAACTCTCCCGTTCCGGTTGCGGACCACCCCCCTCCCCACGGCAAGCTCATAGGTCGTGAGTCCAGGATCACAGGAACTGAGGGAGCGCTCGGCGCCCGGTGCCCGCCGCGCGAGCCGCAGGGCCGGCAGAGGGAAGGCCGACGCGGGGAAGGCCGACGCGGGAAAGTCCGCCGCGCCCAGTTCGAAGCGCGGCATGACCACCAAGCGGGCCCTCATCCTGGGCACCGCGCTCGTGGTGCTGGTCGGCGTGGGCGCCTTCACCGCCTACACCGCCGTTCAGAACGCCTCGGCACCGAAGACGACGCCGCTCACCCTGGACGAGATGGCGCAGATGCTCGGCTCCGACCCGTTCGGCTCGGACCTGGAGTCCGACATGCTGAAGGCCCAGGCCGCGCAGGCGCTCAAGGCCGACAAGATCGCCGCCGAGCGCGACAACCGCAAGGCGCTCAACCAGGTCAAGATCGTTGACGAGGCGCCCGGCGGTGGCGGCTTCAACCCGCAGCAACTCCCCCCGGGCACCTCCAACCCGACCGGCAACAGGGCACTCGGCAAGCAGATGCTGGACGCCAGAGGCTGGTCCGGCGAGTGGGGCTGCCTGGAGAAGCTCTGGATGAAGGAGAGCGGCTGGAACGAGCGCGCCATGAACACCTCCAGCGGCGCGTACGGCATCCCTCAGTCCCTCCCCGGCCACAAGATGGCGAGCGCGGGCAGCGACTGGCAGACCAACGCGGCCACCCAGATCGAGTGGGGGCTGGGCTACATCAAGGGCCGTTACGGCTCGCCCTGCGGCGCCTGGGCCCATTCCCAGGCCAAAGGCTGGTACTGAGAGACCAGGAGTCGGCAAGTCTGATCGCCTCCCGGCGTCCCGCGCCGCACCCTTGGCCGCATGGACGTGAAGGTCAGCGTGGTGGTGCCGGTGCACAACCCCGGTGATGGCGCCGACGCCTGTATCCGGTCGGTGCTGGAACAGTCGATGGCCTCCGAGGACTACGAGGTCATCTTCGCCGACGACGGCTCCGACGACGGGATCCAGCAGCGCCTCGACACCCTGGCCGCGGTGCGGTCGAACGTCAGGGTGCTCCACCTGGAGCGGACCGGCTCGCCGATGCGCGGCCGCAACCTCGCCCTCATGGTCGCCAGGGGCGAGTACGTCTACCTGCTGGACCAGGCCGACCGCCTGGAGAGGGACGCCCTGGAGCGGATGTACGCGCGGGCCGTGGAGACCGGGGCCGACATCCTCCTCGGACGGCTGATCAACGACCGGAGGCCGTCCTCCGCGGTCTTCGACGCCGACCGCGAGAACGCCGACATCGTGCGGGACCGGCTGCTCACGCTGCTCACCCCGCACAAGCTCTTCCGCAGGGCCTTCCTCGACGCGGAGGCGCTGAACTTCTCCGACCCCGGCGGCCTCCTGGCCGAGCAGACCTTCGTGCTCCGCGCCTATCTGCGGGCCGAGAACATCGTCGTCATGGCCGACGGGGTCTGCTGCCACGTCACCGAGCGTCAGGAACCGCCGCAGGACCCCTACGTCTGGGCCGCGGAGCTGCGCGAACTGCTCGACGTCATCGACGACGAGGTCCCAGAAGGCCGTCGGCGCGACCGGATGTACGCCCAGTGGTTCCGCGGCGCGGTGCTGCGACGGCTCGGCGGGAACCGGTTCGTCACCTCCTCCGCGGATCGGGCGGTCACCTTCACGACCCTGCGCGAGCTGGTCGTCCAGCGCTTCCCCCCGCGCCTCGACCTCCTGCTGCCCGTACCGCTGAGGGTCCGTGCCGCACTGCTCCGCGCCGGCAGGCTCGACCAGCTCGTCGCGCTGGCCGGAGCCATGCGCGGCGTCCACCTCCAGGCCGACCTCGACGACCTCGCCTGGGACGACGGCGCGCTCACCCTGCGGCTCACCGTGGAGATGACCCAGGCCGACGGCACCCCCATGCGCTTCGTCCCCTACGGGGAGGGCGGCCTGCTCTGGGAGCCTCCCGTCCCCCTCGACGGGCTCCGCCTGCCGCCCGAGATGGCCGACGTCAGCCAGGCCGCGGCCAAGGCGCGGTTCGAGGTCTACGTCAGACACGAGGACACCGGGACGATCCACTTCCTGCCCTCGGACTGTTCGATGACCCGCTGCCGTCACCGCAACGGGGTCAGGCTCCAGATCACGGGCACCGCCCGGCTGGACATCGACTCGGCGGCCATGGACGGACCGCTGCCGCCGGGACTGTGGGAGATACACGTGCGCATGTACGGCGGGGTGCAACAGGCGAGCACCCGGGTGACGGGGTCGCCGCTGAACTGCACGGGAATGGTCGCCGACTGCTCCAGGCGGCTCGTCGTCCCCTGGTGGTCCGACAGGGGGGAGCTGGGGATCTGCGTGGAACCCCGCTCGTTCCCCGAGTCGATCGTCCTGGTCTCACCGGGTACGACGGTGATCAGGCAGCGCAAGCACGTCTTCGTCGTCGTGCCCGTGCCCTACGTGCCGCCGAGCGGAGGGCCGCCCGCGGAGCTGGTGTTCCGCCAGGCCGAAGGCAGGGAACGCGAGGTGACCGCGCCCGCGCTGGTCGAGCCCGGTGTCCCGGGGGAGCTGGCGGGACGGCTGATCGCCAAGATCCCGACCAGGCTCGCGTACCGGGAGGGGTTCCTCGCGCCGGGGATCTGGGCGCCGTTCCTGCGGGTCGACGGCGAGGAGACCGGGCTCCGGTTCAAGGTGGAGATGAACCGCGGTGGCCGGGTGGAGATCCGTAAATCCGCCGCCGCCGAGCCCTCCGAGCCCTGGTACCCGCTGCTGAAACGGGTCGCGCTGCGGATACCGCTGGTCAGGAACGCGGTCCGGGTGACCAAGAGCGTCCAGCGGCGCTACATGCTCAACTGATCCGGCCCGGCGCCGCACGGCCCGTCGGGGCTGTGCGGCGCCGGGCCGTCATACGGGTCCGGGTCGGTGTGTCCGGCGGTTCAGGGGAGTGGGGTCACGCTCTCAGCCGGCACTCGTTGGGCAGGTCACCGGTCGAGGGCCTCGGCAGCGTCGCGCTCGGCGGCGGGTTCTGCCCACGCTCCACCCAGCTCTCCAGGGTCTCGAAGGCGCTGCGGAAGCACGGCAGCAACGGGCGGAGCTTGTCGGGGTAGGAGGCGTAGAGGCTGTCCACGTGGGTGCCGTCGGTGATCCGGTAGTAGCGGAACGGCCGGCGGTCGCCGACCATGTCCGCGTAGACGTCGCCGGAGCGGGAGATCGGCAGCAGCGTGTCCAGCGTGCCGTGGATCGTGATCAGCGGCTTGCCGATCCGGCCGGTGAGCCCGATCTTCCGCACCGCCGCGTACGGCTTGCGCGCGTCGTAGTCGTAGTCGGCGTCGCAGGCCGGGGTGCCCGAGGAGCAGAAGGGCGTGCCCGCGTCGGTGTCGCCGTCGAAGGAGGGGTCGAGTTCCTCGCGGTAGACGCGCTGGGTCAGGTCCCAGTAGTACTGGTGGTGGAACGGCCACAGGAACTCCGAGCCACGGGCGAAACCCGCGTCGTACATCGCCTGGGTGTCACCCGCCGGATAGGCCCGCAGCGCCGGAGGCAGGTAGTTGAGCAGGTTGTCGCCCTTGACCCGCCAGAGCGTGCCCTCCCAGTCGATCCCGCCGTCGTAGAGCCAGGACCGGTTCTCCAGCTGCCAGCGGACCAGATATCCGCCGTTGGAGATGCCCGCGGCGTAGGTCCGCTTGGGAAGCCTGCCGTAGCGCTGCGCGACGACGGCCTTGGCCGCGATCGCGATCTGCGTGACCCGGTCGTTCCACTCGGCCACCGCGTCACCGGGCTTGCGGCCGTCCTTGTAGAAGGTGGCGCCGACGTTGCCCTTGTCCGTCACCGCGTAGGCGTACCCCTTGGCCAGCGCCCAGTCGGAGACGGTGAAGTCGTTGGCGTACTGCTCCCGGTTGCCCGGGGTGCCGGTGACCACCAGCCCGCCGTTCCAGTCGTCCGGCAGCCGCAGGACGAACTGCGAGTCGTGGTTCCACCCGTGCGTCGTGTTGAAGGTCGAGGTGTCGGGGAAGTAGCCGTCGATCTGGATGCCGGGCACGCCCTTCGGGTTCACCGCCCCCGCCGGGTGCAGGCCCGCCCAGTCGGCAGGGTCGGTGTGCCCCGAGACGGTCGTGCCCGCCGTCGTGAGGTCGTCCAGGCACGCCTTCACCTGGTGCTCGGCCCCCGGCACCGTCACCCGGTCCAGCTTGGCGCAGTGCGCCGGTGCGGTCCCCGCACTCGCCGCGGGCGCCCCGGCGAGGACCGTCAGCAGGGCGAGCCCGACAGCCACGACCCCCGCCAACAAACCTGTGAGGCCGCGCCGGCGACTGGACTGAGGAGAGGGAGGTCGTGAGGAACGAGCGGCCTTCATCGACGAGGGAAGGAGTCGGGTAAGAGCGGCCTCACCGCGACGCGCAGCGTCGCCATTGATACTGCTACTCATGGTCGGCTCCGCTTCAGGTGGTCGGAGAGGGCGGCGCGGAACTCGGCGGGCCGCTCGATGTGCGGGCTGTGGCCGCAGTCCAGGACGACCTCGGTGTACGGGCCGTACCGCTCCAGGACGGTGCGGGTCTGGGCGACCATCGGCTGCGCGGGGGTGCCGGGCGAGCCGGGGACGGCCCCCAGGGCGCCCAGGTGGGCCAGGTCGAAGAGCGAGGTGTCGGAGATGATCACGTCTGCCTCGCCCCGCACCCACAGGATCGGCGGCTTCGGGTCGATCGTGTGCAGGTCGTCGAGCCGGAAGTGCGTCGGGGCGAACGAGTTGAGCACGCCCCGCGTACCGGGGCGGACCCCCGGCCACTCCTCCGACGCCACCGCGTCGCCGGGGTAGTGGTCCTCGCCGACCCTCGTGGACAGCAACGACGCGACCAGGGCGTCCTCGTCCTCGATCACCGTGCCGGGCTTCACGTACGTGGTGCGCATCACGTTCCTCGGCGAGACCGGGGAGTCGCCGGAGGTGTCCCCGGCCGCGAGCAGCTTCACGAAGTCGGGGTTGGCCGCGCCCGCCCCGGAGCCGGTGCCGTCGGGGTGGTTCAGCACGCCGTCGGGGCCGTGCGTGCCGCCGAAGCCGTACGGGGAGACCGGGTTGACGAGCGTCACGCTCCGTACGGCGGCCGGCCGGTCGCGCAGCGCCTGCAGCACGACGCCGCCGCCCATGCTCCAGCCGACCAGGTGCACGCCGTCCAGCCCGAGGGCGTCGAGGAGGGCGAGCACGTCGTCGGAGTAGTCCCGCAGGCCGCGGGTGGCGTCGACAGGGGCGGGCTCGGTGTCGCCGAAGCCTCGCAGGTCCACGGCGAGCGGCCGATGGCCCGCCTCGGCCAGGGCGAGCAGCGTGGCCCGCCAGAAGGCGGCGCTCGACACGTTCCCGTGCACGAACAGCACCGTCTCGCCGCTCTCCGAGGTGTTCTCCGAGGCGCTCCCCACGACCGACAGGACATTCTGGGTGATCCGGCCGGTGGGCACCGGTCGGTTCTCGATGTGCATCAGACGTCTCTCTGTACGGTTCAGCGGGTGGTGGTCTTGGCCTCGTCGGGGGTGCCGATGGTGACGAGGTCGCGCCCCCTGGTCTCGCGCGAGACATACACGGTGATCAGGGTGAGCACGGCGGCTCCGGCCACGTACAGCATGATCGGGAACGCCGACCGGTAGGTGTCCAGCAGGGCGACCGCGATCAGCGGGGCGAGGGCGCCCGCGACGATCGAGGCGAGCTGCGAGCCGATCGAGACGCCCGAGTAGCGCATCCTCGTCGCGAACAGTTCGGAGAAGAACGCGGCCTGCGGGCCGTACATCGCGCCGTGCAGGATCAGTCCGACGGTCACCGCCAGGGTGACCGCGGCGAAGCTCTTGGTGTCGATCAGCGGGAAGAAGGCGAAGGCCCACAGCCCCACCCCGGCGGCGCCGATCAGGTAGACGGGCCTGCGGCCGAGCCGGTCGGAGAGCGCCCCCCACATCGGGATCGAGACGAAGTGGATGGCCGACCCGATCAGTACCGCGTTGAGCACGAGGGGCTTCGGCAGTCCCGCCTGTGCCGTCGCGTAGACCAGCACGAACGCGGTGATCACGTAGTAGGAGACGTTCTCCGCGAAGCGGGCGCCGATCGCGATGAGGACGTCCCGCCAGTGGTATCTGAAGACGTTCACGATCGGCAGGGACGGCGCGGGCTCGGCGTTGGCGACCGCCTGCTGGAAGACCGGCGACTCGCTGATGGAGAGCCGGATCCACATGCCGACCAGTACCAGGACACCGGACAGCAGGAACGGGATCCGCCAACCCCAGCTCACGAACGCCTCGTCCGTCTGGACCGCGGCCAGCACCGCCAGCACGGCGGTGGCGAGCAGATTGCCGCCGGGGGCGCCGGCCTGCGGCCAGGAGGCCCAGAAGCCGCGGCGCGCGGCGTCGCCGTGCTCGGAGACGATCAACACCGCGCCACCCCACTCGCCACCGAGGGCGAAGCCCTGGACGAGCCGGAGCAAGGTCAGCAGCAGCGGTGCCGCCATGCCGATCGCCGCGTGGGTCGGCAGGCAGCCGATCAGGAAGGTCGCCCCGCCCATCAGCAGCAGACTGATCACCAGCAGCTTCTTACGGCCGAGCCGGTCGCCGAAGTGCCCGAAGACCAGCGCGCCCAGCGGGCGGGCCACGAAGCCCACCGCGTAGGTCAGGAACGCCAGCAGGGTGCCCGTCAGCGGCTCCGACTCGGGGAAGAACAACTGCGGGAACACCAGCGCGGCGGCCGAGCCGTACAGGAAGAAGTCATACCACTCGATCGTGGTGCCGACGAGACTGGCACCGACGATCTTTCCGATGGGGGTACGGGTTTTCTCTGCCATCTCACTCACCAGGGGAAGTCGCTGTTGGGGGGATTTCGGCTACCGTACGTAGTGACCGGCGTCACTCCTATGGGTACGACCGCCATAGCCGACAGGTGCTCTATGTGGACGTGTGCGGCGGCCCTCCGCGAGTCGGTGTGGCCCGGCCTGGCCTGACGGGTCCCGGCACGGTCCGGCGCGGCCCGGTCAGCCGCTGAGACGGTGCAGGCGCAGGGCGAGCTGGACCTCCAGCGCCCTGTCGGGGCTCTGCCAGTCGTCGCCGAGGAGCTGGCCGATCCGGTCCAGGCGCTGGGTGACCGTGTTGACGTGGATGTGCAGGGCCTCGCTCGTCCGCGACAGCGAGCCGCCCATGCCGAAGTACGCGGTGAGGGTCTGCACCAGAGCGGTGCCCCTGCGGGCGTCGTAGTCGATCACCGGGCCGAGCACCGAGGTGAGGAACGCCCCGATGTCGCGTCCCTCACCGACCAGCAGCCCGACGAAACCCAGCTCCCTCGCGCCGGCACCCTCCCCGGCCCTCCCCAGGGCCACCAGGGCGTCGGCGCAACGCTGCGCCTCCCGGTGCGCCGCGGCCACCTCGGCGGTGCCGCGCACGGGCCCTCCGGCGCCCGCCGTGGCCGGATGGCCCAGTGAGGCGCTCAGCTCGGTCGCGACCCGTTTGGCCAGCGGCCCCGGCCGGTCCCCGGGGAGCATCAGGACCACCTCGTCGCCGCGCTGCGCGGCGAGACCGTGGTGCATCGCCGCCTGGGAGGACGCCCAGAACGCGGCACGCTCCCGCCCACCGCCGTGGCGCACCACGACCACCACATGGTCATAGTCCAGATTCACCCCGACCCGCCGGGCGCGGTCGGCCAGGCCGTCGAGCGCGGGCCGCGAGATCAGGTCGTCGAGCAGCTCACCCCTGACCCGGCCCTCCGCCTCGGCCACCGTACGCCTGAACAGCAGCAGCAACGCGGTCACCAGCGCGGCCCGCTCCAGGATGCGCTGGTCGGCGTCCGACACCTGGCCGCCGCTGCGCAACACCAGTGTGCACAGCGGCTCCGCGCCCACGTCCACCGACGCGACCAGCAGATCTCCCTGCCGTACACCGCGCCCCAGCGCCCTCGACGAGCGCGCGGCGTCCGCGATCGCGTCCTTGCCCAGCGCGCCGTCCTCCAGGACGCGCGCGTCCCCGGCGATCGGGCGCCCGGCGTCGTCGAGCACCGCGAGCGAGCCGCCGAGCACCTCCGTCACCACCGCCGCCACGTCCTCGACCCCGCCGCCGCGCAGCACCAGGCCGGTCATCCGGTCGTGCGCGAGCGCAGCGCGCTCCACGGCCTGGCTGTGCGCGCTCACCTGCCGGTTGGCCTCGCTGAGCTCCTCCAGGGCGTGCCTGGTCTCCTGCAGCAGCCGGGCGTTGTCGATCGCCACCGCCGCGTGCGCGGCCAGCGAGCCCAGCAGCACGACCTCGTCCTGGGTGAAGGGCCGTACGCTCCGGTTGGCCGCGAACAGCACCCCGATCACCCGCGCGCCCAGCTTGAGCGGCACGCCGAGGATGGCGACCAGCCCTTCCTCAAGCACCGCGTCGTCGATGTCGGTCTTGTGCCGGAAACGCTCGTCGGCGAAGTAGTCGGCGGTCGAGTACGGGGTGGCGGTCTGGGCCACCAGCCCGCCGAGCCCCGCGCCCATGGCGAGCCGCAGCGCCCGGAACTTCGCCGACACCGAGCCGTCGGTCACCCGCATCCAGGTGTCGCCCCGCTCGGGGTCGTGCAGCGTCATGTAGGCGGCGTCCGTGCCGAGCAACTGCCTGGCCCGGTGCACGATGGCCTCCAGGACGGCGTCCAGGTCCCGCAGCCCGGCGAGGTCGCCCGCCGTGTCGAACAGCGCCGACAGCTCCGCCTCACGCTTCGCCCTGCGCCTCAGCAGCGCCCGCACCCTCAGCGCGGCGAGCTTGGCCTCCTCCAGCTCCGCCAGCGCCTCCGCGCCGATCCCGTCGGACCTCGCCGCGAGAACGGGTCCCTCGAACTCGACGGCCGAAGCCTCCCTGGCCAACAGCTCGAGAAAGATCTGTGTTGTTTGGCGCTGTGTTGTTGGCGACGCTGACGCGTCGCGGTTCGGCCGCTGTGTTGTTGGCGACGCTGACGCGTCGCGGTGAGGCCGCTCTTGTCCGGCTCCTTCCCTCGTCGAGGAAGATCGCTCGTTCCTCACGACCTTCCTCTCCTCAGTCCAGTCGCCGGCGCGGCCTCACGGGTAGTCCCACCACCAAGGACGCTGGGGCATCGCGGTGAGGCTCTTCCTGTCCCGCTCCTTTTCTCGTCGCTCATCCGCTTCCCTCGTGTTTGTTTGCGGCGCTGGTGCGTCGCGGTGAGATCGCTCGTTCTTCGCGACCTCTTCTCCTCAGGCCGGTGGTCGGCGAGGACTCATGGGTTCATTGCGATGTTAGGTGGCTTTGCGGGGGTCAGCGGGCGGTCCAGCCGCCGTCTATGGGGAGGGAGGTGCCGGTGACGAAGGAGCCGTTCGGGCCGCAGAGGTAGGCGACGAGTTCGGCGACCTCCTCGGGTTCGATCAGCCGTTTGACGGCGGCGGGGGCGAGCATGATCTGCTCGATCACCTCGTCTCTGCCGATGCCGTGGGTTCCGGCCTGGGCGCCGATCTGGTTCTCCACCAGGGGGGTGCGGACGTAGGCGGGATTCACACAGTTGGAGGTGACGCCGTGGGGGGCGCCCTCCAGGGCGATCGTCTTGGACAGCCCTTCGAGGGCGTGCTTGGCGGTGACGTACGCCACCTTGTAGGGCGAGGCGCGGAGGCCGTGGACCGAGGAGATGTTGACGATCCGGCCCCAGCCGCGTTCGTACATTCCCGGCAGGACCTCCCTGACCAGCAGGAAGGGCGCCTCCACCATCACTTTGAGGATCTTGGAGAACACCTCTGGGGGGAACTCCTCGATCGGGGCGACGTGCTGGAACCCGGCGTTGTTCACCACGATGTCCGTACCGGGCGGGATCGCCCGTACGAAATCCGGTTCCGACAGGTCCGCGACGACGGGTGTGCCCGAGATCTCCGCGGCGACCTTCGCCGCCGCCTCGGGGTCGATGTCGACCACCAGCACGTGTGCTCCGGCCGCGGCCAGCCGGTGCGCGCAGGCACGCCCGATCCCGCTGCCCGCTCCGGTCACCACGGCTCGCCGACCCGCTAGGTCAATCATGCTGCCGAATCTAGGCAATGACCCGAATCCTGGCCCATGTCGCCCACCTCCACACTCCACCGTACGTTTATGTGGCGGATATCCGCCTGCCCGGTCTCGTCCCGTCGCCCGGCTCGGGACATCTCGGTGACGGAGGGCGCGAAGCGGGTCACCGTCCCGGAAGCCATCGCGTGAGAAGCGATCGCCTCGCGTACCTTTTCGGCGAGCGAGACGAACGTGAACATTCAATGATTCGTTGTCTCGCTCGCTTTGGCCGCTGAGGGGGATCCGGTCGTACGGACGACGGGAACGGTTTCCCGGTGCGGGTTCGTGGAAGGGCGCTCGGCTCTCAGACGGTGACCGGGTAGGTGAGCGTGAGTTCGTCGCCGGGGAGGCCGCGGATGCCCCAGTTGACCTTGGGGGACTCCATGATCACGATCTCCAGGTCCTCGGCGGGGAGGTCGAGGGCGTCACCGACCTCGGTGAACAGGGCGCGGATCAGCGCGCGTTTGGCCTCGTCCGTCCTGCCGCTGAAACAGACGATCTCCACGATGAGATACCGCTCGCTCCGCTGCGGGCAGATCATGTCCTCGGCGTCCAGCAGCAGGAACCGGTGGAACCGCTTGTCCTCGGGGAGCCGCCAGACGTTCACCAGACAGCCGTGGACGGTGTCGGAGATCTCCTGACGCCGGTCGGACCAGGCGTCCCTGCGACCGTAGAACTTGATCTGGGTCATGTTGCCGAGTCTTCCAGGAAGCCGATCTACGACGCCAATCGGGGAGCCGGTTCGCGATCGTGCCGGTTCGCCGGCGTTCCCGGTCGCGATCGCGCCGGTTCGTGGCCGGTGGCCGGGGGTGCCGGGGCACGTGCCGGAGTGGTCATCGGTCCGCGGGGGGGGCTGGGCGCGGGCGGTGACCGGCGGCCGGGGCGGTCTACCGAAATGCGGGCCGGTGCTCCGGCCTTCAGGCCGGGGGTGAAGGCCCGCGCGGGAGTGCCCGCCAGGGCGCGAGCGTGCCTTCACCCGCAGGTCACAGTGGGCGTTGCTGCTGCTCGATGTACTGCTTGAGTACCGTGAGCGGTGCACCGCCGACTGATCCGGCGAAGTAGGACCCGGACCAGAAGTGTCCACCCCACAGGTACTCGCGGACATGCGCGGCATACTCCTTGCGCAGGAGCCGTGCCGAGACGCCCTTGAGACTGTTGACCAGTTTGGACAGGGCGACCTTCGGCGGGTAGTGGATCAGCAGATGGACATGGTCGTGTTCGCCGTTGAACTCACGCAACTCGACCTCGAAGTCCGCGCACACCTCCCGCATGATCTCCTCGCAGCGGGCCAGCATCTCGTCCGTGAACACCCCCCGCCGATACTTAGTGACGAACACCAAGTGCGCATGAAGGTTATAAACGACATGACGTCCCGTCCGGACATCGGGGTTCGGATTCCAGCGCGGTGACATAAACCAAACGATACGATCACGGTGTGGAGTTGGTGAAGCAGACCCGGGCGCACAAGGCGCGTCTGGACCTGAACGCGGCACAGGTGGCCGTGCTGGACGGTCAGGCGCACACCGCTCGCACCCTGTGGAACCTGCTGCATGAGTACTTCACCTTCCGCCAAGGCCGGTTTGCGAGGTTGAAGGAGTGCGACGCGGCGATCCGGGCGGCCCGCCACGAGATCGACTGGATGGGCCAACTACCCGCCCAGGCCGCCCAAGCCGTACTGAAGACCTATCGGCAGGCGTGGGCGAACTTCTTCAACCCCGACCATCCCGCCCAGCGGCCCACCTTCAAGGGCCGCCTGCGCTCCCGGTTGACCGTGGACGTCCCCCAGGCCCGCGATTTGCAGATCAAGCGGATCAACCGGCGCTGGGGCACGGTCAACCTGCCCAAGGCCGGGCGGGTCCGGTTTCGATGGACCAAGGACCTGCCCGGCCTCACCAAGGGTGGCCCCGCCGGGCGGATCACCGGAGCCCGCCTGGTCAAGGAAGCCGACGGCTGGCACATCGTGTTCCGGGCCGAACGCCACGTGCCCGCCCCCGCCCGCCACCTTGGCCCGCAGGTCGGGATCGACCAGGGAATCACCGTCGCCCTGGCCCTGTCAGATGCCACCATGCGCGAACACGGCCCCTGGCTCACCAGCGGCCAGAGAGAACACCTGCGCCGCTTGGAGAAGAAGTCCGCCCGCCAGCGCCGCACCCGCCCCCCCGGCCGGCTCACCTCCAAACGGCTGGCCCGCACCTACAACCAGATCGCCAAGGCCCGCGCGACAGCCAAGCGCCGAGCCGTCGACTGGCAGCACCAGACCACCACCGAACTCGCCGACACCTTCAGCGTGATCAAGGTGGAAGACCTGAAGATCAAGAACATGGTCCGCTCCGCCAGGGGCACCATCGAAAACCCCGGCAGGAACGTCGCACACAAGGCCGGGCTGAACCGCTCGATCGCCGGAGAAGCCTGGGATCGCACCGTCACTCTGCTGGAGTACAAAACCCGCGACCGGGGCGGGCAGGTCGTCAAGGTCCCCGCCCCTGGCACGTCGCAGACCTGCCACCAGTGCGGCCACCGCGACGCCGCCAACCGCGACAAAACCAGGTTCGCGTGCCTCAACCCTGATTGCGGGTGGGTCGGCCATGCCGACACCAACGCCGCGATCAACATCAACAACGCCGACGGAACGCCGGTGTCAGGACGTGGAGACCTCGGGGCTACCCGGTCTGCGAAGCGTCAACCCCCGCGCGCCGCTTAACCGCGACGCGACGGGAGAATCCCCAGCCTTCAGGCCGGGGAGGAGTTCAAGAGGGGGGCCGGGTCATGGAGAGGACGTCGAGCAGTTCGTCGAGCCGTTCCTCGGTGAGGGTGCCGTTGGCGACGTGGCCGCGCTCGATGACGACCTCACGGATGGTCTTGCGCTCGGCCAGGGCCTGCTTCGCTATCTTCGCGGCCTCCTCGTACCCGACGTACGGGTTGAGCGGGGTGACGATCGACGGCGACGACTCCGCGTACTCGCGCATGCGGTCGACGTTGGCGGTGATGCCGTGTACGCACCGGTCGGCCAGTAGGCGGGAGGCGTTGGCGAGCAGACGCACGGACTCCAGGATGTTGCGCGCGATGACCGGGAGCATCACGTTGAGCTCGAACGTGCCGGAGGCGCCGGCGAAGGCGATGGCCGCGTCGTTCCCGATGACCTGGGCGGCGACCATGGTCACCGCCTCGGGGACGACCGGGTTGACCTTGCCCGGCATGATCGACGACCCGGGCTGCAGGTCGGGCAGGTTGATCTCGCCCAGTCCCGCCCGGGGGCCGGAGCCCATCCAGCGCAGATCGTTGGCGATCTTGTTGAGCGAGATCGCGACCGTGCGGAGCTGGCCGGAGAGTTCGACGACGGCGTCCCTCGCGCCCTGGGCCTCGAAGTGGTCGGGAGCCTCGGAGAACGGCAGCCCGGTGGTCTGGCGCAGCTTCTCGATGACCTTGGCCGCGAAGCCGGGCGGGGTGTTGACGCCGGTGCCGACCGCCGTACCGCCCAGGGGCAGCTGGGTGAGGTGCGGGAGCGCGCTCCGCACCCGCCCGATGGCGTTGTCGATCTGTGTGGCGTACCCGCCGAACTCCTGTCCCAGCGTGACCGGGGTGGCGTCCATCAGGTGGGTGCGCCCGGCCTTGACCACGCCGTCGAACTCCAGCGACTTGTCCCGCAGCGCGGTGGCGAGGTGTCGCAGCGAGGGGATCAGGTGGTACGAGACCTCGGTGGCGGTGGCGACGTGGATGGAGGTGGGGAACACGTCGTTGGACGACTGCGAGGCGTTCACGTGGTCGTTCGGGTGGACGGGACGGCCGAGCCGCTCCTCGGCGAGGGTCGCGATCACCTCGTTGGCGTTCATGTTGGAGGAGGTGCCGGAGCCGGTCTGGAAGACGTCGACGGGGAACTCGCCGTCCCACTCGTTCTCCGCGACGTCGGTGGCGGCCTCGGCGATCGCCTCCGCCAGCTCCTTGTCGATCACCCCCAGCTCCGCGTTGACCTCGGCGGCGAGCGCCTTGATCAGGCCGAGGGCCGAGATGTGCGGGATTTCCAGTCCGCGCCCCGAGACGGGGAAGTTCTCCACCGCCCGCTGGGTCTGCGCCCGCCATTTCGCCCCCGCGGGAACCCGTACCTCGCCCATCGAGTCATGCTCGATCCGATACTCGCTCATGACCCCAGTCTGCGTCCTGAGGAGGAAATCAAACGGCGGGTACGGGGTCGCCCTCGCGGGGCGTTCTCGGAAGGGGGGTCTCAGAAGATGGCGGCCACCGCGAGGATCATGATCACCACGAGGGCGATCGCCGCCACGCCCATGAGGACGAGGACGCCGATCCGGGTCTTCTCCGACGGGGGCTTCCTCGGCCCGGGGCGGCCGGGGTCGGGCTGGGCGTTCTGCCCCGCGATCGCGAACAGGTCGGTGCCCAGGCCGGGGGAGCGGTAGGCGCCGTCCGACGCCTCGGGGCCCGGCGGACGCCAGGGCTGTGCGGGCACCGGCCCCGGCTGGTCGGGGGGCGGGTTGCCGGGGACGAGTCTCAGCGGAGGGGGCGCCTCCGCCCCCGGGCCTCCCGCGCCGGGCCTCCCGAACTCCGGAGTGACCGGCGGGAAGCCGTGTGGCGGGGTGGCGGAGAGATCGGCTCTGCCGCTCACGGGGAACCCGTGGGGCGGCGTCGCCGACGCCTCGGCTCCCGGCTCCGCGAAGGCCGTCTCGTCGTCCGGTTCCTCGAACGCGCCCGGCCTTCCGAAGGCGCCGGGTCCCCGGGCGACGGGGGTTCCGAGACCGGGAGGGCCCTGCCGTCTCGCGGCCGGATCGCCCGGCTCTCCGAAGGGAGGACGGTCGGGGTAGGGCGAGGTCGTCGGGCGGCCGGAGGCCGCCGGGGACGGGGCGGCGGGCGGTGTGCCGCCGGGGATGCGCAGGCCGTCCTTGGGGCGGATGACCATCACGGTGCGATTGGCGTCGAATTCCTCGGCGTCGTCCTCGGGGTCCTCGTCGGCGCCCGGGGCATCCCCGATGTCCGCCGGGAAAGGGGCCGCGGAGGCCGAGGGGGACGGCGTGGGAGGGGGCGTGGCGGGCGCGGGGGCCGGTGGCAGGGAGTCCGCGAGGTGCGAGGGGGTGTCGGCCACCGCCCGCAGCAGTGCCCCCGCCTGGGCGGCTGTCAACCGCGCCGTGTGGTCCTTCTCCAGCAGCTGTTCGAGCACCGGGCGGAGCGGCCCCGCCTGGGTCGGCGGGTCGACCTGCTCGCTCATCAGCGCGGCCAGGGTCTCCGCCACGGAGGCCCGCTCGTAGGCCGGGCGGCCTTCGACCGCGAAGTACAGCGTGGCGCCGAGGGACCACAGGTCCGACTCGGGCCCGGTGTGCTCGCCGCGGGCCCGCTCGGGTGCGGTGTATCCGGGGGAACCGATCACCATGCCGGTCTTGGTGAGGCTCGTGTCGCCCTCCGCCTTCGCGATGCCGAAGTCGGTGAGGACCACCCGGCCGCTCTCGGTGATGAGCACGTTGCCGGGTTTGACGTCACGGTGCAGGACCCCCTGGGCGTGGGCCGCGCGGAGCGCCCCCAGCAGGTCGGCCCCGATCTCGGCGACGAGGCGGGGTGGCAGGGGCCCCTCCTCCTCGATCACCTGCTCCAGGGAGCGCGCCTGCACGAGCTCCATGATGATCCAGGGGCTGCCGTCCTCGACGATCGCGTCGTGGACGGTGGCCACCGAGGGGTGGCTGATACGGGCGGCCGTACGACCCTCGCGGATCATCCGCTCCCGAAGCTCGGCGCGTTGCGCCTCGCTGAGGCCGGGCTCCTGACGGATCTCCTTGATCGCGACCTCACGGCCGAGGGAACGGTCGTGGGCTTTCCAAACGGTGCCCATCGTGCCTCGGCCGAGCGGCGCGATCAGCTCGTAACGGTCCGCGAGCACACGCGTCTGCTGTTCCGGCATGAGAAGAAGATAGCCATTCCACCTTGAGAAGCGCTTTACCCGCGCTTACGGAGTTCCCTCGGCCAGAGAAGACGTGGGAGGACCAACCTTATAAAGGGCGTCATAAAACGGACAAGTGGCCGATAGGTTGGCGAAATCTCCACCGGCTTCCGATGGACCCCCTCACCGGGGCGCCGGTGCGCCCGGAGTTGGGGTGTCGGCCCGGACGGAGGTCCCGACGGCGGTGGGGGCGTCCCCGGCGACGAGGGGCGCGGTGCCGGAGGCGGCGCGGAGCCGACCCGGTGCATCCCGCGGTGCTGGGAGCGGCGGCTGAACGGCGGGGCCGACGCGCCGTCGGACCCGCTCGCGGACGACCTGACGTTGAATCCGCCCGTGGACGACCTGCCGCCGGACCCGCTCGCGGGAGGCCTGACGTCGGGTCGTGCGGACGGCCTGGAGAAGGACTCCTCGACCAGCCCGCCGGCCGCCACCCTGGCGAGCATCATCAGGGCACGTCCCGCGTCGAGCCGGGCGTTCGGGTCGATCGTGAGGAGGCCGCGCAGCACCGGCGTCAGCGGTCCGGCCCGCTCCATGGGGATCGGCTCGCCGCTGGTCAGCGCGGCGAGCGCGGCGGCGGCCGTACGACGCCCGTGCAGGCCCCGGCCCTCGACGGCGGTGTAGAGGGTCGCGCCGAGCGACCACAGGTCGCCGGCCGGGCTGGCCTTGGCGCCCAGCACGCGCTCGGGGGCGATGTATCCGGCCGAGCCCAGCACGATGCCCGCCTGGGTGATCGACACGTCTCCTTCGAGCGCGGCCAGGCCGAAGTCGGTGAGCACGGCCCGGTCGTCGGTCACCAGGACGTTGCTCGGCTTCACGTCGCGGTGGAGGATCCCCTTGGCGTGCACGGCGCGCAGCGCCCCCAGGACCTGCCTGCCGATCTCCGCCACCTGGCGGGGCGGCAGCGGGCCGTGGTCCTGGAGGAGTTGCTCCAGCGACCTGGCGCGGAGCAGCTCCATCACGATCCAGGGGCGCTCGTCCTCGGTGACGACGTCGAAGACCGTGATGACGGAGGGGTGGGCGACCATCGCGGTCGCGCGCCCCTCGCGCTCGGTCCTGGCGCACAGTTCGGCGCGGAGCTCCTCGTCGAGGATCACGGGAAGGCGAACCTCTTTGACGGCCACCTCGCGGTTGAGCAACTCGTCGTGTGCACGCCAAACAGTGCCCATGCCGCCGCGCCCAACCGGTTCGGACAACCGGTAGCGCGCTGCGAGAAGGTATCCGGGCGGCGCACGCATGTGGTGCAGCTTACCGATTTGCGTAATGCGACCAGTAGAGACAGGCCCGAATCTTCTTGCCAACTTGAGTCAGATTTTCAGGCTTGTAACTGTTAGGAAACAATGAGTGACATCTGTTGGATTGGCTGGACTCGACGGCTTCTCTCCGTAGTCGGACCGCACGTTGCGGTGAAGGGGGTTGTTCTCGTCGGGAGTGGTGGCCGACGGAACGATGGTCCCGCCAATGATGGTTGCGGCCGTCGTTCCCGAGGTGTCACGCACACCGCCGCACGGCGCTCCGACGTCGAGCTCGTCGACCTCGGGCGCCTGTACGGCGGGTCCTGACCCTCGGCGTCCCGCGAGGGGGTGTGTGGTCAGCGGCGGCCGATGGTGAGGACGGGGCCGGTCGAGTCGGCGAAGAAGTCTTCGCCCTTGTCGTCAACGACGATGAACGCGGGGAAGTCCTCGACCTCGATCTTCCAGACGGCCTCCATGCCCAGCTCGGGGTATTCGAGGACCTCCACCTTCTTGATGCAGTCCTGGGCGAGGCGGGCGGCGGGGCCGCCGATGGAGCCGAGGTAGAAGCCGCCGTGGGCCTTGCACGCGTCGGTGACCTGCTTGGAGCGGTTGCCCTTGGCGAGCATGACCTTGGAGCCCCCCGCCGCCTGGAAGCGTTCGACGTAGGAGTCCATGCGCCCGGCGGTGGTGGGACCGAAGGAGCCCGAGGCGTACCCCTCGGGGGTCTTGGCGGGGCCGGCGTAGTAGACCGCGTGGTTCTTGAGGTACTCGGGCATCTCGCCGCCCGCGTCCAGGAGCTCGCCGATCTTGGCGTGGGCGATGTCGCGGGCGACCACGAGCGGGCCGGTCAGCGACAGGCGGGTCTTGACGGGGTATCTGGTCAGCTCGGCGAGGATGTCCGCCATCGGGCGGTTGAGGTCGATCTTGACGACGTCGTCGGAGAGGTGGTCGTCGGTGGTCTCCGGCAGGAACCTCGCCGGGTCGGTCTCCAGCCGCTCCAGGAAGACCCCCTCGGGGGTGATCTTCGCCAGGGCCTGGCGGTCGGCGCTGCAGGAGACCGCGATGGCCACGGGGCAGGAGGCGCCGTGGCGGGGGAGACGGATGACGCGGACGTCGTGGCAGAAGTACTTGCCGCCGAACTGGGCGCCGATGCCGAGCTTCTGGGTGAGCTCGAAGACCTTGGCCTCAAGGTCGGTGTCGCGGAAGCCGTGACCAGAGGGGGAGCCGGAGGTGGGGATGGAGTCCAGGTAGCGGGCGCTGGCGTACTTGGCGGTCTTCAGGGCGAACTCGGCGGACGTGCCGCCGACGACGATCGCCAGGTGGTACGGCGGGCAGGCGGCGGTCCCGAGCGAGCGGATCTTCTCCTCCAGGAACTGGAGCATCCGCTTCTCGTTGAGCACCGCCTTCGTCTCCTGGTACATGAAGGACTTGTTGGCGCTGCCGCCGCCCTTGGCCATGAACAGCAGCTTGTACTCGTCGGGGTGGCCGCCCGGGTCCTCGGCGTAGAGCTCGATCTGCGCGGGGAGGTTGGAGCCGGTGTTCTTCTCCTCCCACATGGTGAGGGGGGCCATCTGGGAGTAGCGCAGGTTCAGGCGGGTGTAGGCGTCGTACACCCCGCGGGAGATGTGCTCGCCGTCGGCGCCGTCGGTGAGCACGTGGCGCCCGCGCTTGCCCATCACGATCGCGGTGCCGGTGTCCTGGCACATCGGGAGCACGCCGCCCGCCGAGATCGAGGCGTTCTTCAGCAGGTCGAGGGCGACGAAGCGGTCGTTCCCGCTCGACTCGGGGTCCTCGATGATCTTGCGGAGCTGGGCGAGGTGGGACGACCGCAGGTAGTGGGAGATGTCGTGGATCGCGTTCTCGGTGAGCAGCCGCAGCGCCTCGGGCTCGACCTCGAGGAACCTGCGTCCGGCGGCCTCGACGACCCGTACCCCCTCGGTGGTGATCAGGCGGTATTCGGTCTCGTCCGGTCCCAGGGGAAGCAGGTCGGTGTAGTCGAACTCGGGCATCGTCGTCGATCCTCCGTGCGGGCGCCGTTTTCCCTAGAGGGTACGGCCTCGTGTTTCGCGCTCGGCCTCCGCGGTCGGGTTGCGCGCGGCCAGGCGGACATATGAGATGAAAGACACATATTTAGGGCAAGTGTTGATGACCTATGCGTCTTTTATGGCTATCTGTCCGAATTCAAGGAGGAGGCTGGAAAGAGCCGGATCGAGCGTCCGGCGGAAGCGGGGAGACAGACGATGAACATCGGAAACACCATCATGCTGGCGATCGTGGCCCTCTTCGTGGTGGCCGGTCTCACCGTGTCACTGATCGCGATCACGCTGACGAGCATCAAGGAGACCGGCGGACGCGTTCCCCAGTGGCCGGTGAGCTGGCCGGAACCTCCGCTCACCCTCCCTCCGCAGAAGCCCGGCACCGCCTCCGGGCCGGCGAGCCTGCCCTCGCAGCTGGTGACCCTGCACCCGCGGGACGGGGAGACCGTGTGGCGGGTCAGCCTGCCCCAACGGGTCGAGATTCCCCGGCAGCGGGTCGCCTCGTCCCGGTCGGCCGACGTGCCCTCGCAGCGGGTGAGCCCGCTGAGCTGAGGCCGATGACGATGCCGGCGACGACGAGCGCGGCGCCGAGCAGGTCGGGTGCCGAGGGTGCGCCGAGGCCGAGGACCGCGCCGGTGGCGATGGCGCCGACCGGGATCAGCCCGGCGAACAGTCCCGCGGTCGCCGGGCCGAGCCGGGGCAGGGCGTCGTACCAGAGGAAGAACGCCACGCTCGTCACGATCAGCGACTGGTAGCCCAGACCCGCGAGTTCGGGCGCCGTCGGCACGCGGATCATCGCGGTGCCGTCCACGAGCAGCCCGGTGACCACCAGCATCGGCACGGCCAGCGTCACCGAGTACGCCGAGACGCGTACCGCTCCCAGCTTCGGCAGCAGCGGGATGGCGAGCAGGGAGAAACAGACCTCGCAGCCCAGCGCGCCCAGCGACCAAAGCAGCCCGGTCAGGTCGCCGCTGCCGAGTCCGGTCGCCACCGTCGCCCCGGCGACGACCACCGCCGCCGCCCCGACGAGCCGGGGCGAGGGGCGTCCGCCGATCAGGGCGAGCGCGAGCGGTACGGTGCCGAGGACGGTCCCGACCAGGGCCGGACCGCCGTGCCGGGTGGCCTCGATCACGCACACGTTGAAGATCACCAAACCGGTGAGGGAGAGCGCCGCGAGCAGCGCCGTCTCACGGGGGGTGAGGCGGACGAACCGCAGCCCCGCGAGCCGGGCGACGGCGAGCAGGATCACGGCCGCGAGCAGGTAGCGCAGGGCCTGGCCGCCGTGGACGGGATACTCCCCGATCACCCCTGAGACCCCCGCCAGGGTGCCCACCAGGAACATCGCCGTCGCGGCCTCGACCGGGCCGCGCCATCCCCGCCGGGCGGCGGTGCTGACATCCACGTTCATGTGCGAAATGCTAGGAAATCAATGGCACCCCTGTCGGGTCCAATCCAGCGGTGAAACAGAGGACCAATTGGCGGACCTGCACATCGTCGTCGACCGGGCGGCGGGCGGTGTCGCCGCCCAGATCGCCCGCGAACTCCGCGAGGCGGTGCGGCGCGGGCGGCTGGCGGCCGGGGCGAGGCTGCCCGCCAGCCGCGAGCTGGCGCGGGATCTCGGGCTCTCTCGCGGCGTGGTGGTCGAGGCGTACGAGCAGCTCGTCGCCGAGGGTTTCCTGATCTCCAGGATCGGGGCGGGAACCACCGTGGCACCCGCCGCGAGCCGTCCCGCGCCCTTCGACGGTCCTTCCCCGACGCCGCCGGGCCGGCCGCGCGCGAAGGCACGCACCCCCCGCGCGCAGGAGAGCGTTCGCGGGGAGGAGAGCGGTCGCGGGCCGTACCGGGGGCGCCGTTCCACCGCACCCGACCTGGGGGCGTTCCCCAGGCAGCGGTGGCTGGCCTCGATGAGGAGGACGCTCGCCACGCTGCCCGCGGAGGCCCTCAACTACGGCGACCTCGGCGGTGTCCCGGCGCTGCGCGAGGAGCTGGCCGCCTATCTCGGGAGGGTGAGGGCGGCCGACGTGAGCCCGGACAACCTGGTGATCGTGGGCGGGGTGGCCCAGGGGGTGAGCCTCACCGTCCAGGCGCTCGCGGGCAGGCTCCCCCGAGCCGGCTCCCCCCACGATCTCGGCTGGTTCGTCCGGCGGGCCGCGAACCCCGTGCCGCCCCCCGGCCGGATTCGGCTCGCGGTCGAGGATCCGGCGGGGGCGCGTCAGCTCCCTCTGCTGCACGCCGCCGGCGCCGACCTGGTCGCCGTCCCCGTGGACGGCGAGGGCGTCGACGTCGGGGCGCTGGCCGCGACCGGAGCGCGGGCGGTGCTGCTCACGCCCGCGCACCAGTATCCGACGGGGGTCGTGCTCTCGCCCCGCCGCCGCGCCGAGCTGATCGAGTGGGCCGTCGCGACCGGCGCGGCGATCCTGGAGGACGACTACGACGCGGAGTTCCGCTTCGACCGCGACCCGGTGGGCTGCCTGCAGGGGCTGGCGGCCGACCGGGTGATCCTGATCGGGAGCGTCAGCAAGTCCCTCGCCCCCGGCCTCCGCCTGGGCTGGGTGGCGGCCCCGCCCGAGATCGCCGGATCGCTGCGGCTGGCCCGCGGCGAGCTGGACCTGGGATCACCCGTCCTGGAGCAGTACGTCCTGGCCGACTTCATCACGACCGGCGACTACGACCGGCACCTGAGAAGGATGCGCCGGGAGTACCGCGCCCGCCGCGACGCCTTCACGCTCGCCCTCGGCGAGCACCTTCCCGAGATCACCGTGTGGGGTGTCTCCGCCGGGCTCCACCTGCTCGCCGAGCTGCCGCGTGACTGGGACGAGGTGGCGGTGGCGGAGACGGCCCAGGAGTACGGGCTGGCGGCCGAGCCGGTGGGTCCGATGCGATACGCCCCGGGTCCGCCCGCACTGGTGATGGGCTTCGCCCGTCTGCCCGTGCACCGCGCCGACGCGATGGTCGGTGCCCTCGCGGACGCCCTGCGCCGCTGGGTCGCCCCGTGATCCGTGCCCTCGCGGGAACCCGGCCGCCGGTGCCACCGAGGTCGGCGGCCGCGATCCGGGTCCTCGTGGAAACCGGCCCGGCCGTCTCGCGATCCGCCTCCCGGTGGGTGCCGCGCGCCGCTGAGCAGCCCTACGACGACGCCTCCCACCTGTGGATACGCCGTCCGGTGGACGTCGCCCACTGCCCGATGGATCGTCCTGATGTCCTGACAAATTCTTGACGGCTTCCCGGTCCTCACCTAGAACTGGGGATCAACCGCTTTCCTCTCCGAAAGGCACAATGCGTGTTGGATCATCGGGAATCCGCAGAATTAACGCGTTTCCCAGCGTGGTCCGGGGGGAAGCGGAGAGTCACCGCACCGCTGAGGACACCCTCGTGGCGCCCTGCCTCGCCGAGGCCGCGGAACCCTCCCGGCGCGAGGGGCGTCCGGTGCGCGACACGGAGGTGATTATGTGAGAAGAGGCGATCCTGTGAGAGAGTCCGGCTCCGCCGTCGAAGGAGCCCCGGTGCGAACGGCCGGCGCGCCCATCTCCTGGGGGGCCTGCGAGGGCCCGGGCTGGGGGCGGCAGCCGGATCGTTCTCAGGTGCTCGCCGAGATGAGAGAGCTCGGCCTGACGGCCACCGAACTCGGCCCCGCAGGGTTCCTGCCGCCCTCGCCGACACACTGCCGCTCCCTGCTCGCGGAGTACGGGCTGCGCGCGGTGGGCGGGTTCGTCCCCGTCGTCCTGCACGAGGCCGACCACGACCCGCTCCCGATCGTCCGGGCCGCGATGCGCGCCTTCATGGACGGCGAGGTGGACGTGGTCGTGCTCGCCGCCTCCACCGGTGGCGAGAGCCACGACGCCAGGCCGGAGCTGGACGCCGTCGCCTGGAAGACCCTCACGGGCAACCTGCGCCGGATCCTCAAGAACGCCAAGGAGTTCGGCCGGACCGTCACCCTGCACCCGCACATCGGAAGCGTGGTGGAGAACCGCGAGGAGGTCCAGCGGGTGCTCGACGACAGCTCGATGCCGCTGTGCCTGGACACCGGCCATCTCCTCGCGGGCGGCACCGACCCCGCCGAGCTGGTCTCCCACGCCGCGGAACGGATCGCGCACGTCCACCTCAAGGACGTGGACGCCGCGATGGCCGAGCGGGTCAGGGCGGGCGAGCTGACCCACACCCGGGCCGTGAGAAACGGCCTCTACCGCCCGCTGGGCGAAGGCGACGTGAACCTCCCCGCCGTCGTCGGCGGCCTGACGGCGGCCGGGTACGACGGCTGGTACGTCCTGGAGCAGAACATCGTGCTGGAGCCTGCCGGCGGTGGTTCCGATGCTCCCAGGGAGCCCGGTGGTTCCGGCGAGCCCATGGAGAACGTCCGCGAGAGCCTGGCGTACCTGAGGAAGCTCACCGGCGACGAGAGCGGCCGACCGGGCTGACGACGAGGGCCGACGAGGTCCGGGCGAGCCTCGTGCGGCAGGAGGCGACGGCGAACCGCCCAGGCCGGGCCGGCCGATCACCGGGACCGGGGTCACGGTCGTTCGGCGGGCTCCTGCGGGCCTCTCCCGGGGCTGCCTTCGTCCGAGGGTTCCAGGTCGGGCTGGAAACCCCTGGCGAGGAACACGATCAGGGCCACCAGGACGGCCGCCGGTACGAACGCCACCCGGACGCTCACCAGGTCGTTGAGCGTCCCCACCACGGCGGCACCGACGAGGAAGCCGACGTAGTTGAACATGTTGACCCGCGCGATCGCGGTCTCCGCGCCGGCGCCCAGCCGTCCCGCGGCCGAGAACGACTGCGGGGCGATGACGGACAGCCCGACGCCGATCAGGCCGAACGACACGACGGCCACCGTGACGCCGGGCGCGACGACGACTCCGAGCGTGCCGACGGCCGCGATCACCGCGCCCACGCGGACCACCGGCGCCGGCCCGTACCTGCGTACGGCGAGGTCGCCGGGGACCCGCGCCAGCAGCATGGTCGCCTGGTAGACGAGGTAGGCGAACGGCACCAGCCAGCCGCTCGCCGCCAGCGCCTTCTCCATGTAGACCGTGCTGTAGTTGGACACCGCCGCGTCGCCGACGTACAGGAACGCCATCGCCAGGCAGAGCGGGATGATCGGCCGCCACGGCACCCGGGCCGTCACGTGCCCGGCCCGCTCACCGGCCCTCTCCTCCCGATGTCCGTAGAGCCGGGGGAGCATGACGACCGAGATCACCGCGCCGATCAGCACCGGGACGGAGAAGGACCAGCCCAACTCGACGCCGAGCGCGCTGAAGGCGGAGTTGAACCCGGCGCCCAGCATCGAGCCGATGCTCCACACCGCGTGGAAACCGGTCAGCACGCTCATGCCGTACCGGCGCTCGACCGCGACCGCCTGCATGTTCATCGCCGCGTCCACCGCGCCGACGAACAGGCCGAACGCGGCGCTGAGGACGTACAGCCCGGCGAGCTGCCCGTTCCAGCCCATCAGCACCACGGTGGCGCAGACGCCGACCTGGGCGATCCGCAGGACCGGGGCGCTGCCGTACCGGCTCGCCAGGAGACCCGCGACCGCGCTGCCGACCCCGGCGATCACCGGTACGAGCAGCAGGACCAGGGTGAGGTCGCCGTCGCTGAGCCCGAACCTGTGCTGGAGGTCGATCACATGGGTGAGCAGGGTGGCGAAGCAGAGACCCTGGACGAAGAACGCCGCCCAGGTCGCGACGCGCGCCTGCCTGTCACGTGGGGTCGGCATGACGACCTCCGGGAAACATGAGGGGGATTCAAGTTTCCGTCAGGTTATGGGCGAGGTACCCGGTGGTCAATGGTTGATGATCTACTGGTTTTCGCCGGCCCGTCGCGCCGGACGTTCCGGCTCACGGGGCATGTCGGCGCACTCGCGCCGCTGCCGGAGCCCGCGCAGGGATTATGGTCGAAGGGTGGAGAGTCCCCGTCCCCCCGCCGTCCGCCATACCGGTCCCCAGCCGCGCCCCGCCGACCTGAGAGCCGGAGACGTCGACCGCGAGAGAGTGGCCGCCGTACTGGCCGACGCGCTCGCCGACGGGCGTCTCGACCACGCGGAGTACGACGAGCGCACCGAGGCCCTCTATCGCGCCCGCACGCTGGGAGAGCTCTCCGCGCTCACCGCCGACCTGCTCCCGCCCGAGGCGCAGCCGCTGCGCACCGACGTCCGCCCGGTGGCGGCGTTCTTCGGCTCCGAGGAGCGTTCCGGCCGATGGGTGGTGCCGACCCGGTTCACGGCCACCGCCATCTGCGCGAACGTCAAGCTCGACCTGTGTGACGCGCTGCTGCAGTCCAGCCACGTGACCCTGCACGTCACCGTGATGGGCGGCACCCTCACCCTGATCGTCCCCGAGGGCGTGCGGATCGAGATGCCCGCCTCGTCGTACATGGGGGGCAAGAAGAACCAGGTCCCCGCCTCCCCCGACGGGCCGGTCATCGAGATCACCGGCGTCGTCACGCTGGGGAGCATCGTGGCGAAGTCTCCCAAGCGCCCCCGCCGCTCCTGGTTCCGCCGCTGACACCGTTCCCGGGTCGGCGGCGGACGCCGTTTTCCTGGTCTTTCCTGATCCTTTCGGGCTTTTCCCGGCCGCGATCGCTCTTCCGCCGCGCACTCCTCACCGGAAACCCTTCGCCGAGATCCCTTCACCGGGAGCCCTCGGCCGGAGGGCGCCCCGCTGAGGGCGATCCTCGGCCGAAGGGGAATCCCGGCTCCGGCGTCCCGGCTCTCAGCTGGCGCTGTCGAAGTTGATCGCGCTGTAGGCCCGCAGCTTCCAGAGCTGGTGCTCGCTCTCGATCTTCCGTATCGTCCCCGAACGACCGCGCATCACCAGGGAACTGGTGATGGCCCTCCCCGCGCGGTAACGGACGCCCTGCATCAGCTCGCCGTCGGTGATGCCGGTGGCCGCGAAGAACACGTCGTCGGACCTGACCAGGTCGTCGGTGCTCAGCGTGGCGTCGAGGTCGAGGCCCGCGTCCAGCGCCCGGCGGCGCTCGGCGTCGTCCTGCGGCCAGAGCCTGCCCTGGATGACACCGCCGAGGCACTTGAGCGCGCACGCGGCGATGATGCCTTCCGGGGTGCCGCCGATGCCGAGCATCAGGTCGACGCCCGTGCCGACCCTGGCCGCCATGATCGCACCGGCCACGTCGCCGTCGGTGATGAGCCTGATCCTGGCCCCGGCCTCCCGGATCTCCTGGATGATCTTTTCGTGGCGGGGCCGGTCCAGGACGACCACGGTCACATCCGAGGGCACGCCGCCCTTGGCGCGGGCCACCGCGGCGATGTTGTCCGCCACCGGCGCGTTGATGTCGACCGACGAGGCGGCCTCGGGGCCGGTGACCAGCTTGTCCATGTAGAAGACGGCCGAGGGGTCGTACATCGAGCCGCGCTCGCTGACCGCGATCACCGAGATGCCGTTGGGCATGCCGAGCGCGGTGAGCCGGGTGCCGTCGATCGGGTCCACGGCCACGTCGCACGCCGCGCCACTGCCGTCACCCACCTGCTCGCCGTTGTAGAGCATCGGCGCGTTGTCCTTCTCACCTTCGCCGATCACCACCACACCGCTCATGGACACCGTATTGATCAACTGGCGCATCGCGTTCACCGCGGCGCCGTCGGCGCCGTTCTTGTCACCTCGTCCTACCCAGCGGGCACCGGCCATCGCGGCCGCCTCCGTGACCCGGACCAGTTCCAGAGCGAGGTTGCGATCGGGTGCGTGTTCTCCCGTGGCGAGGGCGTCGGGAACGGACGTCTCATCGGACATGGTGGGAAACCCCTCTCGTGTCAATGCAACGATCGTAGTTGGCCCCCCTCTGACCGGTCGGCGGAGGATAATGTGCCCACCATGAGCAGCGACACGGAACGGCTGGTGAAAGGCGCGGGCGGGCGGACATCCGAGCGGGGTGCCGCCACGCGCGTCGCGCTCCTGTCCGCCGCGAGGGAGATCTTCGTCACAAGCGGTTTCGCCGAGACCGGGGTCACCGACGTGGTCGCCCGCGCGGGAGCGAGTGTCGGAAGTCTTTACCATCATTTCTCCGGCAAAGCCGATCTCTATCTCACGCTCTTCGAGGAGTTCCAGACCCGTCAGACCCAGCGGACCAAGCAGGCGGTCCAGGACGCCAGGGCGGAGGGTGAGGGCGACCCGATGCGCCTGTTCATCGCCGGGGCTCGCGCCTACCTGGAGGGATGCCTGGCCGAGCGGGAGGTCTCCGCGCTCTTCCTGCGCGGCGACGGGCCGCCCGGGTTCGAGGTGATCATGCGCGACCGGCTCCGGCAGTGGGCCAAGCGCAACGCCGCCCTGTTCGAGGGCGACGAGGGGGCACTGGTCGTCGTCCTCACCGGCGCGCTCGCCGCCGCCGTCTCCGAGGTCGCCCTCTCCGACGACGAGGACGCCTCCCGGGCACTCGTCGAGGACGTGCTGACCATCATCGCCCAGATCCACCGCCCCTGAGAGCCGACCGCCCACCCGAACGGATAGTGTCGACAGTCGTGCGAAAGTTCACCCAGGGCTTCTACGGCTACGTGTTCGCGATGGCGGTCTGTCTGGCCGCCGTCGGCCTGTTCCTGCTGGTCACGCCGCAAAGCAGGACCGAGCACATCCCCAGGGTCGACTACTCGATCGCCCTCGCCGACCTGCGCCGTACGGCGCCCTTCCTGGTGTGGGCCCCCGAACCCGTCGCCGCCGGATGGGTCCCGAACAGCTCCAAGAACACGAGCGCGAACGGTGTCACGACCTGGAGGCTCGGGTTCGCCACCGCGAAGCGCTTCCACGCGATGCTCGCCCAGAGCGACGAGAAGCCCGAGGCCGAGTTCGCGAACCGGCTCTCCAACACCTCCACGGTCACCGGCACCGTCCAGATCAACGGCGTCACCTGGGAGCAGCGCGTCCGTGAGGACAAGAACCAGCGCTCCCTCGTACGGTTCCTGCCGGACGTCACGATCGTCGTCACCGGCACCGCCCCGTGGGACGAGCTGTCCACCCTGGCCGGGTCCCTCAAACAACTGCCGAGAAACACCTCCTAGAGAGCCGGTCATGTGGCCGTCAGGCGGGCCGGTGCCGGCCACGGGTCATGTGCGTGATCGTTGGTTGTCACGCACCTGACCTGCGTGGTCCGTAAAAGGGTGATGGGGTGGCTCCTCCGGCGGGACGGTCTGTCGGAGAACGGTTGAGCCGCGGTCGCTCCTGGTTTTCGGTCCAGACCCCCGTGTCGGGAACCCAGGCGATCACAAGGGCGCTACGTGCCGCTGATCGCCTTGTCGGACCGCAGCGTCTGAGTGCGGGTGGTCAGGAACGTGCGCAGCTTCTCCGCCTCGGTGTCGGCCTTGGCGGTGTCGGCGTTCTCGTTCAGCTTGTAGGACGTGACAAGATCGTCGAGCAGGCCGGACGCGGTGCCGTTGCCGAGCAGTTCGGTGTACAGAGCGCGATACTGCTCCTGGTAGATCTTCTTGAAGGCGGCGTTCTTGAGGAACTTCTCCTTCAGAGGATGGCCCAAGCGCATCATGCCGCCGCCTTCTGCACCTTGCGGACGCTCCGGCCGGCCATTCCGGGGTGGGGTGGCACTCTGAGACGGCTGGTTCTGCCGACCTTGCTGGTTCTGTTGCCCTTGCTGGGGGAGTCTTCGGCCGCCGCCCATCGAGATCGTGTCGTTCACACCACTCTTGGCGTTACCGTTGAAGGCGAAGTTGAGGTCCCAGGTGATGACTTTGAACTTCTTGGTGTCCAGGTCGTACCACAGGTAGTAGTTGCGTCCGGGCCCAGCCATGTCGTCGAAGTTGACCATGAGGTTCTGCAGGACCAGATAACGGGCGAACGACTCCACGTCCAAACGCTCGCCCAGGCCTGAGGTGAATTCGGCGTCGGAAGCCTCGTTCACCCATTTGACCAGATCGATGACCGGCTGCAGATCCTGGACGCCGACCTTGTTGATCTGCTTGAAGTCGTTGGTGTACCCGGTCTGGTCCTCGCCCTTGTAAGTGAAGGAGCCGCTGGCCAACGACTTGTACAGCACGCCTTCGCCGAGGTTTTCCGCATAGCCCTCGTCGAGGTATTCCACGATCAGGCGCGGTGTCGAGGTGCGGCCGTTGACGGTGAAGGCGCTGTGGATGGAGCGCTGGGTAGGCTCACCGGAGGCGCCGACCAGTGCGATGCCCAGTGCCTCGTTCAGCATCGTCGTCGAGCCCATCGCGGCCGGCCGTACCGCCACCTGGTTGTGCCCCTGGTAGCGGCGGCCCTCCACAAACTCGTCGAAGCTGATCAGCCACGGCAGGTTCTCAGGCTCCTCGCCCTTCAAGGACGCGCCGAACCCACCACCTCTGGGCTGGTCGCCATTTGGCTCACCGCCTTCGGGTGGTTGGAAGCCCTCGGGTGGTTGGAAGCCCTCCGGCATACCTCCGCGTCGTTGCCCGCCGCCAGGCATGCTCCGTTGCCTGGACTGTCCCTTCCAGGTCAGCCCGGCCAGAGTGGAGTTGCCCTTGAGCCGGATGCCCACGCTGGGGACGCGGGTGCCGTCGATGGTCAGATCGGCTTCGACATACTTCTTGTCGCCGTCCTTGAAGTACTCGTTCAGCATGTCCTCATAGGCCGCGTCGGTGAAGGTGATCTTCACCTCGTGCGCCACGGAGGTGTCGAAGAGCTCCTTGGTGCCGGTCACGTTCGTGATGACGGTCTCGGCCGTGGCGGTCTGGGAGACGGTGACGTAGGGGCGGATCATCCCGCTGCCGAGTACGCCCCAGCACAGGGCGAGGAACGCCGCGCACAGCGTGACCAGCTTCCAGTTGTGTCGGAGTTTGACCGGAATGCGATGCTTGAGCTGCGCCATGGTGCCGGCCTACAGGTCGCTCTGGTCGTATCCGGTCAAGATGGTGACCGGCTGGCCGTGGTTGCGCTCGCGCAGCGCGGCCATCACGTCGGCAGGCTCGCTGCCCTTTTTGATCTTCACGGTGTACATCAGCTCCGTCAGTGCGCCACCTCGGATCGACTCCATGCTGACCAGCTCGAACTCCTCGGTGTGCCGGATGAGCACATCCTGGATGACCGCGGTGTAGTCCTCATCCGTGGGAACCTGCACCTTGACCACCTGCCGCCGTACGTTGAGCTGGAACCAGTTGAACCGGTGCATGACCATGATGATCAGCGAGATCGCCACGGCGGCGACGATGGCCAGCAGGTAGAAGCGGGTACCGACGGCCATCCCGATGCCCATGACGAGGAAGATGAACCCGACGTCACGCGTCTCCTTGATGGCGTTACGGAACCGCACCACCGAGAGCGCGCCGACCAGGGCGAAGGCGCGGGCGATGTTCGAGCCGACGACCAGCATGATCAGCGAGATCAGCATGCCCAGGATGACCAGCGTCTGCACGTAGGACTGGCTGTAGGACACGTTGCGGTGCGTGGCCCGGTACACCCAGCCGATCATCGCGCTGAGCACGAACGACAGCGACATCGCGATCGCGATGTCGGCCACGCTGAACGTGCCGGACAGGTCCTGGAACGAGAAGTCCATGGGGAGTCATGCCTCCGAGAGAACGGCCGGCTGATGGCGGCCGAGATCGAGATCGTGGTCGGGAATGTGAAAGACCGAGCGGGGGGCGAGTCCATGCGCCTCCACGCTCTGGCAGTACTTGGAGACCCGGACCACCTGCAGGTTCCGTTTGGCGGTCAGGTCGGTCAGCCAGTACGGCACGCGCTCGTTGGCCTTGACCTCGACGATGGACATGTGGGCGGGGACGATGAGCCTGTTCTCGGCGTCGGCGCCCAGGTGGAAGTCGCGGTCACGGCCCCGGACGCGGTTGTCGAAGGTGACGCGCAGGCCCACGTCGGCGTCGCGGCCCACGTAGGCGTGCCGGGTGTAACCGGTCATCGCGACAGCCCGCAGGTCCAGACGCAAGGAGAGGTCGAGCACCTCCTGCAGGAACGCGCGCTGGGACGGCTCGTGCTCGACCATCTGGCGGCCGTCACACAGGCGCAGCGCGTCCCTGTAGGGCAGGCTCACCCGTCGCTTCTGCGTGACCCGGTTGACCCGCTGCTTGATCTCGACGAACACCGGAGTGTCGTCCCGCAGGGTGAACCGGTCGCCGTAGTGGCGCACCCGCAGTTTCCTGCGGAACCTCAGCCCTTCGATCTTCTCCCAGTAAAAGCGCAACTGCCGGGTGTCGTAGTAGACGCTCCAGATGCCGTACCCCTCCTGGCCGCTGTGACGGTCGCGATCCAGGCGCTGCTCGATCTCTTTCCTGAGCGTGACCGCCTCCGAGGTCTCCACGAGGTACTTGATCTCGTACCGGTTGAAGGCGTGCAGCCTGCTCGGTGCCCGCAGCCGGTGACCCCGATCGTCGGCCGGATCACCGGCTGGTTCGGCGCCGGATGTGCTTCGATCGCTGTCGCGAGCCACGGAGACGGCTGGTTTGCGGAATCTTGCCAGCATGTTTCTCCTTTCGTCAGCGCACATCTGACAGCACCAAGCTGGGAACAGTGTGTGAACCGCATCCGACGAGAAGGTGAACCGCCTGTGGACGTTCAGCTGTCCTGGGGCTGCTCCAGCGGGAGAAGCACGCGGAAGGTGGTGCCGCGGCCAGGTGTGCTGGTCACCTCGATCCGGCCGTCGTGCGCCTGCACGAGCGCGGCGGTTATGGCCAGGCCCAGCCCTGTCCCGCCGCTGTCGCGGGAGCGGTCCGGATCGGCACGGTAGAAGCGGTCGAACAGGTATGGCAGATGCTCGGGGGCGATGCCCTGCCCCTCGTCTCGCACTTCGAGTAGTGCGGCTCCGCGGTGGGGGGCGGGACCGGTACCGGCGTGCACGACACCGGGGGTGAGAACCCCGGCAACCGCTCGCGGAGCGACGGTGAGGCTGATCCCGGTGCCGGAAGAGGTGTGCTGGATGGCGTTGCCGACCAGATTGGCGATGACCTGATGCAGGCGGCGCTCGTCACCGCGCACGAAGACCGGCCCGTCGGAGATGATCAGTTGGATCGGCCGTTCGCGATCGCGAGCGCGAGCGGCGTGCACCACGTCTCCGGCCAGCACGTGCAGGTCCACGACGCTGGGCTCCATCGCGGGCTCCTGGTCCAGCCTGGCCAGCAGCAGCATGTCCTCCACCAGGACGCCCATGCGCTCGGCCTCGGCCTCGATTCTGCGCAGCAGCCGCTCGGTCACCGGATCCCCGGCGTCCTGGCCGTGATGGTAGAGCTCGGCGAAGCCCCTGATGGAGGTGAGCGGGGTACGCAGTTCGTGCGAGGCGTCGGCGACGAAGTGCCGCAATCGCCGTTCTGAGCGCTCGGACTCGTTGAGTGCGGTGGCCAGGCGCTCCAGCATGGTGTTCAGCGCGCCGCCGAGACGGCCTGTCTCGGTGTCGGGGTCGGTGTCGCCGACCCTGCGGTGGATGTCTCCGCCTGCGATGGCCTCGGCGGTCTGCTCCATGCGGGTCAGCGGTCGCAGGCCCAGCCGCACCACGGCGAAGGCGAGCGTGCCGAGCAGCAGTAACACCAGGCTGCCCGCCACCGCCTCGATGACCAGGATCTGGTGCACGGTCGCCCGGTTGGGCTCCAGCGACATCGACACGGTCAGCCTGGTGCCGTCGGGCAGGCTCCTCACCAGCAGTCGCCACTCACCCGTCCCCGTGGCGGGCACGGTGATGGGGCCTCGCGGGACGGTGGCTATCGCCGCGGCGGGGACGATCGGTCCGTCGCCGTTCTCCGCGGGCAGGCTGCGCAGCAGAGTCCCCGAAGGGGAGTAAAAGGCGATCTTGAACTGTGTGGGGATCTGAACGGGCTGCCCCCTGTCCGCCGGGGGTGGGGGCGGAGGCAGGAGCGGGCGCCGGCCGAAGGTGACAGCCGTCTCGGTCAGCTGGGCGTCCACCCTGGACAACAGCGAACGCTCCAGCAGCAGTACGCTCGCGGTGGCGAACACCGTCAGCCCGGCCGCGCACAGACCGAGCAGCGCGGCCAGCAGTCGATGCCGCAGGGGCCAGGTCCGTCTCACGAGAACCTCTGCAACCGGTAGCCGACGCCACGCAACGTGTGGATCAGCGGCGGGCCGTCAGCGTCGATCTTCCGCCGCAGGTAACTGATGTAGGACTCCACGATCCTGCTTTCGCCGTCGAAGGCGTGGTCCCACACGCGATCGAGGATCTGCGCCTTGCTGACCACCCGCTCGGCGTTGATCATCAGGTAGCGCAGCAGGCTGAACTCCGTCGGAGACAGGTGGATCGCCCGGCCCGCCCGCCGTACGGTGTGTGCCTGCTCGTCGAGTTCCAGGTCGGCGTAGCGCAGCACGCCGTCGTCGACCTGCTCCTGCGCGGGCCGCGCCCTGCGCATGATCGCCCGCAGCCGCAGGAGCACCTCCTCCAGACTGAAAGGTTTGGTCACATAGTCGTCACCACCGGCGGTCAGCCCCGCGATCCGGTCGGACACCGCGTCCTTGGCGGTCAGAAAGAGCAGCATGGGGCTGTCACCGGCCTCGTGGAGCCTGCGCGCGACCGTGAACCCATCCAGGCCGGGCATCATCACGTCCAGCACGACGATGTCGGGCCGCTCTCGGGCCACCGCCTCCAGTGCCTCGCGGCCGTCCGCGACGGTCCGTACGGCGAAGCCGTTCAGTTCCAGGGCCTCGGACAGCAGTTCGCGAATGTTCGGTTCGTCGTCGACGACCAGCACCTTCGCGACGGGTTGTTCGTTCACCGCATCGTTCTACTCGCTCTCTATGAGAGAAAGATTGGGAACGGCCGGTCGAGTAGGGATGGCTCTGTCCAACGGCGCGGACATCCGGAGCAGGGCGGCGACGTGATTCCAAAACGATCGATGATCGTGGGCGGTGATGCCGTTGGAAACGCCCGCTCCGACGTCAGCCGGTCGCCGAGGGGACTCAGAAGGGCGTCTCCCCGGCCGGGTCGGGTTGCCGCCGCTGGGCCATCGCGGCCGCGAGCCTCACCCGGGCGCCCTGGAGCCACTCCTCGCAGATCGCGGCCAGCTTCTCGCCGCGCTCCCAGAGCTCGATCGACTGTTCCAGGGTGAGCCCGCCCGCCTCGAGACTGCGGACCACCTCGGTCAGCTCCTCGCGCGCCTGCTCGTACGACGGTCTCTTCTCATCGGCCACGAACCCACCTTAGATCGTCGCGCCCATCCGGTGACGCCGTGCCGTGCCGGGAGTCAACGCCGGCCCGCGAGGGCCGACCGGCGCCGGCGGGCTCCCCTCCCGCCTCGCCGGTGCCGTACGGCTGGAAGAATGCCGAGGTGAACGTTCGTGACGCGGCCGTCGGCGACATTCCCGAGCTGGTGCGCCTCCGTGAGATCCTGGCCGACCGGATGGCGATGGACGGCCACCTCCCCATCGAGGAGGAGTGGCAGCACGCCTACGCCGAGAGCCTCCGGGAGCGGCTGGGCAGCTCCGACACCGCCGTCTACGTGGTGGACTCCCCCCACAGGGGGCTGGCGGCCTGCGGGATCGGCCTCATCTTCGACCGCTTTCCCGGCCCCAGCCTTCCCGACGGCCGCTACGGCTACGTCCAGGGCATGACCACCGATCCCCGCCACCGGCGCAGGGGGCACGGCCGGGCGATCATGGGAGCCCTCCTGGAGTGGTACCGCGACAGCGGGGTCCGCAGGGTCGACCTGCACGCGACCTCCGACGCCGAGCCCCTCTACCGGCAGCTCGGCTTCGTCGACGACGGCTACCCCTCGCTCACCTGGCGGGATCGCTCCTGACCCGGACCCGGTCGTCGGGGAAGCGCACCGTGAGCTCGTCACCGGGGGAGACCTCGCTCGCGAGCCGTACGACCTCGCCCGAGGGGCGCTGCACGATCGCGTAACCGCGTTCCAGCGTGGCGGCGGGAGACAGCGAGACCAGGCGGGCACGCAGGTGCTCCAGCGAGTCGGAGGCACGGTCCAGGGAGGCGGTGAGGGACCGCCTCGCCCGATCCCTGAGCTGCTCGGCCTGCTCGGCCCTGCGTTCGACCTCGCGCACCGGGTCGGCGAGAGAGGGGCGGGAGCGGGCCGCCGCGAGCCAGGCCGTCTCGCGGTCGAGCCAGCCGCCCGCCACCCTGCGACCCCGGTCGCGGAGCTGGCGGATCAGCGTCATCTGCTCGCCGACGTCCGGCACGACCTTCTTCGCGGCGTCCGTCGGGGTGGACGCGCGCACGTCGGCGACCAGGTCGAGCAGCGGATTGTCCTGCTCGTGGCCGATCGCGCTCACCACGGGCGTACGGCAGGCCGCCACCGCCCGCACGAGGGCCTCGTCGGAGAAGGGCAGCAGGTCCTCCATCGACCCGCCGCCCCGCGCGACCACGATGACGTCGACCTCGGCGTCGGCGTCGAACTTGCGCAGCGCCTCGACGACCTCACCGACCGCGTACGGCCCCTGCACGGCCACCGGCTCGACCTTGAACCGCACGGCGGGCCAGCGGCGCCGGGAGTTTTCCAGCACGTCGCGCTCGGCGGCCGAGTCGCGGCCGCAGATCAGCCCGACCGTGCCCGGCAGGAACGGCAGCCGCCGCTTCCTGTCGACGCCGAAAAGCCCCTCCGAGGCGAGCAGCCGGCGCAGCCGCTCAAGCCGCGCCAGCAGCTCACCCACCCCGACCGGCCGCATCTCCAGCGCGGTGAACGCGAACGAGCCCTTGTTGACCCAGAAGTCGGGCTTCAGGTGGGCCACGATCCTCGCGCCGTCGACCGGCCGGGGGACGGTCGCCTCGTAGACACCGCGCGGGCAGGTGATCCGGGCCGACACGTTGGCCACCGGGTCGCGCAACGTCAGGAACACCGTGCCGCCGCGGGCGGTCAGCTCGGTGATCTGCCCCTCGACCCAGACGGTGCCGAGCTTGCCGATCCAGCCGCCGACCATCTGCAACACCGTGCGAACCGGTAGAGGCTGCTCAGGGGTGGTGTTCGAGCTCATGGCCGGGAGCCTACGCGCCGGAGGCGACTATTCCGCGGCCGCCAGCTTGGCCAGGCGGTTCTCGTACATCCGCACGACGACCTCGCGGTCCGCGGTGGCCCGCTCGTAGGCGAGCAGCTCCCGGATCTGCTCGGAGGTCCTGCCGCGCATCCGCGCACGCAGGGACGCGACCGTCAGTTCCGCGTAGCCGGGAAGAGGCTCGGCGGGCGTGGCGGTTTCCGAGGAGGACTCCGCCGCCGTGGTCGTCGTCCTCGGGGAGGGGCCGGCCGCGTCGGCGGCCTCGGGGGCCGCGACCCTGGTCCCGGTCACCTCGACCACCGCGGCGTCCGCGGTCTCGGGCTTCGCGGTGTCGACCTCGGTCACCTCGACCTTCACCACCGCGGGGGCCTCCGCCTCGGCCGCGGAAGTCGTGGCGCTCGTCAGGGTGCCGCTCTCGGCGCGCTCGGCCACGGTGTCCGCAGGGGCGGCCTTGGCGGTCGTCTTGCGGGTCCTGGTCGTCCTGGTCGTCCTGGCCTTCGGGGCGGTGGCCTCGACGGCCTCGGGGGCTGCGGTTGCGGCTTCGGCGGCTGGGGCGTCGGCGGCCTTGGCCCGGGTGGCCCTGGGCTTCCTGGCGGGGGTCTCGGTGACCGCGTCCGCCTCCGCCGCCGGAGTCTCCGCGCCCTTGACCTCGGGGGCCTCGGGGGTCTTGGGTGCCTTGGCGGTCTTGGGAGCCGAGGTCTTGGAGGTCTTGGCGGCCTTGGGAGTCTCGGCGACGGCCGGGGACGCCGAGACTTCCGGGGCGGCCGGTGCTTCCGTGGCCTTCACCTCGGCGGTGTCCGAGGGCTCCGTGGCGACGACCTCGGCGGGCTTCGCCGGGGCGGCCTCAGGCTCCGGAGCCGGGGTGCTCTCGGACTGCGGAGCCGGGGTGCTCTCAGGCTCCGGAGTCGAGGCGGGGGCCTCGGTGGTTCCGGCGGCGGCAGGGGTGTCGACGGCCTCGGGAGCCTTGGCCTCCGGGGCGTCGCCGGCCTCTGCCCTGACCTCGGGGACCTCGGGGACCTCGGGGACCTTGACCTCGGGCGAGGCGGGCGTCGCGGTGTCGGGCTTGGTGGGGCTGAAGATGACGGGGTCGGGGGTGGTCTTCGTCCCGTTGCGCTCGCCGGAGGGAGCGCTCGCGGCCTTCTCCGGACGCGGCGCGAAGATGACGGGCTCGCGACGGGTGGGCTTCCCCGCCTGCTCCGTGCTCTCCTCGCCGCTCTTCGCCGGCTGGTCGCCGATCGTCCCGGTGGGTTCCTCGGCGGTCTCGCCCTGGCCCGAGGTTCCCTTGAACCTGGTCCGGACGCGGTCGCCGAGGAGCAGGGCCTGGCCGACCCCGCTCAGTGCGCTCTGCAGCATGTGCAGCGGCAGGTCTTTTGCCTTTTGTGTGACATTGCGAATCATGTCGGGGACTGACATATCGTCTCCCTGGGAGGTCTGTATCGAGAAGGCTAGTGTGACAAGACTTGTGCCGCATGAGCTTGTGGGACGTATGGGCAGTCTCGCGGGCGTGTCCACGTAGCATATGAGCATGACTTCAGACACCCCCGCGACCCGACGCGTACTAGTGGCGAAGCCCCGTGGTTACTGCGCGGGGGTCGATCGTGCGGTCCAGGCCGTGGAGAAGGCGCTGGAGCAGTACGGCGCCCCGATCTACGTACGTAAGCAGATCGTCCACAACACCCACGTGGTCAAGACGCTGGAGCAGCGCGGGGCGATCTTCGTCGAGGAGACCGAGCAGGTGCCCGAGGGCGCGATCGTCGTCTTCTCCGCCCACGGCGTCTCTCCCGCGGTCCATCAGGAGGCCGCGGACCGCAGCCTCAAGACGATCGACGCCACCTGCCCCCTGGTGACCAAGGTGCACAACGAGGCCAAGCGTTTCGCCTCCCAGGACTACGACATCCTCCTCATCGGTCACGAGGGCCACGAGGAGGTCGAGGGCACCGCGGGCGAGGCGCCCGACCACGTCCAGCTCGTCGACGGCCTGCACTCGGTCGACACCCTGCAGGTCAAGGATCCCGATCGGCTGGTCTGGCTGTCGCAGACCACGCTGTCGGTGGACGAGACGACCGAGACGGTCTCCCGGCTCAAGGAGCGCTTCCCCAACCTGATCGACCCTCCGAGCGACGACATCTGCTACGCCACCCAGAACCGCCAGGTCGCGGTCAAGGAGATCGCCGCCCAGGCCCAGCTGGTCATCGTCGTCGGCTCCGAGAACTCCTCCAACTCCAAGCGGCTCGTCGAGGTCGCCCTCGACCACGGGGCCGACGCCTCCTATCTGGTCGACGACGCCTCGCTCATCGACGACGCCTGGTTCGACGGCGTCACCACGGTCGGCGTGTCGAGTGGTGCCTCGGTGCCCGAGGAGCTCGTCGCCGAGGTCCTGGCCCGTCTCGCCCGAAACGGGTTCGGGGACGTGGAGGAGGTCGAGTCCGTCCGCGAGAGCGTGCGCTTCGCCCTCCCGCACGAGCTGCGCAGGGACCTGCGCGCCACGGTCTGACGTCGGGTCGTCCGCCCACGGGGTCGAAGTCCCTCGGCGAGAGCGTGCGCTTCGCGCTCTCGCACGAGGACCACTGTCACGCTCCGGCCGGCCGATCTTTCATGTGCGGCCCTGGCCCGGCGGCTTTCTCCGCGATCCGGGAGATCCCGTCACGGACGAAACCCCGCGCCCGGCCGCTACTGCCCCTCGCGGGGGGTGCCGTACACCCTGGGCTCGAAGTATCCCTCGGGCTCGGGGGCGAAGGCCCTGCCGTCGCCGTCGCCGTCGCCGCCGTCGCCGCTCCTGGGGCGGGGCACCGAGGCCTTGGAGGCCCTGAGCTCCTCGCGCAGCTCTCGGACGCAGCGGGTCAGCCCCCGGCGCCAGGCGATGACCAGCACCAGGAACGAACCGCCGAACAGCCACGGGGCCCCCTGCGACAGCGCGGTGTACATGCCCAGGCCGAAGGCCTGCACGGGCGTGGACGCGAACAGGGATCGGATCGCCTCGACGAACGCGGTGGTCACGAAGAAGAGCAGGGGCGGGGACACCACCAGCGACAGCAGGTCCCTGCGGTTCACCAGCGACGCGGCGGCGACGCAACCGGCGACGAACGTCGCCCCGGTCAGCGCCGCCACCCCGGTCAGCGCCTGCAGCACGCCGCCCACCAGCGTGGACGCCAGCACGAAGGCCAGTGCGCCCCGAACGGTCAGCCGGATGCCCGAGGCCCGGTCAAGCTCACTCATGCGATCACCCCGCCGACCGGCTGCACGCCGCCTCGCTCGTCCACCACTCGCCCCCTGACCTTGACCACCGCGGCCCCCCGGCGCCGTCGCCCTCGCTATCTCCAGTGTCCGGCCGCAGGAGCCCCCGAGGGAACAGTTTCAGGGCAGGTCGTTGGTCAACCTACCGTTCAGGCGGGATACGAGAGGCGGGCTTGGCTCCTCTCGCGCCAGGAGTTCGGGTGAGGTCAGGGCGCGCGGCAGGTCCTCGACCGCCTGCGGCGTGTCCAGGTCGCTCTCGACCAGCCCCAGGTCGTTCAGCTTGCGGGCGCTCACCAGCACCCGGGTCTCCAGCGAGCCGACCGTCCTGTTGTACGACTCCACGGCCCGGCTCAGCGAGCGGCCCAGGGCGTCGACGTTGCGCCCCATGCTGCCCAGCCGCTCGTACAGCTCCTTGCCGACCTCGAAGATCGCCCGTGCGTTCTCGCCGAGCGCGGCCTGCTGCCAGGCGTACTGCGCGGTGCGGAGCATGGTGATGAGCGTGGTCGGCGTGGCGATGTGGACCCGCCGTCGCATGGCGTACTCCAGCAGGGCGGGGTCGCGTTCCAGCGCGGGGGCGAGGAACGCCTCGCCGGGAATGAACAGCACCATGAACTCCGGCGCCGGACTGAACGCCTGCCAGTAGGGCTTCGAGGCCAGCCGGTCGACGTGGTCGCGCACGTGCCGGGTGTGGGCGTCGAGCCGGGCCGACCGATGGTCGGGGTCGGCCGACTCGGCGGCCTCCAGGTAGGCGGAGAGCGAGACCTTGGAGTCGATCACGATGTTCTTGCCGCCGGCGAGCCGCACGATCATGTCGGGTCGCAGGACGCCGTCCGGCGTGGTGACGCTCACCTGCTCGTCGAAGTCGCAGAACCGCTGCATGCCGGCGATCTCGGCGACCCTGCGGAGCTGGAGCTCGCCCCACCTGCCCCTCGCCTCGGGCCGCTGCAGGGCCCGTACCAGCGAGTTCGTCTGGGCGCGGAGCTGCTCGTTGCTCTCGCGGACGATGTCGATGTGCTTGGCCAGCTCGGCGTGGGCGGCCCGCTGGCCCGCCTGGGTGTCGCGCAGCTGCGTCTCGACGCGGGCCAGGGTGTCCTTCAGCGGCTCGATCAGGTGCTCGACGGCCTGCTTGCGCTGCTCCAGCTCCCCGGCGGCCTCGGCCCGGCTGGCGGCGAGCCTCGTCTCCGCCAGCTCCAGGAACCGCAGGTTGTTGACGTCCAGCGCCCGGCTCGACAGGGCCTGGAACCGTTCGGAGAGCTGTTCCTCGATGTAGACGACCTTCTCCTCGGCGATCTTCGCGCGGGCCTCGGCGTCGGCGAGGCGGGCCATGACGTCGGCGGCTCCCGAGGAGGAACGCGCCCGGCCCAGCAGGAAGCCGATCGCGAGTCCCGCGGCGAGGCCCACCGCGAGCTGGAAGGAGAGAGCCATGACATCCACCCCGGCATGATTCCAGGCTCGGCCGCTTCCGGCGGTTCCGACACGCTCCCCGGCCCGGAACGGCTCGGTTCGCGCCCCATGAGCGTGCCGCGAGCGTCCCGTGAGTGACCCGCGAGCGTCCCGTGATTCGTACCTGTGACCTGCCCGTGGCGGGTAGCAGTGGGTCATTCCGCGTAAACTCGGCTCACGTGAGCCTGAGCATCGGCATCGTCGGATTGCCCAACGTCGGCAAGTCAACGCTTTTCAACGCGCTGACGAAGACCGCCAACGCCCTGGCGGCGAACTATCCGTTCGCCACCATCGAGCCCAACGTGGGCATCGTCGGCGTTCCCGACCCGCGTCTTGAAAAGCTGGCCGAGATCTTCGGGTCGGCGAAGATCCTGCCGGCGAAGGTCGAGTTCGTCGACATCGCCGGCCTGGTCCGCGGCGCCTCCGAGGGACAGGGGCGAGGCAACCAGTTCCTCGCCAACATTCGTGAGACCGACGCGATCTGCCAGGTCATCCGGGTCTTCAACGACCCCGACGTGACCCACGTGGACGGCGGCGTCGCCCCCGGGCGCGACATCGAGACGATCAACACCGAGCTGATCCTCGCCGACCTGCAGACCCTGGAGAAGGCGATTCCCCGCCTCCAGAAGGAGTCCAGGACCAACAAGGACCGCAAGGCCGCGCTGGAGGCGGCGGAGGCGGCGTTCAAGCTCCTCGACGGTGGCACCACCCTGTACGCCGGGGCCAAGGGCGCGGGCATCGACCCCAAGGACCTGCGCGAGCTGCACCTGCTCACGGCCAAGCCGTTCCTGTACGTCTTCAACCTCGACGCCGACGAGCTGGTGGACGAGAAGCTCAGGGCGCAGCTGTCGGCGCTCGTCGCACCGGCCGAGGCCGTCTTCCTCGACGCGAAGATCGAGTCCGAGCTCGTCGAGCTCGACGACGCCGAGGCGCTGGAGCTCCTGCAGTCCGTCGGCCAGGAGGAGTCGGGCCTCACCCAGCTCGCCAGGGTGGGCTTCGAGACCCTGGGCCTGCAGACCTACCTGACCGCGGGTCCCAAGGAGACCAGGGCCTGGACGATCCGCAAGGGCGCCACCGCCCCCGAGGCTGCCGGGGTGATCCACACCGACTTCCAGCGCGGTTTCATCAAGGCGGAGATCGTCTCCTTCGACGAGCTCGTGGAGACCGGTTCCATCGCCGCCGCCCGCCAGGCGGGCAAGGCCCGCATCGAGGGCAAGGACTACGTCATGCGCGACGGCGACGTGGTGGAGTTCCGCTTCAACGTCTGACCGAACGTCGTCTTCGCGGCTCGCCGTCCGTCTCGGGGTGGGCGGGGTCTTCTCGCGAGGGCAGCGGGTGGTGCGGAGGTGTATTTCGAGAGGTTGTGACCCCAGGTGACGTATTTCGTGTTAAATGCGCAGGTCGCGACAGTCAGGGGGCTGTCCGGTTAGCAATGGGTGGCGTTTGAGTAATCACCCCACGCGCTGGCCAGGGGGAATGCGCTTTTCCCCGACCATAGGCCGCATCGGCGCCCTCGTCGAGGTTCCAGACCCGGTTTGCTCAGTCATCATGATGCCTGCAGCATAGGCGTGGCTTTCCTGGAAGAATCGGCGGGGCGGCTAGAGTAAGTGCGTCACCATGGCCAACGGGATCGTCAACAATACGACACCGCACCGGCCGAGGATTGACGCGAGCGGAGGCGTGATGGCTCGAAGGTCGACAGTCCAGCGTGATCCCCGGATCGCTGGCGACCCTGAGCTGTCGTCATATCCGGACTTCCCCGACGATCCCGATCTCGACCGCGCTCCGGCGCGCGGGCGGGGCGTGCCGCGCGGACGCTGGTCCGGTGGAGGCGGCCGCTGGCTGGTGTGGACCGGCCGCGCCGTGCTCTGGGCGCTGATCGTCGTCATCGTCGTGAACGGGGTCCGCGCGCCCTTCGAGCGCTTCACCCAGCAGAACGCACCCGTGGGCGCGGCGCCCGTCGAGGGAAACGGGTTCCCGACGGTCCAGGCCTCCGCCTTCGCGGCCCAGTTCGCCGGGGTCTATCTGAACTTCGACGGGGCCCGCCTCGCGGAGAGGGAGTCGAGGCTCGCCCCCTACCTGCCGGAGGGCGTCGAAGGACAGTTCGGCTGGGACGGTTTCGGCAGGATGGTCGCTGGAGCGGTGCAACCGTACGGGATCGAGGTCGTCGACGCCGACAACGCCGTCGTCACCGTGGCCTACCAGTCGGAGGACCGCCGCCAGCTCCTGTCCGTGCCCGTCTACCGCGACCGGGCCGCGGAGAGGTTCGTCGTCGCCGGCCGTCCGGCCATCCTGCCCGCCCCGAGGGCCGCCGCCCTGCCGCCCAAGGCCGCACCCGAGCGCGACCGCGCCGTGGAGCAGGAGCTGCGCACCACGCTGGAAGACTTCTTCAAGGCCTACGCCGGTGACACCACCTCGCTGCAGCAGTACGCCGACGCCGGGGTCACCCTGCAGGGGTTCGGGGGGGCGTTCACCTTCCTGCAGCTCAAGGACCTCTCCGTGCCCGTCGGCGGGGGGGCGACCCGCGAGGTGACCGCGACGGTCACGTGGGGCGTGCCGTCGAAGGCGGCCCCGTCCACCGACCCCGAGCCCGCCGATCCCGGCCAAATGGGAGGCAAGCTGGAGCAGTCCTACTTGCTCACCATGGTCGAGCAGGGCGACAAGTGGTTCGTCAAGGACATCCGCGGCGCATACCGATCTGTGGCGGGGTAAGCATGATCGAATGGTGCCGATCCACGGTGAGCAGACCCCCCCTGATCGATGAGCCGTCGGTCCGGGTCCCGGCGCACACGCGCCGAGGACTCTTAGCCGCTTGGCGGGCACGATCGTGAGTACGGAGGACAAGAAGTGATTCTCAAGACCATGCTGCTGAGCGCCATGGAGTTCGCTCAGCCCACAGCACCTCCGGCGGGCGTCAACACCGAGGGTCTCGCCGACTTCCTCCGCAGCTTCTTCGCGCCGCTCTTCCTGGTCATCGTCTCGGTGGTGGCCCTCTTCTTCCTCTTCACCCGTGAGATCACCAGATTCGTCCAGTTCATCATTCTGGCGATCGCGATCGGAGTGATCTTCTACGTTCCGAACATCATCGAGGTGACTGCCAAGGCGATCGCGGGCGCGCTGGGCATCTCGGGGGGTTGAGACCGGGTTCGAACGGTCAAACAAGGAGAGGCGGAGAGGAGGATCACGTGGATCTGCCCACGTACACCAATATCTGGAGGATCGAGAAGCGGCTCTACAAGCTGTACGACCTACGGCTGCCGATGCCGCTCCCGATCGTCTGGATCGGTGGGTTCGTGGGAGTGCTGGCCCCGTGGTCGCTGCTGCTCTACCTTCTCGGTCTGCCCTTCGCCGCTCCCTGGCACGTGCTCTATCTGGTGCCCCCCGGTGTCGTCACCTGGCTCTCCACCCGGCCGGTGATCGAGAGCAAGAGGCTCACCGAGCTGCTCCAGTCGCAGGTGCGCTACGTGGGAGAGCCGCGCACCTGGTGCAGGATGGCCCCCCTCTCCGAACCCGCCGAGGTCACGCTGACCGGCCGGATCTGGCGGGCCGCGCCGCAGTACACGGCCGTCAGGGTCAAGGCGTCGCGCAAGGCCCGGCACGCCCAGGCCAAGCGCGCCGCCGCCCGCCGCGAGGTGCGTCCCGCCGTGGCCGCGGCCGCGGCGGCCGCCGCCACCGCGCCCGTCGCCAGGACCGAGGTTCACGCGCTTCGCCAAGGTGTCGCCCCGGCCCTTGGTCAGGCTGCGGGCATCGGTCAGACCCCGGCCCTCGGTCAGGGCCCGGCCGCCGAGACCTCCCGGGGCGTCGAGACCTCCTGGGCCGTCGAGGCCCCCCCGGTCGCCGTCCCCGCGATCCCCGCCGTTCTTCCCGGGCCCGCAGCGCCGCCCGGGCCCGCTGCGTCGTCGGTGCCGTCCCTGCCCGTCGTGACTCCGGTGCCCGAGCCCGTCGCGTTCGCCGAGGCGGCCGAGGCCGTCGAGTCCGCGCCGGGCACGCCGATCCTCGGCCCCGCCTCGCGACCGCCCGCGGACCATTCCCGGGGACCTTCCGAGGAGCGGGCCGACCGCACTCCGCCGGCCGGATCCGCGGCCGAGGGGAACGCGGACGATTCGAGGGACGAGACCCCGGCGGCGTCCGGCGCGTCCGCGGCTCCGCCCGCTCCGATCGGCACCGAGGCGCTGCGGCGGCTGCGCAGGCTCGCGGCCTCCGCGGAGGCCGAGCGCGCCGCCGCGGCCCCCGCCTCGCCCGTCGTGCCCCCACCACCGGCCGTACCTTCCGCCCCGGCCATACCGGTCACGCCTCCCGCGGCGGTCACGCCGCCCTCCGAGGTGATCGTGCCTTTCACGCCGGTCGAGCGACCGAACACGCCGGTCGAGCGTCCCGACGCGCCGGCCGAGCGCCCCGAGGTGATCGCGCCCGCGGCGTCCTTCGAGACCGACGCTCCCGCCTCGAAACCCTCCGAGGAACGACGCGAGGCGCCGGCCGTGCCGCAGCCCTCGGCACCCAGGGCGCCACGGGAGGAGACCTCCGCCCCGGCCCGTGCGGTGTCCGCCGAGAGGCCGGCCGTCGTGCCCGACCCCGTCAGGAGGCCCTCGGAGCCCGCCGCCCCCTCCTTCGTACCGAGGTTCGTCGGACCGGTGCCGGTCGGGCGCCGCGCCGAGGCGGCCGAACTCCCGCAGACCGGACAGAGCGGGCAGGACAAGCGGGACGGATCGGACGAGGAGAGCGCACGGCGTCAACACCGCAAGGGGCAGCCCACGCCGATCGGGCGCGCGGCGGAGACGGCGGAGGCACCGAGGGCACCGAGGGCGTCGAAGGCATGGCCGCCGGAGCGGCCCGCGAGTGCGCAGGCGGGTCCCGGCGCTCCGGCGGGCACCGGCGTCCAGGGTGGCGGCATGTCGATCCGCGCGGTTCCCTCGGGGCCCGACACGGCGGATCCGGTCGCCCCCGCGGTACCGGTGACCGGTCCCGCACGTGGCGAGGCCGAGACCAGGGTCCGCCGGGTCGAGTCGGTGGTCGGCCGTGACTCCTCCGGCGGCTGGCGGCGGCTGGCCCAGGTGGTGATCGGACCCGGTGGTGGCCGTACGGACGGCTCGGAGATCGACGAGGCGCGGGCCAGGGCGGTGTTCAGCGGCAGTCGCCGGGTGGTGGTCCTGGGATGCACCGGCGGCGCCGGGCAGACCACGACCGCGCTCATGCTCGGCCACACCCTCGCCCGCTACCGCGAGGACCGGATTCTCGCGGTCGACGCCAGCACCGGCTCCCACGCCCTGTCCAGCCGGATCCAGGGCGAGTCGCCGGAGACCCTGACCTCCCTGCTCTCCGGGCTCGACAGCGTCCAGGGATATCTCGGCATGCGCGCCTACACCAGCCGCTGCGCCTCGGGGCTGGAGGTCCTCGCCGGAGACAGCGACGCCGGTGCCGAGCAACGCCTGTCCGACCGGACGCTCTTCTCCGACCGGCGGCTCGGCCAGACGATGGACATGCTCGACCGGCACTACAAGGTCGTCGTGATGGACCCGGCCGCGGCTCTGGCCGCGCGGGTCCTCCCCTACGCCGACCAGCTCGTCCTCGTCGTCCCGGCGAGCGAGGACGGGCCGGACGCGGTGGCGATGACCTACGAGTGGCTCGACGGGCACGGTTGCTCCGACCTTCGCCATCGGGCGGTCATGGTGGTCAACGGGGTGAGCCGCCGCAGCATGGCCGACGTGGAGCAGGCGGAGGCGGTCGCGCGGGGCAGGTGCCGGGCGATCGTCCGGGTGCCCTGGGAGGACGCCCTGGCCCCCGGCAGGGCCGATCGGGTGGAACCGTCCCACCTGCGGGCGCCGGGCCGCCGGGCGTATCTCGCCCTGGCCGGTGTCGTCGTGGCGGGCTTCGGAACGGTTCAGGCGGGTCGACCCAGCGAGGAGGAACTAGCCCAGTGATCCCCCGGGCGCGAGGAGATGCGGTGAGCGGGCGAGACGAGGTGCGGGTGGTGAGCGGGCAGGCCGGGGTCCGGATGAGCGGACGCCGTGGGATCCGGATCGGCGAGGGGTCCGGAGGCCGCGGAGCCAGGGCCACGCGCGCGATGGAGGAGGGGTCGTGAGCCGTGCCTCCCAGGCGCGCAGCCGCCTCGCCGTCCGATACTTCGACGATCGGATTTTGCTGACCGACTCGTCGGTCTGGGCCTATTTCAGGCTTCCCACCGTGAGCTACGAGTTCATCACCCCCGAGGAGCGGGAGGCGCTCGCCACCAACATCACGATCGCGCTCGCCGCCATCCGCATGCCCGACGCCGAGGTCCACCTGCGGGTGGCGCACCGCACCTACCCCGCCGCCGAGTGGGCGATGGCGCTGAACGCCACCTCCGACGAGGGGCCGGGCTGGCGCGACTACCTGGAGGACATGTATCGCCACGTCTGGGCCAAGGACTTCTGGACCAAGGAGGTCTATCTCGGCGTGCGGCTCGGCACGCGCGGGCGGCAGCTGGGCACCGGGGTCCTCTCGCAGCTCTTCGGTTTCTACCAGCGCAGTGAGAAGGCCCTGGGCATCGAGGACGACCACGTCCCCAAGGCGGAGATCGCCAAGTGGTCCGAGCAGGCGGAGCGGCTGGGCAGGGCGCTGTCCGCGAGCGCGCTGTACGCCAGGCACGCCACCTCCGTCGAGCTCGCCTGGCTGTTCCAGCACGCCACGACCGGTTCCCTCGGCGACCCCCCGGCCTCGGCGAGTCCCAAGCGCCGCTGGGGGCAGGGGGAGATCGAGTCCCTCGTCGAGGGGCAGATCCACAACGGCAGGGCGCTGCTGCGGATCGAGCAGCCGCAGGGCGACTCCTACGTCGCGCACATGTCCTTCGCCCGCTTCCCCGACCTCATGCCCTTCCCCGACGGCGAGCCCTGGATGCACTTCGCCGACCAGCTGCCCTTCCCGGTGGAGATCAGTTCGAGGATGCGGCTGATCCCGCCGGTCAAGGCGAGCAAGGACGTCGCGCGCAAGCTCGCCCACGCCCGTGACATGGACATCCACATCCGTGAGGCGGGCGCCGAGGCGCCGCTCGCGCTCGCCGAGCAGATCGACGCGGCCAGGATGCTGGAGCACGGCATCACCAAGGAGCGTCTGCCGTTCGTGTACGGCTGGCACCGCCTGATCGTGTCGGCCCCGACCGAGGAGATCTGCGTGCAGCGGGTCGAGGCGGTCGTGGAGCACTACCGCGACATGGGCATCGACATCGTCAACTCCACCGGCGACCAGTTCTCGCTGTTCTGCGAGACGCTGCCGGGAGAGCGGGTCCGGGTGAACGCCTACGCGCAGCGGCAGCCGCTGCGCACCATCGCGGGCGGCATGGCCACCGCCACCGTCGACCTGGGCGACCGGACGGACGAGGGCGGCTCCGGCTGGATGGGCCCGTACGTCGGGGAGACCCTCGGCAGGGCGCGCAGCATCGTGCACTTCGACCCGCTGGTCGCGGCGACGCGCAACCGGCCGACGGCGATCGCCATCACCGGCGAGCCCGGCGGAGGCAAGACCACGCTCGCGCTGCTGATGATCTACCAGATGGCGTTGCGCGGGGTGACGGTCGCGGTGATCGACCCCAAGGGCGACGCCGAGTCGCTGGTGCAGCTGCTGCAGAAGCGGGGCAGGAAGGCGCGGATCATCCCGCTCGGCTCGGCGGCTCCCGGCCTGCTCGACCCGTTCTCGTTCGGTGACGACCTGGCGGCCAAGAAGACGATGGCCACCGAGACCCTGCGTCTGCTGCTGCCTCGCATGTCGGAGGAACGCGAGTCGGCGATGATCCAGGCGGTCGCCGCGGTCTCCAACGGCCAGGACCCGTCGCTGGGCAAGGTCGTCGACTTCCTTGAGCAGACCGAGGACGCCGCCTCCAAGAACCTGGGCGCGGTGCTCCGCTCCATGTCGGACATGCATCTGGCCAGGCTCTGCTTCGACCCCTCGGGCGGCGACCAGATCGACACCGAGGGCTGGACCACGGTCTTCACCCTGGGCGGTCTGACGCTGCCCGACGCCTCCACCGGCCGCGACGACTACTCCTACGAGCAGAGGCTGTCGGTGGCGCTGCTCTATCTCGTCGCGCAGTTCGCGCGGGGTCTGATGAACGGCCTGGACCGGCGGACGCCCAAGGCGATCTTCCTGGACGAGGCGTGGGCGATCACCTCCACCCCCGAGGGGGCCAAGCTGGTGCCCGAGGTCAGCCGGATGGGCCGCTCCCGCAACACGGCGCTGGTCCTGGTCTCGCAGAACGCCGGCGACCTGTTGAGCGAGCAGGTGACGAACTGCCTGTCGTCGGTCTTCGCCTTCCGCTCCACGGAGCGGGTCGAGGTGGAGCACGTGATGGCGCTGCTCGGGGTCGAGCCCTCCGAGGAGCACAAGGCGGTGCTGCGCTCACTCGGTAACGGCGAATGCGTCTTCCGGGATCTGGACGGTCGCGCGGGCCGTATCGGGGTGGACCTGATCTCGGACGAGCTGCTGCGTTGGCTCGACACGAATCCGACCCACGACAAACCCGACGAGAAAGTGCATGATCTTCCTGGGGGCGACAGAGTCGGTAGGCCGGGGGCTGCGGCGCTGGAGGTGCGGTCATGAAAGGCTCCCTTAAGGGATTCGAGGGCTTTCGCGGGAGACGGCCACTCGGAGGGCCGAAGGGTCTCCGAGGGCTCCGTGGCTTCCGCGAGCTCCGAGGGCTCCGTGGCATTCGCGGGCTTCGCGAGGTCCGAGGGCTTCGTGAGGCCCGAGGCACAACGGGCTCTCGCCCGGGTTCCCGCAGGGGACGGCTGGGCAGGCGGATCGCGATCGGGCTGGTCGTGCTCGCCGCCTTCCTCGCGCTGCCGCTGGCGTTCCCCGGCGACACGTCCACGGCCGTCGCCGCGGCTCCCTGTGACATGTCTCCCGACCTGTCACCCGACATCGTCGCCGGAGGCGTGGACGGCCTGATCCAGCCGCCGCTTCCCGACCCGCCCGCGACGGGCGCCCCCGCGGCACAGGCCCCGGCGGCGGCCCAGGGCAACTACGCGACGTACGGCATGAGCGGCCAGTTCTGGCACACCCACCTGCTCGGCTGCGACGACATCGCGGCCGTGATGGGCAACGCGATGGCGAACACGGTCTTCCTGTGGGCGAAGGCGCTGGACCGGTTGACCATCACGACCTACCAGGCGGCGGCCACCGAGGGCCCGCTGGAATCGATCAAGAACGTCGTCGACGACATCGTGGTCCGTCTGGCCGACGCCATGTACTGGCCGTACCTGCGGCCGCTGGTGATCCTCGGCGCCATCTGGCTCGCCTGGTACGGGCTGATCCGCAAACGCGCCACCACCACCGCCGAGGGCGTCATCTGGATGGTCCTCGCGGTCACGGTGGCCGTCTGGTTCTTCAGCCGCCCCGGCGACCTCACGGGCATGGGCAAGATCGTCACCGACAAGACCGGCGAGGTGGTCAACTCCGCCTTCGCCGGGCTGCCGGGCGCGGGCGGGACCTCCTGCCTGCCCGCACCGGGTGAGGCGAACCCGCAGGTTCAGGGCGGCGGATACGGGCAGAGCGGCGTGCCCGGCGTCGAGCAGAACGCCGACGCGCTCTGGTCCACACTGGTCTGCAAACCGTGGCTGATGGGCCAGTTCGGCACGGCCGACCCCGAGGCCCCCATCATCAAGATATTCGGCGCCAAGCTGCTGGAGATCCAGACGATCGACGCGACCGAGCTGAAGGCCCAGCAGGTGCCTGAAGCGGGCTCCCACCAGGCGCGATACGAGACGGAGATCGCCGACAAGCTGCAGAACACGCCGTACTTCCCCCTCTTCCAGGGCAAGGACTGGACGAACCGCCTGGGGGTCGCGATCGGCGCCTTCATGGCCGCGGTGGTCGCGGGACTGCTGATCTTCCTGGTGGCGGTCTCGCTGCTGGTGCTCAAGGTCGGGTTCCTGCTGCTGCTCATTCTCGCTCCGGTCTTCCTGCTGATCGGCGTCCATCCGGGATCCGGGCGGATCATCGCCATGCGCTGGGTGGAGATGCTGATCGGCACCCTGCTCAGACAGGCGGTGCTCGCCCTCGTCCTCGGCATACTCGTCTACGGCTACGCCCTGATCATCTCCACCGCGATGCCGTGGGGCATGCAGGTCATGTTCATGGCGATCCTCACGATCGCGGTGTTCTTCTACCGGAGGCCGTTCCAGCACCTGTTCTCGTCCATGGACGGGCACACGCTCACCACCCGGATGCTCGGCGACGCGGCGTCCGCGCCGACCCTGCAGCGGGCGGCGTCCGCGCTGCCGCCGGTCGCGGCGGTCAGGGCGGGCCGGTGGGGGATGCGCAAGGCCGAGCCGGTGCTGCAGGCGGCCGCGATGGTCGGCGGAGCCTCGGTCGGCGCGGCCGCGGCGGCAGCGGTCGCCCAGGGCAGGGTCCGTGGCGAGGAGGGCGGTGCCACGCCGAACACGCCGTCGGGCACCCGGGTGCCGACCGGCGCCCAACCGGCGCCCCTCGACACCGACGCCCAGGCCGCGGGCAGGCGCAAGGGCACCGGCAGACCGGTCACCGCGGCCCGCGCCGGCGCGGCGCCGCCGCTCAACCTCTCCGGAGCCGGTACGGGAGGCAGCGCGCCTCCGACCAGGTCCGGAGGATCCTCGGGACGCGGCTCGGGAGGGACGGGCTCCTCGGGAGGCTGGTTCGGCGGCCGTTCCGGCGGCTGGGCTCCGCAGGGAGGCTCGGGCGGCCGATCCTCTTCGGCGGGCAGGTCGTCGGGTTCCTCCGCCCCCGCGGTGCGGCCCTCGGCGCCCGCGCCCGGCAGGTCGTCCGGTTCCTCGGGCTCCTCGGGCGGCGGCGGTCGTTCCGGTGGGAGCATCTTCGGCGGCGGCGGTTCGTCCCGGGGGTCCTCGGGATCCGGCTCCTCGCGGGGCGGCTCGGGCTCGGGATCGCGTAACGGCGGAGGTTCCTCCCGCGGCTCCTCGGGGTCGGGAGGCTCGGGGTCGGGCGGAAGCATCTTCGGCGGCTCCCGGGGCTCCGGTGGCTCACGAAACCGCGACTCCGGAGGCAGGTCGTCCGAGGCGCCCCCGCTCTGGATCACCCGGCGGGTGGAGCGCGGCGGGGAGGCCGGTGAGCCGCCGCCGTTCTGGCTGCGTTCGTCCAACCGCGACAAGGACTGACCGTGGTCGAGGGAGGCAGTCGGCGGGGAGCCGTCTTCGCGGTGCTGGTCGTGATACTCGCCGTTGTCGGCGTCTACCTGACCATGTGGCCGGACACCAGTGAGGGGCCGGGGCAGCCGGCCGGTGTCACCCGTACGGTGGCGGCTGGGCAGGAGGCGGCGGAGGAGCCGGCCCGTCCGGCGGCGACGGCGAGTAACGCGCCCTTCGACGTCTACTCCTACCTGCCGATGACCAAGCAGGAGCTGGCCGCGGCGGCCGACTACGCGCAGCGTTTCACCGCCGAGTACGGCACGTTCAGCTACGACGAGGACCCGGCGGTCTACGGCGACCGCCTCAAGGGATACGTCACGGCGGAGTTCTCGGGGACGCTGCTGCGGACCGTCACCTCACCGGGCACCGTCGAGGCGAACAAGGCCGACGAGATCGTGTCGATCGGTACGGCGCGGGTCAAGGGGATCCGGCAGATCGACAGCGCCTCGGTGACCTTCGTGGTCGTCGGCACCCAGAACGTCACGGCGAGGAGCGGGGCGAACGAGCGGACCGCTGAGTACGCCGTCACGCTCATCCAGGCCGGCGCGGAATGGCGGGTCCACGATCTCCAGCCCGCGGACTCCGGCCAGGAGGGGGACGACCAGCCCGTCGAGAGCGGCGCCACCGGCGGGACCGGATGAGCGGCGGGATCGCGTACGGACGGGAGCGAGCGGGCGGGGCCGCGTACCGGCGGGATGAGATGGGCGGCGGGGTGGCATGAGGAACAACAAGCCCGTCCGCCTCGCGTTGATCCTCGGAGTCGCCGCGCTCTGCCTGATCACGCTGATCATGGCGCCGATGATGATGATCAGTGGGTTCCCCTCCTTCCCGTCGATCACCGGCGGGGCGGCGCAGCAGCCCGAGTGCGGAGAGGGCGACGGGGCGGCGGAGGACCAGTCGGAGACCGCGACGTCCGACATCCCCGAGGAGTATCTGAAGCTGTATCGCGAGCACGGCAAGAAGGTCGGCGTGCAGTGGAACGTGCTCGCCGGGGTCGGCAAGCGCGAGACCAACCACGGACGCTCCACGCTCCCCGGGGTGCGCAGCGGCACCAACTACGCGGGCGCGGCCGGGCCGATGCAGTTTCTCATCAGCACGTGGGGCGGCAAGGCCAAGATCAAGATCCCGTCCACGTTCAACGGCTACGCCTCCGACGGCGACGGAGACGGCTGGGCCGACGTGTACAACCCGGCGGACGCCATCCTAGGCGCGGCGAAGATGCTGAAGCGGAACGGCGCGCCGGAGGACGTGCGACGTTCGCTGTTCGTCTACAACCGCGCCTGGTGGTACGTCGACCAGGTGATGGAGATCGCCAAAAAGTACGCCAAGGACGGAGAGGTCACCGTACCGCCGGAGGCGGACGAAGACTGTGACGAGCCCATGCTGGAGGCGGCGCCGACGAGCACGGTGGCCGCGATCCTGGAGTACGCGCTCGCCCAGCGCGGCAAGCCCTACATCTGGGGCGGTACGGGTCCCGCGGGCTACGACTGCTCGGGGATCATCTACATGGCCTACCGGAGCGTCGGCCTGACCATCCCGCGCACCACGTTCGGCCAGTGGCCGTTCGGGGTGGAGGTTCCCGCGGGGGAGGAGCAGGCCGGAGACCTCGTCTTCTTCAACTCCGGTCCGGGAACGGGCCCGGACCGTCCCGGCCACGTGGGGCTGGTGGTCTCCCCGGGCAAGATGGTCGAGGCGAGGTGCCGGTTGTGCGGGCCGATCAAGGTCACCACCTACCGGGAGCGCACCGGGATCGTGGGGTTCACCCGGCCGCTGCGACACCCCCAGGTTCTCGCGCAACTCAAGACACGGGAGCAGGGCTGACAGAATCGAGAACCATGGAAAAGGTCGTTGTGGGCGCCGCCATCGTCGACGGCGACGGGAGACTGCTCGCCGCCCAGCGTGCCGATCCGCCGGAGTTGGCCGGAGGGTGGGAGCTGCCGGGGGGGAAGGTCGATCCGGGCGAGGACGAGCACACGGCACTGGTCAGGGAGTGCCAGGAGGAGCTCGGCGTGCTGATCGAGGTGGGCGAGCGCGTCGGGGGCGACTGGGCGCTCGCCGGCGGCTACGTCCTGCGGGTCTGGCTCGCGGTGGTCGCCGAGGGCAGGCCCGAGGCGAAGGAGCATCTGGACCTGCGCTGGCTGGCCGAGAGCGAGCTCTACGACGTGGCGTGGCTCCCCGCGGACCTGCCAATCGTCCGGGCGGTACAAGGTCGCCTCAACGATGGGCAAGGTCGGTTCAATAAGGATTGATCAACTCCGCAGCGTGACATAACTGCTACTGGACGTGGCGATGTCGCGTGTCCGTACCCGGGGAACGGAGATATGCGGTGACCTTAAGGTGGCGTGGTGCTGGGTTCGTGTCAGCGGTCGGAGCGGGAGTGCTCGTCCTCGGAGCCTCGGGGGTGTACGCCGTTCAGCTGGACGAGTCGGCCCCGTCGCCCCTCGACCTGACCACCGTGGCCGATTCGGGCGCGTGGGCACGGGGGAGCGGCGCCGAGCGGGTGATCCGCTACCGGATCCGGCTGCGGGGGCCGGGCACCGACGCCCGGCTCGCGGTCCTGACGACCCCCGCCGAGGCGCTCAGGGGCATCGAGTGCCCGGAGGAGACCAGGTCGTCGGCGCCCCTCCCGAAGGGGGCGGGGGTGTGCGTGGTCGGAGCCCTGCCCGCCGAGGGCGGCTCCGTCGACGTGCTGCTCGCCCTGCCGGAGCGCCCGCGTGATCTCACGGTGTCCGCCCTGGCCCGGACGATCGGCCCCGACGGCAAGACGGTGAGCCAGCGGGCCCAGAACACGATCAAGAGCACGGACGCGGTGATGCGGCGAGGCGGGGGTGCCGCCGAGGTGCCGGAGACGCTGGAGCACGCCCGCGTCGCGCGGGAGGCGAGGCCCGCCGAGCCCCGCGGCGGTGTGGGAGCTCCAGGTGCCGCCAGCATGGTCCTCAAGGTGCCCCAGACGGCCGAGGAGTCGGGGGAGGCACCATTGGGCGCACCCGATGTCTCGGAGGCGCAGAGGGCCGAACAGCGCATGTCGGCGTTCCTTCTCGATCTCGCCGGGAAGGCGTTCGTCGCGCCGCCCGCTTCGGGTCCTGACGCGGGGGCGAACGCCGCCGGAGCCACCGCCGATCAGGGAACGTCGCGGGGAGCCGGGGCGCCCGTGAACCCGCGGACGGGCGCGCTTCCCGGCGCCCCGGGGGCGACGGGAGGTCCGGCGGCCTCCCACGAGACGCGGGACACGGTGCCGGGCGGGCGCGGGGAGGCCGGGTCTCCGGTGGCCCCCGCCCGGGTTCCCGAAGGGGCGGCTCCCGGTCGCCCCGCGGCCCCGTTTCCTCCCGGTGGCTCGGCCGCCGCGCTCCCTCCCGGTCGCCCCGCAGTCCCGCTCCCTCCCGGTCGTCATACGGCCCCGCTTCCTCCCGGTCGTCCGCAGGAGGGAACACGGCTTCCGGACGGCGCCGCGGCTCAGGGGGCCGCGCCGGAGGCCGGTACGGCGGTGCCGGGACAGGGAACGGCACCGGGGCAAGGAGCGATCGCCATACCGCCGGCGGGAGCGCCCGAGCCCCCCGCCCTCCAAGGGCAGAACGGCAGGAACCACTCGGCCACGGGTGTCCAGACGGGCCGCAAGGCGGCCGGGCGGAAGGCGCGCGGGCAGCGGCACGCGGCCGGTCGGCCCGGTGCGCGCGAGCAGGGAGTGAACCCGCGGGCTCTCCTGCGGCAGGCGGGTCCCGGCGGGCAGAGGGCCGGGCTGCCTGGAATGCCGCAGACGGGACCCGGTCAGCCGGTTCTCCCGCAGATGGGACCGGGCCTGGAGCAGATGGGTCCCCTCTATCCCGGTTACCCGGGAAACGGGAAGAAGGCCGCCGGCCCGGGAGCGGGCCGGCCGATGGTCGGGCCGATGCCTCCCGGCTACCCGGGCATCGGACAGCCCGCCGTGCCCGGACAGGGCATGGGGCAGCCGATGCCTCCCGGCTACCCGGGGATCGGGCAACCGGGGCCGGCGGGACAGCCCGGCGTGCCGCAACAGGGTCCCGGTGGGCCGGTGGGCGGCCCGATGGTTCCCGGCGGGCAGGGAGCGGGGCAGCCTGGCGGGCCGCAGGCGCCGGGCGTTCAGCCCGGCGTACCGGGGGCCATGACGCCGCCGATCTCGATGGGCATGGCGGGAGCGGGTCAGATGCCGGGGCTCGCGAACGGTCTCCAGCTGCCGCAGGCGGGTCCCTTCCCCGCCGCGCAGGTCCCCGTCTCACAGGATTCGCGTCCGCAGGGGGCGCCCCTGCCGCAGGATCTCGACGGTCCGAGCGGTCAGGTCCAGCCGGTCGCCGAGTCAAGCCCGGTACTGACAGGGGCGACGGGTCTCCCGGCGGTAGGTGCGGGGGTGGGGACGTTGCTCGGCCTTCTGTGGCTGCAGCGGAGGATCCAGCGGCGTCGTCGGTCGCGACACGTTTTGTAAAACGCGGATTACTGTTATTTTTGCCCGACTAGTATTTCTTTGGCGTGTTCATGGTTGATTGCACGGAGGACACCGGTGACGCGAGCACGGCGCAGGGCAGCGTTCTCCGCCGTCGCGATGTCCGTCGGACTCAGCGGCGTCGTTCTGTTCGCCGTGGCGCCGTTCGCCGGATCCTCCGCGGCCGGCGCGACCGTCAGGACGATGGTCATCGAACCCTCGCAGGTCGAGGGGTGTGACGTCGATCCCGCGGGTCCCTGTGAGGAGCCCACGCCGGTCGTCACCGTCACGGTCACCGAGGATCCCGAGGTGCCGCAGGAGACGGTGACGACCACGATAACCGTCCCGGCGTCGCCGAAGCCCAAGCCCACGAAGACCACGGCAGCCCCTCCGCCTCCGCCGGAGACGGCGGTCGCGCCGCCGCCGGTCCAGGAGCCGCCCCCGGTGGTCCCGACCGCCGGGGCCAACACGCCGGAGAACACGGAGAACAGCGAACCCCAGTTCCCGCAGACCACCCCTGACCCGAACCAGCAGCTTCCCGCCGCCGATCCCACGCCGTCCGACACGGCCACGCTCGACCAGAGTTCCTCGGGCACCTCCGTGTACGAGATCCGCAACGCGGGTTCCGAGTTCGACGGGGCCACGCTGAGCCGTCAGCTCGGCATCCCGGCGCTCATCCTGGTGCTGCTGGTGCTGTTCGCCGTGCTGATCTTCGAGGGCAGGCTGCGCCGGATGGCCCACGCGGCGGCGATCCGCAGGGCCGGTCCGCGCGGCATGGACCCGATGGCCTACCCCGGCGGTCCCGGTTACGCCGCCGCCGGCCCCTACCAGGGCGGTACGGCCTACGCGCCGATCATCAGCTTCGTGCCCATGCAGATGTACGCCCCGGTCTACCCGGAGGGCTACACCCCCGAGCAGTATCCCCACGGGTACGACCAGACGACGGCGTACATGCCCGCGCCCGGTCACGAGCAGCCCCCGGCCACCGGCCACGGTGCCCCGTACGACCCGCGGACCGGCCAGGTGTATCCCGTGCCCCCCGGTCAGTCGCCTTACGGCCCGACGCTCCAGGAAGGCCCGACGCTTCAGGACGGTCCGGCGCCTCAGGGCGGCGTGGCGGCCTTCCAGGGCACCCCGCACCCCGGCCAGGACTCCCGTGAGGGACGCCTCCCGCAGGGGGCGCCGGAGTTCCCCGGTGCGCCGTTCCCGCAGGAGCCCGCCAGGAGCAGGCCGGGCGACGACCCGCTGGACGACTTGCGGCCGGCCGTCACCGATGACGCTCCCGGTCAGGTTCCCTCGCAGGACCGGCCCCTCAAGGACGGCATCCCGCCGTCGGGGCGGGAGCCGCAGGGCGACCTGGGCGGGTCGAAGGGCGAGGTCATGACCTTCGGACCCCAGCCTCAGGACGGTCCCGGTCAGGGGCCGGGCGAGGACGGTCCCGGTGAGGCACGTCCCGGCGGCGACCAGCCTCCCGCGGGTCCCGGCTCGACGGCGATCTATCCGATTCCCGGCCGGGAGACCGGCAAGTCCTCGGACAAGGATTCCGGTAAGGGCTCCGGCAAGAAGAAGCGCGGTCTCTTCCGCCGCTCCACCTGACCCGCCCCGCCCTTCCGAGCGCGGCGACGATGGCCTGTGCCGTCCGCCGCTCGGTCGTGGACGCGGCGGGCAGCCGTGGGCAGGGCGGCGCGGCCGGGGCGCGGACAGCGGCGCGTTGTCCGGGAAGGCCGCCCTCGGGGCGATGCCGAAGATGATTCGGTTTCGACGTGATAGGGGCGAGCCGGTTTGGGCAGGAGGAGCGGGCATCCTCCCGCGGGAGGGTCGGCCACTCTTTGTCGCATGAGAGAGACTCTCTGATTTGGGGTCTCTCCGTTTTGAAGAGAACGGAAAGAGGGGGCGCCGTGTCAACGGAGCCGGAAGCCCGCAAAGAGATGATCATGGCCGTGTCCGATCAGGGACGTCTGACGGCGATGCGTTCGGTGCTGTTCCACGTCGGTGTGGCAGGCCGGGCCGGAATCAACGTGACCGACTTCAATTGCCTGGCCCTCCTCGACAAGGAGGGCCCTCTCACTCCCCACGACCTGGCCGTACGGCTGGGGCTGACACGCGGTGGCGCGATCACCGCGGTGGTGGACCGCCTGCAGAGAGCGGGGTACGTGCGCCGCGGCCGGGATGCCGCCGACCGGCGCCGCGTGCTCGTCGAGCTGGTGCGCGAGGGCCCCTACCGCGCGCTGCAGGAGATCCTGGGGGACCTCAACCGGGCCTACGCCGATCTCGCCGCGGACTACAGCGACGCGGAGCTGACGGTCATTCACGACTTCGCCGTCCGCGCCGACGACGTCATGCGGAAGCAGACTCGGCGACTGTGGCGGGACTGAGGCCTCCGGGAGCCCGTACGAAGCTCCCGGAGACGGCGGCAGGGAGGGCTCTACGAAGGCCCTGAAGGTCAGGCCGGGAGAGCCCGTACGAAGGCCCTGAAGCCTTAGGCCGGGAGGAAGGCCCTGAAGCCCGTGAAAAAGCGCGAACGGCGCCGTCCCCGGGAGAGCCCGTGGACGACGCCGTGAGACGCGGGAAGGTCAGGTCTTCGAGCTGGAACGCTTGAAGATCTTGTTGCCGAGCCAGACCAGCGGGTCGTACTTCCGGTCGACGACGCGCTCCTTCATGGGGATCAGCGCGTTGTCAGTGATCTTGATGTGCTCGGGGCAGACCTCGGTGCAGCACTTGGTGATGTTGCAGTAGCCGAGGCCGTGCTCCTCCTGGGCGGAGTCCTTGCGGTCGGCCACGTCGTACGGGTGCATGTCCAGCTCGGCGATCCGCATCAGGAAGCGCGGACCGGCGAAGTTGGTCTTGTTCTCCTCGTGGTCGCGGATGACGTGACAGACGTTGTTGCACATGAAGCACTCGATGCACTTGCGGAACTCCTGGGACCGCTCGACGTCGATCTGCTGCATGCGGTACTCGCCCGGCTTCACGTCGGCCGGAGGGGTGAAGGACGGGATCTCCCTGGCCTTCTGGTAGTTGAACGACACGTCCGTGACGAGGTCCTTGATCACCGGGAACGTCCGCATGGGCGTCACGGTGATCGTCTCCTCCTCGGTGAAGGTGGACATCCGGGTCATGCAGCCCAGCTTCGGCTTGCCGTTGATCTCCATCGAGCACGAGCCGCACTTGCCGGCCTTGCAGTTCCAGCGGACGGCGAGGTCGGGAGCCTGGGTGGCCTGCAACCTGTGGATGATGTCGAGGACGACCTCGCCCTCGTTCACCTCGACCGTGAAGTCCTCAAGCTTGCCCTCGCCGCCCTCGCCCCGCCACACGCGGAACTTCGCCTTGTAACTCATGGTTACTCCTCGGCCAGCGCGTCAAAGGCGGCCAGCTCTTCCTCGGTGATGTACTTCTTCAGCTCGTCCCGGTCGAACAGCGTGATGAGGTCGTCCCGCATCGGAGGCTGCACCTTCTCCTCCACCGTGATGCCGGAGGCGTCCGGGGTGAGGGAGCAGCGCAGGATCTTGGCCCGCCACTCGGGCGACATGCCGGGGAAGTCGTCGCGGGTGTGACCGCCGCGGCTCTCCTGGCGCAGCAGCGCCGCCTTCGCGACGCACTCCGAGACCAGGAGCATGTTGCGCAGGTCGAGGGCGAGGTGCCAGCCCGGGTTGTAGATGCGGTTGCCGGCCGCGCCGACGCCCTGGGCCCGCTCCTTGAGCTTCTCCACCGCCTCCAGCGCCTCGGAGACCTCCTCGGCCTTGCGGATGATGCCGACCAGCTCGTTCATCGTCCGCTGCAGCTCGTGGTGGACCTCGTACGGGTTCTCGCCGGTGCGCTCCAGCGGGGCGAGAGCCTCCGCGCTCGCCTCGGCCACGGACTCCTCGGAGATCGTCGGCCGGGCCGCGAGACCGTCCACGTACGAGGCCGCTCCGGCGCCCGCGCGGCGGCCGAACACCAGCAGGTCCGACAGCGAGTTGCCGCCCAGCCGGTTGGAGCCGTGCATGCCGCCGGAGACCTCACCGGCCGCGAACAGGCCGGGCACGTCCGCCGCACCGGTGTCGGCGTCGACCTCGACGCCGCCCATGATGTAGTGGCACGTCGGGCCGACCTGCATGGCCTCCTTGGTGATGTCGACGTCCGCCAGCTCCTTGAACTGGTGGTGCATCGACGGCAGCCGCTTGACGATCTCGGCGGCCGGGAGACGGGTGGAGACGTCGAGATAGACGCCGCCCTGGGGTGACCCGCGGCCCGCCTTCACCTCGGAGTTGATGGCCCGCGCGACCTCGTCGCGGGGGAGCAGCTCCGGAGGGCGGCGGTTGTTCGCCTGGTCGGTGTACCAGCGGTCGCCCTCCTCCTCGGTGGTGGCGTACTTGTCCTTGAACACGTCCGGGATGTAGTCGAACATGAAGCGCTTGCCCTCGGAGTTTCTCAGCACCCCGCCGTCACCGCGGACGGACTCGGTGACGAGGATGCCCCGCACCGAGGGCGGCCAGACCATCCCGGTGGGATGGAACTGGATGAACTCCATGTTGATCAGCTTCGCGCCGGCGAGCAGGGCGAGCGCGTGGCCGTCGCCGGTGTACTCCCACGAGTTGGACGTGACCACGTACGACTTGCCGATGCCGCCGGTGGCGAGCACGATCGCGGGGGCGTCGAACAGGATGAGCTTGCCGTTCTCCCGCCAGTAGCCGAAGGCCCCGGAGATCGCGCCGCTCCCGCCGGGACCCGTCTCCTTGAGCAGGCGGGTGACCGTGCACTCCTGGAAGACCTTGATGTACGCCTCGGCGTCGCCGTGGGTCTTCTCGTCCTCCTGCTGGAGCGCGACCACCCGCTGCTGCAGGGTGCGGATCAGCTCCAGGCCCGTGCGGTCGCCGACGTGCGCGAGCCGCGGGTACTCGTGCCCGCCGAAGTTGCGCTGGCTGATCTTGCCGTCCTTGGTGCGGTCGAACAGCGCGCCCCACGCCTCCAGCTCCCAGACCCGGTCGGGGGACTCCTTGGCGTGCAGCTCGGCCATCCTCCAGTTGTTGAGGAACTTGCCGCCGCGCATGGTGTCGCGGAAGTGCACCATCCAGCTGTCGTCGCTGTTGACGTTGCCCATCGCGGCGGCCGCGCCGCCCTCGGCCATGACCGTGTGCGCCTTGCCGAACAGGGACTTGCAGACGATCGCCGTCCGCTTGCCCTGCTGGCGGGCCTCGATGGCCGCCCGCAGCCCCGCACCGCCGGCGCCGATGACGACGACGTCGTATTCGTGACGCTCGATTTCCACAGGTGATCCTTATGCGAACGGGAAGGCGATGATGCCCTTGGCGACCAGGCGCACGTACAGGTCGGCGCCCATGACGGAGAACATGGAGATCAGCGCGAGCTGCGAGTGCTTGGCGTTGAGCTTGGAGACGAATCCCCAGGCCCGGTAACGGATCGGGTGCTTGGAGAAGTGGTTCAGGCGCCCGGCCGTGATGTGCCGGCAGGAGTGGCACGACAGGGTGTACAGGTTGATCAGCACCGCGTTGACGACCAGGATCCAGGTGCCCAGACCGCCGGGCCTCTCGATCAGCGACTTCACCGCGTCGTGCGCGAGGACGAGGCCGATGACGATGGCCGCGTAGAAGAAGTAGCGGTGGACGTTCTGCAGGATGAGCGGGAAGCGCGACTCACCGGTGTACTTGCTGTGCGGCTCGTTCACCCCGCAGGCCGGGGGCGAGAGCCAGAACCCCCGGTAGTAGGCCTTGCGGTAGTAGTAGCAGGTGAAGCGGAAGCCCGCGGGAAGGCCGAGGATGAGCAGGCCGGGAGGCAGGGTGTACCAGTCGCCGAAGGGCGCGAGGCCGAACAGTCGTGCGCCCGGCGGACAGCTCGTCGCCAGACAGGGCGACGCGAACGGCGCGTGGTACGGCGCCGTGAAGTAGCTTGTATCGAAGATCGCCCACGTGGCGTAGACGAGGAATGCCGTGAAGATGATGAAAGTGACCAGCGGATAGCGCCACCACTGGTCCGTTCGCAGAGTGCGCTCCTTGATCTGCGCACGTTGCCTTCTGGCCGGGCTCTCGGCCGTTGTCTGGGTCATCGAGACCTCTCCACCTCCCGCGGACCCCGCTCGCCCAGGTGTCCGGGTTGTATCAGTCGTGCCGCGCGTCCGGGCCATCGTCGCGCCGGGCTCACACGTGCGCGCGCTTATTGGTGGGGGATACGTTACGACGGACCCCAGGGGTTGTGTGCAAGGGGTCTCTCACAATTTCACTACCCCGGTGTGATTCCTGTCACGTTCGTCTGCCAAGGGTACCTCGCCTGCGACGTCTCACGAGGTGGACGATCACAGGGAGGTCTCGGCGGGCCGGAGGCACAGATGTGGCGAAAGGACAACCCCTGACTTCGTCCATCCCCGCGCCCTCGCGGGCCGTCGGACGAGTACGCGGCACCGGCGACCGATGCGATCCCCACGCCCGCGCCCTCGCGGGCCGTCAGTAGTGCTGGTTGGAGCTGGGCAGTTTGACGACGGTCACGAAGAAGTCGTCGATCCGCCGGACCACGCTGATGAACTGGTCGAAGTCGACCGGCTTGGAGACGTAGGCGTTGGCGTGCAGGTTGTAGCTGCGCAGGATGTCCTCCTCGGACTCCGACGTGGTGAGCACGACCACCGGGATCCCGCGGAGCTTCTCGTCGGCCTTGATGTCCTGGAGCACCTCCCTGCCGTCTTTTCTGGGCAGGTTGAGGTCGAGCAGGATCAGGTCGGGCCTGGGTGCGTCGGCGTAGTCGCCCTCCTTGCGCAGGAAGGCCATGGCCTGCTCGCCGTCGTTCACCACGTGCAGCTTGTTGCGGACCTTGTTGAGCTCGAACGCCTCCCGCGTCAGCAGGACGTCGCCCGGGTCGTCCTCGACCAGGAGCACGTCGATCCAGCGCAGGTCATTCATCCAAATCTCCTGTGGGAAGGGTCCAGCGGAAGGTCGTACCCCGTCTCGGGGCCTTCTCGACGTTCTCACCGGGCTCGGTGACTTCGGTGGTTCCGGCGCTCCGGGTGCTTCCCCCGTTTTCCGAGTCGACCCAGATCCGGCCACCGTGATATTCGACGATCTTCTTGCAGAGTGCCAGCCCGATGCCCGTGCCCGCGTACACGTCCCGTCCGTGCAGGCGCTGGAAGATCAGGAAGATGCGGTCAGTGTACTTACTGTCGATGCCGATGCCGTTGTCGGTGCAGGAGAACTCCCACATGTCCCCGTCGCGCCGCACCCCGATGTGGATCACCGGTGGGTCCTGCGAATGGAACTTGATCGCGTTGCCGATGAGGTTCTGGAAGAGCTGGGTCAGCTGGGCACGGTTGCCGAGCACCTCGGGGAGCTCGTCGTGGGTCACCGTCGCGCCGCTGTCCTCGATGGTCGCGCCGAGGTTGTTCAGCGCGGCCCTGAGCGGCACGGTGGCGTCGATCCCGGTGCGCTCGCCGCCCATCCTGCCGACCCTGGAGAAGTCGAGCAGGTCGTTGATGAGCATCTGCATGCGCTTGGCGCCGTCGACGGCGAAGGCGATGTACTGCTTGGCGCGCTCGTCGAGCTGGTCGCCGTAGCGCTGGTCCAGCATCTGGGTGAAGCTGGCGACCTTGCGCAGCGGCTCCTGCAGGTCGTGGCTGGCCACGTAGGCGAACTGTTCGAGCTCGCCGTTGGAGCGCTTCAGCTCCGCGGCCTGGTCCTCCAGCTTGCGCTGCGTCTCCGAGGACAGGCGCCACTCGGCGAGGATGCGGCGGCGCATCGCGTCGACGTGGCCCGACAGCTCCGACAGCTCGGCGGGGCGCTCGACCTTGAGCCTGTGGTCGAAGTCTCCCTGGGCGACCGCGCGGACCTGCTGGTTCAGCTCCGCCAGCGGGCGGAGCACCGCGTACCGCACGATGAGCACCGCGGCGATCCCGGCCACGACGAGTGCCGCGGCCACCCCGACGAGCGCGACGTAGAGGGCCTGCCAGCCGGCGTCGAGCCGTACGACACCGGCGTCGTGCAGCTGGTTCAGGTGTCTCTGGAGCACCGCGAGGGACTGGCGCACCTCGTTGAAGCGGGTGGCGTTGACGGAGGCGTTCTGCCGGGCCGCGTCGGTCTTGAGGGTCGGCACGGCGGCGATGACCCTCTCGGCGTAGTCGCGCCGCCAGGCCTCTCCCGCGGCCTTCAGCTCGGCCACCTCGGCGCCGACCGCCTGCCCCTCCGGCATCCTGGGGAGCAGCGCGGTGAGGGTGCCCAGCGCGCTCTCCTCCGCGGTGATCGCCTTGCGGTATTCCTGGAGGGAGATCTCCTCGTTGGTCCTGCCGTAGGCCCGTACCGAGCTCTCCTGCGAGGTCAGTGTGTTGGAGATCTCCAGCAGGCGCAGCGCCGCCGGGTCGACGACGTCGACCAGCGCCTCCTTCGCCTCCCGTGTCTCCTCGATCGCGTTGACCGTGACGGCGGCCGAGATCATGAAGACCAGCGCGACGCCCACCCCGGCGAACGCGAACCAGCGTCCGACCGGCAGGTTCCCGAACCCGCGACCGGGGGTGAACGCGGGCAGAGGACGCGGACTGGAACGGTCGGAGCGGGCGGCCATCACTTCCCGTTCCTGGAGATGAGCACGGTCGCCAGGTCGTCGCTGAGCGCGTCGCGGTTCAGCTCGACGACGCGCTCGATGAGGCGGTCGAGCTCGATCCCGCCCTGCTCCTGGACGAGCCTGAGCAGGCCCTCGGTGCCGAGCAGGTCGGGTCCGCCGCCCACGGTGGCCTCGATCAGGCCGTCGGTGTAGAGCAGCAGCGACCAGTCGTCGCCGAGTTCGACGTCGATCTCCGACCACTCGATGCCCTGGAAGATCCCCAGCGGAGGTCCCGAGGGGGTGCCCGGCACCACGCCGATCTCGCCGTCGCGGATGAGCAGCGGCGGCGGATGGCCGACCACGTGCATCCGCGCGGTGCTGAGCGTGGGATCGATCGTGACGATGCACAGGGTGGTGAAGATCTCCGCGGATTTGCGCTCCAGGCGGAGCACCGACTCCAGGGTGGTGAGCAACTCGTTGCCGGTGTGCCCGGCCAGGACCAGGGTCCGCCAGGCGATCCTGAGCGCGACCCCCAGCGCGGCCTCGTCGGGGCCGTGCCCGCACACGTCGCCGACCACCACGTGGACGGCGCCGTCGGGGCTCTGCACGGTGTCCCAGAAGTCACCGGCGAGAAGGGCGCGCCTGCGTCCTGGCAGGTAGCGGGCGTGGTGGTCCAGGACCGTGGTGGTGAGCAGCGGGACCGGCAGCAGCCCGCGTTCGAGGCGGGAGTTCTCCTTGGTGAGCAGCTCGGCCTGGACCAGCCTGCGCTGGGCCAGGTCGGCGCGCTTGCGCTCTATCGAGTAGCGGATCGCCCGCGCCAGCAGGCGGGCCTCCACGTCCTGCTTGACCAGGAAGTCCTGCGCGCCGGCGGCGACGGCCTCCACACCGACGTGGGTGTCGTTCAGACCGGTCAGCACGAGCACGGCGGCGTGCGGTGCCATCGACAGCACCTGCTCCAGTGCCTCAAGACCGGTCGCGTCGGGCAGGGAGAGGTCGACGAGCACGCATCGCACGTCCTCGGTGAGGCGCTCCAGGCTCTCGGCCAGGCTGCGCACCCAAATGATCTTGGGGGGGTTGTCCGCCTGGCTGAGCAGCTCCTCCACGAGGAAGGCGTCGCCCGCGTCGTCCTCGATGAGGAGGAGCGTGAGCGTTTCATTGGCGGGGGCGGTCACTGACGCCTCTTCGTTGATCGGGAGAACCTGTCGACGCTACGTAGAATAGTGCGACACCGGCACTTAGAGGGTGTTGATCAGTCACCTTGATCCACCGGCCGCCGTCGTGCCTGCTCCGCACATGGGAACGCGGCAAAGCTCCCGCCTCCTCCTGCACCGTCAGCTCTCGGTGATCAGGTCGACCCCCTGCGGAAGGCTGCCGTCGCGGGCGGCCTCGGTGAGGAAGCGGAGCAGGGTCGCGCGGAAGGCCTGGGCGGCCCGGGTGGGCTCGACGTCCTTGCGGTGCGCGATCGCTATGGTGCGGCGCAGTCCGGGGGGCGCCAGGGGGGTGCCCGCCAGTCCGGGACGACCGTCCAGCACCATCGAGGGGACCAGGGCGACGCCCAGCCCGGCCTCGACGAAGCGCAGCACGGCGTCCATCTCGCCGCCCTCCACCGCGAACATGGGCTCGAACCCGGCCTGCCTGCAGGCGCTGAGCGTGGCCTCCCGCAGGTCGTACCCGCGCCTGAACATCACCATCGGCCGCCGCCGCAGCTCCTCGATGCGCGCGTACGGCTTGCGGGGGTGGTCGTCGGAGGGGGAGGCGACGACGAGGTTCTCCCGCAGGATCTCCTCGGTGACGAGGGCGGGATCGTCGTTGTGCAGCGGCATGATGATCAACGCCAGGTCGAGCTGGCCCCGGGCGAGGGTGCGGACCAGGTCGCGGGAGCCGCCCTCCTCCACGAACAGCTCGATGCCGGGGTAGGCGTGGTGGAACCTGGCCAGCGCGTCGGCGAGCAGCCCGGCGCAGAGCGAGGGGGTCGCGCCCAGCCGGACCCGGCCGCGGCGCAGTCCCACCAGCTCGCCGACCTCGCTTCTCGCGGTCTCGGCGTCGGCCAGCATCCTGCGGGCCAGCGGGAGCAGGGCCTCGCCCGCGGGGGTGAGCGTGACGTTCCCCCGGGCGCGGCTGAACAGCGACGCGCCGAGTTCGGCCTCCAGGGCCTTGATCTGCTTGCTCAGCGAGGGCTGGGCGACGCGCATCCTCTCGGCGGCCTGGGTGAAGTGGCGGGCCTCGGCGACCGCCACGAAGTAGGCGAGTTGCTGGAGCTGCACGTTTCCCAAGCGTAGGGGGTCGCCGGGGGCGGATGCCTGTCGGGACATACCGGACGTGCGGGTATTTATAGCGCATGGATCCTCCGGCCTTGGATTCGGGGCCGACGGCGACACGGGAGAAAATGGGAGATTGCCGCATAAGGAAGTTGTGAGATTGCTCGCACAGCGGGGCGGTCGCGCCTCCGGAAGCGGCAGAAGCGCAGAGGTGATAGCCGCAGGCTATGGAAACCACATCCTCGATGACTTGGACGGTGGTAAACCCTCCTACCTAGCGTGATGAACGTGACTGCCACGATTGAGCGCGGATCCGCCACCGCGCCGGTGAAACCTTCGGCGGACGCCCCCGCGAAGTCGACGAGACCCAGGCGGCGGGGCGGTTTCCTGGGTTCCACCAACGGCAAGAAGGCCGTGATGGCCGTCACGGGTGCCGTGATGGTGCTCTTCCTCGTCGGGCACATGGCCGGAAACCTCAAGAGTTTCTTCGGCGCGGAGTCCTTCAACTCCTACGCGGCCTTCCTGCGGACCATGGGCGAGCCGATCCTCCCGCACCGCACCCTGCTGACCGTCGTCGAGATCGGACTGGTCGTCGCGGTCGGCCTGCACATGTGGGCGGCGATCTCGCTGGCCAGGCGGGCGCGCAAGGCCCGCCCGGTCAGGTACGCGGCGAGGCGCAGGTCCCGGGCGAACGGCTACGCGGTCCACACGATGCGCTACGGCGGCGTCGTCATCGTGCTGTTCGTGGTCTACCACCTGCTCGACCTGACGTTCGGCGCGGCGAACCCGGCCGGTGCCGGCTCCACCCCGTACGAGCGCCTCGTCGAGGGCTTCGCGCCGTCCCGCTGGTGGGTCACCCTGTTCTACGTGTTCGCGGTCGTCATGGTCGGCCTGCACCTGCGCCACGGCCTGTGGAGCGCCTTCCAGACGCTCGGCCTGGCGAGCCGCCGAGGCTACCGCTCGCTGAGGGCCGCCGCCACGGGGCTGTCCGCCCTGCTGGTCGTCGGCTTCCTCGCGGTCCCGGTCGCGGTCGCGGTCGGAGTGATCAAGTGAGCGGAGCCGGGCGCGGCGGCGTACGGGGAGCCGATCTCCGGTGCGACGAACGAGAGGCGGGTCCTTCGCGGGGTGTGCGGGGAGCCGGCGTACGAGGAGCGGATCTTCCGCGTGGTGAGCGAGGAGCGGTGAGCGGGGCATGAGCACGGGACACGCGGGATATCCGGGATATACGGAGGGCGCGCCGATCCGCGACACCAAGGCTCCCGAAGGCCCGATCGAGGACCGCTGGGAGAAGCGCAAGTTCGGCGCCAAGCTGGTCAACCCGGCCAACAAGCGCAAGCTCAACGTCATCGTCGTGGGCACGGGGCTCGCGGGCGGTTCGGCCGCCGCGACCCTCGGCGAGCTGGGCTACAACGTCAAGTCCTTCTGCTACCAGGACACGCCCCGCCGCGCGCACTCCATCGCGGCCCAGGGCGGCATCAACGCGGCGAAGAACTACCGGGGCGACGGCGACTCGATCTACCGGCTGTTCTACGACACGGTCAAGGGCGGCGACTTCCGCGCCCGCGAGTCCAACGTCTACCGGCTCGCCCAGGTCAGCGTGAACATCATCGACCAGGCCGTGGCCCAGGGCGTGCCGTTCGCCCGCGAGTACGGCGGCCTGCTCGACACCCGCTCCTTCGGCGGCGCGCAGGTCTCCCGCACCTTCTACGCGCGCGGCCAGACGGGCCAGCAGCTCCTGCTCGGCGCGTACCAGGCGCTGGAGCGGCAGATCGCGGCGGGAACCGTCGAGATGCACACCCGCCACGAGATGCTCGACCTGATCGTCTCCGACGGCCGGGCGCGCGGCGTCATCGTCCGCGACATGGTCACCGGCGAGATCGAGCGGCACCTGGCCGACGCGGTCGTGCTGGCGAGCGGCGGGTACGGCAACGTGTTCTTCCTCTCGACCAACGCCAAGGGCTGCAACACCACGGCGATCTGGCGGGCGCACCGGCGCGGCGCGATGTTCGCCAACCCCTGCTACACCCAGATCCACCCGACCTGCATCCCGGTCAGCGGCGACTACCAGTCGAAGCTGACGCTGATGTCGGAGTCGCTGCGCAACGACGGCCGCGTGTGGGTGCCGCTGGAGCGGGGCGACAGCCGTCCGGCCTCGGAGATCCCCGAGGAGGAGCGCGACTACTACCTGGAGCGCATCTACCCGGCGTTCGGCAACCTGGTCCCGCGCGACATCGCCTCCCGCGCCGCCAAGAACGTCTGCGACGAGGGCCGCGGCGTCGGACCCGGCGGCCTGGGCGTCTACCTCGACTTCGCCGACGCGATCCGCCGCCTGGGCCGCGACGCGGTGGAGAAGAAGTACGGCAACCTCTTCGAGATGTACGAGCGCATCACCGGCGAGGACCCCTACGCCCAGCCGATGCGCATCTACCCGGCCGTCCACTACACGATGGGCGGCCTGTGGGTGGACTACGACCTGCAGTCCACGATCCCCGGCCTGTTCGTGATCGGCGAGGCCAACTTCTCCGACCACGGCGCCAACCGCCTCGGCGCGTCCGCGCTGATGCAGGGCCTGGCCGACGGCTACTTCGTGCTGCCGACCACGATCGGCGACTACCTCGCGAACGGTCCGTACGGCGAGGTCGACGAGGAGGCCGTGGCGGAGGCCGAGGTCGCGGTGCGCGAGAAGATCGCCAGGCTGCTGTCGAACGACGGCGACCGCACCGCCGACTCCTACCACCGCGAGCTGGGCAGGCTCATGTGGGACCACTGCGGCATGGAGCGCACCGAGGAGTCGCTGCGCAAGGCCCTGGAGCGGATCCCCGAGCTGCGCGAGGAGTTCTGGAAGAACGTGAAGGTCTCCGGCGAGGCCGGGGAGCTCAACCAGGCGCTTGAGCGGGCCGGGCGGGTGGCCGACTTCTTCGACCTGGCCGAGCTGATGTGCATCGACGCGCTGCACCGCACCGAGTCCTGCGGCGGCCACTTCCGCGCCGAGTCGCAGGACGCCGACGGCGAGGCCCTGCGCGACGACGAGCACTTCGCCTACGTCGCCGCCTGGGAGTACGGGGAGCAGGGCCCGATCCTGCACAAGGAAGATCTCGACTACGAGTACGTCAAGATGAGCCAGCGGAGTTACAAGTGAACCTCACTCTCAAGATCTGGCGGCAGAAGGGGCCCGAGGACAAGGGCCGTATGGTCAACTACCGGGTCGAGGACGTGTCACCGGACATGTCCTTCCTGGAGATGCTCGACGTCCTCAACGAGCGGCTCATCCTGGAGGGCGACGACCCGATCGCCTTCGACCACGACTGCCGCGAGGGCATCTGCGGCATGTGCGGCATGGTCATCAACGGGGTCGCGCACGGCGAGCAGGTGGCCACCACCACCTGCCAGCTGCACATGCGGCACTTCGAGGACAACGCGGTCATCACCATCGAGCCGTGGCGCGCGGCGCCCTTCCCGGTGGTGAAGGACCTGGTCGTGGACCGCTCGGCGTTCGACCGGATCATCCAGGCGGGCGGCTTCGTCTCGGTCCCCGCGGGATCGGCCCCCGACGCGCACAGCGTCCCGGTGAAGAAGGACAACGCCGACTCGGCGTTCGACGCGGCCACCTGCATCGGCTGCGGCGCCTGCGTCGCCGCCTGCCCGAACGGCTCGGCCTCCCTCTTCACGGCTGCCAAGATCACCCACCTCGCCCTGCTGCCGCAGGGCCAGCCCGAGCGCGACTCCCGCGCCAAGGCGATGGTCGAGCAGATGGACGCGGAGGGCTTCGGCGGCTGCACCAACACCGGGGAGTGCACGGCGGTCTGCCCCAAGGGCATCCCGCTGGACACCATCGCCCAGATGAACCGCGACTACCTGCGAGCCGCGAAGTAGATCTCCCGGAAGCGGGAGCCGCCCCACACCGGGCGCGGCTCCCGCTTTCCGGTTTTCCCTGGCCGGTGTGGTTTCCGCCTTCACCGTTCCAGGCCGTCGGTGTCCGGGCGTGGCCGCCTTCACCGTCCCGAGCCGGTGACGTGCCGGGTGTGGTTTCCGCCCCCCGTCAGGGCCGGCGTCCTCCGGGGCCTCCGGGTGGACGGCCGAGCTCGCTCACGATCTCCCGTCGCAGGGTCGCGGCGTCGATGCCCGCGTCGGCCAGGACCTCGCCGCCCCGCCCTCCGCCGTCGCGCAGGATGCCCAGCAGGATGTGGCCGTCGCCGATGTGCTTGTGCTTGAGGTTCACGGCCTCGCGCAGGGACAGCTCCAGGGTCTTCTTCGCCCGAGGGCTGAAGGGGACGTGGAAGCCGAACAGCCGGCCCCGCCGCTGGATGTCGGGTTTGCGGTCCAGCGCGCCGGGTCCGAAGGTCGCCTCGACCTTCTCCCGCACGGCGGACAGGTCGATGCCGATCGACTCCAGCGCCTCGGCGTCGAGCGCGTCGCCGGGCTTTGAGGGGGTGAGGCGGGTGACCGACCGGTAGGCGCGGGCGTGGTCGAGGCCGTGGCGGCCGAGCACCCGCGCCGAGACGCTTTCCGGCTGGGCGAGCAGGCCGAGCAGGATGTGCTCGGTGCCGATGACGTCGTGCCGCAGTTTGCGGGCGTTCTCCTGGGCGAGGACCACCGCCTGGCGGGCATCGTGATGGAACCGTTCGAACATCGCTATCTCTCCCGTCTCAGTAAACCTCGGCCACCCGCGTACTTCTTGTGCACCGCCTGCCGGGTGACCTCCAGGCAGTGCGCGATCTCCTGCCAGGACCAGCCCTGCTCGCGTGCGTTCTCCACCTGGAGTGCCTCCAGCCGGTCGACCAGTGTCCGCAGTGCCCGTACGGCCCGCAGGCCGACGGCCGGATCGCGGCTGCCGGCGTCGGATGCCAGTTGTGCCGTATCGCTCATGTCTGTCAATTTAGGTTGACGTGATGTGCTTGTCAACCCCAATTGACGGCGACACGCCGGGAAGGCCGAAAATGGTTTGCCGGGCCTGGTCGAAGTTTGTGACCCTTGCTGTGAGATGCGCTCCCTACCTGTCGCCGACCCCGGCGTTCCCGATGCCCGCAGCCCTTTCGGATACCTGTGGTGGGTGGCCCGCGCGCAGATGGGCCCGCTGCTCCTCGGCATCGCCTACGCCATCCTGTGGTGGCTCGCGATGGCCCTCGTGCCGTACGCCATGGGCAAGGGGATCGACGCCATCACGGCGAAGGACGTGCCTTCCCTGACCACCTGGGGCGGGGTGGTGCTCGCCCTGGGCGTCACCCAGGCCGTCGCGGGCATCCTGCGCCACCGGATGGCCGTCTACAACTGGCTCGCCGCCGCCTACCGGACCGTCCAGGTCACCGCGAGGCAGGCGACCAGGCTGGGCGCGACCCTGCCCAAGCGCATGTCCACCGGCGAGGTCGTCAGCGTCGGCAACTCCGACATCGCCCACATCGGCAACACGATCGACATCCTCATCCGGGGCGGCGGCGCGGCCGTCGCCGTCGTCGTCGTGACCGTCATCCTGCTGAGCAGCTCGGCGCCGCTCGGCCTGATGGTGCTGGCGGGCCTGCCCGTGATGGCGGTCGCCGTCGCCCCCCTGCTCAGGCCGCTGCACCACCGCCAGAACGCCCACCGCGACCTGCAGGGCGACCTCTCCACCCGCGCCGCGGACATCGTCTCCGGCCTGCGGGTGCTGCGCGGCATCGGCGGCGAGCGGGTCTTCGCCGACCGCTACGGCGCCGAGTCCCAGCGGGTGCGGCGGGCGGGGGTGCGGGTGGCCTCGGTGGAGTCGATGCTGGAGGGCGCGCAGGTCCTGCTGCCCGGGCTGCTGGTCACCGCGGTGACCTGGCTCGGCGCGACCTTCGCGACGCGCGGCGAGATCAGCGCCGGCCAGCTCGTCGCCTTCTACGGCTACGCGGCCTTCCTCATCGCCCCCGTACGCACCCTCACCGAGGCCGCGGACAAGCTGACCAAGGGGCACGTCGCCGCCCGCAGGGTGGTGCGCATCCTCTCGCTGAGGCCGGAGGTGGAGGGCGGCACCGGCCGCTCGGAGGGCGGCCTGCTGCGCGACGTCGCCTCCGGGGTCGCCGTGCGTCCCGGCATGCTCACCGCCGTCGCGGCGGCCGTCCCCGAGGAGGCCGAGGCCATCGCCGACCGGCTCGGCCGCTACGGCGAGGGCGACGTCGACTTCGGCGACGTGTCGCTCGCGACCCTGCCGGTCTCCGAGGTGCGCCGCCGGATCCTCGTCGCCGGCAACGACGCGAGACTGTTCGCCGGAGTGCTCAGGGACGAGCTCGACGTCACAGGGCGCGCCACGGACGAGGAGCTGGGCCGGGCGCTGCGGGTCGCGTGCGCCGAGGACATCGTCGAGGCGCTGCCCGGCGGCCTCGGCGGGCGCGTCGCCGAGGCGGGCCGGGAGTTCTCCGGCGGCCAGCAGCAGCGGCTCCGGCTCGCCAGGGCGCTCACCCTCGACCCGGAGGTGCTCATCCTCATCGAGCCCACCAGCGCGGTCGACGCCCACAGCGAGGCGCGCATCGCCGACCGGCTGGCCAAGGCACGCGCGGGCAGGACCACGCTGGTCTGCACGACGAGCCCGCTGGTGCTCGACCGCACCGACCACGTCGTCTACGTCGAAGGAGGCGTCGTGCGCGCCCAGGGCACGCACCGGGAGCTGCTCGCCGCCCACCCCGGTTACGCCGCCGTCGTCACCCGGGGAGAAGCGTGATGAGCAGGCAGATCCTGCCCGTCGCCGACCAGTCGCAGGTCCGCGCGTACGCCCGCAGGCTCACCCTGAAGTACCCCCGCGACCTGACCGTGGCGCTCCTCCTGCACGCCCTCGCCGCCGTCGCGGGCCTGACGGCGCCGTGGCTGCTCGGTGGCCTCGTCCAGGGCGTCCACGACGACTCGGGGATCGACGTCACCGGGGTGTCGCTCGCCATCGGCGGCTTCGTGGTCGCCCAGGCGGTGCTGGTCAGGTTCGCCGTCTACTTCTCCTCCAGGCTCGGGGAGAAGGTCCTCGCCGAGCTGCGCGAGGAGTTCGTCGGGCGGGTGCTCGGCCTGCCGCTGTCCACGGTCGAGCGCGCCGGATCCGGCGACCTGATCTCCAGGACCTCCCGCGACGTCGACTCGCTGTCGCGCACCGTCCGGCACGCCGTGCCGGAGACCCTGATCGCGCTCGTCACCTGCGTGATCACCGTCGGCGCGCTGCTGCTGGTCGGGCCGCTGCTCGCGCTGCCCTCGCTGCTCGCCGTCCCCGTCCTGTGGATCTCCACCCGCTGGTATCTCAAGCGGGCCAGAGACGGATACCTGCGAGAGAGCGCGGCGTACGCCGACATGACCGACGGCCTCGCCGAGACGGTGAACGGCGCCCGCGCCGTGGAGGCCCTGGGCCTGCAGGACCGGCGCCACCGCCGCACCGACGCCGACATCGCCGAGTCGTGGGCGGCCGAGAGATACACGATGGGGCTGCGCACGGTCTGGTTCCCCACGGTCGAGCTCGGCTACGTGATCCCGATCGTGGCGACGCTCGTCATCGGCGGCCTCTTCTACACCCGGGGCTGGGTATCGCTGGGGCAGGTCACCGCCGCCACCCTGTACGTCCAGCAGCTCATCGACCCGCTCGACCGGCTGCTCATGTGGATCGACGAGCTCCAGGTCGGCGGCGCCTCCATGGCCCGCCTGCTGGGCGTCGCCGAGGTGCCCGACGACCGCGAGGCCACCTCCGCCGCTCCCGAGGGCAGCGAGCTGAGGGCCGACGACGTCCGCTACGCCTACCGTGAGGGCCACGACGTGCTGCACGGCATCGACCTCACGATCAGGCCGGGGGAGCGGCTCGCCATGGTCGGCCCGTCGGGGGCGGGCAAGTCCACGCTAGGACGCCTGCTCGCGGGCATCCACGGCCCCCGCACCGGCTCGGTCGCGGTCGGCGGCGTCCCGCTCGTCGAGCTCCCCCTGGACGACCTGCGCGGCCACGTCGCCCTGGTGACCCAGGAGCACCACGTCTTCCGCGGCACCGTACGCGAGAACGTGCTGATCGCCAGGCCCGACGCCGACGACGCACGGGTCCGCGAGGTGCTGGAGGCCGTCGACGCCTGGGAATGGGTCGAGGCCCTGCCCGAAGGGCTCGACACGGTCGTCGGCTCCGGCGGCGAGGCCGTCCCCGCCGCCCAGGCGCAGCAGCTCGCCCTGGCCCGGTTGGTCCTCGCCGATCCGCACACCCTCGTCCTGGACGAGGCCACCTCGCTGATCGACCCCCGCGCCGCCCGCCACCTGGAGCGCTCGCTCGCCGCCGTCCTCGAAGGACGTACGGTCATCGCGATCGCCCACCGCCTCTACACGGCCCACGACGCCGACCGCGTCGCGGTGGTGGAGGACGGCCGCGTCAGCGAGCTCGGCTCGCACGAGGAGCTGGTCGCGGCCGGAGGCTCGTACGCGGCACTGTGGAGCAGCTGGCACGGCACCTCCCGATGAGAGCGGGGCTCGCACGGCTCGCACCTTCGCAACCCTCCTGGCCAGAACCACCGACAACCTCGGTAAGGCTCGGGACAGAGCCTTACCGAGGAGAGCTCAGGACAGGGCTTTCTTCAGGAAGTCGACCTGGAGGAGCAGGAGGTTCTCCGCCACGGTCTCCTGCGGGGTCATGTGGGTCACCCCCGACAGCGGCAGCACGTTGTGCGGGCGGCCCGCCGCCAGCAGGGCGGAGGACAGGCGCAGGGTGTGCGCGGCGACCACGTTGTCGTCGGCGAGGCCGTGGATCAGCAGCAGGGGGCGGTCCAGCTTCTCGGCGTCGGCGAACAGCGACGAGGAGTCGTAGTGGCCCTCGTCGGGATGGCCGAGGTAGCGCTCGGTGTAGCAGGTGTCGTACAGGCGCCAGTCGGTCACCGGGGCACCGGCGACGGCCGCGTGGAACACGTCGGGGCGGCGGAGCACGGCGAGGGCGGCCAGGTAGCCGCCGAACGACCAGCCCCTGATGCCGACCCGCGACAGGTCCAGGTCGTCGGGGAACCGCGCGGCGGCGCCGTGCAGGGCGTCGATCTGGTCCTCCAGGATCGGGGTGGCCAGATCGTGCAGGACGGCCCGCTCGAACTCCGGGCCGCGCCCCGGGGTGCCGCGGCCGTCGGCGACGACCACCGCGAAGCCCTGGTCGGCGAACCACTGGCTGGTCAGGTGCGCTCCGCTCGCGGCGAGCACGCGCTGGGCGTGCGGTCCGCCGTACGGGTCCATGAGGACCGGCAGCCTCGCCGAGCCCGGCACGTGCCCGGCGGGCAGGAGCACGGCGGTGGACAGGTCACGCTCGCCCGCCTTGATCAGGGAGACCCGCAGGTCCAGGGTGGGACGTTCGGCGTGGGAGGTGATGTGGCCGCGGGGCGTGCCGTTGTGCAGGACGCGGGTGACCGAACCCTCGCTGCCCAGGGTCTGGCCGGTGATCACCAGGGTGCCGCCCGCGGTGTGGCCGCTGTAGACGCCGCCCTCGGTCGGGCTGACCAGGGTGATCTGGCCCCGCCGGTAGGCCCAGACGGCGATCTCGGTGGGCTCACCGCTTGCGCGGAAGAGCACGGTCTCGCCGTCGATGTCGAGGATCTGGCGGACCTGGAGGGTGGGCGGCGTGACGGGGGAGTCGCCGACGATCAGGCGATGGCCGCCCTCGGCGGTGGCGGCCCAGACGAGGCTGCCGTCGGACAGGTGGCCGGGAACACCGGTGACGATGTCGACCCAGGCGGGGTCGGTGTCCTCACGGACGAGCGTGGAGGTGCCGGTGGCGGGGTCGACGTCGAACAGCCGCATGGTCCGCTGGTCGCGCGTCATGGTGACGATCGAGAGGCCGTGGGCGTCCCAGCCGGCGTTGACGAGGTATTCGTCGTCGAAGGGCACCGGGACGCGGGCCCCGTCGAGGGTGAGGACGAAGAGCTCGACCCCGGCGTTGGGCGTACCGGCGGCGGGGTAGCGCTGCTCGGTGGCGGGGCGGGCCGGGTTGGCCGGGTCGGCGATGTGCCAGTGCTGCACCGGTGAGTCGTCGGCCCGCTCGACCAGGATCGCCTCACCCGACGGCGACCACCAGTAGCCCCGCATACGGTCCATCTCCTCGGCGGCGATGAACTCGGCGAGGCCGTACGTCACCTCGGGAGACTCGGGACGGGCCAGCGCGTGGTCGACCTCGTCCTCCAGGTCCTGGATGTGGAACGCGCCGCCGGTCACATAGCCGACGTGGACGCCGGTGGGGGACATCCGGGGGTCGATCACCGGCCCGGAGGTCGTCAGCCGCCGTACGTTCCTGGTCTTCAGGTCGACGACGTAGAGGCCCCCGGAGAGCGCGAACGCGGCGACGGTCACCGCCGAGTCGGTGCTGTATCCGACGATGCCCCCGGCCTGCTCCCTGCTCCGCTCGCGGCGCGCCCGCTCCTCGGGCGGCAGGTCCTCCTCGTCGGCCGTCAGCGCGCGAGGGTCGGCGATGAGCCGTTCCGTGCCGCTGAGGACGTCGTACTCCCACAGGCAGGTCACCGGGTCGAAGCCGCTCCTGGTCCGGAGGAAGACGACGCGGTCACCGCCCGGGGCGATCGTGAAGCCGCGCGGCACCCCGAGGGTGAATCGACGGGTTCTGGCGTGCAGGCGAGGGAAGCTCTCACTCATACGAGCCATCTTGCCAGTTCCGCATCGAGTGTCTTGTTTTCCAGGGACCGCCGGTAAGGGAATTCGGAGGTTCTGGGCGATGCCCGGCATCGATACCCTCGGACGCATGACTGATCGGCGCCTCATGCTCGTACACGCCCACCCGGACGACGAGACGATCGGCAGCGGAGCCACCATGGCCAGGTACGCCGCCGAGGGCGCGCACGTCACGCTGGTGACCTGCACGCTGGGGGAGGAGGGCGAGGTCATCCCCCCGGAGCTGGCCCACCTGACCGCCGACCGCGACGACACGCTGGGCGAGCATCGCGTCGGGGAGCTCGCCGCGGCCTGCGCGGCGCTCGGCGTCACCGACCACCGCTTCCTGGGCGGCCCCGGCCGCTGGAGGGACTCGGGCATGATGGGCGCCGCCTCCAACCACAGGGAGAACGCCTTCTGGGGGGCCGACCTGGACGAGGCGGCGGGCGAGCTCGCGAGGATCATCCGCGAGGTGCGGCCCCAGGTGCTCGTCACCTACGACGAGAACGGCTTCTACGGCCACCCCGACCACATCCAGGCCCACCGCGTCGCCTGGCGGGCCGTCGAGCTGGCCGCCGACCCGGGGTTCGGGGTGTTCTCGGGCTCCGTGACCCGCTCGGAGGGCGCTTCCGCGTCCGGGGAGGCCCCCGGTGGAGGGGGCGGCGAGGTGCCCGGCGAGAGGGCCGGTGGGGCGTCCGGTGGAGGGGGTGGAGTGGCGCTTGGTGAGAGGGCCGGTGGGGCGTCCGGAGAGGTGCTCGGCGGGGACGGGCCGTGGCGGGTCGCGAAGTTCTACCACACCGCCGTCCCCAGATCCGTGCTGTACAGGAGCGAGGAGGCGATGCGCGAGAGCGGCACCCCCTTTCTCGTCGAGCCGGTCGACGACCTGCCGTTCGGTTGCGCGGACGGGGACGTCACCACCGAGATCGACGCCCGCGCCCACATCGGCAGGAAGACCGAGGCGTTGCGGGCGCACGCCACCCAGATCAGCGTGAGCCCGCCCTGGTTCGCCCTGTCCAACGACGTCGGCCAGGAACTCCTCGGGGTCGAGCACTTCATCCTCCGCTCCGGTGTACGGGGTCCCGCGGGCCAGGGAGCGCCGATCGAAATGGGTGGGCTCGGCGAGCCGTACGACCGTGAGGACGATCTCTTCGCCGGGATCCACTAGCCTCGATGCTTGTGATGGAGCAGGTCCCGGCTGTGCGCGCGCCCTCGGAGACGGTTGTCGCCGTGGCGACGAACGCCGTGCTCTTCGTGCTCGGGCTGCTGCTGGGCGTTCTGGGAGGCTTCCAGCACTCCTGGTACATCAGGCCCGTCCCGGTCTCCGCCGTCGTCTGCCTCGCCCTGCTGTTCGCGATCCCCTACGGGGCCGGCCGGATGACGCACGGCAAGTCCGCGGCCGTGGCGTTCGTGGCGGGCTGGGCGCTGATCACCATGATCTGGATCTCCGGACGGCCGGAGGGCGACCTGGTCATCGCCAACGACCTGTCCGGTTACCTTTACCTCTACGGAGGGCTCGCGGCGGTCACGGTGGGGATCATGCTCTCGCCGTCGGCCATCCTGGGCGGGACGTGGCCGCCCACCTCGGACGGCTACCGCTCCGGTCCCGAGTCCGCGCCGATACCGCCGGATTCCCCGCCTCCGTCCGGTTTCCCGCCCGGTTCTCCGCCCTCGCCCGCGACGTCCGACCCGGGGATTCCGCCGGGCCCGGCTCGGTCCGGCTCGGCCGCCCCCGGCCCGGCCCGGTCCGGTGCTGCGCCGCCCGACTCGGTCGTACCCGGTTCCGTACAGCCCGACCGGACCGGGCCGGATCAGACCCCGCCCGGCCGGGTCCCTCCCGGCTCCCAGACCCCACCCGCACCACCGGGCACGTCCGCTCCCTGACGCGGCCCCCGCTCGGCGTCCCGGGGCGTCTGTCGCTCGCCGCCCCGATGGCGGACAATCCGGGTATGCGGCGGTTACATCGAGTACGGCGAACCCTCAACTACGTCAACCTGTCCACACCGCTGGGGCTGCTCCTGGCGCGCGTCGGCCGCGCCCAGGTGACGCCCGGGCCCGACGGGCTGCTCCTGGCGTACGGCTACCGCTTCGGGTTCCCGATCGCCTCGGCGTTCACCGTGGGGAACGTGGTGCTGACCAAGCACCCGGAGGGCTTTCTCACCGGCGCCCTGCTCAAGCATGAGGACCGGCACGCCTCCCAGTACATGTGCTGCGTGGGTCTGCCGATGCTCCCGCTCTACGTCGTCGCGGTGGTCGTCTCCATGATGATCTGCGGAAACCAGGCTTCGTGGAACCTTTTCGAGCGGCTGGCGAACCTGGAGGACGGCAACTACGTCCGAAGGTCGCCCTGGTGGCGTAACACCAGATCCCCACAAAAGGAATGAATCCCGCTGTGGGGGGATCTACAAGGGGTGAGCTGTCGATGACCGAAGGGGGCCGCCCATGTCACAGACCTCCCACCCAGCAACCGCCTCCCACCTGCCCGCGGAATTCGACGGCCTCGTCGCGGTGCCTCCGTGGCGTCCCGGATGGTCGGCCCGCTTCACCGCGCGACCGGCGCGAGCCCTCAGGAAACTGGGCCGCACCGCCGGCCGGGCGGTGCGGGATCGCCCCTCAGGACCGCGTACGGCCATCGCCGAGGCGGCATCCCGTTCCTCCGTGCTCTCCGCCCCCTCGACGGCCCCCGCGATGGCCTTCTCGACGGGAACCTCGACGGGGACGGAGTTCCCCGTACGGTCCGGGACCTCCGTGCGACCCGCGCCTCCCCTACCGCCCGCGCCGCCGAGGCGGCCGGAGCCCCTGCCGAGACGATCGTGGCCGGATGGCTTCAGGGACCGGCTGACCTCGCCGATCCCGACGTTCCAGGAGTTGCTGGCGGTCGCCTGGCACGGCACGCTCCGGCCCGACGTCGGGGACGCGGACCGCATCCCGGTCCACAGGAACGGGCTCCCACGGCTGACGGGGACCGAGGCGGTCGTCACCTGGGTGGGACACGCGACGTACGTGGTGCAGATCGGCGGGCTCACCATTCTCACGGATCCGGTCTGGGCGAGGAAGATCGTCGGTGTCCACCGGCCCCGCCTCACCCCGCCCGGCGTCGCGTGGGCGGACCTGCCCAGGATCGACGCCGTGGTGATCAGCCACAACCACTACGACCACCTGGACGCGTGGACGGTGCGGCGGTTGCCGCGCAACACGCCCGTCCTGGTACCGGCCGGGCTCAGGTCCTGGTTCACCCGGCGCGGATTCCGTGACGTCACCGAGCTCGACTGGTGGGAGAGCACCCGGGTGGGGGACGTCCGCTTCGACTTCGTCCCCGCCCACCACTGGAGCCGCCGGTCGATCTGGGACACCTGCAAGACCCTCTGGGGCGGCTGGGTGATCGCCTCCGACGACCAGACGATCTACTTCGCCGGGGACAGCGCGTACGGTGAGCGCTTCGCGCAGATCGGCGCCCGCTACCCGGACGGCATCGACCTGGCCCTGATGCCGGTGGGAGCGTTCGAGCCCCGCTGGTTCATGCAGGCCGCGCACGTCGATCCCGAACAGGCCGTGCGGGCGTGCCAGGACGTGGGGGCGCGCCGGATGGCGACCATGCACTGGGGCACGTTCGTCCTGTCGGGGGAGTCGTTCCTCGCGCCGGTGGAGGAGGCGAGGGTGGCGTGGGCGCAGGCCGGGCGGGACCGCGCCGACCTGTGGGACCTCGCCGTCGGCGAGTCCCGCGTCCTGACGCCCTGACAGCGGAGCCTCAAGGGCTGAGCGTCAGGGTGTGGGTGGCCGCCTTCTTGACGGCCTCCTGGCCGGCGAGCATGGGGGTGGTCTCGCCGCGCGCCCACAGTGGCGCCTGGTCCCAGTAGTTGTCGTGGAACGCGTGGCCGGAGGCGCCGGTCAGGTTGATCCATCGGGACTTGTCCGGGTTCGCCAGGTCCACCACCATCCGCATGGACGGCAGCCAGCTCACCGCGTAACCGTCCCGTACGTCCCACCCCGCGGCGTTGACCGCGTCGTCGCTGCCCGCGACCGGGAACGGACCCCGGTTGAACAGCCACTCGATCGGGCCGATCCCCGAGGTGCCGAAGGTCTGGTGGACGAGCTCCAGGGAGTGCAGGTCGCCCCAGCGCCAGTCCTTGACGTCCGGGCCGAGCAGGCCGTTCAGCTCGTCGTAGGCCCTCGCCATCGCCCGTCGCAGCATGTCGTCGCGGGTCTCGGCGCGCGGGGTGGTCGTGTCGTCCCAGAACGCCTCGTCCGGCTTGTCGAGCATGACCCGTACGACCTCGAACCAGCGGTCGCCGCCCTGGGGCCAGGCCCCCTCGGGGAGATCGTCGTTGAAGGTCTCGACGAGCAGGTGCCGCCAGACGGCGTTGAAGTACATCGCGGGAGCCGAGTCCGCGCCCTGCCCGTGGTCCCACTCGCGCAGCAGCTCGCGGGCGTCCTTGGCGGGCCCGGCCATCTCGACGTCGAGCAGCTTGGGCACCAGGAAGCGGGCGAAGCCGTTGTCGCTGTCCTGCTGCAGCGCGCTCATCGCCGCCACGCCCACCTTGCCGCCGTCCTTCAGCGCCTCGCGGAGGCGCTGAAGGATGCGCTGGGAGCGGTATCCGTACGCCCAGTCCTTGGTGAGGTTGTACGGATATCGGGCGGGGTCGATGACCGCGTTGTTGGCGGTCACGATGTAGCCCTCCGGCGGGTTGTAGAGGCTGGGCAGCTCGTTGAAGGGGATCGTCGACTGCCAGGCGTACTCACCGGTCCAGCCGGGCACCGGCCAGGTGCCGTCGCCGCGGGTCCGCACCGGGATCCGCCCGGGGGCCTGGTAGCCGATGTTGCCCTCGGTGTCGGCGTAGATCAGGTTCTGCGCGGGCACCTCGAACCTGCTCGCCGCCGCCCTGAACTGCTGCCAGTCCTGAGCGACGTTCAGTTCGAAGATCGCGTCGGCGGTCCTGCCCGGCTCCAGGGCGGTCCACTTGAGCGCGACCGCGTCGCCTTTCTCCTCGAAGACCGCGTCCATGCCGGGCAGCGTGTCCTTCGCGCTCTCCAGGACGTCCGAGATGATCGGCCCGTGCATGGTGTCGCGCACCGTGAGCCGTACGTCCTCGCCCCCGGCCACCTTGATCGTCTCGGTCCTGGTGGTCATCGGCTTCCACTCGCCCATGAGCAGGTACGAATCGTCCTTGATCCGCTCCAGGTAGAGGTCGGCGACGTCCGGGCCGAGGTTGGTGAAGCCCCATGCGATCTTGTCGTTGCGGCCGATGACCACGCCGGGCACGCCGGAGAAGGTGAATCCGGTGACGTCGAACGGGCACTCGGGGCTCTTGACGCGGCAGTGCAGCCCGGCTTGATACCAGACCGAGGGCATGCCCGGCCCCAGGTGGGGGTCGTTGGCGAGGATCGGTTTGCCCGACTCGGTGTGCTCGCCGCCGACCACCCAGGAGTTCGAGCCGATGCCCCTGCCGCCCGCCGGGTCGCCCATCAGGCTCGGCACCGCGCGGATGGCCTCGGCGGCCCGGGTGAGCGCCCCGGTGGCGGGCGCCACCCCTGACGGCTCGGGCTCGGACGTCTTCGGCTCCTCGTCCTGGCGGAACCCGCGCTCGCCGACCGAGCCCCGGGTGACGATCGGCTGGTTGGTCTTGTACGGGTAGTCGGGCCAGAGTTGCTCCACCCGGCCGCGCGGCAGCTTGCTCGCCGCGAGCGCCCGGCCGATCTCGTCGGTCATGTTGGAGCGCAGGTCCCAGGCCATCGCCTTGAGCCAGGCGAGCGAGTCGGCCGGGGTCCACGGCTCGGGCCGGTAGTCCGGGCTGGTCGCCCGCAGCAGCACGTACTCCAGGCTCTTGTCGGCGAAGCCGTCGTTCCGCTTCATCCAGGCGTTCACCCCGCCCGCGTAGGCGTCCAGGTAGCGCCGGGTCCGCTCGTCGAGCAGGGGGAGTTCCTTCTCGGCCACCTTCCGCCAGCCCATGGTCCTGATGACCCTGTCCTCGGTGAGCGTCGCCGAGCCGAACATCTCCGAGAGCCGTCCCGCGGTGACGTGGCGGCGGAAGTCCATCTCGAAGAAGCGGTCCTGGGCGTGGACGTAGCCCTGGGAGAGAAAGAGATCTTCTGGGGAGTCTGCGTATATGTGCGGGATACCCGTCTTATCGCGATATACGGTGACTTTTCCCTTCAAGCCGTCCACCTTGAGCTCGCCTTCGAGCTGTGGGAAGGAGGCTCGCACGCTCCATACGCCCGCTCCGGCGAGCAACAGCCCGAGCACCAGAAGAACGGTGAGCACCCGCGCCAGCCACGTGAGCGGTCGGGGCATCCAGGCGTACGGGCGGAACCTCACAAAAACCTCCTAGGCGACATGCTTCCGCAAGTGTGGCACCACCCCCATGGGGTCGGCACCGACGTCAGGGCGAAGATGCGCGTATGAGACTTTTGCTACCGACCTGGTCAACACCCACGGCACGGTGGCCGCGAGCCGTCTGACCCGGTTCCGCTCGTACGACCCGAGCCCTCAGCGGCGGGCCGGGACGCCGGTCAGATCGGGCCGATCCCCCAGTGGTGGACGGCGCGGTCGCCGGGGGCGAGCCGGATCACGTCCTCACCGCTGCGGAAGGCGTTCGGCGGGCAGGTCATCGGCTCCACCGCGAGCCCCAGGCGGCGGTGACCTTCCGGCAGGGTGTCACCGGTGTAGAGCTGGAGCCACTCGATCCCCTCGCCCGCCCACAGCTCGACCCCGGTCCCGTCGGGGGCCGCCAGCGTGACCCGCACCCGGCCGTCGGCGCCGCGCTCCAGACCGGTGAACGCGGTGTCGAGCTCCGTCCCACCGATCGGGCGGGGAACCCTGAAGTCGTACTCGGTGCCCTCGACGTCGTGGCGGCCGGTGGGGATCTTCCGCTCGTCCACCGCGATCCACTGAGCCGCGGGAAGCTCCAGGAGGGCCTCGTCAAGAGCGCAGAGGGTGCCGAGGGAGAGGTAGGGGTGGGCTCCGAAGCCGTACGGCGCGTCGATGGCGCCGACGTTCTCCACGCTCACTTCGACCTCCAGACCGGCCGCGCTCAGCGCGTACCGGACGGAGAGGTCAAGGACGTGCGGGTAGCCGAGCTGGGGGAACAGCCGCATCCCCAGCCGGATCGAGCTGTCGTCGTGGAAGAGGACAGTCCAGGGGAACGACCGGGAGAAGCCGTGGATCGCGTTGCCGGTCTTGGGCTCGCTCAGTGCGAGCTGCCGCTCCTCGCCGTCGAACGTGTAGCGGCCGTCCTCGACCCTGTTCGGCCAGGGAAGCAGCGGCAGCCCCGCCCCGCCGAGCGGGGGCTCGTCCTCGGGAAAATCGACGACGAGCGGGCGGTCGTCCAGGGTGAGACTCCGTAGTCCTGCTCCGAGTTCGGTGACGACGGCCCGGAAACCGCCGTCCGAGATGGTGTGTTGGGCCCCTGTGGGCGCGATGTTTTTCACCCCGTAATTCAACACCTACGCCCTCGCTCTCGGTTCACGACCGTACTCGGGAAGGCGCACGCCATAACCGAGTCCTCGGCCCCCGGCGGGTGGACGGGGAGTACGTCTCCCGGATGGCACGAGCAGCCTTCGCGTGATGGGTCCGGTAAAACACCAATTACGCGGTCTGGTCGGCCGGGGGCCGGGACCGGCATCGCGGTCTCTCTCACCGATGAGGCGGCGGGCCGACGACCGGAGGGATTCCCCGGGGAGGCGCTCCGTCCTCCCAGCCTCCTCCTGGAGTTTCGTGCGGGCGCTGTGCGTATCGTGCGGGAGACGAGACTGACTTACCCGCCGCCGCTAGCATGGGGCGCATGGGAAGGCTCTGATGCTTACAAGACTGGAAGTCGACGGATTCAAGAACCTCCTGGATTTCGGGGTGGATCTTGGTCCTTTCACGTGCATCGCAGGTGTCAACGGCACAGGTAAGTCAAATATTTTCGATGTGATTCAATTTCTTAGTCTCCTAGCGGACAGATCTCTGCTCGAAGCCGCCCAAGAGGTCCGTGGGGTGCATGGGGAGCGCCTGGGCGATCCCCGCGACCTGTTCTGGAACGGATACTCCGGAGCTCATCACACGATGCGATTCGCAGCGGAGATGATTGTTCCAGGCGAAGTCGAGGACGATTTCGGGCGACCGGCCAGACCTGCGATCACCTTCCTTCGCTACGAACTGGAGCTCGGATATGTTCCTCCCACAGGAATAGAAAAGATTGGACGGCTCGGCCTGCTCGCGGAAAACCTTCGACACATCAAGCTGGGGGATGCGCCCGACAAGCTTCGCTTCAAGCACAATGCCGGTCAGTTTCGTAAAGCGGTACTGCACGGACGTCGGGCCGGTACCGCATTCATCTCGACCACGCAAGATGCCGACGGTCAGCCGATCATCAGCATCCATCAGGATGGCGGAAGCAGGGGTCAACCAAAGCCCGCTGCCGCATCCAGAGCTCCCGCAACGGTCGTGAGTACGGTCACCAGCAGCGATGATCCCACTGTTTTAGCCGCTCGAAGAGAAATGCAGTCCTGGCGTCGGTTGGCTCTTGAGCCCTCCGCGCTTCGGACAGCGGATCGTTACGTTGATACACGTCAAATGGATCCGACAGGACGTCATCTCGCGGCAACTCTTTTTCGTATAGCTTACGAGGATGGTGATCCAGAGCGTATCTACGCAAGAGTCGCGGGGCGACTGGCTGACTTATCGGGCGTTAATGTCAGAAAGCTTCAGGTCGAACAGGACGACGTCCGGGAACTCTTTACGGTGCAGCTTGTCGAGTCCGGAGGGCTTGCCCTTCCCGCCAGAAGTCTGTCCGAAGGAACCCTTAGGTTTCTCGCCCTCTGTGTCCTTCTCGAAGATCCTTCGGTTGAAGGCCTTCTGTGTATGGAGGAGCCCGAGAACGGCATACATCCGGCCAATCTAAACGCGATGGTCCGCCTAGTCGAGGATTTGGCGGTCGATGCCCAAGAGGCGCCGGGCCCGGACAATCCATTCCGTCAGGTCATTGTGAACACTCATTCACCTGCGGTCGTCCAACTCGTGGACCCTCAAGATCTTCTTTTTGCGGAGACGGATATTCGACGGGCGCCTGACGGAACGATGACGAACGCACTCCAGCTACGTCCCCTTGCGGGGTGTTGGCGTGACGACGAGAACGCAAGAGGCGGGGCGGTCACCAAGGCCGACATCCTTCCCTACCTAACGACCCCACCCGGAGCTCAGCTTACCTTGGAGATCGTGTGAGCCTGCGCATCTTGTTCCTTGGCGAAGGAACCAGTGACAGTGGTATCACGACTCATGTCAGGCGTATAGCAAGCGAACATGGATTTATGGTGGTCGTTACGGATCCGCTGATGGAAAGGCTCCCTCAAGCCCGTCAAAGAACGGTCAAATCCAAGCTGGAAATGATCAAGGAGATCGGCGGAGACTACGAGCTTATAATAATTCATCGCGACGCCGACAGGGAAAGCAGGGAGTCTCGGCTGCGCGAAATCCGACTGGCCGTCGAAGCGGTTGTGCCGAACACTCCTTTCATGGGCGCCATCCCGATTCGCATGACCGAGGCATGGCTCATGCTGGATGAGTACAACATCAGGCAGGTTTCCGGAAACCCGAACGGTCGAATGAATCTCGGGCTTCCGAAAGCGAGATCCGTCGAGGAGATCCCGGATCCCAAAGCCATGCTCGCCGAAAAACTCGCTCTCGCTTCAGGGCTGTCCGGAAGAAGGCTGGAAAAGTTCAAGAAGCGTTTCCCGGAGCATCGTCGTCAACTTTTAGATCGCATCGACCCGCTGGGACCCATCTGTGAGGTCTCTTCGTGGAAAGAATTCAACGAGGACCTCTTGTTCGGCCTGCAAAAAGCAGCCGATCTGAACGGCGCCGGTTTTTGATCTGGATCGGCGCTTCTCTCATCGAGAGTCTCAGGTACCGCCTTCGTGTCGCAGCACGGGTCGATCTGGTCGTGGAGGTCGCTGTTCCCGGTGCGGTCAATGGCGGTACGCCACTCGGCGACGGCAAGGAGGATCGGAGCGGAACCGCTCCGGTCCTCGGCGTCGTGGAACGATCTCACTCATGATCGGGACGCTGCCGGCCCCGGAGCGGAACGGCCGTCAGGACCAGGTCTGGCCCCCGGGGGTGTCGACGACCTTCACACCGAGGGCGGCGAGCTCGTCGCGGAGGAGGTCGGAGGCGGCCCAGTCCTTGGCGTCGCGGGCTCGCGAGCGCCGATCGAGCAGTTCGGCGGCGCCTTCCGGCAGGGGCTTCGGCCTGACCGCTTTGCCGATGTCGAGGGAGAGGTCCAGGGCGAGGATCTGGTCGAGGTGCAGGAACGCCTCGAAGCGCGAACCGGGGGAGATCGAGCCGTCGCGCTCCAGCTCGCGCATGAGCCGCAGCGCGAGCGGAGTGTCGAGGTCGTCGTCGAAGGCGGCCTCGATCCTGGAGACCCGGTCGGCGGGCATCGGGCCGCTCGGCGACTCCGACCACTCGGCCACCTGGCCGCGCCAGCGGCGCAGGGTCTTGTCGGCGGCCCGCAGGGTGTCCCAGGTGAGGTTCATCTGCTGGCGGTGGCGGTGCTCAAGCAGCGCGAGCCGTACGGCCAGCGGGTCGAGACCGGCGTCGGCCACGTCCTTGAGCAGGACGACGTTGCCGGTGGACTTCGACATCTTGCGCCCGTCGAAGAGCAGGTGCTCGCCGTGCACCCAGTGCCGCACCACCTCGTGCCCGGCGGTGGCGTCGGACTGGGCGCGCTCGTCGTCGTGGTGCGGGAAGCGCAGGTCGATGCCGCCGGTGTGCAGGTCGATGTTCTCGCCGAGGAAGCGCAGCGACATGGCCGAGCACTCGATGTGCCAGCCGGGGAAGCCGCGGCCCCACGGGGTCTCCCAGGTCAGCCCCTGCTCGGAGGGCTTCCACAGCGCCCAGTCGGCGTGGAAGCGCTTGCGCGGGTCGACGGCCTCGATCCGGTGGCCCGGCCTCAGCTGGTCGAGCCGGTTGCCGGAGATCTCTCCGTACGTCGGGAAGGAGGCGGCGTCGAAGAAGACCGATCCGTCGGGGGTCGCGTACGCGTGCCCCTTCTCGATCAGCTTGGCGATCATCTCGATCATCAGGTCGATCGACTCGCTCGCCCGGGGCGAGTGCTCGGGCGGGCGGATGTTCAGCGCGGTCGTGTCCGCCACGAAGGCGTCCTCGTAGAAGCGCGCGACCTCAAGGACGCTCCGCCCCTCGGCCCTGGCCTGGGCGAGCACCTTGTCCTCGCCGGAGGGGTCGATCTCGGTGTCGTCCACCAGGTGCCCGACGTCGGTGATGTTGCGGCAGGCCACCACCCGGACCTTCTGCCGCTCGCTGACCCGCCTGATCAGGTCCGCGAGCAGGTACGAGCGGAGGTTGCCCACGTGGGCCGACCTGTAGACGGTCGGGCCGCAGGTGTACATCCGCAGGGAACGGCTCCCCTCGGGGACGATCCGCTCGACCCGGCGATTCCGTGTGTCATACAGGCGCAGCATGTGTCGAGCCTACGCAACGATCGCGCCCGATCCCACGGCGCGTGAGCCGCCCCGGGCGCGACCGGAGCCGGGACGGGCGCAGCCGCACCCACTCTCTGGGCGCGTGGCCGCGCCCGTACCGGGGGGTACGGCGAGATCACCCTTCGAGGAAGGCGAGGATCTCGCGGTCGCCCCGGTCGCGCAGGCGGGTGATCACCTCTTCGCGGGTGCAGCCCTCCGACAGGCCGATGCGGGCGCCGATCAGGCGGATGCCCTCCGCCTCTGAGGCCACCGGCGCCGTGTAGCCGATCAGGTGCAGCGCCCGGTTCAGGGCGGGCAGGGTCGGCGAGGCGGCGGGCAGGTAGCGGGTGAGCAGCTCGCCGCCGTCGGAGACCGTGAGGAAGACGTGGTCGCCCTCGGAGGCGTTGGCGGCGATCAGGACGGGACGGATGGAGCCCATCGTCGGCTGGTTGTGCCAGCTGATCACCACGTCGCCCGAGGGGGTGGCGGCGGTGAGCTGGCCGCCGGGGGCCATGCCCAGGTGCGCGGCGAAACCGGTCGGCAGCGGCGAGCCCGAGCCGCGCAGGTGCTCGGCGTTCACGTCCACCCGGTGCCACCAGCGCCCGTCGCGGCTGCGGAAGCAGCGCCGGGTCTCGGAGACGTCCCTGCGCGGCTGGTAGTCGGCCTGCTCGGCTCCGGCGACCCTGATCCACCCGCGCTGCGTACGCTCGAAGCCGGGCCCGCCCGCGTACGCGCGGACCGAGCTCTCGCTCACGTCGTAGCGTTCGGTGAGGTTGGTGACGATCGTGTTGACCGACGCCTCGCCGTTGGCCCGCTCGATCTCCCGGACGATCATCTCCCGGATGCCCAGATACTGCTCGCCGCCCCAGCGCGCGAGCCCGTACTTGTTCCGGTCGACCCGCAGGAAACGGTCGTCGGCGGTGAGCTGGTTGCGGATGCCGACGAGGCTGTAGTCCTCGCCGATGCGTTCCTGGATCTCCTCGGGGGTGAGGGGGCCGCCCGCCACCGCGAGCACGGCCTCGGCCTTGTCGTTGACGCTGCGCGGCCAGGGCACCACGTGGTTCTCCAGCACGCGCAGCTGGGGCACCGCGATGAGCCAGCGCTCGGCGACGTCCTCGCGGATGCCGAGCTGGCTGGCGAGCGTCACGGCCTCGTCCATCGGGCGGGGCCCGTCGGTGAACAGCTGCCGGGTCTTCTCCCTGAGCTCGTCGGCGCCTCCGGCGACCAGCCAGCCGTCCACCTGCTCGTAGCCGGTGAGCAGGGTCCGTACGAACCGCCAGGAGGGGATGCCCAGGGTGGCGAGTTCGGTGCGGTGCCAGGGGACGGCGGCGGCGAGGTCGTCGGCGGGTACGGCGGAGCCCAGCCGGCCCCGCAGCCACGACACGTGGGCGATGAGCGGCGCCGCGTCCTCCTTGGCGAGCCAGGCCTCGACGTGGTCGCGCAGGTCGCGTTCGATCTGCCGGATGCGCTCCCTGGTGACCGAGAACCGCTGGGCCAGGTCGTCGAGGGTGGCCCGCTGGGAGGCGTACAGCCGGTCCCTGGCGATGGCCCGCTGCCGCTCGTCCAGAGTGGCGAAGACCTCGTCGATCAGCTCGGGCAGCGGCCGGTCGGGCCGGGAGGGGCGCATCCTGGTGACGCTCTCCTCGGTGACCGGTTCGAGGAGCCGTTCCAGCACCCCGGTGAACAGCTTGTGCACCACCTCGCGGCCGAGTCCTTCCGGCGTGCGGGCGCTCGCGGCGGGGTCGGCGAACCTGAGCAGGGGGAGGACGTCACCGAGCATCAGGTGGCCCCAGCACGCCAGGGCGAGGTCGGCCAGGCGGCCGGCCACCTCGGACGTCCCGATGGTCGAGCAGGCGGTGTCGAGCGGGAGCGCCTGCCACCACGCCTCGGGGAGGCGGGGGTCGGTCGCGATCGGCGCCACCTGGCCGGGAGAGGTCCAGCGCAGAGGTGGCGCGATGTCGCTCAAACTGAGGTTCATTGAGGTCCAACCGGCAAAGGGGAATATATCCGCAGTTCAGACTATGTGGTCAGGTAGGAAGGAATGGACTTGCCCGTCCGTAATGAGAAACGTAAAGGAGTTCCCTGGCCCGGGTGCAGGCCACATACAGCAGGCCGCGTTCCCGCTGGAGGTCGTGTGCCCTCGCGGCGGGGTCCTCGCCGATCGGGGTGAGGGAGTCGAGGTCGGGGACGATCCCCTCGGTCACGCCGATCACCGCGACCCGGCGGAACTCCAGTCCCTTCATGCCGTGCAGCGTCGTCACCCGTACCCCCAGATCACGCAGAGCGGCCCGCGCGTCACGCACGAGGCCGGCGGTCCTGGCGGCCACCGCTATCTCCTCGGGCGTCACACCCTCATTCACCCACTGTCCCACCTGTGCCACCAGACCCGTCAGTTCGTCCTGCGGTGAATCGTAGGCGCGGACCATCGGCCGGAGCCCGTGCCGGGTGCCCCTGAAGCCGTAAAGCTCCTGCACACCCTTGACGAGCCCGTCGGCGGGACCGCCCCCGCGTAATCGGACTCCCCAGGACAGGATCTCCCGTGGGAGCCGGTACGACACTCGCAGACGCTGCTGGATCGCGTCGATTCCCACGGCGCCGAGCGTCACCCGCGTGTCGAAGATGCGCTGGTGCGGGTCGCCCACGATGAACAGGTCGTCGCGGGCGTGCGGCACCGCCGCCCGCAGCAACCGCCACTGCGCCGGGTGGAGATCCTGCGCCTCGTCCACGATGATGTGCCGGTACGGCTCCCGCGCGGGCTCCGCCTCCTCCAGCAGATCCCCAGTCGTCTGGCCGAGCAGCACCGACGCCTCGGAGGCGAGCTGCAGCAGGGTCCGCTTGCCGCGTGCCCGCAACTGCTCGGTGACGTGCTCGACGGCCCTCCACACGGAGGCGCGCTCCTCACCGGACAGCTCGACGCTGCGGCCGGAGCGGGGGGCCGCCAGATACTCGTCCAGGGTCCGCAGGTTCTGCGCCAGGACCACCTGCTCCCACTCGCGCAGCAGGAACGCCGGGCTGTGACCGGTCTCGGTCTCCTCCCAGAGCGCGGTCAGCTCGGCGGCGCCGATCAGCGAGGGCGGGCGCCCCTCGGCCTCGGCGACGACGCGGTGGGCGAGCCGGTCCACGTTGCCGACCTCGATCCGCTTGCGGACCACCTCGTCCTCGATCAGCAGGTCGAGCCTGGTCGCGAGCTCGGCGCTCAGCCCCTGGGAGAAGGTGACGAGCAGGATCTGCCCGCTCGCGCGCCTGGCCAGGTAGGCGGCCCTGTGCAGGGCGACGAGCGTCTTGCCGGTGCCCGCGCCTCCGGTGACCAGCGTCGGCTGCTGGTAGGACTCCCAGTACGCGAGCCGGTGCTGCGGCGGGTGCAGGAACACGCACCAGCCGGGCGCGTCGAGCACGCGGTTCAGCTCGCGCGGATCGTCGACGAAGACGGCGCGGTCGGGGCTGCGCACGAGCGCGGCGCCGAAGTCCTCGGGATTGATCGGCTCGGGGCCCGCGGCGACGGCGCGGCAGTTCTCCAGCTCCCGCCACGCCCCGGCCATCGACTCGCCCCTGGCGAGCGCCGCCAGCGGCTCGTACTGCGTCGGGGGCAGCAGCGGCTCCAGCGCCTCCAGGGTGAGCTGGTCGGTGATCTGCCTGACTAGCGGCAGGAAACGGCCGTCGACCCCCAGTTCGGCCAGGTCGCTGTCGCAGATGTCGACGAACAGCCGCGTCGCGGACGCCTCTGCCGCCCGGCGCACCGCGGGCCGCACCCGGTCCAGCGCCTCGGCGTCCCACATCTCGACCACGCCCAGCGCCGTGTTCACGCCGAACCGGTAGCGCTGCGCGTACGCCCACGCCTCCGCGTCCGGCAGCACGGTGAGCAGCCAGTACACGTCCCGCTGCTTGACCACGACGCCCCGGTACCGCTCGGCCAGCCACAGGGTGGCCACCCGGGGGTCCCTCGCCCCCCTGACCCGCTCGGGGTGCGGGGCGCCCGCGACGTTCTGAAGGAACCTGCGCGTCGAGACCACGACGTCCCTGCGCACCGGCTGGGCCAGGGCGCCGAGTTCGACGGGGAAGTCGGGGGAGATGGCGAGGCGGGGCATGGGTCAGGCCAACAGGGACAGGAGATCGCGGTCCCCGCGTTCTCGAAGCCTGGTGAGGAGTTCAGGGAAGCCCACGGGGCCCGTCATGCCGACCCGGGTGGCGATGACCCGCCTCGCCTGCTCGGGAGTGCCGCCGGCCGCGGTGTAGCCGACCAGCCGCAGCGCCCGCGCCGTCGTCTCCACCTCCTCGCCCGCGAGCGGCAGGTGCCTGGCCCGCAGGACCCCCTCGTCGGACAGGGTGAGAAACAGGTGACTGCCCTCCTTGGCGCCCACGTCCTCCAGGAGCGTCCTGAGCGACTCCAGCACGGGCCTGTCGTGCCAGCTGAGTACCAGTTCGCCGACCGCGCTGCTGACCGTGCGGCCCTCGCCCGGCGACATCCCGAGGTAGGCGGCGAACCCGCTGGGCAGCGGGCACTCGGCGCCCCCTAGGTGTTCTTCGGTGACGTCGATCCTGAGCCACCAGCGGCCGTCCGGCTGCCGGAAACAGCGCCTGGTGAGCGAGACGTCCTTCAGCGGGCGGAACGGGGCCTTCCTCGGCGGCTCGCCGGTCTCACCGACCTCGCTGCCGGGCTTCTCCACGATGAGGGCCGGGGCGCCGCCGGAACGCTGGGGAGGCCGCTCGCCCGCGCCGAGGATGCGGAGCTGCGGGACGTTCTCCAGCCACTCCTTGGACACCTCGGGGTGAATGCCCAGCGAGGAGACCATGTCGAGGGCCTTGTTGATCGTGAGCGGCGGCTTGGCGCCGCTGATCATGTCGCGGGTACGATGGCGCAGCTCGGTGATGTCGCCCTCCACCAGCCACTCGTCGACCAGGTGGTAGCCGGGGAGGGTGGCCATCACGAACTGCCAGGCCGGTACGTCCAGGGAGTGCAGTTCCCCGGTGTGCCACTCGGCCGCGTTGATCAGACGCTCCCTCGGCGCGGCCTTGCCGAGGACCCTCTTCACCCCCTCCAGGTGCTCCCGGTACGGGGCGGCCTCGTCGGAGGCGACCCACTCGGCGAGTTCCCGGCGCAGATCGGCCTCGATCTCGCCGATGACCTCGGGAGACACCGCGAAGAGTTTGGCCAGCGCCTCCACGGTCGCCGGGGCGTCGCTGAACAACCTGTTCTGCGCCACCGCCCAGCGCTTGTCCTCCACGTTGGCGAAGACGCCGTCCAGCAGCGCGTGCAGGTTCTTCCGCACCGGCCGGGCCTCGTCGCCGTCGTCGCGGCCCTCGTCGCCACCCTCGTCACGCCTGTCGGCCTCGCCGCTCTCCGCGACCGGATCGGGGGCGTCGGGGAGTGCGCGGGCGTCCTCGGAGTCGTCCTCGTGGGCGTCTTCTGCGCTTGTCTCAGCTGTCTCGGCGGCGGGCTCCACGTCCGGCTCGGAGGTTTCCGCGGCTCCGGCTTCCGTAGATCCGGCTCCTGCAGCTCCGGCTTCCACGGCCTCGACTTCCGAGGGTTCAGCCTCGATTTCCGCAGGTCCGTCCCCGGTTTCCGCGGCCCCGGTTTCCACGGCCTCGACTCCCGAGGGTTCGGCCTCCGTTTCCGCAGGTCTGTCCCCGGTTTCCGCGGCTTCGACGTCCGCGGGTTCGGCCCCGGTTTCCACTGGACCGGCCCCCGCTGGACCGGCCCCCGCGGGTTCGGCCCCGGTTTCCAGGAACCCGGCTCCGGTTTCCGCAGGTCCGGCTCCGGAGGCGGGCTCCGCCTCCCCGGGAGCGGGCGCGAACCGGTCCTCCGGCACGAACGCGCTCGCCCCCTCCCACGGGAAGGCGCCCTCCCGCTGGAAGGTGCTCGCAGACGGGCTCTTCCTCGTCGAGGCGGGCTGGAAGAGCGATCCGGGGGCCTCGTCGGGGCGGCGGGCGTCGGTTACCGGTGGCTCCCGGCGGGCCTTGCGCTTCGGCAACACCATCGGCTGCACGGGGGCCTCGGACTCCGGCGTGGGAACGTTCTCGGCCTCTTCCGGCACGGTCTGCGCGCGGAGGTCCGCCACGACGGGCGGGCCGTCCGGCGCCCGGAGCCTTCCGGCGACGGATCCACTCGCGACGGACCCGCTCTCGGCTCCCTCGCCCGCGAGGGCTCCACGCGTGGCGGCACCGTCCGCGACGAGCCCGTCAGCGGCCCCGGCCGCCCTGGAGGACGCGACCCCGGAGGACGCGGCCGCGTGCGCCGGCGGGATCGCGTGGGCGGGGACCGCCAGACGCGTGAAGACCGCCGTGAACAGGACGTGCAGCAGGGGGACCGGCTGGATGAACGGCTGGTCGCGCAGGTCGTGGCCGGTCAGCGCGAGAAGGCCTGACCAGGACCCGGCGCGGTCGAGGGCGATGGCCGTGGAGGGCTCGTCGGCCTCGTCCGGGTCCAGGACGTGCAGGGCGGGGAGCACGTCACCCAGGGCGGCGGCGGGCCAGTGGTTCAGGACGATCGAGGCGAGGATGTCGGCGAGCCTCTCCGGGCCCAGCACGGCGAGCACGCGGGCCATCGGCAGGCTCCGCCACCAAGCGTCCGGTAGGTCGGGCTGTTCGCGCAGAAGTGGGATCGTGGCCGCGTCGCTCCAGCGCAGCGGCGGCACGAGGTCACTCAGACAGAAGTTCATCCGTTCCCTTCACCAGCCCCTCAAGCCGCCCGAGTCACCCCATGTGGCCGGGGAACGAGACTCATGGAACAGACCATAGTCTGGCAAATTACCTCGGCGCATTGGGTGAGTTCAGCGGCGTACGGCCGCGAACCGCAGTCTCACGTAGTCGGCCATCCAGCCGCTCTCCCGCCGCAGAGCGGGTGCGGCCAGCTCGTTCACCCGCCGGAGCAGCGGGTCGACCATCTCCGCGGGCACCTCCTTGAGCAGCGAGCCGGCGAACATCCGCACCCAGTCGGCCGCCCCGCCGGGGCACTCGTCGAGCGGGGTCGGCCGGTCGAAGTATTCCAGCAGGCGGACGGTGAAGCCCCCCTTCTCCAGCCGCGTGGCGTATTCGGCGGGGGTGGGGAAGTACCAGGGCAGGCCGGGCTCGGGCAGCCCGTACTCCCGCCAGGCGGTGGACAGTGCCGCCGTCAGCGCGGCGCAGTTGCCCGCGCCGCCCATCTCGGCCACGAACCGCCCGCCGGGCGTGAGGGCCTCGCGGACCCTGCTGATCACCGCGTCCGGTTCCTGGCCCATCCAGTGCAGGGCGGCGTTGGAGAAGACCGCGTCGTAGGGCTTGGCCACCGTGAAGCTTCGGCCGTCGCCGACGACGAAGTCCAGCCCGGGATGCTGCGCCTGGGCCTTCTCGATCATCGCCTGCGATCCGTCGATCCCCAGGACGTAGGCGCCCCGGGAGGTGATCTCGGCCGCGAGCATTCCCGTGCCGCAGCCGAGATCCACGATGCGCTCCCCGGGCTGCGGGTCGAGGAGGTCGACCAGGGGGGCGCCGTGCGCCGAGACGTACCCGAAGCTGTTGTCGTAGGAGCGAGCGTTCCACCTCATCAAGCTCGGGGTGTCGTATCGCAAGACGATCAGCTCACATTCTGAGACGCGAAGCCTCTTATCGGTACTCTCCAGACACTTTAGAGCCTCTGGGAAGTCGCGACATATCAGCCTCAGCAGCCTCAGGGCTATCTCACCTTGTCGGCCCACTCGCGCTGGAGATAGGCCCTCGCCGTGTCGATCTCCGGGATGGTGAGGACCACCGGCCTCGCGTTGGTGGCGGGGAGTTTCGCGGCCAGTTCCTGATCGAGGGTGCCGCGCATCTGGAGGGCCTCCATCCTCGCGGGCCTGGCGTAACCCTTCAGGAACAGGTTCTGCCCCTTGTCGGAGAACAGGAACTCCTGCCAGAGCCTGGCCGCGGCCGGGTGCGGGGCCCGCTTGTTGATGGCCTGCACGTAGTACGCGCCGAGCACGGCGTCGCCGGGAATCATCACCTTCCACGTCTTGTCGGCGGCGGCCCGCTCGGTGTTGTTGTAGTCCCAGTCGACGAGGACCGAGGCCGCCTTGGGGGTGGCCGCGAGGTTGCCCGCCTTCTTGAGGCGGTGGAAGAACTCCACGCCCCGCTCCGCCCGCGCCTCGCCGCCCCGCAGGGAGGTCGCCATCACCCCGCTGAAGGCCGCGGAGACCTCTCGGGGGTCGCCGGGCAGCGCGACGCTGTGGCGCGGCTTGAGCAGGTCGGAGAAGGACGCGGGGGCCGTGACCCTGGTCGGGTCGTAGCCGATGGACATGTAGCCGCCGTACCCGGCGTACCAGAAGCCCCTGTGGTCCTTCAGGCGGTCGGGGATGTCCTGCCAGCCCTGGACCCGGTACGGGGCGAAACGAGCGGCGTTGGCCGCGGCGACGTCCATGCTCAGGTCGAACACGTCCGGTTTGAGGTCGTCCGCGGCCGCGATCTCCCGTGCGCTTCCGGCGTCGGGCTCCAACTGGTGCACCTTGATCCCGTACTCCTCGGAGAAGGTGTCGATGATCTCGCCGTAGTTCACCCAGTCGCGCGGCAGCGCGATCACCGTGAGTGCCCCCTCCTGCCTGGCGGCCTCCACGAGGCGCTCCATCGTCGAGAAGCCCTCCTTGAGGGAGGCGGCCTGCACGTTGAGAGGCGGGAATTGGACGTTCTGAGGAGCCGGGGCGCCACATCCGGCGATCGTGGCCGTGAGGATCACGGCGGCTGCGGCGCTGGTACGTACGGTCACGAGCGGAATGCTCTCCGCTGTCATTCCCCTGGTCGAGCAGGCGCGACGCTTCTTAGCGAACGGCTTACACGTGTCTTGGCGAGCGGCTTACCCACCGGGCGCCCATCCTGACCGGCCAAGGGTTCCGAGAGTCCCGGCGAGACTCCGGTGAGGTCTGTGGCTTACCCGCGGGGCGCCCGTCCTGACCGGTCGGCGGCTCCGAGCGTCCCGGCGAGGCTCCGGTGGAATCCCCCGAGGTCCCCGGAAGTCCCCTGGAGTCCTTCGGAGTCTCTGTGCCGCCGTTCACGCGCCGGTGCGAGGCCCCCGGGGCCGTGGAGACTCGGGAACGACCTTCGCCGCGGCGAGCGTCTCCTCGGCGATCTCCACCAGGACGCCGTTCCGCCTGCGCACACCGAGCACGCCGTCCCGCCAGAACTCCAACTCGCCGACCGCGTCGCGAAATCCCTCGGGGACCCTTCTCCGAGTGGTGACTCTTTTGCCCACGTCGGAAGGGGTTATGGTGATGCTCAGGCGAGCGCTGACATGAAAGGCCACCGGCTTTTGCCCCCTCCCGTTTCAGAGACGCGGCGGGCACGGCAATACTAGGGCTTAGCAACTCGCGGTCGAAGTCGTGCCTAGGTGCGTAAAGAAGAAGGAGCCCGAGGTGACCTACGTCATCGCGCAGCCTTGCGTGGACGTCCTGGACAAGGCGTGCATCGAGGAGTGCCCTGTCGATTGCATCTACGAGGGTGAGCGGATGCTCTACATCCACCCCGACGAATGCGTCGACTGCGGCGCGTGCGAACCGGTGTGCCCGGTGGAGGCCATCTTCTACGAGGACGACCTTCCCGAGCAGTGGAAGGACTTCTACAAGGCGAACGTGGACTTCTTCGAGGACCTGGGGTCGCCCGGCGGCGCCTCCAAGGTCGGCAAGATCGAGAAGGACCACCCGGTCGTCGCGGCCCTGCCCCCGCAGGCCGAGAGCCACTAGAAGCCGGTGTCCGAGGGGGCGGCCGCGACGGCCGTCCCCTCGCACCGCCGTCGCCGGACCCCGTTCCGGCGAATCCACCGCCATCGCCGGACCCTGTTCCGGTGAATCGCACCGCCGTCGCCGGACGCCGTTCCGGCGAAATCCCTCGCCACGTCATCGGCGGGCCCAGTTCCAGTGAAAGACGACGGCTGATCACCATGAACGCCACTCCCGACCGGTCAGCGGCTTCGAGCGTCCCGGCGAGGCTCCGATGAACGGTCTGCCGGACTTCCCGTGGGACCGGCTCACGCCGCTGAAGGAGCTCGCGGCGTCGCATCCGGACGGGATCGTCGACCTGTCGGTGGGCACGCCCGTCGACCCGGTGCCCGCCATCGTGCGGCAGGCTCTCGCGGACGCCTCCGACAGTCCCGGATACCCGCTGACGTACGGCACCGAGCGCCTCCGCTCGGCCGCCGCCGGGTGGCTGCGACGCAGGCACGGCGTGATCCTCGACCAGGCGAACGTGCTGCCGCTGATCGGTTCCAAGGAGTTCGTGGCCTGGCTGCCGACGCTGCTCGGTGTCGGCCCGGGGCAGCGGGTGATCCTGCCCGAGCTCGCCTACCCCACCTACGACGTGGGAGCGCGGCTCGCGGGCGCCGAGCCGTACGCCACCGACGGGCTGCTCGCGCTCGGTCCCGAGCGGGTGCCGCTGGTCTGGGTGAACTCCCCGTCCAACCCGACCGGCAGGGTGCTGCCCGCCGAGCACCTGCGCAAGGTCGTCTCGTGGGCGCGTGAGCACGGCGCGGTCGTGGCCTCCGACGAGTGCTACATCGAGCTGGGCTGGGAGGAGCGGCCGGTCTCGATCCTGCACCCGGACGTCTGCGGCGGCTCGCACGAGGGCCTGCTCGCGGTGCACTCGCTGTCCAAGCGCTCCAACCTGGCCGGTTACCGGGCCGGGTTCGTCGCGGGAGACCCCGCGCTGGTCAAGCGGCTGCTGGAGATACGCAAGCACGCCGGCATGATCATGCCGGCGCCGGTCCAGGCGGCGATGGCCGTGGCCCTGGACGACGACGAGCACGCCGAGGAGCAGCGGGCCCGCTACGCCGCCCGTCGTGCGGCGCTCCGCCCCGCCCTGGAGGCGGCCGGCTGGAAGATCGAGCACTCCACCGCGGGCCTGTACCTGTGGGCGTCCAACGGAGCCGGCTGCTGGGAGCAGGTCCGCGCGCTGGCCGGGAAGGGAATCCTGGTCGCGCCCGGCGACTTCTACGGGACCGCGGGCGAGAGGCACATCAGGATCGCCGTGACGGCCGACGACGAACGCGTCGCTGCGGCGGTGCGGCGCCTCCAGTAGGATCGCGCGGCATGACCCCCGAGGTCGTCGTGATACTCGGACTGAGTATGGCCACGCTCGTCCTGCTGTTCGTCGCGTTCCTCACGACGACGCGTCAGGACAGGGAGGCCGACGAGTCCGAGCGCTCCGGCGAGACGCCCCTGCCCTCGGTTGAGGCCGCGCAGCCGTCGGCCCAACCGTCCGCGGGCCATGTCGGCATCGACTACCCCGACCCCCGCACGATCAGGGTCGGCGACACGATCGAGTGCCAGGGGGTCCGCAGCAGGGTCCTCGGCGCCCTGTACCTGTCGTGGCAGGGCACCCAGTGGACCGAGTACCGCCTCGACGACGGCACCCGCCGCCCCCAGTGGCTCTCGATCCAGATGCGCCCCGGGCTGGCCACCGATGATCCGCCGCACCTTGAGGTGCTGCTGTGGACGCAGGTGCCCACGGAGGGCATGATCCCCGCCAAGGCCACGCTGAGCGTCGAGGGAGTCGACTTCTTCCCCGTCGACCGGGGCACCGCGGCCTTCCGGGGCGAGGGGGTCACCTCGATGCCCGAGCGGGGCCTGCTCGACTTCGCCGACTACCGGGCCGCCGACGGCCGCCTGCTCAGCTTCGAACGCCTCCAGGGCAAGCGCTGGAGTGCCTCCCACGCCCAGCCCCTCGCCCCCGGCACGATCAAGATCGAAAAGAAGAAGGGCAGCTAGGCCACACGCCCCCGATCACTCCGACGTCCTGTACGTCGACCCGAACCCGACCTGTCCGGTCGCGACGTGGACGCACTCGTCGCGTAGCGAGTCGCGGTGGGGCCCGCCGGGCTCCTCACTCACGGTGTACGAAATGCGGGGTGGGCGGGGCCGCCGTCCCTGACAGGTCGCGGACGATCAGGACAGATCGACTTTCCTGGCGGAGGATTTCGGGTCGGCCCGCCAGCCGTCGTGGCTTTTCGCGGCCGTCCATGCCTGGCCGTCGTAGCGGATCCCTCCCAGCCCGAACTCCTTGGCGTGGGCGATCGACCAGGCGGCCACCAGCCAGCCGCGCCTGCGCGAGGAGGGCTCGAAGGCGCTGCCCGCTCCGAGCGCCCTGGCGAGCTCGCGCGCGGCCCTCCGCTCGTCGGGGAGCGGGGTCTTGCCCGTCGGGGCGGGGAACCAGCAGTGCACCGCCTTGGGCACGCGCCCGGTGAACGCCGCCGCGAGAACCTTCCCGTCCTCCTCGTGCTGGGCGTACGCCGACCCGTCCGCCGAGCGTTGCACGGCCTGGGCCGCCTCGTGGAGCGGCAGCCTGCGGTAGTTTCGCACCTTCACCAGCGCGGAGAAGAACCTTCCCGACGCGTAGACGGGGTCGACGAGCTGCTCGGGCCTACCCCACCCCTGGGAGGGGCGCTGCTGGAACACGCCGACCGAGTCGCGGTCGCCGCCCGTCAAGTTCTCCAGCTTGGACTCCTGGATGCCGGTGGCGTAGGCGATCACCACGGCCCGCTCGGGCAGCTTTCTGCGGGCCGCGACGGCCGCGATGACCGCGGCCACCTTGGCCTGTTCGAGGTCCAGCTCCAGAGAGCCCTCTGGCGTAGTGATCTTGCATCCCTCACCGAGGTCGACGAGCGGTGTCACCTTTCTGAGAAGGCTGAGAAGACCCACGGTGATGGCCACCGCGAGCACGGTCACGATCGCGATGATCGCGATGACCCCTTTTGAGAAGCGCCGTCGCACGGTCAAGAACCTACAGGTCCCCAGCGATTGCGCGGTCTGGTGGAACGCCGCGAACGTAGGCTCCGGCCATGACCCAGAGCGATGCCGGCCCGCTGCCCGCGGCCGTCGACGAGCTGTGGCGGCGCAGGGCCGAGTTGAGTCCCGCCGACACCGAGGCCCGCGCCGTCGTCGTGAGCGCGGTGGACATGCTCGACAGCGGCAAGGTCCGGGTAGCCGGGGTCTCCCGCGCCGGTGAGGTGGTCGTGGACGAGCGCGCCCGGCGGGCCGTCATGCTCGCGTTCCTGGTACTCGGCACGTCCAGGTCCCAGGTGGGCGACTTCCACCACCACGACCGCGTCCCGCTGAAGGCCTCCGTCGAGGGGGTGCGCGTCGTGCCGGGGGCGATCGCCCGCTGGGGCTCCTACCTGGCGCCGGGCGTCGTGCTGATGCCCTCGTTCGTCGACATCGGCGCCCACGTGGACGAGGGCAGCACGGTGGGCGCGTGGGCCTCGATCGGCTCGTGCGCCCAGATCGGCAGGAACGTCCACCTGTCCGGGGGAGTCGGCGTCGGGGAGAGCGGCGACCCCGACGACGGGGAGGCATTCCTCGCCGCCGAGGAACGAACGGTGCCCGCGATCGTCGAGGACGGTGCGATGATCGGCGGCCGGGCGGTGATCGCCGATGGAGCCCGGGTGGGACGGGGTGCCGTGGTCGGCGCCGGGACGATCCTGTCGGGCTCGACCCCGGTGATCGACGTGCGGACGGGCGAGGAACTGGAGCCCGGGCGCGTCCCCGACTGGTGCGTGGCGACCGGAGGCACCCGCCGGCGCGAGTTTCCCGGCGGCGCCTTCGACCTGGGCTGTGTCCTGGTGCTCGAACGCCTGAAGGACGGCCACAGGCCCGGCAGGGCCGAACTCGACCGCGTCCTGCGCGGATAGGGCCGTCGGCGCCCGGACCGGTGGGGGCGCGGCCGAGACGGGAGGACCGTTCGGGTCCGGCACGGGCACGGCGGGTTTCCCACGGGGCGGGACCTCGTGCGGGCTCCCGGGGCGTGGGATCTCGTGCGGGCTCCCGCGGCGTGGGCGTGGGATCTCGTGCGGGCACCCGGGCGTGGGCGTGAGACTCGTGCGGGCACTAGGGTCGCGGGCATGAGTACGCGTCTGGACCTCACGCAGGATGTCGGGGAGCTCACCGCCAGGATCGTGGACGTCGAGTCGGTCAGCGGCGGCGAGAAGGCCCTGGCCGACGCCGTGGAGGAGTCCCTGAGGCCGCTACGGCACCTCACCGTCGAACGCGACGGCGAGTCGATCGTGGCCCGCACTCATCTGGGCCGCGGCGAGCGGGTGGTGATCGCCGGGCACCTCGACACCGTTCCCGTCGCGGGCAACCTGCCCAGCCGGGTCGAGGGAGACCGGCTGTACGGCTGCGGCACCTCGGACATGAAGGCCGGTGTCGCGGTCGCGCTGAAACTCGCGGCCACCCTTCCCGAGCCCAGCAGGGACGTGACCTACGTCTTCTACGACTGCGAGGAGATCGAGGCCGAGCGTAACGGGCTGCTCCGCCTCAGCCGCACCCGTCCCGACTGGCTCGCGGGTGACTTCGCCGTGCTCATGGAGCCCACCGACGGCGTGATCGAGGGCGGCTGCCAGGGCACGCTCCGAGCCCAGATCGTCATCCGGGGCAAGCGCTCGCACAGCGCCAGGTCCTGGTTCGGGATCAACGCGATCCACGCCGCCCAGCCGGTGCTCGCGATCCTGAACGCCTACGAGGCGAGACTTCCCGTCGTGGACGGCCTGGAGTATCACGAGGGACTGAACGCGGTGGGCATCGGCGGCGGCATCGCGGGCAACGTGATCCCGGACGAGTGCGTGGTGACCGTGAACTACCGCTTCGCTCCCGACCTGTCGCTGGACGAGGCGCGCGCCCACGTACGCGAGGTCTTCGACGGGTACGAGGTCCGCTTCACCGACGGCGCCGCCGCCGCGCGGCCCGGCCTGACCCATCCGACGGCGTCGGCCTTCGTCGAGGCCGTCGGCGGCACGCCGCGGGCCAAGCTCGGCTGGACCGACGTCTCGCTCTTTTCCGGCCTGGGTGTGCCCGCGGTCAACTACGGCCCAGGGGATCCGAACCTGGCGCACCAGAAGGAGGAGTTCGTCTCGTTGGCGAAGATCGCCGACTGCGAGCGCGGAATGCTCGGCTGGCTGTCGTGAGGGCTTGTTCGCGGCGTGCGCGGGCCTCGGCGTGCGAGAGCCTGGAGGGGCGGTGCAAATGAAAGTGGCTTTCCTCGCCGGCCATTTGGCGGGGAAAGCCACTTTCAGTCCCGAGCAGCACCCTCGTTCGGTTAGACGTGCGCTGTTCAAAGTCCGGTTCCATGTTTTCATGGAGATTTTTCAAGATTTTTCTGAGACGACGTTACGGTGGCCCGCATGAAGAAAACACGTCCGGAGCGTCGCCAGGGGGCCGCCGTGGTCCGTGGTGACCTCGTCTCCGAGTCCACCCACGACCAGCGGCTTCTTGATCGGAGGGGTCCCGCCGACTGGCTGCACATGGATCCGTGGCGGGTGATGCGCATCCAGGCCGAGTTTGTGGAGGGCTTCGGTCACCTCGCCGAGCTGCCCCAGGCGGTCACCGTCTTCGGGTCCGCGCGCACCCCCGAGGGCACCCCCGAGTACGAGATGGGGGTTCAGCTGGGCAGGAAGCTGTCCGAGGCGGGCTACGCCGTGATCACCGGTGGCGGCCCCGGCTGCATGGAGGCCGCCAACAGGGGAGCCGTGGAGGCGGACGGCGTCTCGGTCGGCCTGGGCATCGAGCTGCCCTTCGAGCAGAGCATGAACGAGTACGTCGATCTCGGCATCGAGTTCCGCTACTTCTTCGTCCGCAAGACCATGTTCGTGAAGTACTCCTGCGGATTCGTCACGCTGCCCGGCGGTTTCGGCACCATGGACGAGCTCTTCGAGGCGCTCACCCTGGTCCAGACCCGGAAGGTCACCTCCTTCCCCGTGGTGCTGATGGGGACGGAGTTCTGGGGCGGCCTGATCGACTGGATCAAGAACACCCTCGTGACAACGGGCAAGATCTCTCCGGTGGACGTGAATCTCATCCACGTCACCGACGACGTCGACGAGGCGGTCCGGATCATCGTGGACGCCGACAGCAAGAGGGGCCGCCTACTGGAGGACGAACGGAAGGCGGCCATGTCCACGGTCGGTGACGCCGAATAGTTGGCGCGTGTTCGGCCACGCCGAATAGGGTCGGCGCGTGTTCATTTGCATATTCCTCGCGTCGAGTCAGAAGATCGACAAGAAGTATCTGGAGCTGGCGGAGCAGGTCGGCACCGAGCTAGCCAGGCGCGGCCACTCCCTGGTGAGTGGCGGGGCCAGGGTGTCCTGCATGGGAGCCGTGGCCCGTGCGGCCCGTGCGGGCGGCGCCCGGACCATCGGAGTGATCCCTCAGTCGCTGGTCGACATCGAGCTCGCGGACGAGAACGCCGACGAGTTGGTGGTCACCACCGACATGCGTGAGCGCAAGGGCGTGATGGACGCCCGCTCCGACGCCTTCCTGGTCCTGCCCGGCGGCATCGGGACCTTGGAGGAGTTGTTCGAGATCTGGACGTCCCGCACCCTGGGTCTGCACGACAAGCCGCTGGTGGTCCTCGATCCCTGGGGGATCTTCAAGCCGCTGCGGGAGCTGGTCGAGGGTATGGAGGAGGCGGGCTTCACCCGCCCGAACGTCTTCGACGCCATCTCCTGGGCCACCACGGTCGACGAGGCGTTCCGGCTGCTGGAGAAGTCGACCAGGCACCTGGAGCCGAGCGCGGAGGAGCTAGGCGAGGCCACGGCGGGTTAGCGCGGGCGGTCGCCGCCCGGCGAGGGCGTCGGTCATCTCGACCGCGAGCCGCACCTGCTCGACGCGGTCCGTACGGAAGACGCGGGCACCGGCCCACGCGCAGATCGAGGCCGCGGTGAGCTCGGCGGCCTCGGCGTCCCGCTCCCTCGCGGCGTCTCCGGCGGTGTCCATCCAGGTCGCTGGGGTTCCGGTGGCGTTCGTCCCGGTCCTGGAGTTTTCTGCGCCCTTTTCCGAGGCCGCTGCGGCGTCCGGCCCGCCTCCGGTGTTGCCCGCGGCCGCTGTTGCGGCCCTGGCGTCCGCCCTTCCGACGTTTCCGGCCGTGTCCGCCCCGCCCTCGGCCTCGTCGGACTCCCCGAGGTCGCCGGACGGTACGGGTGGTGCGGAGGTGACGCCGGCGAGCCTGGCCGGAGTGACGACCACGGTGCGCCCGGCACGGGCGAGCTCCTCGACCTCCCCGATCGAGGCGGCCTCGACCCAGCCGGGCTCGCCCGGATCACCGGGACGGAGCAGGACGAAGGCTGCCAAGCCGGGGGCGGACGTCATGATCCGATCCTAGGCCAGCGCAGATGTGGCACGATTCGTATGTGCTGGTCGTATTAGCTCTCGCTGCCGTAGCCGTTATCGCCGGTGTCACGGTCGTCGCCATGGGCCGGGGAGGGGAGCTGAGTGAGTTCGCCCCCGACGTGCCCCCGCTGAACCTGCCCCAGGCAGGTCAGCTCGGCGCGGTCGACTTCATGGCCCTCCAACTCCCGGTGAGCCTCGTCGGATACAACACGCAGAGCGTGGACGAGACGCTGAGCCGGGTCGCCGGGGCACTGAGCGAGCGTGATACCAGGATCGCCGTGCTGGAGCAGCGGGTGTCGGAGTTGCTCGCCGGTCGGCTCCAGGCTCGTCACGAGCTCAACCCCGGCTCCCGGACCTCGCCGCGCGGCCCCGAGGCGCCGTACGAGCTTTCCGGCGGGGACGGTTTCGGGCCGCCCGAGGAGTTGTCGAGCGGGTCGCGGGTGGTTTCGGGTGCCGAGAGTGAGAGGTCATCCGGGCCCTTCGGCGGGGACGGCTTCGGGCCGCCCGAGGAGTTGTCCAGCGGTTCGCGCGTGGTTTCGGGTGCCGGGGATGAGACGTCCGGATCCTCCGGCGGGGACGGTTTCGAGGCGTCCGAGAAGCTCTCTGACGGGGCGAAGGCCGAGGATGAGCCCGAGGAGGCTGCGCCTTCCAAGGATTCCGAGCCGGAGGAGCCTCTCGGGTCCGAGGAGGCCGGGCCCTCCAAGAGCTCCGAGCCGGAGAAGGCTCCCAGGTCTGAGGAGGATGTGCCTTCCAAGGATTCCGAGCCGGAGGAGACTGCCAGGCCCGACGAGGCGTCTGAGGCGTCCGGGTCATCCGGTGTGTCGCCTTTCGCCAGGCCGTCCGAGCCGCCCCAGGTGCCGGATTCGTCTTCCTCGTCCGAGACTTCGGATTCGAAGAAATCGTCTCCCGGATCCGTCGGCCTCCGTACGGGGGAGCGGGAGACGGAGGACACCCGGTGACCGAGACCTCGCGGGCAGTGGCTCCAGGCGCCCCGGTTCACGGTGAGCCTGTGACATCCGAGACTCTCGCGCAGCCCGTGGAATCGGCGGAATCCCCAGGGCTCGTGCGCTGCGGCTGGGCGACCTCGGCCCCCGACTACATCGCCTACCACGACGAGGAGTGGGGGCGTCCGGTCACCGGTGACGACCAGGTGTTCGAGCGGATCTCGCTGGAGTCCTTCCAGTCCGGCCTGTCGTGGATCACCATCCTGCGCAAGCGGGAGAACTTCCGGGCGGCCTTCGCGGGATTCTCCATCCCGGCCGTGGCCGCGTTCGGCGAGGAGGACGTCGATCGTCTGCTCGGCGACGCGGGCATCGTCCGCAACCGGGCCAAGATCGAGGCGACGATCGCGAACGCGCGGGCCGCGCTCGACGTCGACCTGTCCGACCTCGTCTGGAAGCACGCGGACCCCGGCGCGCCCGTACCGAAGACCCCCGCGGACGTGCCCGCCCAGACCCCCGGTTCCAAGGCACTGGCCAAGGAGCTCAAGGCGCACGGCTTCCGTTTCTTCGGCCCGACCACCGCCTACGCGCTGATGCAGGCCATCGGCCTGGTCAACGATCACCTGGCCGACTGCTGGATACGCCGGGCCTGACGTTTTCCCTCAGGGCTTGTGGCGCGGGGTCACCTTCTCACGCGGGGAGACGACGGTGCCCGGCGGCTTTTTCCTCGAGCCCCGTGAAGCGGGCGGGCTCGGTGAACTCCGTGTGCGGTTTCAGGCCTCGTTGAGCTGGCGGTCGACGAAGGCGGCGGCGGCGGGGAGCAGCCGCCCGGCCTCGTGCTCGAAGTAGATTCTCGCCTTCTCTCCCGGCCAGCCTCGCGGCAGGAGTTCCGCGGGGAGCCCGGGGTCGCGGAACAGGAAGTTGCGCCAGCCGTGCAGCAGCCTGCTCCGGGTGGCGAACACCTGGTCGCCGCCCGCGTTGTCGGGCAGCCCGCCGACCAGCTCCGTCGCCTGGGTCATCCACTCCTCGTAGGCGGCCCCGATGGCGTCCAGGTCCCATGTCCTGGCGACGAGCGCGGCGGGGTCACCGTCGAACACCGCCTCGAACCGGTCGGCGGCGAGATCCGCGCCTTCGAGGATCGCGTCGAGTTCCGGGGAGGGACGCGGTCCGATCCAGGTCGTCTCCGACAGGGAGGCATATCCGATGAAGGAGAGATCCGAGCGCAGGCGCTCCCGTCTGGGACGCTCGCGCACGGGTTCCACCACGAGGATGTGCCATCGGCCGTTCCACGTGATCGTTCCGACTCGGTAAATTCTTAGCGCGGTTTCGTCGAGGCGGCGTACGCACTTGGGAGTGACCTCGTAGCCGGGTCCCCTGGGCAGCCGGGCCGGTGTGAGCCAGCCCTGCCGGACCATCCGTGAGACGGCGGTGCGGACGGCGGGAGCCGCGATGTCCAGCGGGGCGAGCAGACGAACGAGGGCGGCCACGGACGCGCGACCGCCTCGGGACCTGAGGTGGTCCCCGTACAGATCGAAGAGAGCGGCGCGGGCGTTCACGAGGACAAGTTTGGCCGTCTGAAGGGGGCTTGGACAACGGTCTTGATCGCCGGATGAGCCGACGCTGAGATTGATCGTTCCCATTCTCCCTGCGGAGGCGGGATAATAGGACATCACAGAAGACGTGAATGCGTCGGCCACCCTCGGGTCAGTCGGAGATCCGGAGCCCGAAGCAGGAAGGGATACACGCATGGCGGCTATGAAGCCGAGGACCGGTGATGGTCCGCTGGAGGTCGTCAAGGAAGGCAGGGGCATCGTCATGCGGGTTCCCCTGGAGGGTGGCGGCCGCCTTGTCGTCGAACTCTCGGCGGACGAGGCAAGTGCCCTCGGTGAGGAACTGAAGAAAATCGTCGGTTGATCCCGATCTAAACCAGAAGTGGTGGAGCCGGGCCCTATTTGAGCTTGCTCGGGGAGCATGACACCTGCGACGGCCCGCGAGACCGACGATGGACAGACGACGACACGGCCCTGGCCGTCGGACCGCCTCACGGTGGCTCGCGCCAGGGCCGTGGTGTTCTCCCTGGTGCCTCTCCCCACGCCGGGCCTGATGACTGGAGTTACCGCTATGCCCATCTCCCCCCATCTGCTCCTGCCGCGCGTTCCCTATGCGCAGGGGCTGTCCGTCGCGTCCTCGGAGGGCGCGGAGCCGGCCGCAGGGGAGGGGTCCGGGACCACGCTCCCCGGTGACGCCGAGTTGCTGGCCGTCCCCTTCGCCGAGGACCTCGCGCCCGATATCGAGCTGCCGGTTCCGGTGGCGGCGCTGCTCGCCCATCACAAGGTCAAGGGCGAGGCGGGCGAGATCGTCGAGGTTCCGGTCGTGAACGGCGACGCCGTCGGCCGGGTGCTTCTCTACGGGGTCGGCGACGGTTCGCCGGCCACCCTGCGCAAGGCGGGCGCGGCGGTGGCGCGGCGCGGCAAGGGCAGGGACGCCATCAGGATCGTGCTCCCGAGCGGGCCGGTGTCCGCGTTCGTGGAGGGCGCGCTCCTGGCCACGTACACCTTCAGGGTCGGTGAGGTGAAGTCCTCCCCGGTCACGCTCGAGTTCGTCGGCGACGGGGTCGAGACGGAGGTCGCCGCCGCCGAGGTGGTGGCCGAGGCCGTGGCGCTCGCCAGAGACCTGACCAACACCCCCTCCTCGGTGAAGTCACCCGCCTGGCTCGCCGAGCGCGCCGCCGAGCGGGGTGTCGCGGTGCGGGTGTGGGACGAGCGTGAGCTGCGCTCCGGCGGGTTCGGCGGCATCCTCGCCGTCGGCCAGGGATCGGTGAGCCCGCCTCGGCTGATCCAGCTCTCCTACGAGCCCGAGGACGCGACCGGTCACGTGGTCCTGGTCGGCAAGGGCATCACGTACGACACCGGCGGCATCTCGCTCAAGCCGACGAGCAACATGGTGTTCATGAAGACCGACATGGCCGGCGGAGCCGTCGTCATCGCGGTCCTGGGCGCGCTGGCCGCGCTCGGCGTGCGGGTTCGGGTCACCGGCCTCGTCGCCGCCGCCGAGAACTCCTTCTCCGGCACGGCCCAGCGCCCCTCCGACGTGATCACGCAGTACGGGGGCCGGACGGTGGAGGTGCTCAACACCGACGCCGAGGGCCGTCTGGTCCTGGCCGACGCGCTGGCGTACGCCGACGCGGAGCTGAAGCCGGACGTCATGATCGACATCGCCACGCTGACCGGGGCGATCGGCATCGCCCTGGGCAAGGATCTCGGCGCGGTCTTCGCCTCCGACGACGAGCTGGCCGACGCCCTGATCGGGGCGGGGGAGACGAGTGGGGAGCGGCTCTGGCGGATGCCCCTGATCGACGACTACGTTCCCGCGCTCGACTCGTCCGTGGCGGACCTGACCAACATCGAGGCGGGATCGACCTACGGCGCGGGCTCCGTCACCGCGGCGCTGTTCCTGCGCGAGTTCACCGGCGGACGGCCGTGGGCGCACCTGGACATCGCGAATGTCGGCCGCAGCGGCGCCGACGACGGCGTTCTCAGCAAGGGGGCCACCGGGTACGGCGTGCGTCTGCTGCTCGGATGGCTGTCGGAGCTCCAGGGAGCGCCGATCGGGGGGCGGTGACAGCCGCGCCGACCATGCCGACCAGGTGGCGTTGAGCGAGCAGCGGTGGACGGCAGGCTGACCACGTGGCGCCGAGTCAGGTGGTGGTGACCGTCCGCGCCGATCGCGTGGCGCTGAGCGGTTGGCGGTGACCAGGCCGGGAGCCAGGCCCGTGGGCCTGGCTCCCGGTCGGCCTGCGGTCGCGGGACCGGATCCCCCGAAGGGTCCGGTGCGGGCCGCCGCTCCCGCCGGACCAACTCCTACCTGCTCGCCTCCGCGAGGCTGACGATGGCCTCGGCGGCCCGGAAGTGCTTGTTGCGGCCGAGGTCGCCGATGGTCCTGATACCGAACGCCTTGGCCAGGTCCTGGGCGTCGCTCTCGCTCACCCCGGAGAGCGCGCTGACCGGCGCGTTGGCAAGCGAGTGAAGATCGGACCCCTCGTACTCCTTGTCGAGCAGTTTGTCGAGCTTGGCGGCAACCGTCATGGCGCACCCCTGTGTATCGGTGATCGTGGGAAAGGCCCGCGTTGTGGCGACATGGCCTTATCGGCATCGTTTCCGGCCGATAGAGGATTGACGCGCGTCTCCCAGGATCTTGGTGATCGCTTGCCGGACCCGTGTGAACGGTATTGCCAGGTTTCGGGGTGTGTCGCGGGCGGTGAAGGTCGAGACGCCGGCCGGTGGGCGGGGTGGACCCGCCCCGACGGCACCGTGGACATCGTCAGGGCCGCCCGAGAACCGGCTCTCTCCATGCGAGGCGACCGTTCGGGCGCACCGGGAGCCGGCTTGAGCGTCTCGGCGCACGGGACGCCCGTAGCCGGCTCAGTCGGCGAGTTTGACGGCCGCCAGGATGCCGTCTCCCAGGGGCATCATCAGCGGGCGGAGCCGCTCGTCGGAGCGGACCAGCTTGCCCAGTTCCCTGATGACGACCGTTTCCGGATCCCGCTGCGAGGGGTCGGCCACCCTGTTGCCCCAGAGGGCGTTGTCGAAGACGACGATGCCGCCGACCCGCAGCAGGCGGACGGACTCGGCCAGGTAGTCGGCGTACTCGTGCATGGCGCCGTCGCAGAAGACCAGGTCGTAGCCGCCGTCGGAGAGACGGGGGAGCACGTCGAGGGCGCGGCCGGTGATCAGGCGGATCCGGCCGCCGGAGAATCCGGCCTGGGCGAAGCTCTGCCTGGCCAGCCGCTGGTGCTCGGGTTCCACGTCCACGCTGGTGAGCGTGCCGTCCTGGCGCATGCCGCGGAGCAGCCACAGCCCCGACACGCCGCAACCGGTGCCGATCTCCACGACGGCACGGGCGTTGATGGCGGTGGCGAGGAAGCAGAGAGCGGCGCCGCCGCCGGGCAGGATCGGGGGTGCCCCCACCTCCGCGCCGCGCATGCGCGCGGCCCGCAGGATGTCGTCCTCCCTGTGGAACTCGTCGGCATAGGCCAGAGTGGCCTCCAACGGACTTGTCGGCGTCTCTGCCATCGGCCTCTCCTCCCGCTTTCTCCGTACACAGTCATATAGGCGCTGGGTCGCAGCCTAAGGGAGGCAGGCCCGATCGGGAACTCATGTCACCCCCGGTGCGTTGCACGGTTTAAGCGGCCTTTGCCGGTCCTGAAGGTAGTGAGTGCGCACGAAGGGACGAAACCAGGCACTATGGCGATAGCGGTGGCCCCTGAGAGAGGAGTGCCGGTGGAGGGTTCCGACCACCAGGCGGAAGCTCCCATGTCCGACTGGACGCCTCCCACCTGGGAGGAGGTGGTGCGGACGCACTCTGCGCGCGTCTACCGGCTGGCCTATCGGCTGACCGGGAACGTGCACGATGCGGAGGATCTCACCCAGGAGGTCTTCGTCCGGGTCTTCAGGTCGTTGTCCAACTACACGCCGGGCACTTTCGAGGGCTGGCTGCACCGCATCACCACCAACCTGTTCCTCGACATGGCGCGGCGCAAGCAGCGCATCAGGTTCGAGGGGCTCGCCGACGACGCCGCCGAGCGGTTGCGCGGACGCGAGCCTTCTCCCGCCCAGGTGTACGACGACACCCATCTGGAGCCCGACATCCAGGCGGCACTCGACGCGCTCGCGCCCGAGTTCCGTGCGGCCGTCGTCCTGTGTGACATCGAGGGGCTGTCCTACGAGGAGATCGCGGCGACGCTGGGCGTGAAGCTCGGCACCGTCCGCAGCAGGATCCACCGTGGGCGGTCGCAGTTGCGTGAGGCGCTGGATCACCGTGCGCCGCGGAACGATCAATTCCCCCCGAACGTTACTCACGGGGAGGAATTCGCATGAGAAACCACAGTCATGACGAATGTCACGACGAGCCACTTGGCAAGGAGTGCGCATGAGTCACCTCGGAGAACGCGTTTCCGCGCTGGTCGACGGTGAGCTGAATCACCACGAGCGCGACCGTGCCCTCTCGCACCTGACCTTCTGTGCCCCCTGCAGGGCCGAGGTCGACGCCGTGCGGGCCCTGAAGAGCCGGTTGCGCTCCCTCGACGGTCCGGCGATGCCGACCGACCTGACGATGTCCCTGCTGCGAATGGCCGAGCCCGGCGGCCCGTTGCCGCCGCGTGAGCGCCCCTTTCGGGCCGCACGCACCTTCGGTGGCGCGCCCATTCCGAGCATGCACGGCATCGCACCCCCCGACAACCGGCCCAGGGGCCGTGCCGGAGGACCCCGCCGCGCGCGCAGGGCGGGTTACGTCGCGGTGGGCGTCGCCTCGGCGGCCGTGGCCATCGGGACCCTGTTCGTGGTAGGCGGGGCCGATCCCAACCCGCGCATCGTGCCGCCGGTCGACATGTTCGCCAACCAGCACAGGAACACCGCGCCCTATGGCGGGTCGGCGACGCCGACTCTCTCCCCCTCTCCGTGATCCGGCTGCCCGCCACGGTCATCCTGGCCGCTCTCATGCTGCTGGGGCTGGTGACGGGCGGTACGGCACACGCCGTCCGGTCCCCGCACGTCGCGCCGCCGGACGACGTCGAGAGCGAGGACACCGGCCTGCACCTGCTCCGCGAGGCGGCGGCCGCGGGCCGCTCCCGCGGATACTCCGGCACCCAGTACGTCACCTCCTGGGGCACCTCGGGTGCCGTCTCCGAGGTGTTGGAGGTGCGCAACGTCCCGGGAAAGGGGTTGACGGTACGCACCGCGTCCTCGGGGTCCTCGGGGTCCTCGGGGTCCGTGGGAGATGCCGCCCCCTCGGGTTCGGTGCGGAACGCCGATCCCGGCACCCCGGCCGGGGGCATGTCCAGCCCGTCCGAGGTGATGCTCGAGGTCATGGCCCGCAACTACCGGGTCGTGGACGCGGGGGAGGGCTTCGCCTGCGGGCGCCCGGCCCGCCTGGTGAACGTCCTGCGGGTCGACGGCACGGTCGCCGCCCGCTACTGGCTCGACCGGGACGGAGGCCCGGTGCTGCGCCGCGAGCTCATGGACACGAAGGGGCGGGTCGTCAGGGCCGGAGCCTTCGTCGACCTGACCCTCGATCCGGTGGTGAGGAGCGCGGCGCCCGCGATGGCGGCCGGTGGCCTTGACCTGGCCGAGCTGCCGCGGATGGAGGCCGAGGGGCTGCGTCTCCCCCACACCCTGCCGGGACGGCTGGAGCTCTTCGCCGCTCGCATCGTCCCTTCCGGATACGTGTATCTCGGATATTCAGATGGTCTGTCGGTTGTGTCGGTTTTTATCCAGTCTGGGATGCTTGACGAAGAACGTCTCCAGGGTTGGCATGCGGAACGGCGTAAGGGGCATACGATCTGGATTCGAGACCCTGCTGTGCAGGAGACGATCTGGGCGAGTGGGGGTCATGTCTACACTGTCTTTGCCGACGCGCCGGCCGACATGGTCGACGCCGCTGTCGCGGCGCTGCCGCACGAGCCCGTTCCCGATCTCTGGACGCGGCTCGGCCGCGGTGCCAGCCGTCTGCTCTCCTGGGTCAATCCCTTCGGATAGCGCGTGCTTTACACATCGCGTATGCCACTCGGGGGAAGATTGCCGGGTTGCACCGGTGAGCGGCCGTCCGCGAGTCAAGGAGTAGTGAGTATTCGATGACCGACGACGCCCGTACTGCCCGCGAGGCGAACGATGCTGAGGGCCGTACGCCGTCGGAATTCGCCGACGGCGGACACGAGACCCAGGAGTCCCGCCGCCCCGACTTATCCGGCCCCGAGTTCTCCCGTCCCGAGTTCCTGCCCGCCGGAGAGGGTGCTCCCTTCCAGGCCGAGCAGCCCCGCGACGGCGACGGCTGGAGCCGGCCGGGTCCTCAGTCCGACCACGCCCGGTGGGGCAGGCCGCAGGACCAGCCAGAGCCGCTCCACCACGACAGGCACCTGCCGCCCGACGAGGGCGACCAGGGCCCCGGTCCCGTGGGCCACAGCTGGGGCGACCCCTCGGGCAGGCCGCCCAGGCAGGACACGATGGTCTTCGCCTCCCAGTCCGCTCAGCCCCCTCCGCCCACCCAGGCGTTCGGCATGGGGCCCGGGTGGGCGCCGCCGCCCGGGGCCCCCGTGGGCCCCGGAGGTTTCGGCGGCTTCGGCGGTTCGCCGCCCAGGCCCGCCAGGAGTGGGCCTCGCACCACCACGCTGGTGATCCTCGGCCTGGTGATCGCGCTGCTCGCCTCCACGCTCGGCAGCGTCGGCACCTATCTCCTCACCAAGCCCGCGGGCTCGGGGCGCGACCCCTCCTTCAGCCTGGGCGGGGCGCCGACGGGCTCCAACGTCCGGCCTCCGGAGTCGGTCGCGGGCGTGGCCTCGAAGGTCCTGCCCAGCGTGGTGTCACTCGCCGTCGAGGGCGGGGCGAGTTCCAGCACCGGTTCGGGCTTCCTGATCAAGGGCGGCTACGTGGTGACCAACAACCACGTGGTGGCCAACGCCGACTCGCGCGTCCAGATCCAGATCCAGTTCAACAACCGCAAGTCCACCTCGGCCGTCGTCGTGGGCCGTGACCCCGAGTCCGACCTGGCCGTGGTCAAGCCCGCGGAGACCTTCGGCGCCCCCGAGATCGTTCTCGGCAACTCGGACAACGTGGTCGTGGGAGACCCGGTCATCGCGATCGGATCCCCGCTGGGCCTGACCGGCACCGTGACCTCCGGCATCGTCAGCTCGCTCAACCGGCCCGTCCAGGCGGGTGAGGAGAACAGCTCCGACACCACCTGGCTCAGCGCCGTGCAGACCGACGCGGCCATCAACCCCGGCAACTCGGGGGGACCGCTGGTCAACGTGAACGGTGAGGTGATCGGCGTCAACTCGGCGATCGCCACGCTCGGCAGGTCGGTCGGCGGCCAGAGCGGCAGCATCGGCCTCGGCTTCGCCATCCCGGTGAACCACGCCAGGCGGGTCGCCGAGGAGCTGATCACCACGGGCAAGGCGAAGAAGTCGCGCATCGGCGTCGCGATCGACCCGACCTACCAGGGCGTCGGGGTGCGCATCGCCACCGAGTCCAGGCAGGGCACCCAGCCGGTCGAGCCGAACGGCCCCGCGGCACAGGCGGGCCTCAAGCCCGGAGACGTCATCCTGGAGATCGACGGTGTTGTGCTCCAGGACGGCAACGAGCTGATCGCCATGATCCGTAACAGGGCTCCCGGTGAGAAGCTCGCGGTCAAGTACCAGCGCGGCGGTGAGGAGAAGACCGCGACCGTCACCGTCGGCACCGCCCCCGAGCAGCCCTCACCCCAACCCTCCTGAGCGGCCCTTTTGAGAGGCGGGGTGAGGCGCGTGCTCACCGGTGGGGGCGTTAGTGTGGAACCTCTCCGGCGTGTGGCCGGAGAGGTGCCTCTGGCACCTTCCTCCCGGTAGGAGATCACCGTGTTCGGACTCGGCTGGCCTGAGATCGTGGCGCTGGTGGTGATCGCCCTTCTCGTCTTCGGCCCGGAGAAACTGCCCCAGGCCGCCTCGCAGGCGGGCAAGACGATACGCAACCTGCGCCGGATGGCCAACAACGCGAGAGACGACCTGCGGTCGGGGCTCGGTCCCGAGTTCGCCGACTTCGACCCGGCCGACCTCAACCCGAAGAACTTCGTCAGAAAGCACCTCATCGCCGATCTTGAGGACGATCTGAACGGCACTTCGAAGACCACCGCCACCGCGGAACCGGCGGCCGACCACCACGCGATGAGCGGCGGCGGGGAGCTGGGGTACGGCGAGATCCCCCCGTACGACTCCGACGCGACCTAGCGGCCCGTCTCCGAACGCCGGCCGGGTCTCCCGGCCGGGTGACCGATTCCTTTCGGGTCTGGTTTCCCCGGCAAGGTCGCGTGTCGGCACACCAGCTATTTGAACTTTGCGTAGTTTTTCCGTTTCGCGCGGCTGAGGTGCGCCTCACACGGCCGACGGCGGCGTCCCCGGTTCCGGGGACGCCGCCGTCGTCGCGTCGCGGGAGAGGCCGCTCCAGGTCCCGAGAGACCGGTCCGTTGGCCTCTGGCTCGGCCGGCCCGGTCGCCTCAGCCGCGCCGGGTGGGCGAGATGCCGAGCTGGAGCCCCTTGAGGCTGGTCGACTTCTTGCTGAGGGACGCGGCGATGCGGCTCAACTCGGCCGCGGCCGGGGCGTCCGGGTCGGTCAGCACGAGCGGCTTGCCCTCGTCGCCGCCCTCGCGCAGCCGCGTGTCGATGGGCACCTGGCCCAGCAGCGGCACGCGGGAGCCCAGGGTGCGGGTGAGCGCGTCGGCCACGGTCTGGCCGCCGCCCTCGCCGAAGACCGAGATCCGCTCGTCGCAGTGCGGGCAGGGCAGCCACGACATGTTCTCGATGACACCGGCGATCTGCTGGTGGGTCTGGACGGCGATCGACCCCGCGCGCTCGGCGACCTCGGCGGCGGCCTGTTGCGGGGTGGTCACCACCAGGAGTTCGGCGGACGGCATCCGCTGCGCCACGGAGATCGCGATGTCACCGGTGCCCGGGGGCAGGTCCATCAGAAGCACGTCCAGGTCGCCCCAGTAGACGTCGGCGAGGAACTGGTGCAGGGCACGGTCGAGCATCGGGCCACGCCACACGACCGGGGTGTTGCCCTCCGGCTTGAACATGCCGACCGAGATGACCTTGATGTCATGCGCCACCGGCGGCATGATCATGTCCTCGACCTTGGTGGGGCGCTCGGAGACGCCGAGCATGCGCGGCACACTGTGGCCGTAGATGTCGGCGTCGACGACGCCGACCTTCAGGCCGCTCGCGGCCATCGCGGCGGCCAGGTTGACGGTGACGGACGACTTGCCGACGCCGCCCTTGCCCGAGGCGACCGCGAAGACACGGGTCAGCGAGCCGGGCTGGGCGAAGGGGATCTCCTTCTCCGGCCCCTTCGCGCCCCGCAACTTGGTCTGCAGCGTCTTGCGCTGCTCGGTGCTCATCACGTCCATCTCGACGGAGACACCGGTCACCCCGTCGACCTTGGAGACGGCGCCGGTGACGTCTCGGGTGATGGTGTCCTTCATGGGACAACCCGAAACCGTCAGGTAGATCGCGACACGTACGGCTCCCTCGGGGGAGATGTCGACGCTCTTGACCATGTCGAGTTCGGTGATCGGCCGACGGATCTCAGGGTCGTTGACGGTCGCGAGGGCGGCCATCACCAGTTCCGTGGTAGGTGCCATCGAAGTGTCGGCAATCACGTCACCCCGGGGGCGACGAGGATGCCGTCCCTCCTTGTCTGTTATCGATGAGGCGTCTCACAGGCGGGCCCTGCCCGTCGTGGCGCCCGTATGGCTTGGCAGGAGGCCGATCCCGTCAGGGAGCGGTCGGCGTCGTAAGTCCATGGTATGAACCCGAGAACACCGGAAGGAATTCCGAAACCGGTGATGGTCGCTGGATTCGGACAATCCGCTGTGTAGGTGCACGTGCAACGTTCTAAGGTTACTCCGTGACCCTCACAGCGGGCGAGTCAAGAGGGAGCACCGGCTCGGAGGAGCTGGTGGTCTGGCGCATGCTCCAGCGGGCCCAGGTCCGCATCACCCGGGTGCTGGAGGCCGACCTGCTGGTCGAGCACGACCTGGCCCTGGCCTCGTACGAGGTCCTGTCGCAGCTGTCGGAGGCGCCCGAGCGGCGGCTGAGGATGAACGACCTGGCGGACAGGGTGCTGTTGTCGCGCAGCGGCCTGACCCGGCTCATCGATCGTCTCCAGCGCGACGGCCTGGTCGAGCGCGAGGCGTGCCCCAGCGACGCGCGCGGCCTGTTCGCCGTCCTCACCGACGAGGGGGCCGCGCGGCTGGCCGAGGCCGGCCCCACCTACCTGCGCGGGATCCGCGGCCAGTTCCTGGACATGCTCGACCCCGACGAGCTGCGGCGGTGCGCGGACATGCTGAACAAGCTTTTTCCCGGCTCCGGCACCGACCCGTACTGAGCCCTCGCCTGCTGAGCCTTCGCCTGCCCGGCCGGAGCGCGGGCTCACGGCTCCATGGACCTCTGGGGCTCGGCGAGATCCTCCTGCAGACGCTGCAGCTCCGAACGGATGTAGTCGCGGGTGGCCACCTCGCCGAGCGCCATGCGCAGGGCGGCGATCTCCCGGGTGAGGTAGTCCAGGTCGGCCTGGTTGCGCTCCGCCGCCCTGCGGTCGTTCTCGTTCTGGACCCGGTCGCGGTCGTCCTGCCGGTTCTGGGCGAGCAGGATCAGCGGCGCCGCGTACGAGGCCTGGAGCGACAGGATCAGCGTGAGGAAGATGAAGGGGTAGGGGTCGAACTTCAGCGTGTGGGGGACGAGGACGTTCCACAGCACCCAGACGGTGACGAAAACCGTCATGTAGACCAGGAACCTGGCGGTGCCGAGGAAACGGGCGATCCGCTCCGACAGCCGCCCGAACGCCTCGGGGTCGTAGTGCGGGCGCAACCGAAGGCCGGGCTGCCTGGGCTGGTCGAGACGGTCAGCCATTCCCGCCCTCTCTCGGTCGGTCGTCCCGCTCGCGCCAGTCGTCCGGCAGCAGGTGGTCGAGCACGTCGTCGACGGTGACCGCGCCGACCAGGCGTCCCGCCTCGTTCACCACGGGAGCCGCCACGAGATTGTAGTTGGCCAGGTAGGAGGTGACCTGGTGCAGGGTGAAGGAGGGCCTGATCGGGTCGAGGGAGGTGTCCAGGATGCCGCCGAGCAGGGTCGAGGGCGGCTCGCGCAGCAGCCGCTGGAAGTGGGCCAGGCCGAGGAAGCGGCCGGTGGGCGTCTCGACGGGCGGCCGGGTCACGTAGACCTGCGCGGCCACGGCCGGGGTGAGTTCGCGCTGGCGGATGTTGGCGAGTGCCTCGGCGACCGTCGCGCTCGGCGGCAGGATGACCGGCTCGCTCGTCATCATGCCGCCCGCGGTGTTCTCCGGGTAGATCAGCAGCCGCCTGATCGGTGCGGCCTCCTCGGGCTCCATCAGGGCCATCAGCGCCTCGGCCTGCTCGGCGGGGAGGTCCTGGAGCAGGTCGGCCGCGTCGTCGGGGTTCATCTCCTCCAGCACGTCCGCGGCCCGCTCGGGGGCGAGCCTGCTCAGGATGCCGATCTGGTCCCGCTCGGGAAGTTCCTCGAGCACGTCCGCGAGCCGTACGTCGTCGAGGGCGGCGGCCACCTCGACCCGCCGCTTGGCGGGCAACTCGTGCAGGGCGCCGGCCAGGTCGGCGGCGCGCATCGACTCGAAGGCGACCAGCAGGTTGGCCGCGCCCTGGTCCTTCTGGACGGCGCCGAAGCCGTGGACCTCGCGCCAGTCGACGATCCTGGTCGCGCCGCGCCGGCGCAGCCCCAGGCCGGGAGGGCTCTCGATCACCGCCACCTTGGTGATCAGCCACTCCGAGTGCCTGGTCTCCTCCATGGCCAGATCCAGGACCGTCATCCGCTCGCCGTCGACCTCCACGCCGAGGTCGAGCAGCTCGGTGATGGCGAGGGTCTCGGTCGCCCGCTGTTCGAACCTGCGCATGTTGAGCTGGCCGCTGAAGACGACGGCGCCGGCCTTGGCGGAGCGTATCCGGGTGATCGGCAGGAAGACCCTCCGCCGGGGCTGCACCTCGACGACCAGCCCGTGCACGTGCGGCGGATCGCTTCCGGCGATGGCCACCACCACGTCGCGGACCCGGCCGATCTGGTCCCCCACGGGGTCGAAGACCGGGGTTCCGGCGAGACGTGCGATGAAGATCCTCACATCTGAAGCGTAGGCCGCATCCCGGACCGACCGGCCCCCGCCATGCTCCCCTGCTCACATGGCGGAACTCACTTGCTGCCCGACGCCCCACCGTGACAGCATCAAAGCTGCTTAACGGTAATTACAGAAATGGTGGGTCATGAGACGTGCAGGACTCCTGATCGCGCTCGCGTCGTCCCTGGCCTTCGCCTTCTCGGGTCCCATGGCCAGATATCTGGGCGCGGCGGGACTCGCCCCGCTGGAGGCGGTCTGGATCCGCATGGCGGGCGCCGGGCTGCTGCTCGTCGGCATCCTCGCGGTCGCCCGGCCCGCGGCCCTGCGCATCCCCCGCTCGCGGCTGCCGTTCCTCCTGGTGTACGCGGTGGTCGCGGTCGCCGGTGTGCAGGCGCTGTTCTTCGCGGCGATCACCCGGTTGCCGGTCGGCGTCACCCTGCTCATCGAGTACACCTCGCCGGTGCTGGTGGTGCTCTGGGTACGGTTCGTCCGGCGGGTACGGCTGCCGCGGGCGGCCTTCGTCGGTGCCGTCGTCGCCGTGGTCGGCCTCGGCATCGTGGTGGAGGTCTGGTCCGGTCTCGCCCTCGACCCGGTGGGCCTGCTGCTGGCCTTCGTCGCGATGACGTGCTGCGCCGGATACTTCCTGCTCAGTGACAGTTTCGGCGACGACATCGACCCGCTCGGCCTGATCGCCTGGGGCCTGCTCGGCGCCGCCGTGGTGCTCCTGCCGTTCTCCCAGCCGTGGAACATCCCCTGGGAGGCGATCAGCGGGACGGCCACCCCCGAGGGCGGCCACACGCTGCCGGTCGTCGGGGCGCTGATCTGGCTGATCGTGGTCGCCACGGCCGCCGCCTACATCCTCGGCGTCCTCGCGATCCGCCGCCTGTCGGCCGCGATCGGCTCCACCGTCGCCTCTCTGGAGGTCATCGCCGGGGCGGTGGTCGCCTGGATCCTGCTGGGCGAGGCACTCGGCCCCTTCCAGATCGCGGGTGGCCTGATCGTCCTGGTCGGCGCCTACCTGGCGCAGCGGGCCACGGCCGCGCTGCCCTCACCCGTCGAAGAGGTCAGGGAACCGGCTCGCGTGGGGTGAGCCGTATCACCTTGGAAACCGTGGCCCAGCGCTCCAGAAGCCTCGCCCCGTCGGGGGCGTTGAGCCGCTCCTTGGCGAGCGCGGCCACCGCGTCCGGGGCCTTCGCCTGGTCCACCACCTCCACGGAGGCGTCGAAGGCGACCAGGCGCCCGCCGTTGTCCTTGCTGCGCAGCGTCACCCGCACCTCCCCGGCCTCCGCCAGCCCCGGCAGCGGCTGCTCGCCCCCGCCGGTGACCAGGTAGATCGCGCCGTCGTGCCAGGTGTGCCAGGCCAGCCGGGGCCGGTCCAGCGACAGCCACAGGACACTCGACTTCTTCGCGCCCTCCTCGATCACACCCATGAGACGAATGTACGGCCTGTGCCTCCCCGAATGGCGGTGCAGGCCGTACACGTCGCCGGGTCAGCGCCGGGAGAGCTTCCAGGCGGCCGGGAGCAGTCCCGCCGCGATGACGATCTTGACGGCGTCGCCGAGCAGGAAGGGCACCACGCCCAGGGCGAGGCCGGTGGCGAGATCCAGCTGGGCGACGGCGATGAGGACCGGCAGGCCGAAGGCGTAGATGACCAGGTTGCCGAGGAGCATCGTGCCGATCGTGCGCGGCACGGTGCGGTCGCCTCCGCGTTCGGCGAGCTTGCCGACGATGGCCGCCGCCGGGATGAAGCCGATGACGTATCCGAAGGACGCCCCGCCGAAGCCGGAGGCGCCGTCGGCGAACCACGGCACGCCCGCGACACCGACCAGCATGTAGAGCGCCATGCTCAGCGTCGCGCGGTTCATGCCGAGGGCGGCGCCGACCAGCACGACCGCGAAGGTCTGGCCGCTGACCGGAACCGGTGAGCCGGGCAGCGGGAAGCTCAGCTGCGCGGCCAGGCCCGTCAGGGCGGCGCCGCCGACCACGAGCGCGACGTCGCGGACGCGCGACGCCGGGATGAGGTCGGACAGTACGGCGGGCCTTGCCACCGAAGAAGCGTTTGCCATCGTGCGTGTCTCCCTTGGCAGATTTCTGATGTCCATTCTTCTGACATCTCAGGCAAGGGTCCTACGAGATCATCACCAAGAACAGGGCGGGGTCTTTGTGCGGAGGCCACAGGGGTGTCCTCGCCCTCACCCGGCGTGTTCCGGCCGAGGTCACGGCGTCGCCCGGCTCGTCCCGGCGCGTGGGCGTGGCGCCGCCCGGCCTGCCGTCCGCCTCCCCGAGGGCGTTAGCGTGTTCCCCATGCGTTCTCGACGTTCGTGTCTCGCGGTGCCCGGCAGCAACCCCAGATTCCTGGAGAAGGCCCAGGGGCTCCCCGCCGACGAGGTCTTCCTCGACCTGGAGGACTCCGTCGCGCCGCTCGCCAAGGAGGGCGCGCGCAAGAACGTCGTGGCCGCCCTGCGCGAGGGTGACTGGTCGGGCAGGACGAGGGTCGTCCGGGTCAACGACCTCGGCACCCAGTGGACCTACCGGGACGTCATCGAGGTCGTGGAGGGCGCGGGGGAGTTCCTCGACTGCCTGATGCTGCCCAAGGTGGAGGACGCGGCCCAGGTGATGTGGCTCGACACGCTGCTCACCCAGATCGAGAGGGCGAACGGCCTGCCGGTCGGCGGGATCGGCATCGAGGCCCAGATCGAGAACGCGAGGGGCCTGGTCAACGTGGACGCCATCGGCGGCGCGTCCCCACGCCTGGAGACGCTCGTGTTCGGCCCGGCCGACTTCATGGCCTCGATCAACATGCGGACCCTGGTGGTCGGTGAGCAGCCGCCCGGCTACACCGAGGGCGACGCTTACCACTACATCCTGATGCGCATCCTGATGGCCGCGAGGACGCACGACCTGCAGGCCATCGACGGCCCGTACCTCGCCATCAGGGATCTCGACGGGTTCCGCCGGGTGGCGGGGCGGGCCGCGGCGCTCGGGTTCGACGGGAAGTGGGTGCTCCACCCCTCCCAGATCGAGGCCGCGAACGAGGTGTTCTCGCCGCCGCAGGAGGACTACGACCACGCCGAGCTGATCCTCGACGCGTACGAGTACTACACGACGGTCGAGAGGCGCGGCGCGGTCATGCTCGGCGACGAGATGATCGACGAGGCGTCCAGGAAGATGGCGCTGGTGGTCGCGGCGAAGGGCAGGGCCGCCGGTCTGCGGCGCACCACGGCCTTCACTCCGCCTACAACCTGACCCCGATCGTGGTGAAGAACCAGAACGACGAGGTGAGCCAGAGGCCGGTGAGGGCGACGAAGGTGAGCCCGCCGAGGACAGGGAGGGTCCAGCCGGGCAGACCCCGCCTGGGCAGCGACAGCATCTTCGCGGTGAAGACGCCGTAGAAGAAGCAGCCGAGCAGTGAGTGGATCATCACGCGCGGCACGTCGAACTGGGCGCCCAGCGCGTACAGGCAGTGCAGTGCCACCGGGATCGTGAGCAGGAACGCCGCCCGCCCCGACCAGCGGTGCAGGGCACCGATCCACGGCACGTCCAGCTTGATCCGGCCCCACATGACCAGGGCGGAGAAGAGCTGGACGAACGCCAGCAGGAACGCGCCGGTGGTGAGCCAGGACTTCATCGCCAGCGCCCCGGAGAATCCGGCCGGCCCGATCGCGTACCCGGTGGGCGTGTGGACCCGCCCGTAGACGCCGAGCCCGACCGCCACCAGCCCGCCGACGACGAGCGGGACGAGGAGCGGGGCGACGTTGTTGGCCCGCCGCTGCGGGACCGGTGTGATCTGCGTGTCACTCATCAGAACTCCTCGATGAACTCGTCGACGTCCCGGGGATCGACCTCCACGCCGTCCACGACGGCGTTCTCGCCGGGCTCGGGGATCGGCACGTCGGCGACCTCGTCGCCCACGAGGGTGAGGCCGACCCTGGTGCCGTCGTCGAGATAGATCCATCCGGCGCGGACGTCGGCGCCGCGGACGAGCGCGGTCGCCCGGTAGAGGCCGGAGGGCTTCTTCACGGTCGGAGCCTTGAAGCTCCACTTCCTGCCGCCGAAACCGAGGGTTCCCGCGGCGACGCCGCCGCTGAGACGGGCGGTGAGCGAGGCGTCGCCGCGGCCGGACAGGGTGACCTTGCCGTCGGCGGCCCTGCCCTTCATCCAGGCCTCGATCCTGCCGTCGCAGAAGTAGCCGACCGCCTTGCCGTTCCTGACGGAGACGGCGATCAGGCCGCCGTTGCCGGTGACCCGCCCGGCGTAGTCGGCCTTGGCGGGGGTGGGCCTGGCCGTCTTGACGACCTCCGGCGTGGGCGACGCCTCCGTGGCGGCCCGGGCGGGCGTGGCGGGTGCGTCGTCCTGGGCGTCGACGGGCCGTGCGTCGTCCTGGGCGTTGACGGTCCGGGTGGCGGGCGAGGTGGTGGCGCTGGCCACGCCGAGGGCGACGGCCATCACCGCTCCTGCCGCCAGTGTGTATACGGGCCCCAGCCGTGTCATATTCGCTCCCTGGGGTGGTGAATGGTGACATCAGATGTACCGGCCGTGGTTCCGGGCGTCTGTGAACTAATCCGCACTCGGAAGGACGATCTTGGTTCCTCGCCGAACTACGAGAAAGCCGGATAATTCCGGTACTGGATTGAAAAATCTGACTAGAGAGGTCTCGTCATCGCGGCCCGGACGTGTTGCTCTTGACTGTGTACGGCCGGGGACCGGGTATCCGGTCGCGGGAGGTGATCGTTTCCGGAGAACGGGGTACTAGTAGGAACGCTGCGATTTGCCGCATCCATAGGGGTTGCGGCCTGCTGTTACGGAGACGACTGGAACGGTCCGGGGCGAGTTGTCCCGGTCTGAATGGGCTTCCTGCAAGGAGGTGCTGAGCGTGGCCTCGGGCCCCCACGACCCGCGCTCGCAAGAGTGGCCGGCGGACGACGACGGCGTGCACGACGACGCTATACACGAAGGCAGGTCCCAGGAGCCCCAGACGTCACCGCCGACGATCCAGCACTCCCCGCCGGGCCCCTCGGACGACGGCACGCGAGGGCGTCCGATGGCCTCCCCGTGGATGCTCCCGCCGTTCGCCGCGCCGACCCCGGACGACGGCGAGCCGCAGCAGGCCCGCCCCGAAGGACTCGGGAGCGAGCGCCGCCGACCGTACGCCCGCCCCTACGGCCCCTCCTCCCAATCCTCGGGCCCCTCGCCCGCGCCGGAGACCTCCGCCGACCCCTCGGGCGAGGAGGAGCGGTCAGCGGGGCAGGGACGCCACGCCACGCCCGATCAGGGGCGGCCGCGGCTGGCGGACCGTCCTGACCTTCTCGTCGCCTCAGGACCGGCTCCAGAGCGCGGGAGGAGGAGAAGGGCGGATCGCCCCGACCTCCTCGTCGCCTCGGGGCCGCCCCGCGAACCGGGAGGGAGCGGGAGAAAGGAGTCCTCGCAGCCCTCCGCCGAGGAGCGGATCAGGGTCGAGCCGAGCATCGCGGCGACACCGGAACCGGCGCCGGAGCCCGGACCCGAGCGCGGAGCGCCGTCCGGGCCGGCGTCCGAACCCGAACCCGAGCCCGAGTGGCCCTCCGCGACGGCCGAGGACGACTTCGAGCCCGTACGAAGAGTGGGGCGCCCACCGGGCGGCAGGCCCGCCAGGCCCGACATGCTCGTCGCGCAGGGCCCGCCGGGCAGGCGGGGGACGAACGGCGGGCGGCACCACCGCCCGGCCACCGCGCCCTCCGCCGTGCGCCGCTCCAGCCCGACCAGGCGCAGGCGCGGCCGTGGTCTGGTGATCCCGTTCCTGATGGTCCTGGTCCTCACCGTCGCGGTCGGCGGCGGCCTGGTCCTGTGGGGCTGGGTGAGCAGCCCGTTCGCCACCGGACTCCGGCTGGTCGGTGACGAGGTGACGTCGGGCGACGACAACTTCGTGCCGCAGGCCGGTGTCGGCGGCAACGGATCCAACCAGGTGCTCAACGCGGTGGCCTCGGTGGGTTCCGTCATGGTCGCGGTCGGCAGCGACACCACCAGCCCGGTCCCCAGGCCGCTGTTCCTCGTCTCCCCCGACGGTGGCACGACCTGGCAGCTGGGCAAGGTGACCGGCCCGGAGGGGTACGAGACGGGGCCGACCACGGTGGGCCGGGTGGCGGGCGGCGACGGCCTCTGGCTGGCGGCAGGGAACGACCCCCTCGGCGGCGGGCACGGCCTGTGGACCAGCTCCGACGGCTACGCCTGGACCGCGGCCGACCCCGGCGGGCTGGACGCCTTCGCCCGCGGGGACAAGATCATGGATCTGGCGAGGACCGATTCCGGGTTCGTCGCGGTCGGCGCCGCCGTACTGGACGACGGCACCACCGGGGCCGTCGCCTGGGTCTCCTCGGACGGGCGCGCCTGGGACCGGGTGGAGACCCGGGAGATCGGCATGCCGGACAAGGTGCGCGGCATGAAGGCGGTGGTCGCCAGGGGCGGCGCCGTCGTCGCGCTGGCGGACCCGGCCCAGGGGCAGTCCACCTCGGTCATCCTGCGCTCGTCCGACGGCGGCAGGAACTGGCAGCGCACCGGCGCCGCGCTCAACGACGTCATCCCCGAGCCGGGCGCGCTGGCCGTGGCCGGCGACGGGTTCGTCCTCGTACCGACCCAGCAGCGCAGCGACAAGGGCGAGGTCCGCGTCTACTGCTCCAAGGAGGGTGCCGACTGGAAGGCCTGCGGCGCCATCACCGGCCTGGGGCAGGAGGGCACGGGTGTCAAGCGCCTCGCCTCCTCCTCGGCGGGGGTGGCCGCGGTCGTCGAGTCCGGCTTCGAGCGCTACACCGTCCACACCAGCGAGGACGGCCGCGACTGGAGCAAGACCACCGATCTCGGCGAGGTGCCCGGCTCGCTGCGCGCGCTCGCGCTGTCCGACACCGGCACGCTCGTCGTCGGCGGCGACGAACGCGCCGCCGACGTGGACAACCGGGTGGTCCTCATCACCGCGCCCAAGGGGGGCGAGGCGAGGCCGGTCCCGCTGAGCGGCATCCAGGGCCTCGCCAGAGCCGCCCGCGAGACGGCCAGGGTGGCGTCGGGGGACGGCAGGTTCGTCGCGGTGGGCACCGTCTCCGGCGACGCCGGGATCTGGAGCAGCGCCGCCGGAGAAGCCTGGAAGCCGGGCGGCCCCGCGCGGCTCTTCGGCGGCCCGAGGCGACAGGCGCTCGCCGACGTCGCGCACGGCAGGCGGGGCTGGCTGGCGGCGGGCAGCACGATGACCGACGCCTCCTCCACCGAGCCCCTGCTGTTCACCTCCGCGGACGGCGAGAGCTGGCGCAGGGTGCCGGTGCTCGGACCCCTCGCGCCGGCGGGCGACCACGACTTCCTCGCCCCGCACGCGGTGGCGGCGGGGCCGTCCGGCTACGTCATGGCGGGCGAGGACCGCGGCCCCGCCGCCACCGTGCCCGTCCTGTGGTTCTCCGCCGACCTCAAGCGCTTCTCCAGGGCGTCCAAGCTTCCCGCGGGCGGTACGGGGGTGCGGCTGTACGACGTCTCGGCGACCTCGTCCGGGTACGTCGCCGTCGGCGGCACCGGTACGGCCGAGCGCGAGACCGGCGTGGTGTGGGTGTCGGCCGACGGGGTCAACTGGACCGCGCGCAAGCCGGTCCTGCCGCCGGGGGCGACGTCCGCGGGCCTGCGGCACGTGGTCCTGTACGGCGGGTACGTCGTCGCGGCGGGCACGGCACAGACCGAGGAGGGCAGGAAGGCGTTCGGCGCGGTCTCCGACGACAACGGGGCGAGCTGGGAGTTCTCCTGGTTCCCCACGGACCGGGCGTCCGCCGTCCAGGATCTCGCCGCGACACCCGAGGGTGTGGTGGCCGTCGGCTGGCACGGGGTGGCGGGGGCCGGCGACAGCGCGGCCTGGACCTCGGAGGACGGCCTCAACTGGCAGCGCCACACCCCCAGCCAGGGCAGCCTGGACGGCGAGGGCACCCAGTGGCTCGGCGCGGTGGCGGTGTCCGGAGCCCAGGTCGTCGCCCTGGGCCGCTCCACCACCTACAGTGCGGACCACCTCACCCTGTGGCGTTCCACGCTCACCTCGTCACGATGACAGGAGGCTCCACCACGTACGGTGCGGACCACCTCACCCTGTGGCGTTCTACGCTCACCTCGTCACGATGACGGGAAACCGCGGCGCCACGCGCTCACCCGCGTCGCCCGGCGCTCCCGGGCCGCGTGGCGCTCGCGGCGGTCCCGTGGCGCTTCACCCCGGCGCGATGACCGCCCACTCGGTCAGCGCGTCCAGCAGGCCGGGGGTGAGGGGGAGGCGCGCGAGCTCCTCGCGGGTGAACCAGCGGGCGTCCGCGGCGTCGTCCCCCGCGGCGAGCGTGCCGCCGGAGACCTCGGCGAGGTAGTCGCGGATCTCGTAGACGGTGTCACCGGGACCGGGGCGGTCGACGGTCCCGGCCAGACGTCCGGGAACGACCGTGAGCCCGGTCTCCTCAAGGACCTCCCGCACGACCGCCTCGGAGTCGGACTCCCCGGACTCGACCCGCCCTCCGGGGACGGACCACAGGCCTTCGCCCGGCGGGTGGCCACGACGCACCAGAAGCATCCGCCCCGACCCGTCGAGGACGATCGCTCCAACACAATTTACGCGCACGTGAACAAGATTACGTTGTGATAACGCCCCAACCTCTTGACGGATGACCCGTACAAGAAGCAGCGTGGGTAGGCGTGAAAGCCGCCCCTGTCTGTCCACGGTGTTTCGGCCCGCTTCGTCCGCCGAGTGCTTGGTCAAGCTCCTGGAGATGCGGTCCGCACGGCGATGTCCTGCCGTTCCAGCCACCCAGACCTCCGTCGTCCGCCGCGGTGGAGGCCGTCACCCGAGACTCCCGCGTCCCCGCCTGGGTTCCCTGGCCGCTGCCCACGGGGTGGCTGGTCACGGGATTCGCCGAGGCGGGCGACGAGCGCAGCGGTACGCGGGCCACCGTGGTCGCGGTCTCCGGTCCCTCGCTGACCTATGGTCCCGCCGACCTGCTGATCATCGCGGAGGAGCCCGGGGTGGGGCTCGGCGCGGCGTTCGCGGGGCTGGAGGGCACCGACCCCGGCACCGGGTTCGACCAGGGCCCGCCGCACGCCAAGATCGACGTCAGGGGCCATCCGTGCTCCCTGTGGTGCGTCACCGCCGCCCCCGACCGGGCCGTCTACGCCGGTGAGGCTTTGGGAAACTGGCTCTGGGCGGTCGTGTGGCCCCCGGAGGCCGGTTACCTCATCACCCTCGCCGAGCTCTCCCTGCGCGATCTGCGCGACCAGGACCAGGCCCTTGACCTGCCCTTCGGGGCGTTCTCCCCGCGTCTGGACGTCCCGGCGTCCTGACACTCGCCCGCTCGCGTCCCCTTTGTTCGGAGCCTTGACCGTTCTGTCCGAACCGGAGGGCGGGTGTAGGCAGTAAAGTTCGGAAGCGTGACAGCGCGTATCGAGCGAGTGGTGACCGAGGGCGTCGTCGATGTCGACGGCGTCGAGCACAAGGTCGAGAACAACACGTGGATCCTGGGTGACGACGAGGATGTCATCGTCATCGACGCCGCGCGCGACGCGGAGAAGATCCTGGAGAAGGTCGGCGAGCGGGAGGTGCTGGCGATCATCTGCACCCACGGCCTGCCCGACCACGTGGGCGCGGCCATCGAGGTCGCGGCCAGAGACGAGGCGGTGGTCGCCCTTCACCCGAAGGACCGGCCGCTGTGGCGGCTGACCTGGCCCGACACCTGGCCCGACATCGACATGGAGGACGAGGGCCTGTTCGAGGTCGGCGGCGTCCAGTTGGAGGTCATGTCCACCCCCGGCATCTCCCAGGGTGGTGTCTCGCTGTACTGCGAGGCCCTGGACGCGGTCTTCACCGGCAAGACCCTCCAGGCCGACGGCCCCGGCAGGATCGGCGGTGAGTATCCCGCCCTGGCCGACCAGCTGACGGCGATCGGCGGGCGGCTGTTCACCCTGCCGCACAGCACCCGGGTGCTGCCCGCGCACGGGGAGGAGACGACCATCGGCGACCTGGAGCCCCAGTTCGACGCCTGGCTCTCCGGATCGCTGACCCGCGGCCCCGAGGCGCCGGAAGAGGAGGGTCCGCTCACCGACGGCACGCGCGCGGCGGGAATCCGGCTGAACCTCCGGGACGAACAGCTCTAAATGGATCAGCTTCCCCTGGAGGGCATGCCGCGGCGGCTCTACGCCTGTACGCCGTCGCGGCTGAACAACTGGCTCGACTGCCCCCGCCGCTACCGGTTCACCTACCTGGACCGGCCCGCGCCGCGGAAGGGCCCGGCGTGGGCGCACAACAGCGTGGGCGCCAGCGTCCACAACGCCCTCGCCGCCTGGTGGCGTGAGCCGCCCGAGCGGCGTACGCCCGAGGTCGCGGGAAGCCTGCTCACCAGGGGATGGATCAACGAGGGGTTCCGCGACGCGGAGCAGTCGCGGACCTGGCGGGATCGGGCCAGGGAGATGGTCAGCGGATACGTGGCGAGCCTCGACCCCTCCGCCGAGCCGGTCGGCGTCGAGCGTACGGTCGCCACACGCACCTCCGTCGTCGCGCTCTCCGGCCGGGTGGACCGGCTCGACCGGCGCGGCGAGGAGTTGGTCGTGGTCGACTACAAGACCGGCAGACGCCCGCTCACCACCGACGACGCCCGCTCCTCGCTCGCGCTGGCGGTCTACGCCATCGCCTCCTCCCGGATGATGCGCCGCCCCTGCCACCGGGTCGAGCTCCACCACCTGCCGACCGCCTCGATCGTGGAGTGGGAGCACACCGACGAGTCGCTCGCCCGCCACCTGGGCCACGCCGAGGAGATCGCCGTCGAGGCGTCCGGCGCCGACGAGCGCTACAAGGAGTGGTCGGCCACGGCCCGGCCAAAGGGAGCCGCCCCGACAGCCGGCTCGACGAAGGCGCGCGGCGGCGACCAGGCCCCGCCCGTCGTGCCCCCCGAGATCGACGCGGCCTTCCCACCCCGTACGGGACCCCTGTGCTCCTGGTGCGACTTCCGCCGCCACTGTCCCGAGGGGCAGGCCGCGGGCACCGAGCGCGAGCCCTGGGCGGCCCTCTCCGACTGACGGCGAGGACTCGGCGACGGCATCCCCCGCGCTGAAGCCGAGGGATCCCCCGCGCTGAAGGCGAGGGCCGTCTCACCGGCCCCGCGCCCGAACGACAGGGCTCGACGTCGCGCGCCTTCGCCGGGGCGGCACCCGCTCACCCGGGACGCCGTTCGAAGGCGGTCACGCGACGACCCGACGCCACCCGCCGGGCACCTGGCGGGGTCAGCTCCTGAGACGGCTCTCGGCGGCGTTCCAGAAGCGGATGAGGGCGGCGGCCGTGGTCTCCGGTGCCTCCACCGCGGGAGAGTGGGCCGCGCCGGGGACGACCACGCACTCGGCGTCCAGGCGGCGGGCCATCTCCGCCTGCATGCGCGGCGGCCAGCCGTCGTCGTGCTCGCCGTACAGGACCAGGGTGTCGACCTCGACCTGGGTGAGCTCGTCGCACCGGTCGGGCGCGGTGAGCACCTCGTTGGTCATCGTGAGCATGCCGACGGTCGAGTTGGCGAACAGCCGCTTGCGCAGGAAGGCGATGATCTCGTCGGACACCCCGGAGGCGAGGGCATCGGGCTCCAGCCGGGTGTGCCACAGGTGTTCGAGACCGACTTCGGGCAGCTCCGAGATCATGAAGCGGCCCGCGCGCTCGCGGGGCCCGACGATCGCGGCCGGCCCGGAGCTCATGAGCGTGTAGGACACGAACCGGGTGCGGCCGTCGATGACCGCCTCCCGGGTGACCAGGCCGCCGAACGAGTGGCCCACCAGGTGGATCGGACCCCCGTGGCCGATCACCTGGGCCAGGACGTCGACGTCGTTGCCGAGCGCGGCGCGGGTGTAGGCGCTCCTGTCGTCAGGGCCGTTCGTCTCGAACTGGCCGCGCATGTCGATCGCGACGACCTGGCGACCCGACTGCGCGAGAGTCTGCAGGACCGCGATGAAGTCTTCCTTGCTGCCGGTCAGGCCGGGCACCAGCAGGGCGGGCCATCGCTCCGGGATGCCGCTGACGGGCAGGGCCTCCAGTACGGCGAAGGAACCCACCGCCGTCTCGATCTGGCGAGAGCGGACGCCAGGAGGCAGGGTCAGAAAACGCGGCGTACTCACGTGGCCCCACGATACCTCTCTTGGTGACTGCGCTCCGTGCGTCCGCGAGGGGCCGGGAGCGTGAAAAGGGGCGCTACCGATATGGTCGCGCCCCTTTTCATGGTGGTACTTGCTAGTTGGGGCGACGCGATCCTCGCTGCTGACCGTTGCGTACCGGCGGCCGGCGGCGGCTCTGCACGCGTTCCGAGGCCGCCGAGGGGGCGATCTCGTCATCGTCCGACGCCAGGTCCGGGGACTTGAAGATCACCGAGAACGGGCTCGGAGGAATGATCTTCTCGGGCTGAGGCCGGGGCGCAGGAGCCTCGGCCACGGGCTCGTCGTCCCAGCGCTCCGCCACGATGTCGTCCTCTCTGGGCTCAGCGAACGCCGCGACCCGCTCGTCGGCCCGAGGCGGGGCCGAAGGGGTCTGCGGAGCCGCGGGGACGTCCGCCACCTGCTCGCGGCGGGCGCGGCGCTGCCGGCGAACCGGCTCCTCCGCGACGGGCTCGGGGTGAACCGGAGCCTCGGACGTGCCGGTGAGGCTCACCTCGGGGTTCAGCCCCGCCTTGCGGGCCCTGCCCCTGCGGGGCGCGGCCTCGGGCTGCTCGTCACGGATGTCCCTGGGGGCTGCCACATCCGCCTCCACCTCGGCGATCTCGACGACAGGGGACTGGAGTCCTTCGTCCGCGACCGGCGCGGAAACCTCCCCGCCGCTACGGCCGCCACGGGTGCGACGGCGTTCGCGGGACGTGCGCGCGGGACGCTCGCGGCGCTCCTCGCGATCGTCCTCGCGTCCCTTGCGGGACGGACGGGAGCGGATGCGCCCCGTCTCGCCGAGGTCCTCGACCTCCTCGGCGGCCAGACCCGCCCGGGAGCGGTTGGCGCGCGGCAGCACGCCCTTGGTGCCCTCGGGGATGCCCAGGTCGCTGAAGACGTGCGGGGAGGTCGAGTAGGTCTCGACCGGCTCGGGGAAGGGGAGTGAGAGCGCGTTGTTGATGACCTTCCAGCGAGTGAGGTCCTCCCACTCGACGAAGGTCACCGCGACGCCCGTCTTGCCGGCCCGGCCGGTGCGGCCGATCCGGTGGACGTACGCCTTCTCGTCCTGCGGGCAGTCGTAGTTGACGACGTGGGTGACGTCGTCGACGTCGATGCCGCGCGCCGCGACGTCGGTCGCGACCAGCACGTCGATCTTGCCGTTGCGGAAGGCCCGCAGGGCCTGCTCACGCTGGCCCTGGCCGAGGTCGCCGTGGACGGCCGCGGCGGCGAAGCCACGCTCCTTGAGCTGCTCGACGACCATGTCGCAGGCGCGCTTGGTCTCGCAGAAGATCATGGTGAGACCGCGGCCCTCGCACTGCAGCAGGCGGCCGACGATCTCGATCTTGTCCATCCGGTGCGTCCGCCAGACGAACTGGGTCGTCTGCGGGGTCGCCTCGGCCTCGGCGTCGTTGTTCTCCGCCCGCACGTGGGTGGGGCGGGTGAGGTAACGCCTGGACAGGGCGACGATCTCGCCCGGCAGGGTCGCGGAGAACAGCATCGTCTGCCGCTCCGCCGGGATGAGCTTGATGATGCGCTCGATGTCGGGCAGGAAGCCCAGGTCGAGCATCCGGTCGGCCTCGTCCAGGACGAGGGTCCCGATCTGGCTGAGGTCGAGGTGCTTCTGCTTGACCAGGTCGAGCAGGCGGCCCGGGGTGCCGACGATGACGTCGACGCCCTGCTTGAGCGCCTCGATCTGGGGTTCGTAGGCGCGCCCGCCGTACACGGTGAGGATCCGCGAGCCGAGCTTGCCGGCCGCCGTCACGAGGTCCTCGGTGACCTGGACGGCGAGCTCGCGGGTCGGTACGACGACCAGCCCGCGGGGCTTCTTGCGGTTCTTCCTCGGCTTGCCGACCCGCTGCAGCATCGCCACGCCGAAGGCGTAGGTCTTGCCGGTGCCGGTGCGCGCCTGGCCGATGATGTCCTGGCCGTTGAGGGCCAGGGGGAGTGCCATTTCCTGGATCGGGAACGGCGCGATGATGCCCTCGGTCTCAAGGGCATCGGCGATCTCTGGGGTGACTCCGAGGTCTCGGAACGTCGTCAGCTTGGCCTGCCTAAATCTCCGTTGAAGGCAGGCCTGCCGGGACCACGGGCAGAAAACGTGTCCCCGTGCCGGGTCCTCGCGGAAGGTCCAGCCCTCTCATGTCATCAGCGACCGCTGCGGCGTCACGCCGACTTTTGGGGGCGTCCGGGCGTGGATATCCCGGATTAACACGGTGCGGTCGCACTTTCACAGAGCAGTGTACTCGATACCACAACGGAGAACCGATTTCTTCGTATTCCCGGTGAATCGTGAGGCCGCCGAACTCGTAGGCTGCCTCCATGAGCGATTCCCCTCCCGGCGTCTCCGACCTGCTCGGCGTCCTCGCCTACGCCGAGCTGACCGCGTTCCTCAGGCTCGCCGAGGACGCCACCAGGTACGCCCCCTCGCTGACCGATCAGGCCGCCCTCGGCGGCCTCGCGGCGGCGGAGTACGCGCACTTCGAGTTGCTCCGCGACCGGCTCACCTCCCTGGGCGTGGACCCCGAGGAGGCGATGGCGCCGTTCACCGGGCCGCTGGACGACTGGCACGCCCAGACCTTCCCGGGAGACTGGCTGGAGGCCCTGGTCAAGGCGTACGTCGGCACCGGGATCGCGCTCGACTTCTACCGCGAGGCGGCCGTCGGTGTGGACGACGAGACGCGGGAGCTCGTCGACGAGGTCCTCACGGACGAGGGACGGTCGCAGTTCGCCGTCGAGCGGGTCCGTGCGGCGCTCTCCGAGGATCCCAAGCAGGCGGGACGGCTCGCGCTGTGGGCGAGGCGGATGGTGGGAGAGGCACTGAGCCAGGGGCAGCACGTGGCCGCGGCCAGACCGGAGCTCGCGGCCCTGCTGGTGGAAGCGGTGGGAGAGGACATCAGCCGGATGTTCTCCCGGCTGAGCGAGAAGCACGGCCGGCGGATGGCCGCCCTGGGGCTCACCCCGGGTCCCTGACGGGCTTCCCGCACGTGCCGGGCCCGGGGCCTTCGATCGCCTCCGAGCCTGTTCGCCGGTGGCGGAGAGGGGAAGCCGGTCGGCGGATCACGACACGCGAGGCGGCGAACAGCTGTAGCGTGCGAGACATGAGGGCCTCGCGCCGCTATGGCAGTTCCTTGACGAGATGTGGGCCGAACCGCTGGACTTCGCGTCCCGTGCTGCGCAGGGGAGGTGCGGGCTGCCCGGCGGTGAGCCGGGGGCGGGAGCATCTGCGCCGCGTCAGACGCCCGCGCTGCTGCGGGTTCGGCGAGCGGGACGAGTGCTCGGGCACCTGAGGCTTCGGCACCTGTGGTCACGGCAGCCGGGAGCAGCCGGGAGCGGGGTGCTCTCCGGGCAACCGCCCCGCCAACGGGTGTGCCCGAGCGGGGCGCCCCTCCCGCCGGCTCCGGCGGCGCGCTCGCACCGGATCCGCGGACCGCGCCATGCCGACGAGGGACGACGACCTGGCGCGAGCCCGGAATCCGTCAGAGCGTGCCGCCGAAGCCGACGGGACGCGGCTCCTCCTCGCCGATCTCGATGAAGCCGAGTGAGGCGACCGGGACGATGATCTTTCGGCCGTTGACGTCGGTGATGGTGAGGACACCGCTGCCGGACGAGAGGGCGGCGCTGACCTCGCCCTCAAGCTGCTCGGCCGTGAGGTCGGTCTCCACTACGAGTTCACGGTGCACGGAACGTACGCCGATCTTGATTTCCATCGTGCTCCCTTTTCGATGAGGGTTGCTCGCCCCATGGTGTCCCCAACGAAGGCACGACGCGCCGGTTGATCGCGCGAAGCGAACAGCTGATCGCGGCGAGCGAACAACCGGGCCGCGGCCCGGAGCGCCGTCGGCACCGGGATCTCAGTGGTCGGCGACGGTGCGCGGGAAGCCGGAGATGCCACGCCACGACAGGCGGGCGATGAGCTGGGTGGCCGCGTCCTTGGGAATGGAGCCGTTGCTGCTGATCCAGTAACGGGCGCTGACCTCGGCCATGCCGACGAGCCCGACGCCCAGCAGGCGCGCCTCGTCGCTGGAGCAGCCGGTGTCCTCCTGGATGACCTGACTGATCATCTCGGCGCTCTCCCGGAGGTTGCGCTCCATGCGCTGGCGGACCGGGGCGACGTTGCGCAGGTCCGACTCGAAGACCAGCCGGAACGCCTCCCCCTGGGTGGAGACGAAGTCGAAGAAGGCGCCGATCGCGGCCTGGACGCGCTGCTTGTTGTCCGTGGTGGAGGCGAGGGCGTCGCGACAACGGGCGATCATGTCGTCCACGTGCAGGTCGAGCAGTGCCAGATAGAGCTCCTGCTTGCCGGGGAAGTGCTGGTAGAGGACCGGCTTGCTCACCCCCGCCCGCTCGGCGATCTCGTCCATCGCGGCCGCGTGGTAGCCGTTCTCCACGAACACCTCCTGTGCCGCGCTGAGCAGCTGGCGGCGGCGAGCTGTTCGGGGCAGCCGGGTGCCCCGGGGCTTGGCGTCCGGGGTAGCGGTCACGTGGTCTCCTCGTGTCAAGCTCCTGGCGTCTGGGGCCATCCTACGCGTGGGTAACCCGGGTCAGCGATAGTCGTCCTCGTCGAGCTCGACGGTGCGTCGCTGCTCGAAGGCGTCCGCCGGATCGGCCTCCAGGGGGACGGAGTCGGGCCACTCCGGCTCTTCCTCGCGCGTCGCGCGGCTCTGCTCGGCGGCGTCGGCGGGATTCACCTCCAGCGGGAGGTCGGTGGGCGTCTCCGAGCCGTTCTCGCGCACCGGCCTGTGCTGCTCGGCGGCGTCGGCCGCGGGCGTCTCGACGGAGAGTTCCTCGGGAAGGTCGTCGGCCGTTTCCCCGTGTGATCTGTCGTCCCACGCGTTCATTTCAGACATCCCCTGTCGTCATCCGGGCTTCGGCAAGCTCCCTCTCCTCGCCCGGTTCCGGTAAACGTCGGACAACGCCCAGCGTACGACCTCGGGTGCCGAGTGCCGAGAAGGACGCGGCCTCGGGCCGCCCATGGCGTCGTCCATGGCATCGGCGGGGTTCGGCGGAACGTGTGCGCGGCATCCGGGCCGAGGTGAGGTGTCGGAGGGGTCGGAGGGGAGGGCCGCGCTCGGCCGTCCGAGGGAGTGCCGTGCCGTCTGAGACGTGAGGGAGGGCCGTGGCCTTCGGGGAAACAGGGGGCAGGTGGCTGGAGGAGGGACGCGGAGGGACGCGCAGGTGGCGCGCAGGTGGCGCAGAGGTGGTGCGGAGGGTCGTGTGGCGGGCCTCGGATAACGCGTCGGACAACGCGGAACGGGGGCTCCGCGGCTGGAAAACCGCGGAGCCCCCGCCTGTGATTCGTGAGAAATGAGAATTCGCACTGTGTTGAGAGTCGAAATCCCGAGGAGGTCATCCCCGGCTTTCCATGCTCACCGTTCGGGCCGATGTCCCCGAGTGGGCGGACGCGATCCTGGTGAACACGGGATTCCTACTTCTCGGTAACGGTTTCCGAGCCGCTGCGAAACGCGGTTCCAGCCGTTGTGCCTCGTGTTCCGATCCCGTGTCAGGCGGGGATCAGGACGCGGCAACCGGGCCCTCCGGAGGGCCCGGAGGGCGAGGCGGGGTGTGGTCTTCCTCATGAAGAGGCACGAGGCGGTCGGAGCGGGTCTTGTTGTGCAGACGGTTCCGGTTGCAGCTGTCGTTGTTGAGCGTCAGACGGAAGCGGTGGTGGGTGCGACGGTACTCCCGGTTGCGGCAGCAGCCGCCGCCGCCCCACCAGGTCGTGAAGGTGCCGGCGGTGACCGCGGTGGTCATCGCGTTGGCGCTGGTGACGGTGGTCGCCGCGCCCATGGCGACGACTCCGCCGGCCAGGGCCGTGCTGATCGCGAGCCCTGCGAGAACACTCTTGAACTCGGGCATTGCGTTTCCCCCTTGAAAGGATCGATTTACCAATTTTTGGCATTTACCGTGTGAGTCGGTAATTGCCAGAGATGGTTAGAGATAGCCGGTGATGGGCCATCCCTGCTTGTCATAGTTTCCTCGTATGTCTGCTGACAAACGAAGATCGAAGGCTTTTACCCTACTCTTAGCTATTTATCGTCGATGTTGGATGCTTATTGGTCGCTTTAAAGCGAAATGTATTTAATGTCGGATTTGTTCTTCGGGGAGGAAAGGAGATCCGGTGTCGCCGAGAATGGGACGGTGCGGTTCGCGTCCGTCGAGAGTGTCATCGCGCGGCCCTGGGGCCCGGCGTCTTGGTCGAGCGTCCCCGGAGGGGGCGATTCTCGCCGATCCGCCGATCCGCCGATGGGCCGAACGGGCGTCGGTGTCGCGCTCCGGCCCCGGGAGCGGCCGGTCGGAGGGGGAGGCGGTGTGCCGGGAACGGACATGAATGACGAAGGCCCCGCGGTGTGGAAACCGCGGGGCCTCGCTGTCACTTCGTGAGATGAGAATTCGCACTGTGGTGAGGATCAGGCACCCGCGGATCTCTCCTCGGGGTCCCACTGTCGTCGTTCGGCCGGTTCCCCTGGGTGAGGAGCACGGTCGCGGCGAGCGCGGGGTCCTGTCTCTCCGTTGTCACGGCCTGGAAACCACGGGAAATCGTGGATCCCGCCGTGAGCGATTTTGTTCTCCGAACGCGCCGCGCCCCGGTCGGGGATGCGGCCTCGCTCCGAGGACTAACCGGCGGCGCCCGTGCCGATCAGCGGCACGATGCGGTCGTTGCGGTTGTCGTTGAACAGCTCGTTGTCGTTGTTGTTGTGGTTGTTGATGATCAGCCTGAAGCGCTTGCGGCTGTGGTGCCGGTGGCAGTGGCCACCACCGCAGCAGCAGCGACGCTCGCAGCCGCCGCCACAGGTCGGGAAGGCGGCTGCGGTGACCGTGGTGGTCATCGCGTTGGCGCTCATGACAGTGGTCGCCGCGCCCATGGTGACGATCCCGCCGGCCAGCGCGGTGCTGATCGCGAGCCCTGCCATGACACTCTTGAACTTGGGCATTGCGTTTCCCCCTTGAAAGGACTAAGTATCCCCGTTTTTGACATTTCCCGTATAAGCCGGAAATTGTCAGGGATGGCCGGTGATGAGCCATCCCTGGTTGTCATAGTTTCCTCGCATGTCTGCTGACAAACGGAGATCGAAGGCTTTTGCGATCCTCTTAGCTATTTATCGTCGATGTTGGATGCTTATTGGTCGTTTTGAAATGAAATGCATTTAATGTCCGATTTGTTCTTTGAGGGAACGAGGCGAGGGGGTGGGATGTCTCCGAAGGGCGAGCCGGTGCCGTCCCTGAGCGCGGGTGCCGAGGTGGTGGGAGAGGTTCACGGTCCGGGGGAAGATGCCGGGCGACGGCGGGAAAGGCGGGGCGCGGGAGGTCGTGAAGGACGCGCGAAGGCCCCGCGGTCCGGAAACCGCGGGGCCTCGCTGTCACTTCGTGAGATGAGAACTCGCACTGTGGTGAGAGTCAGGCGCCTGTAGATCTCTCCTCAGGTTTCCGCCGTCGTCGTTCGGCCCGTTCCCCTGGGTGAGAAGCACGGCCGCGACGAACGCGGGGTCCTGTCTCTCCGTCACGGTCTCGAAACCGCGGGAAATCGCGGATCGGGCCGTGAGTGATCCTGTCCTCCGCCGGTGCCACGCCCCCTGCGGGTACGCGACCCCGGGCCGGTGACTACTCGTCGTCGTCGCCGCCGAGGGTCAGGGGGCGAAGAAGACCGTTGCGGTTTTCATTGCGCAGGGAGTTCTCGTTGTTGTTGTGGTTGTTGATGATCACCTTGATCCGGCTGTGGCGACGGTGGTGGCGCCAACCGCCGCCACAGCAGCGGCGGCCGCAGCAGCGGCCGCAACCGCGACGCCAGCCGCAGCCGCCGCCGCAGGTCGGAAAGGCGGCGGCGGTGATCGTGGTGGTCATCGCGCCGGCGCTCGTGGCGGTGGTCGCCGCACCCAGGCCGACGACTCCGCCGGTCAGTGCCGTGCTGATCGCGAGTCCTGCGAGGACACTCTTGTACTTGGGCATGCGTTTCCCCCTTGAAAGGATCGATTACCCCGATTTCTGACATTTTCCGGATAAATCGGAATTGCCAAAGGTGGCTGACTGTGAGCCATCCCTGCTTGTCGTGATTTCCGCCCATGTCTGGCTAGAAACAGGAATCAAAGGGCTTTGCACTGCTCTTATCTATTTATGGCATGTGTTGGACTCTTATTAGTGGTTTTGAAATGAAATGTCCCTAATGTCGCCTTTGTTCTTTGGTGGTGAGATGTGGAGAGGAGGTTCGTCCGCCGACATGCCCCTCGGGGGTCGCGGGCGCGGATGAAACGCCAGCGAATTAATGATGATAAATCGTGCAATAAAAGGCATTTAGTGAAAAATGCGTTATGTGTCTTTCGTGGTAACCGGAGGCTGTCTCCCGGCATCTCGGGGGCCGAACTATCGTGGAAGGGCAGTGGAACGACAGGAGGCGAGTGGTGAACAACCCGATCCCCAACTGGCCGGGTGAGACGATCGACCTCGGCGAACAGCGGGTCCACGTGCGGTCGACACCCCGTGGGCCCTCCGAGACCGCCGTCTACGTGCACGGTCTCGCAGGCTCGGCGACCAACTGGACCGACCTGATGGGCGAGCTGTCCGATACGGTGACAGGCCACGCCCTCGACCTGCCCGGCGCCGGATACTCGCCCGCGCCACCGGACGCCGACTACTCCGTCGACGCCCACGCCAGGACCGTCGCGGCCCTGATCGAGCGGCTCTCCGGCACTCCCGTACACCTGTTCGGCAACTCCCTGGGCGGCGCCGTCTCGGTGCGGGTCGCGGCCACCCGCCCCGACCTGGTCCGGTCGCTCACCCTGATCTCGCCGGCCCTGCCCGACCTCCTGCCCAGGTACGCCCCGGCTCGGGTCGCGCTGTCCACCGTGCCCCGCATCGGCGAGTGGGCCGCGAGCAGGCTCACCCTCTTGCCCGCCGAGCGCAGGCTCGGCGCGACGCTCGCCCTGTGTTACGCCGACACCGGGCGGATCCACCCTGATCGGCTCAGGGAGGCGGCCGAGGAGCTGCGCCGCAGGGACGGCCTCCCGTACGCGGTGGAGGCGATGATCAACTCGGCCCGGGGCATCGTCGCCGAGTACTTCAGGCGCGGGGAGACGAACCTGTGGCGGCAGGCGGCCCGGGTGAGCGCGCCCACGCTGGTCGTCCACGGCCGCCACGACCGCCTCGTCAACCCCCGGATGGCCGCCCGTGCGGTCCGGACGTTCCCGCGCGTGCGGCTGGTGCTGCTGCCCGACGCCGGGCACGTGGCCCAGATGGAGTTCCCCGAGCGGGTGGCCCGGGAGGCGAGGCTCCTCATCGCCGAGACGCGTCTCACACCGGTTGGGGAATGACGGGGGCACCGGGTTAGGTTGTGAGTGGAGCGTGCTGCGCCAGCCGCATCAAGGACCCCTGAAACGGGAGCAGAACTGTGTCGTTGCCACCGCTGGTAGAGCCGGCAGCCGAGCTGACCGTCGACGAGGTGCGCCGTTACTCGCGCCACCTGATCATCCCGGACGTGGGCATGGCCGGGCAGAAGCGTCTGAAGAACGCCAAGGTGCTCTGTGTGGGCGCCGGAGGCCTGGGTTCTCCGGCGCTGCTCTATCTCGCGGCGGCGGGAGTGGGCACGCTCGGCGTCATCGACTTCGACGTGGTCGATGAGTCCAACCTGCAGCGGCAGGTCATCCACGGCCAGTCCGACATCGGCCGCCCCAAGGCGGAGAGCGCCGCCGACAGCGTCAGGGAGATCAACCCGCTGGTCAACGTGGTCGTCCACAACGAGGTGCTCACCACGGACAACGTGATGGAGATCTTCGCCGCCTACGACCTCATCGTGGACGGCACCGACAACTTCGCCACCCGCTACATGGTCAACGACGCGGCCGTCCTCCTCGGCAAGCCGTACGTCTGGGGTTCGATCTACCGCTTCGACGGCCAGGCCAGTGTCTTCTGGGCCGAGCACGGCCCCTGCTACCGCTGCCTCTACCCCGAGCCCCCGCCGCCCGGCATGGTCCCCTCGTGCGCCGAGGGCGGCGTGCTCGGCGTGCTGTGCGCGTCGATCGGCTCCATCCAGGTCAACGAGGCGATCAAGCTCCTCGCGGGCATCGGGGAGCCGCTGGTCGGCCGTCTGATGATCTACGACGCCCTGGAGATGAACTACCGCTCGGTCAAGGTCCGCAAGGACCCCGAGTGCGTGCTCTGCGGCAAGAACCCGACGGTCACCCAGCTCCTCGACGACTACGAGGCGTTCTGCGGCGCGGTCTCCGAGGAGGCGCAGGAGGCCGCCTCCGGCTCCACGATCACCGCCGCCGAGCTCAAGTCCTGGCAGGACCAGGGCGAGAGCATCTACGTGATCGACGTCCGCGAGCCGAACGAGTACGAGATCGTGTCCATCCCGGGCGCCGTGCTCATCCCCAAGGGAGAGTTCCTCAACGGCTCCGCGCTGGAGCGGCTCCCGCAGGACAAGAAGATCGTCCTGCACTGCAAGTCCGGTGCCCGCTCCGCCGAGGTGCTCGCGGTCGTCAAGAGCGCCGGCTTCTCCGACGCCGTCCACGTGGGCGGCGGCGTGCTCAGCTGGATCAAGACGGTCGACCCGAGCCTGCCCACCTACTGAGGCTCGTGTCCGGTATGTCCCGCGCCCCGTGGAGCACGCGCTCCTCGGGGCGCTCGCCGTTCGGGCGGTCCACAGTGGTTCCGGTGGTTCCGCAGTGGTTTCGCCGGGTCACCAAGTGCTCTCCACACTGACGGATCTGGACGGAACGGCGGATGACACCCGCCTCGCCGCATTAAGGTCGGGGGCGTGCATGAAGTCCCACGTCAGCGGCGGCGTTCATGGCCGACGCTGGTCGTGGCCTCGGCCCTCACGATGTTCTGCGCGATCGTGGCCGGGGTGGCGAGCAGTGCCGCGGCGACGGAGCTCACCCGGGGGCCGACCCAGGCGGAGCTCGACCGGGCCGCCCTCGACGAGGTGGCCAGGCGCTGGCAGGCATGGCCGGCCGGGCGCGTCTTTCCCGAGACCGTCACCTACGCCCCCGAGCAGGGCGGCGAGGAGAAGGCCCGCCGGGTGGGCATCTCGCCGGAGACCCGCTGTGACAGGGCGGTCGACGCCCGGCTGCGCAAGGTGCTGCGACGGACCGGTTGCCTGGGCATCCTGCGGGCCACCTACATCGACGCGCTCCAGGGGATCGTCGTCACCGTCGGCGTCGCGGCCTTCGCGGACGAGATCGGCGCCACCACGGCGAGGGCGGCACTGCCCAAGAGCGGCAGGCCCGCGCCGGGGTTGAGGGCGCTCGCCTTCCCCGGCACCGTCACCGACAGGTTCGTCTCCGCGGGGCGCCAGGCGGGCCTCGCCCGGCAGGCGGGCCCGTACCTGGTGATGGCCACGGTCGGGCAGACCGACGGCCGACCGGCGAGGGCGGTCGGTGAGCAGCGGCCGACCCTGTTCGCGTTCACCGGGGACATCGCCGACCGCATTCTCGCCAAGCTGTCCATGCCCGCCCAACCCGACTGTGCCTCCACGGAATGGCGATGCTGACCACGCCGAGGCGTCCGCCCGCCACCGGGACGCCCATGGGGGTGCCTTTGGTGCTCACCGTGCTGGTGGCGCTGAGACTTCTGGTGTCGCCGAGGGTGCTGAGGAACGCGGTGACGCGGGCGACGCCGGTGGTGCTGGCGGCCCTGGCGGTGCCGGTGGTCCTGGTTCCGGCACCGGTCGCGCGGGCCGACGACGTCAGGGACAGCCAGCGGGAGGTGCTGCGAACCCTTGACCTGCCCGCGGCCTGGCAGATCTCCGAGGGCAGGGGGGTGATCGTGGCCGTCCTCGACTCGGGGGTGGACCGCGACCACCGGGATCTCGCCGGCTCGGTGATCGAGGGCAAGGACTTCACGACCGGGGCCAACCCGCCGGGGGTGGAACCCCTGAGGCTGCACGGCACGTACATGGCGTCGCTGATCGCCGGCCACGGGCACGGTCCCGGCGGCGGCGACGGGGTGATCGGCGTCGCGCCCCGCGCGAAGGTGCTCTCCGTACGGGTCATCCTGGAGGACGAGGAGCCCGGTTTCCGGGAGTTCAACACCGCCGAGCGCTACGAGAACGTGGTGGCCAGGGGCATCAGGCACGCGGTGGACCGCGGCGCCGACGTGATCAACATGTCGATCTCCAAGGAGCTGGCGACCAGGGAGGAGCGGTCGGCGATCCGGTACGCGATCTCCAAGGGGGTCGTGCTCGTCGCGGCGGCGGGCAACGAGGGCGCGGAGAAGCCGGACGCGAGAGGTCACGCCCCCTACTCCTACCCGGCGGCCTTCCCCGGGGTGGTCTCGGTCGCCGCGACGGACCGCGGGCTGCGCCGGGCCTCGTTCTCCAATCGGAACCCCTCGGTCCTGGTGGCCGCGCCGGGGGTGGACATCCTCGGCGCCGGGCCTGGGGACGAGTACTGGGTCGGCCGGGGCACCTCGCAGGCGACCGCCCTGGTGTCGGGCGTCGCCGCCCTCATTAAGGCAAAATATCCAGATATGTCGCCCGTGCTGGTCGTGCAGGCGATCACCGCGGGAGCCACCCGGCGGCCCACCGGCGGCTACGACACCGATACGGGCTTCGGCGTCGTCAACGCCACCCGGGCACTCGCCGCCGCCGCCAGGATCTCCCGGCACACCCTCACCGCCGAGGGGGCCGGGGGCGCCGGTGGGCACGACCCCGCCCGCCCGCTGGGCAGGGCGGTCGAGCCCGTGCGGATCGTCCACCGCGACCGGGACCGGATCACCCTGTACGGCGGGGTGGCCGTGGCCGCCGGACTCGGCGCGGTCGTCTCCCTGATCGTGCTCGCCGTGTGCATCGGCCGTACGCGCTCGTCGGAGATCGTCGAGGAACCCGTGCGGGACCCGTTCACGGCCCCCTGGCCGTGAGCCTCCGGCCTGACCCTGGACGTCCGGGCGGGAGAGCGCCGCGAAAATACACTCCACCGATAGGGCGGAGAGGTCCTTCGACGTAGCATCGGAAGTATGTCGCAGCAAGGGCGGTCCCGGGAGCCGGAGCGGCCCCTGGGGACTCCCGCCCCCCGCGCGCGCGGCGGCTGGCCGCCGTCCGGTTCACGGGTGGGCGGCACCGGCGGCGCCGGAGGCGGCCGGGGTCGGCGAGCGCCCGCGCCCGGTGCGTCCGCCCGGCGGGCCCGGGTGCGGTCCTGGCCCGCGGCGGGCCGCGACCGCGAGGCGGTCAGGCGGGCCGAGCTGGCGACCCTGGAGCAGGGTGTCCACTTCCGTACGATCTTCCTGATCCTGGTGGGCACGATCCTCGCCATCGCCGCCACCAACGTGCTGACCGGCACGGTCGGGCTGGTGCGCGAGACGAGCTCACGCCCGCTGACCGCCGCCGAGCAGGCCCGCTACATCCAGGACGACATCGCCAGGCGCTGGTACACCTGGACCGCCGACCTGGTCTTCCCCGTCGAGTTGCAGTACATCGGCCTCGGCAGGGTCCAGCAGTACGCCCGCAGGGTCGGTCTCGCCCCCGAGGTGGCCTGTGCGGCGGGAACGGACGCGCCGGTGGGATCGGTGCTCTCCGAATACGGCTGCCGCACCCTGCTGCGGGCCACCTACGTCGACCAGACGTCCTCGTTCGTCTTCACCGTGGGCATCGCCGTGCTCGACAACGAGGAGCGGAGGCTCGCCGCGACCGCGCAGCTGGGCGTGGACGACCGGGTGGGGGTGCGTCCCGTGGCCTTCCCCGGCACGGCGACCGAGCTGTTCGGGGCCGCGCAACGCCAGCGCAACGCCTGGGTGGGCGTCGGTCCCTACATCGTCTTCTCCACCGCCGGTTACACCGACGGGCGCACCCGGGCTGCGGTCGCCCCCGAGGAGATCCTGCACAGCGAGCTGTGGCCCGCGGCCCAGGCGGTCGCCGGGCGCATCGCCCGTGCCCTCGGCGACGAGCCGAGCGCCGTGCCCCAGTGCACCCAGGGGAACGTGTGCTGAGGCGGCGCCGGTTCCGGGCGGCGGGAGTGCTGGCTGTGTTCTCTGTGCTCTGCGTGGCGGGTCCGGCGCTCGCCGGGCCGGTGTCGGCCGCCTCGCCGGTGTCGGCACCGTCTGTTTCCGTACAGCCCGGGGGGGCCGCGGACGTCCGAGAGGACCAGCGCTGGGTGCTGGAGATGCTCAACGCCGGGGAGGCGTGGAAGGTCACCAGGGGCGCGGGCGTCATCGTGGCCCTGGTCGACAGCGGGGTGGACGACCAGGTCGCCGAGCTGCGGGGGCGGGTGATCTCCGGGCCGGACATGGGGTCGATCCAATTCGACAGGGACGCACCGGACGCCGGGCGGCACGGCACCGCGATGGCCTCGCTCATCGCCGGGGCCGGCAAGGGGGAGGAGGGCCTGCTCGGCGTCGCGCCCGAGGCGAGCATCCTCTCGCTGCCGCTGATCGTCGAGGAGCGGCCGGAGGACGGCTCCTCCGCGCCGCCCGAGGACCTGCGCTCGCGCGCAGACAGCCCTCTCGCCCGCGCGATCCGCTACGCCGCCGACCACGGGGCCAAGGTCGTGAGCATGTCGCTGGGCGCCTACGGGCCGCACAGGACCGAGCGGGAGGCGGTCTCCTACGCGCTGTCCAGGGGCGTGGTGCTCGTCGCGGCCGTGGGCAACGACGGGGATTCCCAGTACGCCATGGACAAGGCCACCTCCTTCTGGAACTTCCCCGCCGGATACTCCGGGGTGATCGGGGTGGGCGCGGTGGACGATCTGGGCAGGCCGGCGACGTTCAGCAGTGACAACCTCTCGGTCCTGGTCTCGGCGCCGGGCGTCAATGTTCCGGTGGTCGTTCCCGGTGGGGAGTACGGGTCTTCTGAGGGGACCAGTTCGGCGACCGCGCTGGTGGCCGGCGTCGCCGCCTTAATAAAAGCAAAATATCCGGATATATCGCCGCAAATGGTGTCGCAGGCCCTCACCTCCACGGCCACGTCCCGACCCCGCAACGGCTACGACGACCACGTCGGGTTCGGCGTCGTCGACGCCGCGGCCGCCCTGGAGGCGGCGGGCCGCCTCGTGGCCGGCGCGAAGGAGGTTCCGGTTCCCGAGGGCAAGCACTTCGGTGACGGCACCCTGCCCACCGAGCCCAGCAGGCCGGGCCCGGAGCCCGTGCGCCTCTGGCTGTACGGCACGGGCCTCGTGGCCGGCCTGCTCGCGTTCGCGGGGGCCGTGGTGATGCTCAACCGGCACTCCGGCAGGGGAGGGCAGGCGATGGCGGCCCCCGAGCCGATCCGGCGCGGGAGATCGCGGAGGTAACCGTGTTCGACGCCGATTCGACTGCGATTCGAACGCGTTTTGGACACCGTTCGGATGCGGCAGCCCAGATGTCGGGATTCATACCCGGAATACCTGGAAGGTTCGATAGTCTCGCGCCTTATGGGGTACGAGTTGCGCGTGGAGCGCCCTGCGCCTCTCGCCTTCGCGGAACTCGCGACTGTGCTGGGGCAGGCGGGGTTCGAATTCAGGGGTTCACAGGAGTCGGGAGAGATCCTGGCCCGTCACAATGGCGCGGTCCATGCCATAGCGGTATGGGACGGTCGGCTTTCCGGCACGCCCGGATCCGACTGGCAGGTGGCCCAGCTGGCGCGGGTGTCCGCCCTCCTGGGGGCGCGGCTCGTCGGCGAGGACGGCGAGTCCTACGCGATCCGCGGTGGCCTGGTGGAACAGCTGAACGGCTCCGCGGCCTACGAGTTCGGCAAGCTCGACGAGATCCTCTCCGCCGGACCGACCGTATGGAGCCAGTAGGCCACCCCACCCCGTACGCCGAGCGGGTGCTCGACCTGGTCGAGCGCATCCCGCCGGGGATGGTGATGTCCTACGGCGACATCGCCGAGTATCTCGGCGAGGGAGGTCCACGCCAGGTCGGCAGGGTGATGTCCACGTGGGGCGGGGGCGTGCCCTGGTGGCGCGTCGTGCACGCCGACGGCACCCCGCCGCCCGGTCACGAGCAGCGGTGCCTGGTGAGCTGGCGCGAGGAGCGGACCCCGCTGAGGGGTACGCGCGCCGACATGCGGGCGGCCAGATGGGACGGGAAACCGTAGACGGTACCAAGGGACCGAGCGGGAAACCGGCTAGATTACAAATGCCTGTAAATCCTTCAAGCCCGTAAATTACCGCGTAACCGGCCCTGCTGTGGCGCACTAACATGGCCTAGGACAGCGCTCTGTCCGAAAGGCGGTGCCTTCTCCATGGCGACCGGTGCCACTCCCGCACGAGCCGGCGGCGACCCCGTCGCCGATCGCCTGCGGGCTGTCCAGGATCTCTGCGACCGGGGAGAACCACTCGACTCGATCATGGAAGCGGTGCTGGCAGACGGACTGAAACCGGTCGAGCGACGCCGTTTCGACGCCGACGCGCTGGCCGGCCCCCTGGGGTCCAGGCTGGAGATCGCGGCCAAACGAGGAGCCGCCAAGCGCCGCGAGTTCGTCACGCTCCTGAAGCCGTACGTCACCGGCGTCGACCCGAAGGTCAAGCGTGACCTTCCGGTCGCCCGCAGGATCGCCTTCCACCTGATCGAGCACCGGGAGATCGACGAGCTCGCCGACGGCGACGCGCTGCGAAAACTGGTCACCGCCGCGGCCGAACCGTCCAGACGCGTCCGCAAGAGCCTCAGGTGGTACGCCGACCTGCCGCTCCAGGACGAGCTGCCCGAGGCCCTGTACCGCCTGCGGGCGGCCGACCTCATCCCGGTCACCCAGATCGAGGACATCTCCTGGTCGGGTGGCCGTCTGCATGTCAGCGGGCACGCCTACCTGGCCGGACTGTCCGTGCGCAGCCGCCGCTTCAACCGGGCCACCGTGGTGCTGCGCGGCCCGCGCTGGCTGCCGCCGGTGCGGCTTCGCACCCGCAGGGTCTTCCACCCCGAGGCGACCCACGGGGCGGAGGAGGCGGGCTGCAACTACGACTGGTCCGGTTTCACCGCCGAGATGAGCCCGTGGCCGCTGCGCTGGCGTTCGGCCGTGCGGGCCGTGGTGCGCGGCGGCAAGCGCCTGCTGCGCCGCCGCGAGACCGTCCAGGACACCACCACCTGGCGCGCCGAGATCGTGATCTGGAGCCGTGGCGCCCGCGCGGGAGGTCTGCTGCGTGGCCCCTCCACCGGCCGCACCGAGCGTCCCGCGGGCCTGGACCTCGGCAAGGGCTGGTGGATCCGTCCCGTCTGGACCTCCGACCGTGCCCTCCAGATCGTGCTGCAGCCCACCCGGGCCGAGCTGGTCGGCGTGCGGCTGGTCGGCGAGCGCCTGGAGGTCGAGGTCTTCCTGCCGGGCAAGGAGGTCAACAGGGGACAGGCCCGCCTGGACGGCCACCGGATCGCCGCCGACTTCACCCCCGGCGAGGGCGGCACCACCGTCGTCGTGCCGCTCGCGACGGCCTCCCTGCTGCAGGAACGCGACGGCGGCAGGCTCTGGATCGAGCCCAAGGGCGACCCCGCGGCCTCCGTCATGATCGGCAAGGCCCAGGAGAGCCGTACGGTCGTCGGTGACCGGGAGATCACCGTGCTGCGCGACCGGCGCGACCGCGTGAGCGTCTCCGCGCACCGGATCCGCCCGGTCGTCACCGCCGCGACCTGGGACGAGGGGGGTGTGCTCACCCTGGAGGGCTCCTACCCGGGTTCCGGTGAGGCCGCGCTCACCCTCAAGCACCGCAGCGGGCTGATCCACGCGATCCCCCTGGAGCGCGAGGACTCCCGCTTCACGGTGAGGCTCGCGCCCGCCGCGATGCCCCGTTTCGGCGACACGGCCCCGCTGAACAGCGGCACCTGGAGCATGGCGGTGCGCGACGCGGCCGGGCAGATCGTCCCGTTCCGCGTCGACCACGCCATCCTCGACGGGCTGGACGAGGAGACGAAGATCCGTGACGGTCGCGAATACCGCCTGATCTCCACCCGCTTCGACATCCCCGTGCTCTCCGTCGCCGAGCACCTTCCCGACGACGAGAAGGGCGCGGGCGGTCTGTACGCCCTGCGCCGGCACTTCTATCCCGCCGAGCGGACCCGCGAGCTGAACGACGCGACCGTCTACGTCGCCTACGACGGGCGGCAGTACGAGGGCAGCGTCCGCGCGGTGTACGAGGAGCGCGTGCGGCGCGGCGACACCGGCGAGCACATCTGGGTGGTCAAGGACGGCGCGTTCGTGCCGCCGGGCCCCGACAGGCTCGGTTTCGGCACGGGCGAGGGGCCGACCGTGGTGCGCGCGGGCAGCCGCGAGCACTACGCGGCGCTCGCCCGCTCGCGTTACGTGGTGACCAACGGTTTCCTGCCGCCGTGGTTCCGGTCCCGCGAGGACCAGGTGGTGGTGCAGACCTGGCACGGCACCCCGGTCAAGCGCCTGGGCAACGACCTGCCGCACATGTCCCGCGACCCCAAGCCGCCGGCCTGGCACCGGCAGGCCGTCGAGGTGCGCGGCTGGGACCTGCTGGTCTCCCAGAGTCCCTGGGCGACCCGCGTCATGCGCAAGGCGTTCGGCTACCAGGGCGAGGTCCTGGAGAGCGGCTACCCGCGCAACGACGTGCTCGTCGCCCCCGACCGCGATGAGCTGGCCGCGGCGGTGCGCGCGCGGCTCGGCATCGCCGAGGGTGCCAAGGTGGTGCTCTACGCGCCGACCTACCGCGACTACGACCGTAAGAACGCCTCGATCCGCCTGGACCTGGCCGAGGCACACCGGGTGCTCGGGCCCGGCCACGAGTTCCTGATCCGGGGTCACTCGATGCAGGCGGCACCGAACGTGCGCGCCGGCCTCGGCCGCGACGTCACGACATATCCGGATATCACGGATCTGTTGTTGATCGCGGACGTGCTGATCACGGACTACTCGTCGGTCATGTTCGACTTCGCCGCGACCGGCAGGCCGATGCTCTTCTTCACCTACGACCTGCAGCGCTACTCGTCCAAGCGGGGCATCTACCTCGACCTCGCCGCCGAGGCCCCCGGCCCGCTGCTGTCCACCGGGGCCGAGGTCATCAAGGCCCTGAAGTCGATCGACGAGGTGGCCGCAGCCCACGCCGAGAAGTACGACCTCTTCCAGCGCACCTACGTCCCCCGCGACGACGGCAAGGCGACGGCGAGGCTCGTCGACCGCGTCTTCTCCGCCTGACCTTCGCACACCGGGCTGGATGATCCGCCGGTTCAGGGGGCCGTTTCCCGAAGGCGGCCCCCGAAACCCGCCGACTCGGCACGATCATCGTCCGGGATCTGGTGGAATGGCGAGTTGTGAGTGGTCAGGACTGGCGGCTGATACGTCGTGAGGGCGCGGGGAGGGCTGTTGCCCCTGTGCTCGACGAGCACCAGCGGGCGGTGGTGGCCCATGAGAGCGGTCCGCTCCTCGTGCTCGCGGGGCCAGGCACCGGCAAGACCACCACGATCGTCGAGACCGTCGTCGACAGGATCGAGCGCCGGGGCGTCGACCCCGAGCGGGTGCTCGTCCTCACCTTCAGCCGCAAGGCCGCGGAAGAGCTGCGCGAGCGCATCACCTCCCGGATGCGCCGCACCACCCGCACCCCCCTCGCCCTCACCTTCCACAGCTACGCCTACGCGCTGCTGCGCCGCGAGGCCGTGCTCGCCGGAGGGCTGCCACCGCGCCTGCTCACCGGCCCCGAGCAGCTCCTGGAGATCCGCCGCCTGCTCCACGGCGAGCTGGAGGACGGCGCCACGCACTGGCCCCACGACATGCACGAGGCGCTCAAGACGCGCGGCTTCGCCCAGGAGCTCCGCGACTTCCTCGCCCGCGCCGCCGAGCGCGGTCTCGACGGACCCGAGCTGAGAGAGCTGGGCCGCCGCCACGGCCGCGCCGACTGGGTGGCCGCGGGAGGGTTCGCCGACCGCTACCAGGCCAGGTTCGACCTCGACCTGGAACCGGTGCTCGACTACGCGGAGCTGATCCGCGCGGCGGGCGCGCTGCTCTCCGACCCCGAGGTGCGCGCTCGCGAACGGTCGGCGTACGACGCCGTCTTCGTCGACGAGTACCAGGACACCGACCCCGCACAGGAGTTCCTGCTGCGGCAGCTGGCGGGGGAGGGCCGCGACCTGGTCGCGGTCGGCGACCCCGACCAGTCGATCTACGGCTTCCGTGGCGCCGACGTCCGCGGGATCATGAACTTCCCCGACAGGTTCCGCGACGCGAACGGCGCGAAGGCCCCCGTCATCGCGCTGCGCGTCTGCCGCCGCAGCGGTCGCGAACTCCTGAGGGCGACCCGTCGCGTCACCGCCCGCCTGCCCGCTCCCCCCGGCGCCGCCGCCCACCGCGACCTGCGAGCCCTGCCGGACGCCGAGCCCGGCGACGTACGGGTGCTGGTGGCCGACGGGGGACCTCAGGAGGCGGCGATCGTGGCCGACACCCTCCGCAGGGCGCACCTGCTCGACGGTGTCCCCTGGTCGCGGATGGCCGTGCTGGTGCGCTCGGCGACCCGTCAGGTGCCGCTGCTGCGCCGGGCGCTGGTCAGCGCCGGGGTGCCCGTGGTGGTCGGCGGCGGCGAGGTGCCGCTGTTCCAGGAGCCGGGCGTACGGCCACTGATCAGGCTCATCCAGGTGGCACTGCACCCGGAGACCCTGGACGAGGGGGTGGCCGAGGAGCTGCTGACCGGGGCACTCGGCGGCACCGACATGATCGGGGTGCGCCGCCTGCGCCGCGCGCTGCGGATCGCCGAGAACGAGGCGCTCGCCGGCATCGGCGAGCACACCGTGGACGAGACGCGGGCCGATCCCGGCGAGCACACCGTGGACGAGAGGTCGGCCGGTTCCGGAGAGCGCGACGTGGACGAGAGGTCGGCCGGTCCTGGCGGGCACGACGAGGGTGGGACGCCGGTCGGTCCCGAAGAGCGCGACGTAGGTGAGACGCCGACCGGTTCCGGCGAGCACGATGCGGACGAGGCGCCGGCCCGTATCGGCGACCATGGCGCGGACGATGCGCCGACCCGCGTCGGTGACGTCACGGACGAGCCGGAGACCGGCCTCGGCGAACACGGTGTGGACGAGGCGCGGGCCCGCGTCGGCGCGTACGACGCGGACGAGATGGCGGCCCGCGAGACCCACGGTCCGCGTTCGTCCGGCGAGCTGATGGTCGCGGCGCTGAAGGACGCGCGGGAGCTGGTGAGGGTGGAGCCGCACATCGCGCAGCCCGCCGAACGGCTCGCCGGTCTCATCTCCGCCGCCACCGAGGCGGTGAGGAAGGGCGGCACCGCCGAGGACGTGCTGTGGGCCGTCTGGCAGGCCACCGGACTGGCCAGGAAGTGGACCGACGTCAGCCTCAGGGGCGGCGTGCGGGGCCTCATGGCCGACCGCGACCTCGACGCCGTCGTGGCGCTGTTCGACCACACGGCCAGGTTCGTCGACCGGCTCCCGCACGCCGGGGTGGACGTGTTCGTCGAGGACCTGGTCGCCCAGGAGATCCCCGGTGACTCACTCGCCGAGCGCGCCCCCGACGGCGACACGGTCCGCATCCTCACCGCGCACCGCTCCAAGGGCCTGGAGTGGGACGTGGTGGTCGTCGCGGGGGTCCAGGAGGGCGCCTGGCCCGACCTGCGGTTGCGCGGGTCCATCCTGAGCACCGACGACATGGTCGCCAGAGCCGAGGGCTCCGAGCACGAGAACCCCGCGGCCGTCTCCGCCGCCCTCGCCTCCCAGCTGCTGGCCGAGGAGCGCCGCCTGTTCTACGTGGCCGCGACCAGGGCGAGAAAGAGGCTCATCGTCACCGCCGTGGGCGGCGACGACACCGAGGAGCGGCCCTCCCGCTTCCTCACCGAACTCGTCCCCGGTTCGACCGAGGACGCGGGCGTCGACGAGCGTTCCCGCTGGCTCAGCATGCCCGCGCTCGTGGCCGACCTGCGTTCGGCGGTCGCCGACTCCACCAGGCCCGAGCCGCTGCGCAGGTCCGCGGCCGAGCACCTGGCGAGGCTCGCCGCCTCGGGGGTGCCCGGCGCCCACCCCAACGAGTGGTACGCCCTCACCCCCATCTCCGACGACCGCCCGCTCAGCTGGCCCGACGACATCGTGCGCGTCTCGCCCTCGGCGGTGGAGAGCTTCAGCAAGTGCGGCCTGCGCTGGCTGCTGGAGACCTCCGTGGGCGCGGGCGGCACCGACGTGGCCCGCGGCCTGGGCACGGTCGTGCACGCGCTCGCCGTCCTCGCCGCGACGGGCATGCCCACCGAGGAGACGCTCGGCAAGCGCCTGGACGACGTCTGGCACGAGCTCGACTTCGGCGGCGTCTGGTACAACCGCAAGCAACGCGCGGTCGCCGAGGAGATGATCTCCAAGTTCGTCCGCTGGCACGAGGAGAACCCCAGGGAGCTGGTCGGCCTGGAGGAGGCGTTCACGGCGATGGTCTCCGAGGGTGTGCAGATCAAGGGCCGGGTCGACCGGGTCGAGCGCGACGGCGAGGGCCGGGCCGTGATCATCGACATCAAGACCGGTAAGACCGGCGCCAAGGACGGTGAGCTCGAACGCCACCCCCAGCTCGGCGTCTACCAGCTCGCCGCGCTGCTCGGCGCCTTCCAGCGGCACGGCCTGACCGAGCCGGGCGGCGCGGCACTGGTCCAGGTGGGCGACGCGGCGGGCAAGAAGGCCGCCAAGGAGCAGTCGCAGCCTCCCCTCGCCGACGACCCCGACCCGAACTGGGCCAAGGACATGGTCGGCACCGTCGCCGTCGGCATGTCGGGGCCGTTCTTCCAGGCCAAGGTGAACGACGGCTGCCGCACCTGCGCCGTACGGTCGAGCTGCCCGGTCAGCAAGAACGGAGACCAGGTGTGCTGAACCCGGTCCAGCTCGCCGCCAAGCTGGGCATCCTGCCGCCGACCCCCGAACAGGCCGCCGTGATCGAGGCCGGCCTCGAACCGATGGTCGTGATGGCCGGGGCCGGATCCGGCAAGAGCGAGACCATGGCCGGGCGCGTCGTCTGGCTGGTCGCCAACGGGCTGCTCCGCCCCGAGCAGGTGCTCGGCCTCACCTTCACCAGGAAGGCCGCCGCCGAGCTGGCCGCGCGGGTGCGCGAGCGGCTCAACGGTCTCGTCGAGGTCGGGCAGGTGTCGGCGGAACTGCTGGAGGGCGAGCCGACCATCTCGACGTACCACGCCTACGCGGCCCGCCTGGTCACCGAGCACGCCCTGCGCGAGGCGCTGGAGCCGACGATGCGCCTGGTCTCCCCGGCCGTCTCCTGGCAGCTCGCCAGCCGGGTGGTGAGCTCGTACGACGGACCGATGGAGCAGGTCGAGTGGAGCCCGGCGACCGTCACCCGGGCGGTGCTCGAACTCGCCGGTGAGCTCGCCGAACACCTGCGCACCCCGCAGGACGTACGCGACGTCGGCACCAAGCTCGCCCAGCGGCTCGCCGCGCTGCCCGGCACCCCGACCAAGGACCAGCGCAGACCGCTGCTCACCCAGCGGGCCAGGGAGCAGCTGCTGCCGCTCGTCGAGGCGTACAACCGTCTCAAGCGCGGCCGGGAGGTGGTCGACCACGGCGACCAGATGGCGCTGGCCGCCAGGATCGCCGACCGGCACGCCGAGGTCGGCGTGATCGAGCGCGGGCGGTTCGCCGTGGTCCTGCTCGACGAGTACCAGGACACCAGTCACGCCCAGCTCGTCCTGCTGCGTGCCCTGTTCGGCGGCGGCCACCCGGTGACGGCGGTGGGCGACCCCTGCCAGTCCATCTACGGCTGGCGCGGCGCCTCGGCGGGCAACCTCACCCGGTTCCCGCGCGACTTCAGGACCGCCTCGGGGGAGCTCGCGCCCGTCAACCGCCTCTCGGTCAGCTTCCGCAACGGCGACGCCGTGCTCGACGTCGCCGCCCGGATCCAGCTGCCGCTCCGGATGGAGGCGAGGGAGGTGCCGGTCCTGGTGCCCGGTAAGAACCGGGTCGAGCGCGGCCGGGTGATGTGCGCCTTCCACGAGACCGCGGACGACGAGGCGCGCTGGGTCGCCCTGGAGGTCGCGAAGGTGCTGGGCGTCGAGAGCGCGCCCGACGGCATGCCGTGGGGCGAAGGCGAGCGTAAGAAGGCGAAGCAGAGCATGTGGGGTGGGCCGCAGGCGCTCCAGCCGCACGACGTGGCGGTCCTGGCGCGCAAACGCTCGCAGTTCCCCGCGCTCCGCAAGGCCCTGGAGGAGCGCGGCATCCCGGTCGAGGTCGTCGGCCTGGGCGGGCTGCTGCTCGTGCCGGAGATCGCCGACATCGTCTCCACCCTGCGTGTGATCTACGACCCGAGCGCGGGGGACGCCCTGGTGCGGCTGCTGTCCGGCCCTCGCTGGCGGATCGGACCCGCAGACCTCAAGGAGCTCGGCGAGCGGGCCCGCGAGCTGAACCGGGAGACCCGCGAGGGCTCCTCGCCGGTGGCCGACCCGCTGGACCAGGTCGTGGCCGACATGGCCGAGGAGCGCGGCAGCCTGGTCGACGCCCTCGACGAGCTGCCCGACCGCCCCGAGTGGCAGGAACTGTTCTCTCCCCTGGCCGCGGTGAGGCTGGTCGCGATGGCCCAGGAGTTGCGTGTCCTGCGCGCCCACACCGGCCAGCCGCTGCCCGACCTGATCCTGGAGATCGAGCGCACCCTCGGCCTGGACATCGAGGTGGCGGCGAGGGGGACGGCCGTCGGTCCCTTCGCCGCCCGCGCCGACCTCGACGCCTTCCTGGACGCCGCCGCCCGGTTCGCCGGAGACTCCGAGGACCCTACGCTGGGCGCGTTCCTGGCGTTCCTGAAGGCGGCCGACGAGGAGGAGAACGGCCTGGACGCCGGGCGGGTGGGCGAGAGCAACAGCGTGAAGCTGATGACGGTCCACGCCTCCAAGGGGCTGGAATGGCCGGTCGTGGTGGTGCCCGGTCTCTCCCAGGCGCTGTCGAAGACCGGGACGCTCACCGTCGGCACCGTGTTCCCCGCCCGCTCCACGACCAGCACGAGGTGGACGGAGAACCCGCGCAAGCTGCCCTACCAGCTGCGCGGGGACGCCTCCGACCTGCCGGGACTCGCCGGGCTCGCGAAGGAGGAGCTGGCCGACTTCGACGAGCGCTGCCGCGACCGCGACCTGCTCGAGGAGCGCCGCCTGGCGTACGTCGCCGTCACCCGCGCCCACTACCTGCTGATCGCCTCCGGCTACCGCTGGGGCACCGCGACCAGGCCGCTGGACCCTTCGGACTTCCTGCTGGAGATCCGCGAGACCTGCGGCAGGGTGGTCTCCTGGGCGCCGGAGATGGAGGAGGGCGCCACCAACCCGCTTCTCGACGAGCCCGCCGAGGCCCGGTGGCCGATCGAGCCGGACGACGCCCGCTACGCCGCCGTTCTCGACGGCGCCACCATGGTGGAGGCCGCCCTCGCGGCCCTCGCGGGCGGGGCCGCCTCCGTTCCCGCTCCCGCGGCCGAGGGCGTTTCCGCGCCCGCGTACGAGGACGTTCCCTTTCCCGAAGCCCCGCTGTCCGAGGCCCCGCAAGGAGGGGTCTTCCCGGACGAGACGGACGTGCCCTTCCCCGAGGACCCGTGGGACGAGTCCTTCCCCGAGGACCCTGAGGCGCCGTTCCCTGCCGATGCCGACCCCGGAACACCCGAAGCCGCGTCCCCCGCCCGGCGGGACGAATCGACCGGCTCGGGAGCCGTACCCGAGTCGGGGACGGCGTCCGGGGCGGGAACGGTGTCCGAGCCGGTCTCCGGGGCGAGTGCGGTGTCCGAGCCGGGGACGGCGGCTGCGGAACCCGCAGCCGACTCCGGGCCCTGGGCCGGGTTCGAGGCCGAGCCCGGTGAGCCGTCGGAGCGGCGGCCGGCTTCCGCGGCAGAGCTGCGAGGGTGGGACAGGGAACGGGCGAAGGCGTGGGAACGCGACATCGAGCTCCTGCTCAGGGAACAGGAGCTGAAGCGGCGGCGCGGCAGGGGGCGGGTGGAGCTGCCGACCCACCTCACCGTCTCCTCCCTCGTGACCCTCGCCTCCGATCCCAAGGCGCTCGCCAGGCAGATCCGCCGCCCGGTGCCGAAGAAACCGGCGCCGCTGGCTCGCCGGGGCACCTCCTTCCACCGCTGGCTTGAGGGGCGCTGGGGCCAGCAGCGGCTGATGGACGAGTTCGAGCTGCCCGGCGCGTCCGACGACTTCGAGGAGACCGACGCCCACCTCGACCAGCTGCGCGAACGCTTCGAGGAGAGCGAGTGGGCGGGCAGGGAGCCGCTCGACGTCGAGGTCCCCTTCGAGACCGTGATCGCCGACCGGGTGGTAAGAGGCCGGATGGACGCGGTCTTCCAGGTCTCGGAAGGCCGCTACGAGGTCGTCGACTGGAAGACCGGCCGCCGCCCGAACGGGAGGAAGGCCGAGGCCGCCGCCTCCGTACAGCTCGCCGCCTACCGGCTGGCCTGGTCCCACCTGGCCGCCGTCCCGCTGGACCAGGTGGGGGCGGCCTTCCACTACGTCCTGCTCAACGAGACGGTCCGCCCCGTCGACCTCCTCGACGAACGCGGCCTCGTCACCCTCGTCGAGTCGGTCCCCGTACTCCCCTGAACCTCCGCGCAGCGGACGTAACGTTCTTGACAGAGTCCGCTACGTGATGTGACTCCGCATCGTGGACGCCGGGGTGTGACTCAATTACCCTCGTGGATGTGGCCAAGCGGATCACGACCTCCCTGCCGGACGACCTCGCGGACGAAGCGCGGCGATCCGGCGACTCCTCCGGCTACATCGCCGAGGCTCTGCGAGAACAGCGTCGCGTCAAGGACGGCATGGCGGCTCTGGAGCGCCTGTGGGGTCCCGGGTGGCAGGGGGCATCACCGACGCGGATCGGGAGCGCGCGAATCGCCTGTTCGGCGCGACCTGAAACCCGAGAGTGAGGAGCCGGCCGGCCACGTCCTCGATCCTGGACCCGTCCCGAGCGGAAAGGCGCGCCATGACCACCATCGCCGACACATGGGGCCTGCACGAGGGGCACTTCTGGCTACGCGGAAAGCGGCCCGACCAGCCGGTGAGCTTCGACGCCGACACCGGGATGTGGAACGTCTACGGCTACCCCGAGGCGCTGCGGATTCTCGGCGACCCGAAGACGTTCTCGTCCGACACCAGCCGCATGGTGCCCGAGATCGCCAGGCCCGCCGAGCGCAGCCTGACGCAGCTGGACCCGCCCATGCACGGCAAGCTTCGCAAGCTCGTCAGCCACGCCTTCACCCCCAAGATCGTCGCCGACCTCGAACCGCGCATCGCCGCGCTCACCAATGAGCTGCTCGACGCGGTGGCCGAGCAGGACCGGCTGGAGCTGGTGGCCGACCTCGCCTACCCGCTGCCGGTCATCGTCATCGCGGAACTGCTCGGGGTGCCCAGCTCCGACCGCTACGTGTTCAAGCAGTGGGTCGACAGAATCTTCGAGAACTCCCAGCGGTTCTCCCTGGTCAACCGCAGCGAGGAGCAGGAGCGCAACCTCGCGGTCGCGATGGAGCAGATGAAGCACCTCACCGACTACCTCGGCGAACACGCCACCGAGCGCAGGCGCCACCCGCGCGCCGACCTGCTCACCCAGCTCGTCGAGGCCGAGGTGGACGGTGAGCGGCTCAGCCAGGCCGAGGTGGTGAACTTCGCCAACATCCTGCTGTTGGCCGGGCACATCACCACCACCATGCTGCTGGGCAACACGGTGCTCTGCCTGGACGAACAGCCCGAGCGGTTCGCCCGTGCCCGTGCGGACCGCTCGACGATCCCCGCCGTGATCGAGGAGTCCCTGCGCTTCTTCAGCCCGTTCGCGGCCCTCGGCCGCGTCACCAACGTCGACGTCGAGATCGGCGGACAGCAGGTGCCCGCCGATCAGCTGCTCATGGTGTGGATCGCGGCGGCGAACCGCGACCCCAGGCAGTTCGCCGACCCCGACGTCTTCGACCCGACCCGCGACCCCAACCCCCACCTCGGTTTCGGCAGGGGCATCCACTTCTGTCTCGGCGCCCCGCTGGCCCGCCTGGAGGGCCGCGTCGCGCTGGACATCCTGCTCGACCGCTTCCCGCACCTGCGCACCGACCCGGACGAGCCGCCGCAGTTCATCCCCAGCCCCAACATGACCGGCGTACGCAAACTGCCGCTGCTCACCTCCGTCGGCTGAGCGGGCCCGCTGAGGCGGGAGAGACGTGGACGGCGGCGTCCCGGTTCATCCTCTCAGCGGGCGCAGGGCGGTGCCCCAGGCGAGGACCTGGTCGAGGACGACGTTCAGCCGGTCCTCGTGGACGGAGGCGGGATTGAAGCCGTCCACGAAGTCGGTGTGGATCGACAGCCCGACCTGGTTCGACACGGTGGCCACACTGAGCAGGCCCAGCACGTGCCGTAGGTGTGCGATCGCCCGGGGCGCGCCGTCCACGCCGTAGCCGACGAAACCGGCCGCCTTGTTGCCCCATTCGGCGTACAGGAAGTCGAGGGCGTTTTTGAGCCCGCCGGGGAACGAGTTGTTGTACTCGGGAGTCACGATCACGAACGCGTCCAGGGATGAGATCTTGGCCGACCAGCGCTTGGTGTGCTCGTGTTGGTAGTTGCCCATGGCGGGGTGCTCGGGCTCGTCCAGATTTCCCAGTTCGTAGTCTTTCAGGTCGACGAGTTCGTACTCGGCGTCGCCCCGCTTGGCCGCCAGATCGCGGACCCAGTGTGCCACCGCCTCGCCGTTGCGGACGGGGCGGGTGCTGCCCAGGATGATGCCCACCTTCAGCATGTCGATGCTCCCTCGCTCGGTTGTGAAAACCACCGTAGGGAGGCCGGCTGAGATAATGAATGCGCAGCTGTCCAATATTTATAAGCCATCGTCTCAGGACGTAGACTGGCCGCGTGGATCTGCTGAGCGACGTCGCGGCCTTCATCCGGTGTGGACGCCCCACCTCCGCCCGTGTCTCCTGGCGTGCGCCCTGGGGGGTGTCGTTCCGCGCGTCGCCCGGTTCCGCGGGGTTCCAGGTGGTGCTGCGCGGGTCCTGCTGGCTGCTCCCCGAGGAGGGCGATCCCGTTCCGCTGAGCGTGGGCGACCTGGTGTTCCTGCCGCACGGCGACTCGTTCGGGTTGGCCGACGATCCCGCGAGGCCACTGGTCGAGTCCGACTGTGGCGTGCACTCCGAGCTGTTCGCCTCGGCAGGGTTCGGCGGGGCGGGCGCCGAGACGGTCATTCTGTCCTGCGGTTACCTGCTCGACCTCGACAGGACCCACCCGATCCTGGGTTCGCTGCCCGGCGTGATCCATCTGCCCTCGACGCTCGGCAGCCATCCGGAGCTGCGGGCCGCCGTCGAGTTGCTGGCCGGCGAGATCGACAACCCCCGCCCGGGCACGGACACCGTCGTGTCGTCCCTGCTCGACATGTTGCAGTTGTACGTCCTGCGGGCCTACTTCGAGACGCAGGACGAGCCCTGCACCCTGTCCGGCTGGGCCGCCGCGCTGGCGGACCCGGCCGTCGGCCGCGCGCTCGACGCCATCCACCGCGACCCCGCCCGCCGCTGGACGGTCGAGTCCCTCGGCGCTCACGCGGGCCTGTCGCGCGCCGGCTTCGCCCGCCGTTTCACGGGACTGGTCGGGCAGCCGCCGCTGGCGTACCTGACCTGGTGGCGGCTGATGAGCGCGGCCCGCATGCTGCGTGACTCCGACGCGTCGGTGGCGGAGGTGGCCGAGCGGGTGGGGTACGGGTCGGAGTTCGCCTTCGGCAACGCCTTCAAGCGGGAGTTCGGCGTGGCGCCCGGCCGGTATCGCCGCCAGAGCGCGGTGGCCTAGCGGGAACGCGGCGGGTCGTCCGGGGCGGAAGGCGGCTGGACGCGTGCCCGCCGCCGTTGTGGGTCTCCGGTGGCCGAACGGGCGCGACGGTCATCCCGTCACCCGTCACGTCGCGCGGGTCGGGAGTATTTTCGACCCACTCCGAGCGAGTTTGAAGCTGAGATCGAAGTTTGTCGGCAAGTGCGAACGGCATCCTGATTTGAGCGGAAGTTCCGGTCCGGTTCATCGTTCGTTCCGTTTCCCTGCACAGGATCGAGGTCGCGACACCCCCCTTTCCCAGGAGAAGTCAATGCGTCCCTTGAGCACACTGACGTCCACGGCGTTGACGGTCTGCCTGCTCGGCACCGTGGCCCTACCGGCGACGGCGAAGGACCTGCCCACCGTCGAACCCCGGGTGGAGACCCCGGCCCTCTTCGACGACGAGGCCGGAGGCAACGCCAACGGTGACGACCCGGCGATCTGGGTCCACCCCACCTCCCCGGCGGCGAGCGTGATCGCCGCCACCGCGAAGGAGGGCGGGCTCTACGTCTACGACCTGGACGGCAGGCAGCTCCAGCACCTGCCCGCGCCGGCCGCGCCCGGCCGGGACGACGAACCTGGCCGGTTGAACAACGTGGACGTCGTCTACGGTCACGCCTCCGCGGCGGGATGGTCGGACATCTTCGTCGCCTCCGACCGTGGCGCGGACAAACTGCGCGTCTACCGGATCGACCCCGCGAAGTCCGGCAGGGACCGGCGGGTGCTCACCGACGTCACCGACCCCGCCGCGCCGTTCGTCTTCAACAAGACCCAGGCGGAGGTGAACGAGGCCGAGACCGTGTACGGCCTCGCGACCTGGAAGCGGGACTCGGGCACCTACGTCCTGGTCAGCCGCCGGCACACGACGCGGCTCGCGCTGCTGAAGCTCACCGACGCCCCGGGCGGCAAGGTCGGCTACACGAAGATCAGGACCATCGACCTGCCCTCGCGCTTCACCCTCCCGAACGGTCGGAGCTGGACTCCCTGCGACGAGCCGGGCGTGGGTCCGCAGATCGAGGGCATGGTCGTCGACGCCGGGACCGGCACGCTCTACGCGGCACAGGAGGACGTCGGCATCTGGCGCATGAACGGTGATCTCACCGGCTCACCGGTGCTGGTCGACCGCGTCCGGGAGTACGGCGTACCCGCCACCTACGACGCCGACGCCGACGAGTGCGTACCCGGGGCCGACCCCGGATTCGGCGGTCGCAACCTGACCGCGGACGCCGAGGGCCTGACCGTCTACCACGGCAAGGGCGGCAAGGGTTACCTGATCGCCTCCAGCCAGGGAGACAACACCTTCGCCGTCTACGACCGCGGCGGAAGGAACGCCTACCTCGGCTCCTTCCAGGTCGGCGAGCGCGGTCGTATCGACGGCGTGCAGGGCAGCGACGGGGCGATGGTGATCAACGTGCCTCTGGGCCGTGGGTTCCCCAAGGGCCTGTTCGTCACGCACGACGGCACCAACACCCCCGAAGCGTCGGACTCGGAGGGCGAGGTGCGGGAGAACACCAACTTCAAGTACGTGAAGTGGGACGACATCGCCCGGCGCCTCGGCCTGGACATCGACACCAAGAGCTGGAACCCGCGCCGCTGACCTGCCTTCACCCGCTCGGCGCCGTACGAGCGGCTCGTACGGCGCCGAGCGGGAACGTCGGGGCGACCCGCTGCTCCCTCCCGGCGCCGAGGCGCGTCAGGGCTTGCGACCCACCCCGACGTAGCCGATCGAGGTGTTCCGAGCACCGAACAGGGGCTCGTCGACAGGACGCCACTCCCTGGGGAACGTCAGGCCGGGTTCGAGCAGCTCGTAGCCGTCGAAGAAGCGGGAGATCTCCGCGTGCGTGCGCAGGCTCAGCGACGCGGTGGCCCGGTTGTAGACCTCCAGGGCCTCCGGCGTGGTGTCGGGCTTGGCGTCGGTGCCGTGACTGACGACGAGATGGCTGCCCGGCGCGCTCACCTCGTGCAACCGCTCGACGATCTGGTAGGCACCCGCGCCGTCGGGGCTCTCGTCCGGGATGAAGTGCAGGATGGCGAGCAGCAGGAACGCCACGGGCTGGTCGAAATCAACGTGCTCGCGAAGCTCGGCCAGCAGCGTCTCCGGGTCACGCACGTCGGCCTGCACGACGGTGACGTTGTCGCTGTTCTCCAGGATCGCCCGGCTGTGCGCGCACACGACGCTGTCGTAGTCCACGTAGACCACGCGGGTGTCGGGTGCGATCTCGTGCGCGATCTCGTGCGTGTTGCCCCTGGTGGGAAGCCCGGAGCCCAGGTCCACGATCTGCCGGACGCCCGCCTCGACCAGGAGGCGTACGGCACGGGCGAGGAACGCCCGGTTCTCCTTCGCGGAGTCGCGTGTCTCGGGGAAGATCTTCAGAATCTGCTCGGCCGCGGCCCGGTCGGAGGCGAAGTTGTCCTTGCCGTCCAGGTAGTAGTCGTACATCCGGGCGATGTTGGGTACGTTCGGGTCAATCCCGGCCGCCCCAGCCTGCTCATCCACGGTTTCTCCAGACTCTTCCGCCTTTGTCTGGCTTTGATCTTAGAGAGGCTTTCACGTTTTGGCAGCGAGATGAGGTCATCGCCGTGAGCGTTTGGCGGCGGACGCGAACTCGGAAGTCAACGGATGACGCTGACCACCATGAGGCGCGATGCCCCCGCCTGGGGCACCGCGCATGGTGATGAGGTCACCCGCAAGGAAGGTCGGCGTCGTCAGAGTGGGAATCGAACGCCGGTCGGTGTTCTCACAGGCCCAAGGGAGTCGATCAGGGACTGGGCGCCGAGGGGGAGGTGGCGACCGCCCAGTCGCCGAGCCGCCTGCCTATAGGGGTTGCCAGTGCGGTCCTGTTTGATCCGTCAGGGTTCATGATCATTAAGCGAGTGTATTGGCAAAGGATTTTGGTGCCGTCCGGGGACCATACCGCCCTGAGATCTCCGGCGGAGAGCCAAGTCTTGCTGCTGCCGTCGGCGGCGTTCATGACGTAGATGAGCGGCGGAGGACCTGGCTGGGAATGCATGTAGACGATCTTCGTGCCGTCTGGGGACCAGTCCGGATGGCTGGAGGTGTCGCTCCAGGTAGGTGGGTTCACGGTGAGCTTGTTCTGTCCGGTTCCGTCCGTGTTAATGGTGTAAATGTCTTTGGTCAGCCCGTAGGCGATCTTGGTGCCGTCGGGGGAGTAGTCCGGGAAGTAGGCATTGCCCGTGATTAGCGTCACAGGGTTGGTGCCGTCGGCGTTGATCACCTTGATCCCGCCGTTGAAGGTGTACGCGATCTTGGTGCCGTCGGGGGAGATGTCGAGCCCCATGCAGGTGGCGCTGGAGCCGGTGGTGAGCTGGGTGACGCCGGTGCCGTCGGCGTTCATCAAGTACACATCGGCCGAAGTGCCCGAGCAGCGTAAGAAGGCTATCTTGAGGCCGTCGGCGGACACGCTCAGCTCGCGCTCGATCGCGGGGGTGTTGGTGAGCTGGGTGGGGTTGGTGCCGTCGGCGTCGATATTGTAGATGTCCTCGTCTTGCAGAAAGTAGATCTTGCCATTGACGCCTGGATAGGCGGCGTGGGCGGGAGAGGCGGTCAGGAGCCCCGTCACGCTGGAGGCCAGGACCAGCATCACAGTGGTCACCGCGGAGGCTAATCGGGTGAAAGGCCGTCGGTCGGTGGTGAAGGCTCGGTCGAACAAGGTGGGTCTCCTTTCGACGGTCCGCTGTCCCGGCGGGTTCGGAGCCGCTCAGTGACGGCGGGGAGGGTGGACGAGGCGCGATCGCTCCGTGGCATTACCGGCGAACATCGATGGACCTTGGCCGAGGGCGGGAACGCGGCGTTTTCCCGGAGTGGTCCTTTTGTGTCCGTCGTCGCCTCCTGCGTCCGAGGTTTCGAAAAGGATGCTCCCTCGCTGACCGGCCGAAGTCCAGAGCGAAAATAAATTCCCGAATATCCGGTCCGGACCAAAAGTCCGCGCTGGCGATCCCATCGATTTATGGGTGGGAGAGAATATCATTATTTGTGCCGGATGATCGTCTTCCGGAGGCGACACGGCAGATTCGCCCGATGCGGCGGCCGTCAACTCGTTGAGCTTTTTTCGTACGCCTGGCAGAGCAGGAGATGAAGCCTTGACATAACGGCTCACCTCGGTTCTCATGAGCTCGTTGTCGCTCGCCGGTGGAAGTCCGGGCCGGGCAGCGGTGGGAGGCTCGGCGCCAAGCCGGAGTTGAATGGGCAGGGTCGCCCGCTGTCGATATCCGTCATTCGTGATCGGATCGCGCAGGTGGCCGTCAGGCCGCCGGATAGGTTGGCGGCCTCGACGCGGTCATCGGCGTTGACCCAACTGAGAGTGCTCCTATGCCAGGGGAGATTCCGAGTTCTCCGGCCCCGGGTTTTCCTTGTCCCTTGTTTTGATCCACGGGTATTTCCGGATGACGAACTGGCTCTGCTGCTTGTCCGGGTCAGTCGAACCGGCCGTTTTTGACGTTGGTGATGAATGCTCGCCATTCGGTGTGCGTGAAGTTGAGCATGGGTCCGTTGGGGTTTTTGCTGTCTCGTACGGCCTGGTTACCGCCGGGGAGGTTGGCGACCTCGACGCAGTCATCGTTGTTGGTTCCGCTGAGGGTGCTCTTGCGCCAGGTGAGATTCGGACGGGTCTGGTCCACTGTTTCGCCTATCCCTTTTGATGCTTCATGGGATTAGCCGCCTGCCGAGTCGGCTGGTTTGGCTAGTCGAACTGGCCGGTTTTGATGTTGGTGATGAATGCTCGCCATTCGGTGTGCGTGAAGTTGAGCATGGGTCCGTTGGGGTTTTTGCTGTCTCGTACAGCTCGGTCACCGCAGGGGAGGTTGGCGACCTCAACACAGTCATCGGTGTTGACCCCACTGAGAGTGCTCTTATACCAGGTGAGAATCTGATTCCTTTGGCCCATGGTGTTTCACCTGTCTCTTGAGTTGCTCTACGAGTTCCGTGAGGTACCGAATCGACTCTTCTGGCGATAGAGCCAATGTCATCACGTGATTGTAGATAAGGCTATATCGTTGATAGTCGGCTGGCTGCTCAAGCCATAGATTTTCCGTTACGGTCACGGTGTAGATGAGACTCGGGTCATTGGGGAAGTCCAGAATGACGAACGCCCCGTCCAGAGCAGGATGGGCGCCAGCGGAGTCGGGAACTACCTGGATGGTGACGTTCGGCCTGGCGGCCATGGCGATGAGGTGGTCGATCTGTTCGCACATCACTTCGGCCCCACCGATCAACTTTCGCAATGCGGCTTCGTCGATCAGTGCCAGCAGGGTTGGCGGATTCTCCTTGGTGAGGATCTCCTGGCGTGCGAGCCTCGCCTGCACATGGCGCTCAATGAGTGCCTCGTCCAGAACCTGCCCGGCTCGCCACATCGCTTTCGCGTATGCCTCTGTCTGGAGCAATCCCGGGACGAGGAGAATCTGCCAGGTTCGGATGACGCTGGCACCTGCTTCGAAGTCGGGCAGGCTGGTCCGGAAGACGTCCTGGTACTTCTCCCACCAGCCGCGCTGACGTGACTCCCTGGCGAGAGTGATCATCGCCTCGCGCTGGTCTTTGTCGGTGACCCCATAGAAGTCGAGCATCAGGCGTATGTCATGGACGCTGGGAAGCTTCCACTCGTTACGCTCCATCCTCGATATCTTCGACGGCTCCCACTCCAGCCTTCTGGCGGCCTCGGTCACCGAGAGGCCGGCTTCCTGGCGGAGTTGGCGGAACGCCTGAGAAAGCCTCCGTCGCTTGACCGTAGGGCTGTTCGCCATGCTGAGACCTCCCTGGGAATTGTCCGCTATGACCTCCGGTCAAAGTGGACAATTTACCGCACAATCACTTGTGCGTTGCGATTTATACTTTGCTCTGCCAGCATGCTAGTGGGCTTGAGGCGGGAAAGTGGTCGCATTGCGACAGTGGCGGTTGCTTGCCCCGGAGCCTGCGGAAACGTGTCCGAATTAGTGCCATATCGGCGATTGGTATATTTAATGCCACTTGCGTATCGGCAGTTCGGGCACGAGTTGCATGTCAGTTCTGAATCGACAGAAGGAATGTCTGCTCTGCTCGATGTGGAATGAGAAAGGCGGTGACATCGGTGATCCTGGTCCACCTATCCGGCCCAAGCGGTTGCGATGGTCGCATCTCGTCTCGTCTCCACTGAACCGATGCCAATAGGCGAGGCCGCCACGGTGAGGCAACACCGTGACGGCCTCTTGAACCGGACGTAGGAGGTCCGATCCCATGGTCGACTTTACAAGAGCGATCAAGGTCATCCGGATGCGTTTCAGTGGTGACCGGCCGCCCGCGCCGTTGGGGTGTCGGTGGTGCGGGCACTCGCCGTACGCGCACGACGACCGATGCCTGCCGCACTGGCAGGCGCACGCCTACGAGCGGCCGACTCCCGCGCAGTTCCGGGCGCGGCTGGCGGAGTGGTGGCGGCTGGGGTTCGCGGGGCGCCTGTCCGCCTCGGCGGAGGTACGCCCGGCGAGGGAGGTGCGGCCGTTTCCCGGTCAGGGACGTCACGCCCGGCCCGTGGAGCCGGTGGGTGTGGGGTCGTTCGCGTCGTACGGGCGAGGACGACCACCGGACGAGGTCGCCGGGAGCGGGCGGAGGCCGTACCCGGGCATGCTGCGGCAGGAAAAAGCGGCGTGAGCGGGCGGCATCGGCGGGGCGAGCCCGTCGACCAGAGAGGTCCACGGCGCTGGGACCGCGAGCAGCGGGAGGTCGCGGACCGGCTGGATCGGGCCGAGACGGGCTGGCTGGTCATGTACGGGGTGGGCGGGCGCCGGTTCTACGCGATCGCGGTGGGAGGCGAGCCGCTGGTCGTGCAGGCGGGCACGGCCGAGGAGTTGTGCGCGCTGATGCGCGAGGCGGAAGAGACCGAAGCGGAAGTTCACGAGCAGGCGGAAACCTATCGGCACGGGCAAGGAGATCTGATGGTCGCAGGCACCCCCGACGGACTCCGGACCGTCTGCTGGGACATTCCCCGTGACCCGGCGACCGTCTTCGAGGCCCGCCGGATGACGCGCGACGTCTTCACCCGTTGGGACCTGGCTCCGGAGTTCGTCGACGACGCGGTCCTGGTGGTCGGCGAGTTGGTGGCGAACGCCACGGTGTACGGAGAGGAGCCGATCCGGCTGTCGCTGTGGAGCACGGCCCGGGGAGTCTGCGTACGGGTCACCGATCACGGCTCCGAGCGGCCCCGCAGGCTCAGCCTGGGCGAGGACGCCTCGCACGGGCGAGGGCTCGCGATCGTGGAGGTGCTGGCCGACCGGTGGGGTGTGGTCCCGGTGAGGGGCGGAATCGGCAAGACGGTCTGGGCCGCCTGGGGAATCTCCCACGTGGAGTCCGACCCGTCCCACGCCGTCGACTGCGTGGGCTCGACGCCTGCCGGGGTGCGCGCGGTGGTGTCCCACAGGAGTGACCGGCTGCCCTGATGGGGGCGGAATCGGCCGCCCTCTGCGTGCTTCGGCTCGCAGATCCGGGAGATGGCGCACTGCCCGGCCTTGCCACCAGGTCGGCTTGCGCTTGAAACACCACTCAATCAGCCATCGACCATACTGCCGAACGAGGATTCCACCGCCCCACGGACGTGCCGGCAAGTATGGGAGTGATGAACCTGTCTGCGGCTACCTGAGCATCAACCAAGGAAAGGCACCCCCTGAGTCCAACGACCTCGGCCGCAGCGGTGGGATAGCCCTTGATCCAGGAGGAATCGGGTACGGTAAATCGATCCGGCAACGTCAAATCCGTTCCCATCCCGGTGCGGCGATGGACTTCACAAGCGACTGAAGTAGAAGCTACGGAAGATCAGGGCGGGATTGAGTCCGTGTTGTTTGGCAAGAGCTCCTAGGCGTTTTTTCATGGCCATCTCAACGGCTCGGGGGGTGGTGTAGAGATCACTCACCGGGCATCTCCGGAAGGTGAGTCGTCGCTGCTGCCCGTAGTCGATCTTTGTTTAAAACGGTTAGAACTGGCTGCCTTCGTTTTCGTGGCGGGAGAGCGGTGAGCGGCGGTTCGGGAAGTTTTGTAAATCTGATGATTGGCTATTGGTGGTGATCCGAAATAGCGTGCTATTTGTTCGGCCAGTGACGAGATGGCTTGAGTCTGCACTTTGGAGAGTTGAAGGTTGGGGCGTTCGGATCCGATCCGATCCGCTCGTTCGTTTTCACTTTCAGAAAGCAGTGCGAGTGCGGAGATGAAACCTTGGGCGATGCCCTCTTGCCTGAGTCGTGCGGCTTCCTCGATGGGCATCTCCGCGCCGGACTGCTCCACCAGGTACTCCAGCAGTTGCCGTCCAGAGGCGGTGCGAGGCAGTCCATAGGAGGCCGTGAACCGTTCAACCCGTCGAGCGAGAGAATCACGGTTTGTCAGGCCGCGCCGATCGGCGTCGGCGATCACTCCGCCGATATGCGCGCCATCCACATGTGCGGTCAGTAGGTCGACCACGGTTCGCTCGGCCGTGGTGACCGGCAGTCCGTCGACCAGTACGACATCGGCCGGTTCGAAGTCGGCGCGATGTATGCGTACTCCCTGTTCGCGGGTGGTGCGGCGGCGAGGTGCCGAGATCTCCACCACCGACGTCGGGAGATCCCCGAGTTGATGGAGCTCGCAGGCCGAGGCATGGGAGATCACTCCTCCGTACGTCTCAATGCTGTGGCGTCGCCATGCCGGCTGCCTGGGCTCAAGTCGCAGCCAGGCGACCTTGATGTCCAGATGTTCAGGCTGTACCGCGCTCGTGATGAGGTAGACGCCGTGGCCGACGCTTTCCAGGAAACCGGCGTCAACCAGTCGCAGTAGATCCACAGCGCTGAGACCTGCGGTTTTGGCCTGAGCCGCTGTTACCAGACCCCACTGATCAGCAGTCAGCTCACCCACCGTCCTGAGCGCCCGATCTCGTCTCATGCATCACAGGGTAAAAATCTTCAGTGCGATCGAGGGTTGGCGTGTCGGAGGCGAAGTGGCCGAGGGGCGTCGGTCATTGGTTTCCGGGTCGGGAGGTTTCTTGGCCGGACTCGACGTACGAGACGTGCTTGATCGCCCAGCGTCGGGCGGCGGCTGAATACGTCTCACGACGCGGCCCTCTGTGATCCGGCGCAGGTGTGTTCGGAAAAACGCCGGTGAAGTGCGGAAACGTGGAGACGGGCAGTGCCGGGCGGTGCGGCTCCCCGGCGGAGGCGAGGCTTCCAGGGCAAACTGCCAGGTTGACCCCGAGTCATGAATCTAGGCGAATCACTATCACAGCGGCCATTGATTCGGTGTTGGCCGGAACGTATGTTCCTCTCAACATCCGAGTACGCCTCATGTTTAGGGGATCCTCCTATGCATGCACGCCTCCGGCGGATGACCACGGCGGCCTCCGGGCTCCTTCTGGTCCTCACGCTGGCATCCCCCCTCGTGCCCGCGGCCGCCGCCTCCACGACCTCGTCCACGACCGGCAACACGGCCGGCAACACAGCCGGAGCCGCGACCGCGGCCGTCCTCCCTCCCGACGACTACTGCCTCGGAGAGTGCGCCGACATCCTGCCTCCGGGGCAGAACGGCAACGCCACCCTCGCCGGGATCCTCGCCCACCAGGCCCTGGGCACCAAGCCGAAGCACAGCGACGACCAGCTCGGCAAGTACGCGAACCTCCTGTCCGGCTACACCGGCCTCACCAACGACCAGATCGCCGACTTCTTCAACGACGCCTCGTTCGGCGTCCCCGCCGGACAGGTGGAGAGCACCACGAGCCCCCGTTCGGACGTGACGATCGTTCGCGACAAGGCGACCGGGACCCCGCACATCACCGGGACGACCCGCGAGGGCACGATGTTCGGCGCCGGGTACGCGGGCGCGCAGGACCGCCTGTGGGTGATGGACCTGATGCGGCACGTGGGCCGCGGTGAGCTCACGCCGTTCGCCGGTGGCGCGCCGGGCAACCGGGCGCTGGAGCAGAGCGCCTGGCGCAACGCCCCCTACACCGAGGCGGACCTCCAGGCGCAGATCACCAGGCTGAGGGACTCCGGCCCCCGGGGCGCGCAGCTCTACACCGACGTGCAGCACTACATCGCCGGAGTCAACGCCTACATCGACCGCTGCATGGCGGACCGTAACTGTCCAGGAGAGTACGTACTGACCGGGCACCTCGACGCGATCACCAACGCGGGCGGCCCGGTGAAGTTCACCATGACCGACCTGGTGGCGATCTCCGGCGTGATCGGCGGGCTGTTCGGCGGTGGCGGCGGTGCGGAGATGCAGTCCGCGCTCGTGCGGGTCGCCGCCCGAGCCAAGTACGGTACGGCGGTCGGGGACCAGGTCTGGGCGGCGTTCCGCGCGCAGAACGACCCGGAGGCGACGCTCACCCTGCACAACGGCCAGAGCTTCCCGTCCGGCGCCGCGCCCGCCGGAGCCACCGGGGTCGTCCTGCCCGACCCGTCGACGGCGCCCGTGGACATCACCGCGAACGAGACCGGCTCCGCCACCTCTGCGGCGACGACGGCGCAGAAGGGCGTGCTCGACGGCCTGCTCGTCGACAATTCCAAGCCTGGAATGTCGAACGCCGTGGTGGTCTCGGCGGCGAAGTCGGCGACCGGGAACCCGATCGCGGTGTTCGGCCCGCAGACGGGCTACTTCGCCCCCCAGCTGCTCATGCTGCAGGAGCTCTCCGGGCCGGGCATCCGCTCGCGCGGCGCCGCCTTCGCCGGGCTCAACCTCTACGTGCTGCTCGGCAGGGGCACCGACTACGCCTGGAGCGCGACCTCCAGCGGCCAGGACATCACCGACACGTACGCCCTCCAGCTCTGCGAGCCCGGCGGCGGCGCGCCCACCACCGCGTCCAACCACTACCTCTACCGGGGCGTCTGCACGGAGATGGAGACGCTGAGGAAGACCAACTCGTGGAAGCCCACCGTCGCCGACTCCACCGCCAAGGGCTCGTACGACCTCGTCATCCAGCGCACGAAGTACGGGCTGGTGAGCTGGCGCGGCACCGTCGGCGGGCAGCCCACCGCCTTCACCGCGCTGCGGTCGACGTACCAGCACGAGGTCGACTCGGCGATCGGCTTTCAGATGTTCAACGACCCGGCCCAGATGGGTGACGCGGCGGCGTTCGCGAACTCGGCCTCGACGATCGGCTTCGCGTTCAACTGGTTCTACGTCAACTCCAAGGACGCGGCGTACTTCATGTCGGGCAACACCCCGGTCAGGTCCGCGGTGTCCGACCCGAACCTGCCGATGACGGCCGACGCGGCACACGAGTGGGCGGGCTTCGACCCGGCCACCAACAGCGCGACCTACACCGCTCCCGCCACCCACCCCCAAGCGGTGAACCAGGACTACTTCGTCAGCTGGAACAACAAGCAGGCCAAGGACTACGGCGCCGCGGACGGAAACTTCAGCTTCGGGCCGATTCACCGGGCCGACCTGCTGGACGCCCCGATCAAGGCCGCCCTGTCGGGAAGCGGCAGGCTCGACCGGGCAGGCACCACGAAGATCATGGCTGAGGCCGGTGTGACCGACCTGCGCGGGAAGAGGGTCCTGCCCGACCTGCTCCGGGTGATCAACAGCGCGGCCGTGACCGACCCGGCCCTCGCCTCGGCCGTCTCCAAGCTGTCGGCCTGGACGTCGGCGGGATCTCGCAGGCTGGAGACCTCGCAGGGCGGCAAGTCCTACGCCCACGCCGACGCGATCCGCGCGTTCGACGCCTGGTGGCCCAAGCTCGTCCGCGCGCAGTTCAGGCCGGGTCTGGGTGACGGCCTCTACCAGTCGATGGTGAACGCGATCCAGATCAACGAGTCACCCTCCGGACACCAGCAGGGCGACCTGTCCACCCTGCCCACCTCGGCGAACGAGGCCCAGGCGCACAAGGGTTCGGCGTTCCAGTACGGCTGGTGGGGTTACGTGAGCAAGGACGTCAGGAGTGTGCTCGGCGATGCGGTCTCCGGACCGCTGCCCGCCAAGTACTGCGGGAACGGCACGGTGGCGGGCTGCCGCACCGTCCTGCTGGAGAGCCTGGCGGCGGCGCTCGCCGAACCCGCGGCGACGACCTACCCCGGAGACGACGTGTGCGCGGCGGGCGACCAGTGGTGCGCCGACGCCGTCGAGCAGTCTCCGCTCGGCGGGATCACGCACTCGCTGATCTCCTGGCAGAACCGGCCGACCTACCAGCAGGTCGTGTCGTTCCCCGCCCACCGGGGCGACGCGATCGACAACCTGGCGGAGGGGAGGAGCGCCTCGGCGTCGAGCACCCAGCTCTTCTACCCGGCGAGCAGGGCCGTCGACGGCGACCCGACCACCCGGTGGTCGAGCTCGTCCAGCGACAACCAGTATCTCCAGGTCGACCTCGGGTCGGCCACGACCGTGGCCAGGGCGCTGCTGCGCTGGGAGGCGGCCTACGGGGCCGCCTACTCGATCCAGACCTCGACCAACGGCTCCACCTGGACCACCGTCTACTCCACCACCACGGGAAACGGGGGCGTGGACAACGTGAGATTCACCCCGACCACCGCCCGGTACGTCCGCATGCAGGGCGTCAAGCGGGGGACGTCGTACGGTTACTCCCTCTACGAGCTGGAGGTATATCCCCGGTGACGAACACCTGACGTGAAGAGGTGACGGTCGCCGCCGGGAGGACGGCGGCGACCGTCTCAGGTCGTGGCCAGCGGGTTGGCGACCGTCACGTATCCCGCGGAACGGTCCGCCGAGCGCGCCCACCGGACCGACAGGTTGGCCTTGGCCGGTAGCGGCGCTCCCGACAGCAGCTCCGACAGCGGCCGGGGCCACCCGCGCGACGCCGCGTACTTCGCGAGGACGTCTCCCGCCACCGCCCACAGCTCCCGGGTGGACCCGGTCCCCGCGAGGGAGGCGGCGATCTCGGCGAGGTGGTTGACCATCAGGCAGTAGACCACCCGGTTCCAGCCGGAGGCCGCGTCGTAGGCGAGCGCCTCGGCGACCCGGTCGGGCACCCCGGACAGGTCGTGCCGTCCGGCGACGAGTTTCGTGCCCTCCAGGTCGCGGAAGACGGCCTCCACGGGCAGTCCGTCCGCGTCCACACCGATCAGGACGTTCTGCAGGTGGGGTTCCAGCACCACGCCGTGACTCACGTAGGCGTCGAGCACCGGCGGCGCCACGCACTCCACGTACGCCCGCCACCAGCGCACCGGATCGGCCGTCGGCACCCCGGCCATGCCCACTGACATCCCGGCGATGCCCGTCGGCACGCCGCCCGGCGCCGTTCCGGTCATCGGCGGCCCGGCCACGCCCGGCACCGCTCCCGCCGCCCGCCACCGGGCGACGTCCGGCACGCCGCTTCGCACCACTTCGATGACGGGCGACCGAACCGTGTCCGGTACGCCGCTTCGCACCGCTCCGGTCACCGGCGACCGCACCGTGTCCGGCATGTCGCCCGCCACCTGCCACCCGGCGGCCAGCGCGCCGCTCAGCAGCGGGGTCACCCCCGGCCTGCACACCGACCACGGGCCGACCCGGACGATCACGCCGAGCCCTTCCAGCAGCCGGGTGCCCAGCCTCGCGGAACGGTAGCCGGGCTCGGGCAGCCAGCGGGTGCCGGGGAAGGCGGCGGCCAGTTCGAGGAAGACCGGTTCGAGACGACGGCTCAGCTCGACCGCGCCCGCCAGCTCGTACCAGGAGTTCTTCCGCACGCAGTTGGTGATCCGCACATCCAGGCTGAACTTCAGGCACCGGTCGATCAGCGGCTCGTAGACCGTGCGGACCGACGACGTGGGAACCGCCATCCGGGCGCTTTCCCCCAGGTCGATCAGGCGGCCGTCGGCGAGTGGCGCGGCCAGGTCCGCCGCGAGCAGTTCCAGCTGCCACGGGTGCGCGGGCAGCGGCGAATAGCCGGGCGGCGCCTGGCCGAGCCCGTCGAGCACGCCGGTGTCACCCTCCCCGGCCAGCACGTCGTCCCTCACCCCGAGCAGCCGCAACGGGAAGCTCGCGTGCGCCTCCGGCGCGTATCGCAGCCAGTCCGCGCCGCCGCGCGCCTTCGGACTGGGATGGAACGGATGCCCGCCGACCAGTGCCTGCTCCGAGGCGAGCCACGGGTCGGTGGGCGGCGGCACCTCCTGCCGGGCCGCGACCAGCGCCGCGATGACGTCCCTGCTCGCGGAGACCTGGGCGGCGAACTCGTCGTTGTCCTCGCCGAGCCCGCTGCCGAGCTCGGTCTCCACCAGCCGGACGAGCATGTCCACGGAGAGTGGCCGCCAGGAGCCGTCCTCCGACCATTCGGGCCGCCCCTCGAAGCGCAGCGCGAGCCCGCCGTGCGCGCGGACCCGCAGGCGAGTGCCGGCGACGCGCAGCAGCACGTACGACCCCTCGTACCCGACCTGCCCCCGGGGGCCCGCGATCTCCCTCACGCAGCAGCGCAGCAGCGCCGCCAGCGAGACGTCCTCGGCGACGGCGGTGGCGACGGCGGCGGGTGCGCCGAGGGCGAGGCTGGTCATGTCGTCCTTCGCGGGAGCTGGGGGGTTCGCGGGAGCTGGGGAGGGTGGCGGAGATAGTTCGGCCCGCTCGTGCCGTAGAACTTGTTCACGTCCCGCGCGCCGGTGCGGGCCTTGTCCACCAGGGTCCCGGCGGTGATCATCGACTTGCCGACGAGCCGGTCGGCGTCGAGGGTCCTGGCCCGCAGCAGCCGGGCCATCGGATCCTCTCCGTACTCGTCGAGCGCCTCGGTGAGCGTGTCGCGGACCAGCTCGAAGGCCCTCGGCGGGGGCAGCGCTCCGAACGTCACGGCCGCCGCGGCCAGGTGCAGGGTGATGGTCACGAACACGTCGGCGAGCGCGTGCGGGTCGTCGGTGAACATCCGCGCGTCGGTGAGGTCCGGCACCGCGAGCCCGGCGGACCGCAGCCTGTCCGGTGAGGTCAGCAGGCCGTCGTTGTCCTTGACGAGCAGCCGCAGGACACCGTCGGCCGCTGTTCCGTCACCCGCCCCCCTGACACCCGCGCCCCCGTCACCCGCGATGTCGCCCCCGGGGGCGTTCCCGCTCGCGGTCTCGGCGCCGAACACCAGCGCGAGGTTCTGCTGGTGGGCCTCCAGCGCCGTGCCGTACCTGACGAAGAGCCGCACGTGGAAGCGGAACAGCACCCGCAGGTATCGGCCGAGCAGCCGGGTGACGTCCCCGCCGAACCACCGCCCGGCGAGCTCTTCGACGACCAGGCCGCCTCCGGGCAGCGGCGCGGGCAGCGCCGCGACCGGGACGACCTCCCCGGCGGGATGACGGCGCAGCAGCCAGCCCAGGTATTCGTGCCCGGCGTGCCCGTACGTCTGCTCGTCGGCGAGAAGCACCTCGGGATCGGGCATGGCCCGCAGCAGCATCTCGGCCCGTGCCCCGTCGGCCAGCGTGTCCGGCTTGATTGACCTGCGGTTGCGCAGCCCGAGGGTGCTGGTGGTGAGCGGCAGCTTCAGGTGCGTGCCGGGGACGATCTCGACCGTCCGCATCGAGAGCGTGGGCCTGACCTCCAGGTACGCCGACGGAGCCATGATCGCCCACGGGATCTCCTCGACCGCGGGGACCGTGAGCGGGTGTACGGGGAACAGCACGTGAGTCCGCGCGAGATCCCCGGCCAGGCCGACGGCGGCGAACCCGGGCGCCACCGGGGGCTCCGTCCCGACGAGCCGCTCTCGCGGCACCGCCGCCCAGCGCAGCTCGAAGGCGGGCGCGAACTCCGGCGCGTACGCGGTCAGGTCCTCGTCGGACAGGCCGCTCCGGGACCGGGCCGTCGGGTAGACGGGGTGATCGAGGAACGCGGCCAGCGTCTCGTACCACACGCCGTCGCGCCCGTTCCCGCTCGCCGTCGTGTGCGTGAGGCCGGGACGCGTGGCGACGGCGGTGGCCGCCAGCCGGGCGAGTACGTCCTCACGGTGGGCGTCGTGAAGGTCGAGGGCGCGCAGCGCCTCGCGGCACTCGGTGACGAACGACTCCACCCCGGCGGTGTCGGCGAGAGAGGAGATCTCTCGCAGGGTGCGCAGGACCTCCTCCAGGTGAAGTGTCTCCTCCGGGGCCACCACGAAGTCCTGGAACAGCGAGCCGGGGGTCAACCGCACCCGCCTGCCCCCCGGCAGGAGCAGCGCGACACCGGTCTTGTCGCGGGTCACCCGCGCGGCCAGACCGCCGTAGTCCTCGCGCAGGAGCGCGTTCAGCACCCGGGTTGCGAGGTATCGTTCCCGTTCGCTCCCGGAACCTCCGCCGACCGCGCGGGCCTTCGCGACGCCCCGGTTCACCCGGTCGCCCGTGGATCGCCGACCCGCCGGCACCTCCGCGGGACCTCCGCGGACCACGCGATCGGTCGCGCGTTCCCGGTCCGCGTGGTCGCCCGTGCTTCCGGGGTGCACCCGGTCGTTCGCGGGGTCTCGGTCCGCGTGGTCGCTCGTGGTTCCGGGGCGCACTCGGCCGCCCACGGGGCTCCGGCTCACCCGATCGTCCACGCTGTTCCGGCTCACGCGATCACCCACGGGTTCTCCGAGGTGAAGGCCGCGACGGCCGCGTCGACGCGGGCCCGGTCGGGGCCGATCGCGCGGACGATGCCCACGTAGTCGCGGTTGGTGTTGCTCAGGTCGATCCGGTCGCCCGTCGCGCGCAGCGGCCGGTGCCAGACACGGACCGGGTCACCGGGCGCGGGAACGACCGTGCCCGGAGCGCTCACCACGGTTCCAGGCCGGTCGGCGACGAGGCTCAGCGCGGTCGCGTGCCCCTCGCCGGAAGACCGCGGTCGCGCATCGAGACGCGCCCCGAGATGCACACCGAGAACGAGCTCGAACAGGGGCGCGTCCAGCATGCTCGCCAGCAGGAAGTCGCAGTGGTCGCCGATCACCCGGTAGTTGACCTCGACGATCCTCGGCCCGGCCGGAGTCATCACGTACTCGGTGTGGCAGGCCCCGAACCCGACCCGCAGTGCCCCGAGGGCCCGCAGCACGTGGTCACGGCCGGGGGGCGGCTCCCAGTCGAGCCGTTCCTCCACGAAGTACGGCAGCGGCCCGAGGGTGGTGCGGAAACCGCCGAGCACCCTGATCCGCTCGCCGTCGCCGAGCGTCTCCATCGTGTGCAGAGGGCCGTCGAGATACTCCTCCACGACCAGCGTCTCTCCGGGGCGCCTGTCCCGGATGGCCGCGACGGCCTCCGCGAGCTCGCCCGTGTCGCGGACCAGTACGACGTCCTCGCTCGCCACGCCCTCGCGGGGCTTCACGACCGCGGGGAACGGCAGGTCCGCGGGCGGCGGATCGTCCGGTGCCAGCCGTGCGGAACGGACGGTCTCGACTCCGGCGGCGGCGAGCCGCCGCCGGGTGAGCGCCTTGTTCTTGGTGTCGACGCAGGCCCGCCAGTCCTTGCCCGGCAGGCCGAAGTACGCGGCGGCGAGCGCGGTCTCCGCCTGGATGTGGTCGGAGTTCGAGAAGATCGCGTCCGGGGCGTGGTGGTGCGCGACGGTGTCGATCACCGCCCGCGCGTCGCGCACGTCGCAGCGGAGCACCTCGGCCCCGGAGTCGCGGTACCGCTCGGGCCGGTCGGTGAGGACGGTGACCTCGCAGCCGAGCGCGCGGGCCGCGGGGAGAAAGCCGTCGGTGACCGAGTCGGTCGGTTTCAGCGCGGTGAGGTACAGCCGCAATGCAGGGACCCCCGATATCAGGCAAGGCTAACCTAACTCGGAGATCCTAGCCTGCAGCCGATCAGCGCGCGGAGGCGATCAGCTTATTGACAGTAGATGTCCGTGTCGCCCAATGATGAGAGCCCACGGAGCCCGCTGTACAGGGCGGGAGAACCGGACGAGGGGTGAGGAAGGAGGAGAACCGATGACGCACCGAGGCGTGTGTCGCCTCTCCCGCGCGTACGCGGAGAAAGGGGGAGGGCTCGTGCGCCAAGACGTGTGCCACCTTCCTCGCGCGCATGCCGGGAAGGAGGGAGGACCTGTGCGCGCAGAGGGGCGGATGGGGGCTTCGTCCTGCGGCGTAGGATGTGCACTCGGTGGGGGAGGCTGAACGGCGTGGAAATCGCGGCACAAGAAGAACTGTTGGGACCGCTGCTGCTCGCGCGCAGTGCCATCGACCGGTCGGCGGCGCTTCGCGGCGACGCCGAGTGGCTCGAAAAGGCCTGGGCGGACACCGCGACCAGGGTCGTGGTCATCGACGACGGACAGGCGCTGGTCCGGCGCAGCGGCGGAGAGGCCAAGCTGGTCCTGCTGCCCACGGCGGAGGCGCCGGACGGGGAGCGCTACCTGCTCGGCGTCGACGCCGAGGGCATCGCCTACTTCGCCGTGGCGGCACCGTTGGCGGACAGCGTCCACACCGGTTCCTTCAACCGGATCGTCGCCCCGCTCGCCTCCTCGGAGCTGGAGGAGGGCCAGACCCTCACCGCCGGACTCCGCCAGGTGGGGGCGATGCTGGAGGATCTGGACGCGGGGCTGCTGGTGTACGCGGTCGCCCTGGAGGCATGGCACTCCACCCACGAGTTCTGTCCCCGGTGCGGGAGCGCCACCGAGGTGCGCGCGGGCGGGCACGTACGCGTCTGTCCCAAGGACAACAGCCAGCACTTCCCCCGGGTCGATCCCGCGGTGATCATGCTGGTTCGCGACGAGGACGACAGGTGCCTGCTGGCCAGAGGGCCGCAGTGGCCCGAGGGGCGGCTCTCGGTGCTGGCCGGGTTCGTCGAGCCCGGCGAGTCGCTGGAGCACGCCGTGGCGCGCGAGGTGGTCGAGGAGGTCGGTGTGCGCGTCGTCGAGCCGCGCTACATGGGCAGCCAGCCCTGGCCCTTCCCGCGCAGCCTGATGCTCGGCTTCTTCGCGCGGGCCACGTCGACGGAGTTCGTCCTCGATGCCGAGGAGATCGCCGAGGCCCACTGGTTCAGCCGTGCCGAGCTGCTGGCCGCGGTGGAGAGCGGCGAGGTGCGCCTGCCGCCCGAGGTGTCGATCGCCCGCAGGCTCATCGAGGCCTGGTACGGCGAGCCGCTCACCGGCGACTGGTGACCCTCTCCGCGGGGAAGGCCACGACCCGTCCCCGCCGAGGAGAAACGCCGGGAAAAGACCTCGCCGCCCTCGGGATCTCCCACCTTGCGGGGAAGACCTCCGACAGGCGGCGGATCGCCGGGTCACGAGGTCGAGGACGTCCCGGCATACGAGAGCCCCGGTGTCCATGGAAGCGAGACCGGGGCCCGACAGTGGACCTGACAGTGGAAAGGGCGGTTACACGCCCGCGCCCGCCAGGATGCGCTTGAGCTCGATCACCGAGGGGTTGGTCCTGACGACCTGGCCGGTGGGGGAGTCGACCACGACGGTGGGGACGACCTGGTTACCGTTGTTCACGCTCATGACGAACGTGGCCGCGTCCGGGTCGCTCTCGATGTCGACCTCCTTGTAGGAGATCCCCTCGCGGCTGAGCTGGCTCTTCAGCCGCTTGCAGGGACCGCACCAGGTCGTGGTGTACACAGTGAGCGCCATGTCGTGAAAAATCCCCTCATGTGATGTCCGGCGCCATTGGCAACACAGCGAGGGCCGTTCATCTTCCCGATGGGAGCAGTTTCTCCGCGACCCACTGCTGAACCCGGTCCGCCACACCGGGCAGCCGGTAAAGAGGTGAGCTGTGCGCGATGCCGGGCTCGGTGACGATCGTCACCGGCACGCCGACCTTGCGCAGGTGCTCCTTGAGCTGCTCGCTGTGCTCCGGCGACACGAACTCGTCCTCGGAGTGCACGACCAGCATGGGCGCGTCACCGCGGCTCGCGTGCCACGGCACCTCCATGCTCGCCCAGACCCTGGCGCACTTGCCGGTGGGCTCACAGCCCCCGGCGAGCCTGATGGCCGACTCGCGAAGCTTGCGCCTCTCCAGGTCGAAGGTGTCGATGCCCTCGGTGTACGCCGTGAGCGGGGACATCACCGGGGAGATGCCGACGACGCCGCGCATGCCGGGCCAGCCGTTCTTGTAGGTGCCCACGGCCCCGGCGAGGTGGCCTCCGGCGGAGAAACCGACGACCACGTAGTTGTTCGGGTCGAAGGACCACAGTGCCGCGTTCCGCCGTGCGGTGGCGATCGCGCTCAGCGTGTCGGTGCGCTGTGCCGGCCAGGAGGCGTCGGTGGAGAGGCGGTAGTTGATGTTGAAGACGACGTAGCCCTGCTCGGCGTAGCTGCGGCTTATCTCGGTCATGTACTTCTTGTCGCCCGACGACCACCAGCCGCCGTGGATCAGGAAGACACCCGGCCGCTTCAACTCGTCGGTCTGGTACCAGACGTCCATGCGCTGGCGGACGTGCCGACCGTACGCGACGGTGTTGACGACCGTGCCCTGCACCAGAGGGTCGGGCTGGCCCACCGGAGGGGGCGTCGGGTTGCCCGCACGGGTCTTCTGGGCGGAGGTCTTCTTGGGGTCGCCCGTGCCCGTACCGCCCGTGCTTGTTCCGCTCGTGCCCGTACCGCTCGTGCCGGCCTTGCTCACGCCGGTCCCCGTGCCGGTCGTTCCCGCGGTGGCCGTACCGATCTCGGCCACCCCGGTGGTCGCCTTCGCCGTGCCGTACGTGCTGCGATCCGTGTCGTCCGCGCCGGCCTTCGCCGTGCCGGTGGTGGCTCTGCCTGTGGGGGCCTCCGCCGAGCCGGGTGCGCCGCCGGTCTGGGCCGGAGCCGAGACCGTGTGGGCGTGCGCGGTCGTGTACGCCACCGCGGGTACAACCATCGCCGTCGCCAGGGCGAGTGCACCTACGGTTACCCCAGTTCGCACGAGCCTCTTCCTTCCCCCGGATCGGTCGCCCCCATTGTGGAGCAAAAAGCCCGCTTTGTGCATCTCGGCGAACCACATAGGTTGACGGCGGCATGTTGCCAGAATGACTGATGCTTGGCCAGTGACTGGGAGGATGTTGCCGCCCGGTCCGTTCGACTGCGTGTAAGGAGGCTCCGTGGAGCCCGACAACGTTCTGGCGGCACTGGACCCCGAGCAGCGTGAGGTGGCGGAAGCCGTCAGAGGACCGGTCTGTGTCCTCGCGGGGGCGGGGACGGGCAAGACCCGTGCCATCACCCACCGCATCGCGCACGCGGTCCGCAGCGGAGTGGTCGACGCCCAGGGCGTGCTGGCGGTGACGTTCACCACTCGCGCGGCCGGTGAGCTCAGGCAGCGGCTGCGGCACCTCGGCACGCCGGGCGTGCAGGCGCGCACCTTCCACGCCGCCGCGCTGCGCCAGCTCACCTACTTCTGGCCGCGCGTCATCGGTGGCGACCCGCCCAGGGTGATCGAGTCGAAGCTGCCGCTGCTGATCGACGCCTGTCGCGTCCTGCGCAAGAACCAGGACCGTTCCGAACTGCGTGACATCGCCTCCGAGATCGAATGGGCGAAGGTCACCCAGATCGCCCCCGAGGACTACGCGGAGGCCGCGAAAAAGGCGGGCCGCGTCTCGCCCGTCCCCGCCGAGGAGGTCTTCCGGCTCTACGAGGCATACGAGAACCTCCGCCGCGACCGGCACCTGGTCGACTTCGAGACCATCCTGGAGCTCACCGCGGCCGTGATGACCGAGCACCGCGAGGTGGCCTCCCAGATCCGCCAGCAGTATCGCTACTTCGTGGTCGACGAGTACCAGGACGTCAACCCCCTGCAGAAGCTGTTGCTCGACACCTGGCTCGGCGGACGCGACGACCTGTGCGTGGTCGGCGACCCCAACCAGACGATCTACTCCTTCACCGGGGCCACCCCCCGCTACCTGACCGGTTTCTCGGTCGAGCACCCCAACGCCACCGTGATCAAGCTGGTCCGCGACTACCGTTCCACGCCCCAGGTCGTCTCCCTGGCCAACCGGGTGCTCGACAGGGCACGCACCCCGCACAAGCTCGCCCTGATCGCCCAGCGCCCCGACGGCCCCGAACCGGTCTTCACCGAGTACGACGACGAGACCGCCGAGGCGGAGGGCGTGGCCCGGGCGGTGAAGAAGCTCGTCGGCACCGGGGTGCCCACCCGCGAGATCGCCGTGCTGTTCCGGGTCAACGCCCAGTCCGAGGCGTACGAGCAGGCCTTCGCCAAGGCCGGCCTGCCGTACGTGCTGCGCGGCGCCGACCGCTTCTTCGAGCGTCCCGAGGTCCGCCAGGCGGTCGTGCTGCTGCGTGGCGCCGCCCGCTCGGCCGAGCCCGGCGACACGCTCGCCTCGACCGTGCACGACATCCTGGCCGGCATCGGGCTCACTCCCGAGGCTCCCGGCGGGGGCAAGGCCCGCGAGAAGTGGGAGTCACTGAAGGCACTGGCCGATCTCGCCGAGGACCTCGCCGCCACCGGCGCCGATCTGCCCGCCTTCGTGGCCGAGTTGGAGCGCCGGGCCGGAGAGCAGCACGCGCCGCCGGTCGAAGGGGTCACCCTGGCCTCGCTGCACGCCGCCAAGGGCCTGGAGTGGGACGCCGTCTTCCTCGTCGGCGTCGCCGACGGCATGCTGCCGATCATCTACGCGGAGACGCCCGAGCAGATCGAGGAGGAGCGCCGCCTCCTGTACGTCGGCGTCACCCGCGCCCGCGCCCACCTCGCGCTGTCGTGGGCGCTGGCGCGTTCACCCGGCGGGCGGCGTTCCCGCAAACCGTCCCGCTTCCTGGACGGGCTCACCGGCCGCTCCGCGCGGAAAAGCCGCGCCGACGCCCCGGCCGCGGCGGCCGACCGCCGCCAGGTCGCCGCGCCGATCAGCTGCCGGGTCTGCGGCAAGACCCTCACCGCCGCCACCGAGCAGAAGCTCGGCAGGTGCGCGGGCTGCCCCGCCGACTACGACGAGGCGCTGCTCGGCGCGCTCAAGTCGTGGCGTACGGGAGTGGCCAAGCACGAGAAGATCCCCCAGTGGGCGATCTTCACCGACGTCACCCTCCAGGCCATCGCCGAACGGGCACCGCTTTCTGAGCAGGATCTCCTCGCCATCACCGGAATCGGACGGGTCAAGCTTGATCGTTATGGTGAGGCGGTACTCGAACTATGCCGTATCGCCGCAAACCAGACGGAGGGCGCGTGAACGAGGCGTTGAAGGAGCTTCTGGATCTGCTCGACCTGGAGCAGATCGAGCTCGACATCTTCAGGGGGCGCAGCCCGAAGGAGCGTATCCAACGTGTCTTCGGCGGCCAGGTAGCCGCCCAGGCACTGTTCGCCGCAGGACGGACGGTGCCCGACGACCGCCACGTCCACTCGCTGCACGCCTACTTCATCCGTCCCGGAGACCCGGCCATCCCGATCGTCTACAACGTCGAGCGGGTCCGCGACGGCCGATCCTTCACCACCCGCCGGGTGGTGGCCATCCAGCACGGTAAGGCGATATTCACCATGTCGGCCTCCTTCCACGTGACGGAGACCGGCGTCGAACACCAGGCGGCCACGATGCCGCAGGTGGTCGACCCCGAGGGCCTGCCGCTCTTCAAGGACCGGATTCTCCAGGCGGTGGGGCCGGACTCGCCGCTGCGAGATTGGGTCTCCAGGCCGAGGCCGGTGGACGCCCGCTACGTCACCCCCCTCACCTGGGAGGCCTACCGCGACCCGGAGCTTCGCGGTTCAAACACCAACGTGTGGTTCCGCTACGACGCGGAACTGCCCGACGATCCGCTGCTGCACGTGGTGCTCGCCGCCTATGCCTCCGATTTCACCCTGGTCGACACCGTCCTTCTCACCCACGGCCTCGCATGGGGCGCGTCCAACCTCTTCGGCGCGTCGCTGGACCACGCGATGTGGTTCCACCGTCCCTTCCGGGTGGACGAGTGGATGCTCTACGCCCAGGAGTCACCGTGGTCCGGGGCGGCGCGAGGGCTCGCCAAGGGGGAGATGTTCACCCGGTCCGGGAAACTGGCCGTGTCGGTAGTTCAGGAGGCGATGATCCGCGTGAGATAGTCGCAAAACCGCAGGTGGAAAATAGGTTGCCCACTCCCCGGGCCGGGGTTTAAGGTCATGGACATGCAAGTCGGACGCTACTGTCCGACGATCAACTAATGGAGGTGAGTCCGCTGTGAAGAGCATCCTGATGCAGTCCCAGATGGGGCTCACTTCTGCGCGCCGTAACACCGTTCTGCCTTGCGACAGTCAGGTCATTCTCGCCGGTGGCGTGGCTGCTCTGGCTCTGCAGGTGGACTCTGCCCGCTTCCACGCCGAAGCCGGCCGTCGTTGGTTCGCTCCGGCCGATTTCCCGGCGACGGACGTCCCGGCTGTTCGGAGTGGGCTGGGCGGCAACTACGCAACAACGACCAAGCACATCGGAAACGGTGGACTGCGCGGTCCGCAACCCTGGGGGCAACCTCCGGTCATAACCTGACCGAGGAAAAAGCCTTCAGGCCGCGGATCCGCACACAGGATCCGCGGCCTTCTTGTTTGTCCGCGTCATTCCTGACCCCCACCCCAAGAGGTAACCGAAGATCAACACCTAGCTGAGAGGTGAACAGATGGGGGCCCAGACGGTCATGGACCTGATCGACGAAGCCACAATCCCCTGTCGTACCGACCCCGACCTGTGGTTCGCCGAGTCTCCGGAGGACGTGGAGTTCGCCAAGGCGCTCTGCGGGGGCTGCCCGATCCGTGAGGCCTGCCTGGCCCGCGCGCTGGAGCGCGAGGAGCCGTGGGGCGTCTGGGGCGGCGAGCTTGTTCTGCGGGGGGCGATCGTTCCCCGGAAGCGTCCGCGCGGGCGTCCCCGCAAGAACCCGGTCGCTGCCTGAACAACCCGGTAACCGCCCGAACCACCCAGAAGTCGAACCGCCGAGAACCCGGATCACCAAGAACTCGGCCGACCACGAACCACACGTTTCCGAAGGGACCATTCCGATGAGCCACTCCAACACCAGAGGCCTCCCCCTGCCGTCTATGCAAGAAGAACTGGTCCGTGACCGAATACGGACCCTCCACCGGGAGGCGGAGGAGCATCGCAGGGCCGCAGGTCTTCAGCGCCTCCGGCGCGCCCAGCGTGAGGCGGAGCGCGCCTCGGCGCGCCTGCGGAGCGCGATCCTGCGCCTCGTCTGATCCGTCATCATCTGTCTTGACCTGTCCGTCTTGATCTGTTCGACCTGACCGGTAGGGACCGGCGGCGACGCGTAGAGCGCGCACGAGAAACACGCGAAGCCGCACGGAAGGAAAAGCCGCACGGAAGAGGACGTTAAGAGCGAGACGGGCCGGACATAGGCGACGGACTCGAAGAGCGAGACGAACGAGGGGTGACCCGCTCAGGCGGGTCACCCCTCAAGCGTCTCGCCGGTCTCGCCGGATCCACCACGCCGCCGCGTGTCGCAGGACGTTGCGGCACATCGAGAGGCGTCGAGAGGCATCGCACCGCGTCGTGGTAGGTCCCGGGAGGGGAGTATCGCGGCACGTCGTGGCACATGAGGGGATCGAGGGGTATCACAGCACGTCGCCGCGTCACGACAAGGGGACAGCCCTCGGGCGCCGATGAGCCATCGGCGCCCTGTCCGGGGAGAAGCCGAAGAACCGGAGCGCTGTCCGTGCAGAAGCCGAAGAACCGGAGCGCCGTCCGTGCAGAAGCCGTAGAAGCGGAAGAAGTCGTGGGAGCGGAAAGTCGCGGCAGGGAGAGATCCCTCAGGCACTGGTGAGGGTGGGCTCTCCCGAGTCCTCGTCGGTGAACCCGGGGACCCAGCGGATGACCTCCTCGCGGAAGCGGGCGGTGGCGCCGAGCTGGCAGAGAACACCGACCCCCGCCGCGTGCACCCGGTGGATGAGAACGTACGAGGCCGGCAGGTTGAGCTGGCGCACCACATTGCCGGGACGCAGGTCGGTGGCCGTGGCGGCCTGCTGCTGGAGCCACTCCCTGCTGAAGGAGAACTCCTCCACGGCGGTCGGTTCGACGTAGGGGGCGAGGAACGCCCGCAGGGCTTCGGGGTCGATCTCGATGTGCGGCTGAATGAAGCCCTCGTCGCGCAGGCCCTGCACGACGGTTGCCATGTCGCCGTTGTTGAAGATGCGGGTCAGCTTCCCGAAGACCGGCGGGTATCCGTCGGGCATCCGGTTGACCGCGCCGAAGTCGAGCACGCACATCCGGCCGTCCTCGACGATCCGGAAGTTGCCCGGGTGGGGGTCGGCGTGCAGCATGCCCAGCCGCGCGGGTGAGGAGAACAGGAACCGGACGAGCTGGAGACCGGCCCGGTCACGCTGCTCCTGGGTGCCGTCGGCGATGATCCGCGACAGAGGGGTGCCGTCGACCCATTCGGAGACGAGCACCTGCTCGTTGGCGGCGATCACGTCCGGGATCAGGAAGTCGGGATCGTCCTTGTACTCCAGGGCGAAGGCGTGCTGGGCCTCGGCCTCGTGGAGATAGTCGAGCTCCTCGACCACCCGCTCGCGCAACTCGCTCAGCACGGTCTTGATGTCGAGGCCGGGCAGCAGCACCCCGAAGAGCTTGCCGAGCCTGGACAGCTGGGTGAAGTCGGAGAGCAGCGCCTTCCCCGCCCCCGGATACTGGATCTTCACCGCGACCGTCCGGCCGTCGTGCCAGACCGCCTTGTGCACCTGCCCGATCGACGCGGCGGCGGTGGGCCTGTCGTCGAACGACAGGAAGTTCTCCCGCCAGTCGTCACCCAACTGCTCGACGAGGACCTTGTGCACGGTCGCCGCGGGAAGCGGCGGAGCCGCGTCCTGGAGTTTGGTCAGGGTCGCGCGGTAGGGGCCGGCGACCTCGGCGGGCAGTGCCGCCTCGAAGATGGACAGCGCCTGGCCGAGCTTCATCGCCCCGCCCTTGAGCTCCCCGAGAACCTTGAAGATCTGCTCGGCGGTGCGTTCCTGGATTTCCTGGGCGACGATCTCGGCGGACTTGCCCCCGATTCGTTTTCCGAGACCGAGAGCGGTGCGTCCGGCGAACCCGATCGGCAGGGCGGCCAGCTTGGCAGAGCGCGCAACGGCGCGGCGCGGAAGGTCACTCACCTTGGTTAGCGGCGCATCCGCTGCTACAGCGAGACGCCGCTCCCTCCCTTCGCTGTGTATCCGTCAGCGGCGGGTAGCCGACCGCTGTGTCCGTCAGCTGTGTCTGTCAGCTGTGTGTTTGTGAGCCGTGCGTCCGTCAGCGACAGGCGGCCGACGCGACCATTGTCAGCGACCCCAACTCGTTTCGGAAGCAACGACATTGAGGATGAACACTCCAGGATCGCCTCTTCCAGCTCCAATCTGGCAATACTTCCACTGTGCTGTTGGTCACAGCGGGCTCACGGCCGTCGATCACGGCGAGTGCGTGACCTGCGGCAGTCGCCGCCACCAGCGTCGACAGCACCGTCCCACACGCGATTTCTCCCGCGGGGAAACCACCCAGCCCGGCGCTGACGACAGGCCAGCCAGGGTCACGATCTCGTCGGGTCAAATCTAGGCAGTGCAGGCATGTGCTCCGTCCAGGCAGCACCAGAGGGCCGACCGACCCGGAGCCCTCGAAGGCGGTGACCAGCAGGTGCGGGATCTCCCACTCGACGAGCTCCTTGACCAGGAGACCGTCCAGGGGCCCCACCGGAGCGAGCACCGCCAGGTCGAAAGGTCTGCCCCCGTCGGCCGGCTGGGCGGCCCCGTCGCCGGTCCACGCCGTGAGGCCGGGCGCGAGCCTCTTGGCCACCGCGACCGCGCCGTCCTGCCTGCTCATTCCGACCTCCGTCCAGCCGAGCCCGCCGGGGACGACGTCCCTTCGCCGGGCCGTACCGGGATCGACGACGCAGATCCGGCCGACCCCCGAGGCGGCGAGCAGGGCGACGACCTGCGCGCCGACCCGCCCCGCGCCGTAGACCCGTACCTGGGCCTCTCGCCTGCGCTCCAGCACGGCGAGCCCGCCGTCGATCGTGCCCGGTGTGAGGGAGAGCGCGTCGAGATCCGGCTGGAGCCTGTCACACTCGGCCATCGCGAGTGTGCGCAGCGGACCGGGGGCCGCGCCCGCGTCGTCCACCACGCCACGGCTGACCAGCAGATCGAGCAGAGCCCGGCCGTCCTCCTCGCCGAGGCCCACCTCGGCGGCACCGGCCAGCACGCCCGCGAGGTCACGGACGCCGTCGAGACTCTCGACCCAGCGGCGGACCCCCGGCTCCAGATCGGTCAGCACCACCGCGTGACGAGGATGCAGACCGAACTGCAGGGTGCGTCCGTCGCGGGCGACGCGGCGCAGGGCGGGCTTCAGACGTGGTCTCATCGCAGAACCTTTCTCAGGAGGAACCCGCAGGTGAGCCGGGGGGAACGGGCGGGCCGGCCGGGTGGGCCCAGCGTGGCACGGCCCCTCAAGATCCCAGACACCTTTCCCGTCGCCTGTGGATAACTCTCAGCCTGTGGATAACTCACCCCCGTGCCGGCCCCCGTCCTGTCGACCGCTCAAAAGATCTCCCTGGCGGGTAAGGGCCGCGGATCTCGACGCCGCGCCGAGCCGGAAACCCCTCGCCCGGCCCGTCATGATGATCTACGACGGCATGCTTGAAGGCTCGGCAGGCCGGAGAGAACAGCGGGTCCCGCGTTTCGGCGACGCATGAGACGGCTGATATCCAGGTTAATTAGATAAGTCACGGTCATAGTTGATCATCCACGCTGAACAATCGGCGAACGGGGATTGACCAGCGGGAACGTGTTCTACCCTCTGGTGTGAATTCGCCATTCTCGGCTACCGTTCATATGTGCCCCCCGAGACAGTCGAGGTCCGTCGTAGTTCTCGCCGCCGGCGGACGGTTTCTGCGTACCGCGACGGCGAGAAAACGATCGTGCTCCTCCCCGCCGGTTTGAGTAGCACCGATGAGGAACAATGGGTGCGCCGTATGCTCGATCGCCTCGCGGCCAAGGAGCAGCGCAGACGTCCCTCCGACGACGATCTCCTCGATCGGGCCGTCGATCTGTCGGCCCGATATCTGGGCGGGGAGGCGAGACCGTCGAGCGTGCGCTGGGTGGAGAACCAGCAGCACCGCTGGGGCTCGTGCACCCCCGATCACGGGACCATCAGGATCTCCACGCGGCTTCGGGGCATGCCGTCGTGGGTGGTCGACTATGTGATCATGCATGAGCTCGTCCACCTGCTGGTGCCGAGCCACGGCTCGCGCTTCTGGGCGCTCGTGGAACGATATCCCAAGGCCGAGCGGGCGCGAGGCTTCCTGGAGGGATTCTCCACGGCGGCCCACGGTTCCGCGGAGGGGTTTTGACGGAAGAACGAGTGGTGGCCGTCCTGGTCACGCCCTCCGTGGCGGACGCGGCCCCCGCGGGGATCGACGCCGCCCTCTTCCGCACGGCCCTCGCCGAAGACGCCTACGAGCTCGTCGCCGGGCTCGACTTCGTCTCTCCGGTCGTGGTGACGAGCGTCCCCGGCATGGAGGAGATCGTCTGGCCGGGCACCCCGGTCGTCGAGATCCCCGATCTTTCCGGGAGCGCCCTGGTCGAGGCGGCCTTCGCGGCCCTGCCGTACGGACGACAGGCGGTCCTGCTGAGCGCGGACGCGCCCGACCTGCCCCCGTTGCTCATCGGCAAGCTCTTCCGCGAGCTGGGCCGGGCCAGGATCGCCGTCTGCCCGGACACCGGGGGCGGCACGGTGGCGCTCGCCGCCCACCTGCCCTATCCCGACTGGGCCGCGGTGGGTTTCGACGACCTCGACCCGGTCAAGGCGCTCCGCGCCGCCGCGCCCGGCAGCCGCATGGTCGCGAGGGGTCCAGGCTGGCACCGCCTGCGCACCCCCGACGACATCCGCCTCCTCGACCCCGGCCTGGAGGGCTGGGACAACACCCGGGCGCTCCTGTCGTCCTGACGTTTCGGAAAGCCGTCAGGACGGCGAAGGTAGTCGCAGGTCGGCGAAGACCGCCCGATGGTCGGTGCCGGGCACGGTGTGCACGCTGACCGCGTCGACTCCCACCCGCCGGTCCACCACGATGTGGTCGATCGTGATCAGTGCGGGGACGCGTCTGTTGACCGGCCAGGTGGGGGTGAGGCCCTCCCCGGCGACGGCGGCCGCGTCCTGGTAACCGCGGCTCAGGAAACGCCGCATCGCCGCGTGGTCGAGGCTGGCGTTGAAGTCGCCCGCGAGGATGCGGATCGTGTCGGGCGCGGCGGAGGGCAGGGCCTCCAGCGCGGCCGTCCAGTCGTACACCTGCCTGCCCAGCGGCGGGAAGGGATGCACGTCGACGATCTCGACGGGTTTGGTGCCGGGCACCGTCATCAGCGCGGCGGGCATGTTGTGCCCGATCGCCTCGAACAGGTCCTTCCTCGGAGTCAGCGGATACCTCGCGTACAGACCGCTTCCACCGGCGCTCCACTCCGGCTCCAGCACCTGGTACGGCAGGATCTCCTCCAGTCCGGCGGCCCGCAGATCCTCGACCATTCCCGGGGTCAGCTCCTGGGTGCTGAACACATCGGGATCCAGCCGCCGGACCAGATCCATCACGGCGTCGGGCTCGGCGCGTCCGAACAGCGTGTTGAGCGTCAGCACCCGCAGCGGCGTTTCCGCCGCCGCCACCGCGGGATCCCCGGAACGGAAGGCCCTGGGGAGCACGCTGAGGCCGAGCGCCGCGGTGGTGACCAGCGCCACCGCCGTCACCGCCCGGTTGCGTGTCAGCGCCGACAGCAGCAGCGGTACGAGCGAGGCCGCGGCCACGTACGGGGTGCCGGTCATGAGCTGGGTGGTCAGCGAGTCGCGTTCGAGCCCGGCCACCCGGGCCACCGCCCAGGCGGCGAACGGGGTCACCGTGGCCCAGGCGAAGGTTTTGGGAACCTTCCAACGCCGTCGGCGCGCCGACGGCGCGGCGGCGCTTCCGGCGCTCCCGACACGTCCGGTGCTCCTGTCAGCCGTTGTCCTCACGCTCACAGTGCCCCGATCCGTTCCGTACAGCCCGATGAGAACGAAGATATCCGGGCGAAGATGAGACAAGCGTAAAACGGTCCAACACTCTCGGGGCATGCCCGGAACAGGCCGGAGTACGGCATCGAGCTTCCGATCACCTGGAACGCAGGGCCTCACGGGCACGGCGGGCCAGCCGGCGGGTCGCCTCGTCGGAGAGCTCGGGGATCTCCTCCACCGGGAACCAGCGCAGGTCGAGCGACTCGGCGCTGATCACGGCCTCGACGTCGGCGGGAGCGACGGCGCCGTACTCGACGTCGAGATGGCTGCTGTGCGGGGGGTGGCACCAGACCCGGTGCCGGTCGAGCGCGAGCGGGCCCGGCAGCAGCCGCAGGCCCGCGATGCCGGACTCCTCGGTGGCCTCACGCAGCGCCACCGCCTCCAGGGAGGCGTCGCCGCGCTCGCAGTGACCTCCCATGGGCAGCCACATCCCGGCCTTGCGGTGCAGCGTCAGCAGCACCCGCTCACCGTCGTGGGAGAGCACCGCGGTCGTGGCCGTCAGGTGGCCGGTGACGCATTCGCGCCACATCGCGTCGTCGTTGGCGTGGACGTGCTCAAGGAACTCCTTGCGGAGGATCTCCTCCTCCGCCGTCGGGGCGACCCACCCCGTGAGCACGTCCTTCGCGTCGGCGCGCAGGCTCACGCGCTCCCGTCCTCGCCGTCGTCCTCGCGCTTCTTCTCGGCGTCGCCGCCGTCACGGGGAGGCTCCCGCAGGGTCCCCTCCAGGGACGACAGGTCGAGCTCGGGCTCGCCCCGCACGAACCTCTCGGGGTTGTCGAGATCGTCGGCGGTGGGCATCAGGTCGGGGTGGTTCCAGACCGCGTCGCGGCCGTCGACGCCCCGGTCGGCCTCCAGGGCCTGCCACAGGGCGGCGGCCTCGCGCAGGCGGCGGGGCCTGAGTTCGAGGCCGACGAGCGTGGCGAAGGTCTGCTCGGCGGGACCACCGGTCGCCCTGCGGCGCCGTACGGTCTCCGACAGCGCGGTCGCCGAGGGGAGCTTGCCGTCCGCGGCGCCGTCCACGACGGTGCCGACCCAGCCCTCGACCAGGGCGAGCATGGTCTCCAGCCGGGACAGGGCGGCCTTCTGCCGCTCGGTCTCCTCGGGCTTGAGCAGGTTGCCGCCGCTCAGGGCCTGCTGGAGCTGCTCGGGATTGTTGATGTCGAGCCCGCGGAGCTGCTCCTCCAGCGCGGACGCGTCCACCGTGATGCCCCTGGCGTACTCCTCCACCGCTCCGAGCAGGTGCGCGCGCAACCACGGCACATGCTGGAAAAGCCGGTGGTGAGCCGCCTCGCGCAGGGCGAGGTAGAGGCGGATCTCCTCGGCGGGGATCTCCAGGCCCTGGCTGAACGCCGCGACGCCGCCGGGCAGCAGGGCGGCGTTGTCCGACAGCGGCAGGCCGATGTCGGTGGAGCCGATCACCTCCAGGGCGAGCGAGCCGACGGCCTGGCCGATCTGCTGGCCGACCATCATGCCGCCCATCTGTTTCATCATCCCCATCAGCGGCCCGGCCATGGCCTGGGCCTCCGCGGGCAGACCGGCGGCACCGAGTGTCCCGCTCATGGTCTCGACCATGCGGGCGGCGATCGGGTCACAGAGCTTCTGCCAGACCGGAATGGTCTTCTCGATCCACTCCGAACGGCTCCAGGCCTGAGGGTTGCTCACCCCGCTCGGCAGGGAGGTGGCCTCGTTGAGCCACAGGTCGGCCAGATTCAGGGCGTCGACGATCTGGCGCCGCTCGCCTTCCATGACACTTGGATCGCCCTCGGCGACCACCACGTGCCGTGCGATGTTCTTCGCCATGTCCCAGTTGACGGGACCTGAGGTCGGCGGAGCGGAGAGCATGTCGGCGAACTGGCGCATTGCCGCTGCGATCTGCTCCGGGTTGCCGAACATGGCGAACGGGTTCTCGTTGGGGTCGTTTTCCCGACCTGGCAAGTCAGTCACCGCTCTACCTCGTGCAGGATGGAGGAGTCCACATCCGCCACGTTATCCGTCGCATGGCGGGTCAGTGCAAAGTGAGGACCTGGTGCCTACCTCGAAACGCTCCCGGCCCCCCGTCGTCGCCGTCACCGGCGCCGCCTCGGGCCTAGGCCGTGCCTTCCTCGCGAAGGTCGCCTCGTCTGCGGATTTCCGCAGGGTCGTGGCCATCGACGAGCAGCGTGGTGACGTTCCCGACGTCACCTGGCGGGTCCTCGATGTCCGAGATCCGCTCTTGGCGAACCGCATATCTGACATTGACGTGCTCGTGCACCTGGCCGCCGACTACGCGCTCGACGTCAACCCGACGGAGCGGCGCGCCTACAATCTGCGAGCGGCCCAGACGGTGCTCACCGCCAGCGCGGCCGCACGGGTGCGACGGGTCGTGCTGCTCACCAGTGCCATGGTGTACGGAGCCGTCCCCGACAACCCGGTCCCGCTGCCCGAGGGGGCGCCGGTCGCCGCCGAGCCCGACACGGGCATGGTCGGCGACCATCTGGAGATCGAGGCGCTGGCCCGCCGCTCCCTGCGCAGCCACCCCGGTCTCGGCGTGACGGTGGTCCGGCCCGCCGCCGTGGTCGGTCCCGGCGTCGACAGCGTGGTGACCAGGCATTTCGAGGCGCCCCGGCTGCTGACCGTGAAGGGATGCGCCCCCCGCTGGCAGTTCTGCCACGTGGACGACCTCGTCTCGGCCCTTGAGATGGCGGCGCTCGGCACGGTCTCGGGGGTGGTGGCCGTCGGCGGCGACGGGTGGCTGGAGCAGGAGCAGGTGGAGGAGATCTCCGGGCTGCGCCGGCTGGAACTGCCCGCCGGGCTGACCTTCGGCACCGCCCAGCGCCTGCACCGCCTCGGCATCACCCCGGCCCCGGCCACCGACCTGCACTACGTCGTCTACCCGTGGGTGGTCGACTGCACCGCGCTGCGCGAGGCCGGTTGGAAGCCGATGTGGAGCAACGAGGCCGCGTTCGAGCAACTCCTCAAGTTGCGCGAGGGCAGGCACGCCGTGGTGGGCCGCCGCCTGTCGGGCAAGGAGGCCACACTCACCGCGGCCGGCGCCACCGTCGCCGTCCTCGGCACCGCGGCGATCGTCCGGGCCGCCCGCAAGAAGCGCCGTACCACCTGATGTCCGCTCAGGGCGTAGGGGCTCGTACGGGTCCTGGCGCGGATCCCGTCAGCGGAAGTGCGCTGCGGGGGCCGTTTTTCCCTGCCGGTACGCTTTGCGGCGTGGATGTCATCCGGTTGCTCGATATTCGCGACAGCGCGCTCTCCGTCGACGAGGTGCTCGCCGCCGTCGGTGACCACGCCGCGGGCGGCACGACGGTCTTCGTCGGCACGGTCCGTGAGCAGGACCACGGCAAGCCGGTCACGGGCCTGTCCTACTCGGCGCATCCGAGCGCCGTGGACGAGCTTCGCCGGGTGGCGGAGAAGATCGCCACGGACTTCCCGGTGACCGCGCTCGCCGCCGTTCATCGAGTCGGTGACCTGCGGCTCGGCGATATCGCGGTCGTCGTGGCGGTCGCCGCGCCACACCGAGGCGAGGCGTTCGAGGCCTCCCGCAGACTGATCGACGACCTCAAGAGCCAGGTCCCCATCTGGAAGAACCAGTTTTTCGCCGACGGCTCCTCCGAGTGGGTGGGGGCCTGCGAGTGAGATCGACCGGCCGGTACGCGACCGTCGGCGCGGCGGCGTCCGGGTACGGTTTCATGACCTGTCGTACGGCATAGGCTTTGTCCATGTCCCGACGTGCGCTGACCCTCATGGTGGCGGGCTTCCTCACGCTCATGTTCGCGCTGGTCGGCGCCCTGCTGCCGGTGCCGTACGTCGTGCTGAGCCCAGGGCCGACCGAGAACACCATCGGGGACGTCGACGGCAAGCCGGTGATCAGCGTCGAGGGGCGCCAGACGTATCCGACGGAAGGCAAGCTCAGCCTCGTCACCGTGGCCTACCAGGGCGGACCCGGCACCAGGATCGATCTTTTCAGCGCGCTCAGGGGATGGATCGATCCCACCATCGCGGTCGTGCCCGAGGAGACGATCTTCCCTCCCGCGACCACCGCGAAGGAGGTCGAGGAGCAGAACACCCAGGAGATGACGAACTCCCAGGACGACGCGACCGCGGCGGCGCTGACGGAGCTGAAGATCCCCTACAGCTCGGTCGTGACCGTGGCCTCCACGGAGAAGGGTCTGCCCGCCGACGGCAAGTTCAAGATCGGCGACGAGATCGTCTCGGTGGACGGCACCCCCGTGTCCGACCGCGAGAGCGTCTCCGCCGCCGTCCGCAAGCACAAGCCGGGCGAACAGGTCGGTTTCGTCGTCAACCGGGGCGCCGAGAGCATGACCATCACCGTCCCGACCGTCGCGGGCCAGGACGGCGCACCCCTCGTGGGCATCACCATGCGGGTCGGCTACAAGTTCCCCTTCCAGGTCAAGATCAACGTCGGTGACGTCGGCGGGCCGAGCGCGGGGATGATGTTCTCCCTGGGCATCGTCGACAAGCTCACCCCCGGGGCGATGACCGGCGGCAAGTCCATCGCGGGGACCGGGACGATCACCGCTGAGGGTGACGTCGGCCCGATCGGCGGCATCCAGCAGAAGATGGTCGGCGCGAGGAAGGCGGGGGCGACGATCTTCCTGACCCCCACAGAAAACTGCGCGGAGGCGGTCAAGGCGATCCCGGACGGCCTCAGGCTGGTCAAGGTCGCGACCCTGCGCGAGGCCGTCCAGGCGATCGACGCGATCCGCACCGGCTCGGGTGCCGTGCCGAGCTGCCCGGCGGGCTGACTTCCGAAGCCGGACGGGAGCTCCTGGGCGAGGGAATGAGACCTCGGGAGTGAGCGGCAGGAGAAGCCCGGAAAGCGGGACGCGCCGCCCAATTAGGTAAAAGATCCGGTTTTCCGGGTCTTGGGCCTCGTGACGGGGCACTCATCAGGGTCCTCGTACGTTGGACCTAAGGACCCGAGACCAGTTGGTGTTGTGGCCGGACCGTGCCCGAAAGGCTGAACGCGGCCCATTGCCCTCCGGTGTAGGTTGCCAGACACGGACCGTGCTCTTACGACAAGGGGTTGGCCTTGAGCTTCCGGACCCCCGGAGCCGGCAGGGCAATGCGCTTGCCCCGCCGGCCACGACTGCTAGTTCCCGTCGCGATCGCGCTGGGCGCGATAGTTATCCTTTTCTTTCTCTTTGCCGGTATTTTTACTGATTACCTTTGGTACGACTCGGTCGACTACACGGCCGTCTTCTCCGGTGTGATCGTCACGCAGATCCTGCTGTTCGCCGTCGGCGCACTGCTGATGGTCGGGATCGTCGGCGGCAACATGCTGCTGGCGTACCGCATGCGACCGATGTTCGGCCCGGGAATGTTCGGTGGCGCCAGCGGTGCCGACCGGTATCGGATGGCCCTTGACCCGCACCGCAAACTGATCTTCCTGATCGGTGTGGCGGTGCTCGGCCTGTTCTCGGGTTCGTCCTTCTCAGGTCAGTGGAAGACCTGGCTGGAGTTCATCAACGCGACGCCGTTCGGTACGACCGATCCGCAGTTCAAGATGGACATCTCCTTCTTCATGTTCACCTATCCCTTCATCCGGATGGTGCTGAACTTCCTGTTCGTCGCGGTGGTGCTCTCCGCGCTGCTGTCGGCGATCGTGCACTACCTGTACGGCGGGTTCCGGCTCCAGTCACCCGGCGTGCACGCCTCGCGCGGCGCTCGGGCGCACCTGTCGGTGCTGCTGGGCATCTTCGTGCTGTTGAAGGCGGTCGCCTACTGGGTCGACCGGTACGGGCTGGTCTTCTCCGACCGGGGCTTCAGACACGGTGCCTCGTACACCGACATCAACGCGGTGCTTCCCGCCAAGACCATCCTGGCGATCATCGCCCTGATCTGCGCGGTCCTGTTCTTCGCCGGGGTCGTGCGCGCCGGGGGCATGCTGCCCGGCGTCGGTTTCGGTCTCCTGGTGCTCTCGGCCATCCTGATCGGCGGGGTCTACCCGGCCCTGGTCGAGCAGTTCCAGGTCAAGCCGAACCAGCAGGGCAAGGAGCAGGAGTACATCAAACGCAACATCGACGCGACCCGAACAGCCTACGACGTCAACGACGCCGAGGTGATCGACTACACGGCTCAGGGAGACCCGAGCAAGGTCAACGTCAGCGCCGACAGCTCCATCTCCGGCGTGCGCCTGCTCGACCCCAGCCTGGTCGCGAAGACGTACCAGCAGAAGCAGCGAATTCGCGGTTACTACGACTTCCACGATCCGCTCGACGTCGACCGCTACCCCGACGAGAACGGCACGATGCGCGACACCGTCGTGGCCGTGCGAGAGCTCACGGGGCCGCCGGCCGAGCAGAACAACTGGATCAACCGGCATCTCGTCTACACCCACGGCAACGGTTTCGTGGCGGCGCCCGGCAACGAGGTCGACTCCGAGGGGCTGCCCAACTTCGACGCCAAGGACATGCCGGTCACCGGTTCCCTGGTGGAGCGGACGAAGCTCAAGGAGTCGCGGATCTACTTCGGCGAGGCACGCGGCGCGGCCGAGTACGTCGTCGTCGGCGGCAACGGCCAGAGGAATCAGGAGCTCGACTACCCCGAGAGCGGTGGCACCGGCCAGAAGAACACCACCTACGAAGGCAAGGGTGGTGTCCCGGTCGGATCCTTCATCAACCGGATGCTCTACGCCGCCAAGTACGGCGAGATCAACCTGCTGCTGTCGGGTGACGTCAACCCGGACTCCAAGATCCTCTACGAGCGCAACCCGCAGCAGCGTATCGCCAAGGTGGCGCCGTTCCTGAGCCTGGACGACAACCCCTACCCGGCGATCGTCGACGGCAGGGTGGTCTGGATCGCCGACGCGTACACCACGTCCAACGCCTACCCGTACTCCCAGAGCAAGAGCCTGGAGGCGATGACGCGCGACACCATCACCGACCCGCGCGTAGTGGTCCCGCAGCCGCGCGACCAGATCAACTACATGCGCAACTCGGTGAAGGCCACGGTCGACGCCTACGACGGCACCGTCAACCTGTACGCATGGGACGAGAAGGACCCCATCCTGCAGACCTGGCGCAAGGCCTTCCCCGGCGTCATCAAGCCGCAGACGGAGATGACGCCCGAGCTCAGGCAGCATCTTCGCTACCCGGAGGCGCTGTTCAAGGTCCAGCGTGACGTGCTTTCCCAGTACCACATCGCCGACCCGAACGCCTTCTACAGCGGCCAGGACTTCTGGAACGTCCCGAACGACCCGTCCTCGGGCGAGCGCGACATCAAGCAGCCGCCGTACTACCTGTCGGTCAAGATGCCGAGCACCGACAAGCCCACGTTCTCGCTGACCACCACGTTCGTGCCGCGCCAGGGACCCAACCTGGCCGCGTTCATGGCCGTGGACGCCACCCCCGGAGAGGACTACGGAAAGCTGCGCATCCTGCGCATGCCCTCCAACACCACGATCCCCGGCCCCGGCCAGGTGCAGAACAACTTCCAGAACAAGTTCTCCGGCGAGCTGAACCTGCTCGGGCTCGGCCAGGCGAAGGTCCGCTACGGCAACCTGTTGACCCTGCCGTTCGCCGACGGCCTGGTCTACGTCGAACCGGTCTACGTGGAGATCGCGGCCGCCTCCGGCCAGGAGCCGTACCCGATCCTCCGCCGCGTCCTGGTGGCCTACGGCAGCAAGGTCGGCTCGGCCGACACGCTCAAGGGCGCGCTGGAACAGGTCTTCGGTGACGGCACCCAAACCGCTCCACAGGAGCAGCAGGGGGAGGGTAAGCCGGCCGAGGAGGCGAACGCCAACCAGCCCACCACCGCGCTGGCCCAGGCGATCGACGAGGCGCAGAAGGCGTACAACAAGGCACAGGCCGCTCTCCAGGCCGACCCGCCGAACTGGAACGACTACGGCGAGGCCCAGAAGGAGCTCCAGGAGGCGCTGTCGAAGCTGAAGGGCACCGAGGCGAGCCCCGCGCCCACCCCGTCTCCCTCGGCGTCGGGATCCCCGGCACCGTCGGCGACACCCACACCGGTCCCATCCGCCACACCGACACCCACACCGAATCCCTAGAAAGACACCGGGGCCCAGCGATCTGATTCGCGTCCGCCACCAAAGCCGGGTATGGTTGAGACATACACCGACGCGGGGTGGAGCAGTTCGGTAGCTCGCTGGGCTCATAACCCAGAGGTCGCAGGTTCAAATCCTGTCCCCGCTACCAATCGAAAGGTCCCGGTCGCCGGAAACGGCGACCGGGACCTTTTTTGTTTTCCCTCCTCGGGATCCACCGCGTCCAGAGGCTTCTGCGGTGGGACATCACCTCGTGCCCGTCTGTGAAACCCCGGAGGCTCCGCGGACGGGGGCGACGTGAGGCCGGTGACCTCGCGTTCCTGTGCCGATTTGCAGCCCGAGGGGAATCCCGGATAGTGTTCAAACACACACCGACGCGGGGTGGAGCAGTTCGGTAGCTCGCTGGGCTCATAACCCAGAGGTCGCAGGTTCAAATCCTGTCCCCGCTACCAATCGGAAGGCCCTGATCTCCCAGAGATCAGGGCCTTCCGCGTTTCGGGCAGTCGAGACCCCGTCTTCTTTGCGCCTGGCCGGGGCATCCACCGCTGTGCGTGCCAAGGGACGTCGAGCCTGGCGTGCGGGATGTATTTCGAGAGATGCCAGAGTTCGAGAGGTAGCGTGCCGTTGTGAGCGAAACGTCCGGACCTGTCCTGCGCTGGCGCGTGCGCCGCGATCTCCTCATCATGAAGATCGTCGGGGCGTTCGCCCTCGCGGTGCTCACGATCCTCACCCTCGACGACCCACGAGGGGCGATCCTGGCGGGTGCCGCGACCGCGATCCTGACAGCGCTGGTGATGCGCGATCTCCTCGCTCCGGTACGGCTCACAGCCGATGGCGAGGGTCTCGTCGTGGTGAGGGGCTTCGCCGGATCCGAACGGGTGCCGTGGAGCGCCGTCGAGCGTATCCGGGTGGACACACGGACCCGCTTCACCTCACGTACGGAACTCCTGGAGATCGACACGGGGGAGGGCATCCACCTGCTCAGCCGGTTCGACCTGGGAGTGCCGTGCCGGCAGGTGGCCGACGAACTCCGCTCGTTCCGGACGGGGGCATAGTCCGCCGGATCCCCGGGTGCCGGGACGCGAGACCGTCCCGGTGGTGCCTTCCGACTCCGAACCGGGACCCGGCGCCGATGATCGGCCGCCTGGGCCCGGCCCGCGAGGGCATCCCTCAGGCTCTGACCCTCACCCGGCGATGCCTCGGGACGAAACCGGGCCTGGTGCGGCGCACCAGCAGACTCGCCTTGTAGCAAGCCCAGCAGGTGAGGAAGGCCCCAAAGGAGACCTGTCCTATCCACGTCCACGTCGAGGTCTCGACGGCCGCGAACATCACTACACCGGTCCAGACAAAGCCGAAGACGCCCACGAGGGTCGCCGCAGCCCAATTCAGCCCTCGCTGCAACATGCCTGGAGTCTTACAGATCTTGGTTCAAGCCCAGGTCAATGACGCGGAACGCCTCATCGTGGGAGGCTACGGCTTGTGCCGGCGCACCTCCGCGCGCGAGAGCCTCCGGTGTTCATCGGGGTCGTCCCCAGAGGATTCTCCTCAAGGCAGGCCAGTAGCGCCGCCGCGGTGTGGGCGTCGCCGAGGATCCGGTTCACCTCGTCCTCGGATGTCGGGAGCTGGCCGCGCTTGGCGAGCTCGTCGGTGAGGAAGGTCAACGGCTCCGGGTAGCCGGCCGCCTCCGCGGCGACCGTCGCCCGAGCCGCGGTGAGGAGACGCAGATAGTAGGCGCGGAGGGTCGCCTCTCTCATACGTGCGTCTTCAAGGTCGTTCAGCAGAGACCTGGCAACCCTCAGCAGGTCGCCTGGGTGGTCGGCCTCCGCATCGATGTGCGCGCGGATGTCGTCGAACTCCGAGCGGGTCATGGTGCTCACCTCCACGGCGGAGTCAGGATTCTGACCCTCGCGCCTCTTCGTATCCAGAGTCGATTGCGGATGGCTTGACGTCTGGTTGCGCGCTTGCCTGTTTGGGACGCGCGAGTCTCCGGGATGGTTGGCAAGTTGTCTCTGTGACGTGAGAGTCCTGGTAGTGTTCTTTCCGCAGGGCAGCGAGCATCCAGGTTTAAACCTCCAGGAGCGAACTAACTGCCCGGCAAAACCCTCTCTCCACCCCGGCAAACCGGATGTGTCCGAGTGATTGGACAACGATCGGATGTTGGAGTAAGTTAGAGGGGTTGCCCTGGAAGCGGGGTGGTCGCAATCCTAGCGGGTTCGGCGGGTTCGAGTCGAGGGTCGGAAAATCCGACAGTTTGACACGAAACCGACACTCCCGATAAGATAGTGATACGAAATGGAACGCCCCGGAGTTCTGCCGGACCGGTTGGTCGGGTGTGGGTGATGGTGTACGCGTCCGTTTCTTGAGAACTCAACAGTGTGTTAAAAGCCAGTGCATGAAGCACAACCCCGTCCTACCCGCTTCGGTGGGGG
>NZ_JBEZEL010000013.1:0-304004 GCF_040648855.1 Streptosporangium sp. NPDC049078
CGGCCTGCCCAACACCGCGACCGGCAGCAACGGCTCCAGCACCGCCCACTGCTCATCAGAAAGATCCCCTCGCCCCACACCGAGATCATTACGGTGCGGAGCAAAGGACAGCGTCCACTTCTAAAACACGCCCTAGCCGATCCATCCGGTTATATTGATCTTTCTTGCGAAAAGAAGGGGTGCAATGGGCTCGCGATTTCTGAAAAGGAATTCTAATATCTGCAAATAAGGGTGCCCGTTATGGCGAAAAGGTATCGTTGATTCTTTTCCTGGATATCATATTCGCGCTGAAAGCGCGTTCGCCTTGTCTCCTGGGAGGGCCTCCATGCGGCGGGTTCCGGCTTCATCGGGAACATCCCCTTGGCCGTCGGGAACCTTCCTGAAGCGGCTATCGGAGCCATCCCGACAGGCCTTACTCGCGCTGGGGGTTACCCGAACGTATCCGGCTGATCATGTATTGATCCGCCAGGGCGATGCCGGAAACCTCGTCTTCGTCCTCACGCATGGCCTGGTCAAGGTGACCGCGCGCACGGAAAACGGCAAGGAGGCGCTGCTGGCGGTGCGGGTCCGGGGAGATGTGATCGGTGACATGGCTGTGCTAGACGGCTCGGCCCGCTCGGCGACCGCCCTCACGAGCGCGGCGACCGTCATCAAATTGATCAAGGGCGAAGTTTTCCTGGAGTACTTGCGGCGCTACCCTTCCGCCGCTCTGACACTTAGCACTCTGATCAGTGACCGGCTGCGCTGGGCCAACCAACGTCGACTGGAGTTCGCCGGATACGACAGCGACGTATGCCTGGCCCGACTGCTGCTGGCCGTGGCCGCCAGGCATGGCCGCCTCGGCCCTGAAGGTGTGGACCTGGGCGTCCCGCTGACCCAGATCGAGCTCGGCGGCCTGATCGGCGCCAAGGAGAGCACTGTTCAGAAGATCCTGCGTGCTCTGTCAGCGCGAGGGCTGGTACGCACCGGCCATCGGCGAGTGATCGTCACCGACCTTGCGGGCTTGACGGCTTTTGCCAATCTCCCTCCACTTCCTTTGGGAAATCATCCGGCAAAACCCTATTAATCCGGGTCTTCGAACGCCGATCGTCCGCACAATCGACGCTGGCACGCGACCGCGGAGCCGAGAATCCAGGAGGGGCAAATGCGCGATGAGCGAGAATACCGTCTGATGATCACCTCGGATATCGAGGACTATGGGAGTCGCCGCGATGGCGACCAGGTGGAGCTGCAAAAGACACTCATCTGGGTGTTTGACCTGGCTGCTGTGGCGGCGGGGCTGGCGTCTCTAGAGTGGAAGCGGCAACCACAGGGAGACGGTGAGTTCACCGTCTTACCGTCGGGGACCGATACCACGGCCGTCCTGGGACCCTTCGTCACCGCTCTCGCGCAAGGCATCGAGGCTGTCAATCGAGGACGGTTTCGCACGCGCCTACGCCTGGCTGTGCACGGCGGGCACATCCATGTAGACGGCGCGGCCGGGTCGCCGGGCGGCCACGCCGTGCAGTCGGGGCGTTTGGTGGGGGCCGATCCGCTGCGCGCTGCCATGAGCGCGTGTTCGGAGGCCAACCTCGGCGTGATCGTTTCAGATCGGATATTTGAGGACTTCGTTGGACAGGGCTACGGTGGCCCCTCCCCCGAGGACTTCCGTCACGTGCAGGTGAAGGCCAAATCCCAACAGTACCGCGCTTATGTCCATCTTCCCGGACACAACGTGCACCGGCTTTCGGAACTGGATGACTACGACGTCGTCTCCAGGACAGGTGGTGCGGGGGATCCGGAGGAAAGCACCGGCACCGGCAAGGTCAGCGCCGGCCGCGATTACTACGGCGGAAGCATCAACACTGCCAGCGGTAACGGCGTTGTGGTCTCGGGCGGCAGAGACGCCTTCTTCGACGGGAATCAGCGGCGGGAAAGGCCCCCTCGATGAGTGAGCCCGCACCTGGACCGGATGCCCCCACCACACAGAGCCGCGGGCAGGAAGATACGCCCCCGCCGGCCGCAGAGCCATCGCAGGTATCCGATCGCGACGAGCACGACCATCAAGACCAGGATGACCAGGATGACGATGAGCGCGACAGCCACGATGAGTACGAGGAAGACGACGCGTTGGCCAGCCGTATCCGGAAGGAGAAGGAACACCTGCGGCTGCGGCTGGCCAGCCTGCGAAAACTGAAGGCCGGACAGGACACGACAGCGGGACGTGATTGGTTCGGTGGCCCCGTCAATCACGCCAGCGACTACGCCCGGGTTTATGGCGCCGGCCGCGATTTCTACAACGTCTCTTCATCCGACGGCCCGCCTGTGCAGAGCGCCCCGGTCACCGCAGAGCGCCTGGAACGCCTCAAAGCCTGCCTGGTTCCCACCGAATCGCAGACTCAGCTGGCCAAGCTGCTGGTCGACGAACCCCTCTTGCTGCTGCGCGGCCCCCGCAACACCGGCAGGACTATGACTGCCATCGCTGCGCTGCTGGAGGTCACCCAATCGTGCCACCGACTGATGGTCAGAGGGGAACCCATCCACGTCGACATGAGCCATCTGGACAAGGGCATCGGATACCTCCTGCTCGCCGATGAAAGCTCCTGGACAGCGCAGTTGGAAGAGGTCGCCGACTATCTATCGGCCGTGGCGGCGCGCCGTGACTGCCGCATCGTCGTTTTGGTCGGCCCCGGCTACGATCTTCCCCACCGGGTGGTGGACCACACACCGCCCACCGCCGACCAGGTCTTTCGAAAGACCTTCGCCTACCTGCTCAGCGATCCGGACGCCTGGCAGGCGCACAGGCTGGACGAGCATGACATCGTCGGGCGACTGGCGGATTGCCAACCGGCCGAGGCGTTGCAGCTCGCCCAGCAGTTGGCCAATGGCGTACAGCGAAACCAGACCATAGCCGATGTGCTCAACGCTCAGCCGCTGTTCACCCGCACGCGGTTTCACAAGCATCTCGACAAAGAACCAACGAGATTCGGCCGGTATTTCCTGGTGAGCAGCGCCGTGCTGCACGGCCTGTCCGAACCGGTTGTGTCCCGGGCCGCCCTTAGCCTCTCCCAGCAAATTCGCGACGGAAAGGAGGAAAGTGAGGACGACGACACTTCGATATGGGAGCGACTCGGCAACTGGCTGAGCTACTCGGGGATCAGCACAGTGCAGGGAGATCGACGAGGTGAAGGGCGTCGCCTGCAACTGCGTGATGAGCTCGCCCCGTTGCTCTTGCCGATGATCTGGGAAGAGCTGCCTGCCGTTCGCGACCACCTCTACGTGTGGTTGCGCCATCTCGGTGAAAGCACCGACGAACATGTGCGGATCAAGGTCGCGCACGCCGTCGGCCTGCTCGCGACCTGCGATTTCGATCTGATTGAAAGAGAGTTCCTCGACGAATGGAGCCGCTCCACCAAGGTCAGACCGAAACAACTCGCCGCGTGGGCGCTGGAGGCCGCAACCAGCGATCCGGAGATGAGAGATCGGGTGCATGCGTTGCTCCGGACATGGTCCGAAACCGGCCCTCATCAGCGGCGAATCACGGCGGCGATCGCCTACGGTTCGCGAACAGGGATGCAGAACATCGACGAGGTGTTCAAGTCGTTCCGCGTGATCACACTGACCACGAAAAACTACTGGCTCTGCGATGCCGTGGCCCGCTCCATCTCCGATATCTATGGCGCCGACACCGCGCGCCCCATCGCCGAGGAGCTGGCCGGATGGGCGCGCGCGGACAAGTTCGGCGGATGGCTCGCCGCCGCACTCGCGCTCGCGCGGCTCAGCCCGCTACGCCACAACGGCGCCCGGCCTGTCCTGCTCGACCATGCCGCCGAGGCCGACCTGATCGCCTTGTGGACCCGCTCTTTGGAACTGAGCCTGTCTCCTGACGAGATGGCAGGGCGAGGATCAGGCCTGGCCGGCCAGCTATGGCAGCTGTTCACCGACTGGGTGAGGGAATGGGAGGAGCGGCCGTCGCTGCGGCCGGTCCTCGAAGGCGTCTTCAGAGCCAGCAGGTCAGGCACCCTCCGGCTGCGCCGCACCTACCAGCTCTACCTGCTGCTATGGCAGCACGACCAGACTATTTCCGCCCCGCTCTTTCACCATCTGACTCGCATCCTGAAGGACGGTTGACCGATGTCGTTCCTCATCCAGCGCTTCAACACCGCCCCCGAACCCTCCCGTCCTGAGGTGAGCGATGCTCTGACCTTCTCCGCACCCGCGTCAGGAGAGGCGTTCGACTTCACCGTGGCAGTGCGCCTGTCTCGGCTGCCCAGCGGCAGACGCAGCGCATGGACACCCGACCGAGAAGAGATCGACTGCGTTTACGACCTCGTGCGGCAGACAGTCCGTGCCACGACACGCAACCACTCCATCTTTGAATCGAGCGCAGCCGAGAAGGCGGTCAACGAGGTCCTTGAGCGCCGCCTCGCCACAGCACCGCACGCTGACAACGCGATCATCTCCCGCTGGAGAGCAAAGGCCGAGCTCGGACTGCCTGAGGAGGTGAAAACGATCAGTCGTGCCCACCTGATCAACATGTACGAGATCGAGGCGCAAGCAGAGGCCACGAAGTTGCGTGTGAAAAAACTCAGAGAGTCCAGCGAGGTCTATGCGGAACTCCTGTCAGAAGCCACCAAGAGCTCGTTAGCCCGCTACGCAATACGGCTGACCGAGAACCCCGGTAACACCGCCGACATCTTCGAGCAGATGCTCGAAACCCGCCGGGAGGACGCCGAGAAACTTCTCACTCTTGTCGCAAAGATCGTGGATGCCCAGCACTCGGCGAACGTCTACGATCTCGTACTCGCCAGCGACAGCGCGCTGCGTGAGGCCTTCGCACGACTCGGGATTCCACTGCCGGCGGCTGGCCCCGACTCCCTGTTCGCTCCTCTCGAGGAGATCTCCTAACCTAGCGACCCACGACCTCGCGCAGAAGTAGCTGCATTCTCACCCAGCGGATGGTCAACCGATCAGTGCCGTCAGCGCCAGCCAGGCAACAGTGGCAAAGGGCATCAAGGCCAACCAGGGCAGGCTGCGCCGAATCCGCTCGTGCTTGCGTAGCGCGATGTCAGCGAGAGTAGAGATCAGCGACCACACCTCACGCTGCTGCTCCGCCGCGCCGGCGGGCGAGGGAACCTCTGTCGGCCGGATCAAGCCGAACCTGTTGGGTCCTGCCGGGCCAGTGAGACGAGGACGCAGGGCGGCAACGAGGTGGTGTCCGGAGACGAAGCACCCGACCGCAAAGAGCACAGTCAAGATGGCCGTGGCGACCGCCAGCGGCGGACCACTCTTCCACGCCCCACCCAGGTCACCGGCCTGGGTGGCGGCGACTGCGGTGAATCCGAGATGGACGGTAGCCATCGTGGCCAGCTTGGCATCAGCCTGCTGAACGTAACCATGGAAGATCGTGAGAGTTTGTAAAGCGATGTTCAGAGACTCGACCGCTTTCAGTTCATCGTGCGCTTTGCGTCGTACCACCGTGACCCCCAGAGAGCAGTTCTACCGAGACATTTCCAGCCTCAGCTCTTCTCCGGCGCGCACACCCGCATTTCTGCTGCCTTGCAGCCACTTCTTACTTTTCGATTGTTACGGCAGGGCGGGCCCGTACCTCAGGGGCTCTGGCTCACTTTCGATGGTGACCGAGCGCGGTCACAGGTGATGAAGACGCGCTTGAGACGAATCAGCTGGCAGGGAGGGTGTCGTGGCGCGGTCCGACGATTCGGTTGTCAGCACGTCGTGGCCGAGCTGACCCCGCTGCACGACCGGCTCGCTCGCAGCCGATCCGCCCAGCCGAAAGTCGGTGAATTCCGCATGATACCCAGGTAGGTGTGGCCATTGCCGGTGCTCGACCGCCGAGCGGGACCGGGTGGCGGCGCGGCTTCTTCAGGCTCGCGCCGCCACATCGGTTTGTCAGGTGAGTTCGAACCAGATGACGGTTGTTGTGGGGGCGCGGTGGAAGCCCCAGCGGGTGGCGAGGTCGTTGACGAGGAGGAGTCCTCGGCCGCCGGTGGCGTTCAGGCTGGGGTTCTTGACGTGGGGGATCTGTGTGTAGCCGGGGTCCTGGACGGTGATGATGACACCGTGCGGGGTGAAGGCCACCGTGACGACGAACTCCCGTGGTGGGGCCTTCGGCTCGGGGGCGGCTGTTCCGGCGTCGGCTGGTTGGGTGCCGGTCGGTTCGGTGTCGACCGGCTGGATGTCGGTCGACTGGGTGTTGGTCGGTTTGGTGGTGTGTTCGACAGCGTTGGTGGCGAGTTCGCTGGTGAGGAGGGTGGCGTCGTCGCGGAGTGGGTGGTCGTCGCCGAGGATGTCGGCGACGAAGGTACGGGCGCTCCTGACCTGGTCAGGGGTGGCCGGGAACCGCTGGGAGATGACAGGGGGTGGTTCGGCGTCGTCGACCAGCCGGGGATCCGGCCCGGGTAGGGCGGCCAGATGGTGGTGGCCGGTCCGTTGGGGTCGTAGGTCGCCGTCCGGAATCGGTCAGCGAGCACTCCGGCGAGTACGGACAGCAGTCGTACGGTCATCCCGGTCACCTCCCTTGCCGGTGGTCTCGTTGCCTGTGTTGTCTTCGTTGTCTTCGGCGGCACTGAGGTCCCCGTTGGTCGTCTGGTGGGTCTGTTCGGGGTGGGGATGGAAGTCCTCGATGTGCTGTATCCGGGCGGCGAGTTCGGCGGGGGTGTCGGCTTCGAGGAGGCCGATGCGTTGGCGGTATCGGGTGGGGGAGAGTGCCCACCAGCGTCCGGTGGCGTGGCCGTACCAGGGGCGCCAGTCGGGGAAGCGGAGCGTCAGGGTGCGCAGCGCGCGGGGATCGTCGCCGGGTTCGTGCCGGAGGTTCTCCGTTTCGAGGGAGAGGGTGCTGCTCATGCCGTCACTCCCTTCCGGTGCGTCTCGCGCCTGCCGGGCCGAGTACCCGGCGGCGATTCACGTCCGTACGGCGGGGTGGCCGGTCGCGCGTGGCGTCCCCGGCTGATGGGGGAGCCTGGGAGGGGGTGGATCGGTGGGCGTGGGGTCATGGTGGCCGGTGCGGAAGGCGCGGGCAGTCGGCCGCAGAGGCCGAGGCGGCGCCGGGCCGTCATGCGGGTACGGACCTGGGCCGAGGTGGGCTGCTCCCACAGGTGCCCCGGCCGGTGCGGCAGGCTGGCGGCGTCGTGCGCGTACGGGGGATGACCGCACCAACGGCAGCCCAGGGGCGAGGGCGGACGCTCGGCATGCCAACGGATACGGATGATTTTCGGAGTTCTACTACTGTGAGACACAGATCGCGCACCTCCAGAGTGCGGTCGAGGCTCTGCCAGGCGACGCCATTCGCCAGGCAGAGCCGTTTTTGATGTTCTTGGGCTCGCCGGTCGTGAGCGCCCGCCGTTCCCCGCCGGATCGGGTCGCTGTTCTTTCTCGCCGCTGCTGCGGGCAGTGGATACGCGCGGAGAAGTTCTCGCCGTACCTCGGCGCGCTTCGTCGGGCAGAGCGGCGTCGCCCGCGTGCTCGGAGGCGCGTTTCTTCAGCCGATCGAGGGCATGTATCGAGGCGGTGCTCATGGGCGTCCATCTCTCACGATCCAGCTTGCTCAAGGTGCTGACAGCAGACCGCACGACCTGATTTGTTCGCAACGAACAGCAAAAACAGCAGGGAGTGTTCGGATGGCTACCGAAAGGAAAGGCGGTCGCGGGCGGCCGGCCAAGCCCCTCGACCCAGGCTCGTCACTGCTCGCCGCGCTGGGATCCAGGATGCGCGAACTCCGCAAGGCGCGCTCGCTCACGCTGATGGACCTCGGCGAGCTGACCGGATACTCCTGGCAACACCTCGGCGCCGTGGAACGGGCCTCGGTCGCTCCCTCGGAATCCGTGGTCCTCGCATGCGACACCGCCCTCGGCGCGGGCGGAACGCTCAACAACATGCTCCCGGGTGTCATCCGGGAGCAGGCGCATCTCCGTCACCGCAGCGAAGCCGCGCGCAGGCCCAGTTCGGAGGCACCGGATTCCGGTGTCGACTGGGGACGGCTCAGCACATGTGGCAAGCACGCTTCGGCGATCACCTCCGCCGTGGTGGAGGACATCGAAATGATCACCGTGCGCCAGCGCCGCCTCTACCACGAACTGACATCGGCCGAGATGCTCGTCCCGGTCGACGGACACCTCGCCCTTCTGTGCTCTCTCCTGGAGGCTCCCGCCCCTGACAAGCTGCGACGGCGAATCGCCTACGCGGCGGGAGAAGCGGCCGGGTTCGCGGCGTGGATCTGGTTCGATCTCGGTGACCACTTCGCGATGGGACACAGGTACGCCACCGCCTTGGACGCTCTTGGGGAAGCGGGCGACAAAGGGCTTCGCTCCTACGTCAGCGCTTACCGTTCCATCACCGCGGATACGGCCGGACGGGCCGATGAAGCCGTTCGACACGCTTCAGCGGCTCTGGACACGGCCGGTCGTTCTGTGACCCACGTGACGAGGTCCTGGCTGCACGCCGTGAGCGCCACCGCACGCGTCCACGCGGGCGACGGCAGAGCGGCACTGGCCGAACTCAACAAGGCGAACATGGCCCTGGAACGGGCCGGTGACGAGCGGGACGAATGGATGTACGACTTCGACCGCGAGCGACTGCTCGGCTACCAGGGCAACTGCCTCCTCGAACTCGGTGACTACACCCAGGCCTCCCGTTCCTTCGAGCAGGCCATCGGCGGGGTTCCCGCCACGTGCGTGCGCCGCAAGGCGGAACTCACCGTGGACCTGGCGCAGGCACGCCTCGGAGAAGGCGAACCCGCCGAGGCCGTACGGCTGGCCCAGGAGGCGATCGTCGTGTTCGCCCGGCGAGGATCGGTCGCCGGGATGTCCCGGGTCCACCGCTTCCGGGACCGGGTGGCGCCCCGGCAACCCGGGGTCGCTCGCGAACTGGATGACTTCGTCCGATCATTGCAAGAGTGAGCCCTATCCCCGCTGAGGTCGTCGCCCGCGCCACCATCTCGTACGACGCGGTCCAAGCGGTCGGTGAGACCGTCTACTGGATCGAGGGACGGTCGGACGGGGATGTGCTCGTGCGCTGGACCGCTGCCGAGGGCCGCCAGGACGTGCTGCCGGAGGGCTTCCACGTCGCTTCCTACGTGCATGAGTACGGCGGAGGTGCCTATCTGGCCACCGAGCGGGATCTGTGGTTCTGCAACGCGGATGACCAGCGGGCCTATCACGTACGCGACGGCGGACACCCCGTGCCGGTGACTCCCGCGTCGTCGGGAACCTGGCGCTATGCCGACCTTCGTCTTCTTCCGGGCACCGGCGAGTTGGTCTGTGTACGGGAACGTCACGAAGAGAACGGCATCCACAACGAGCTGGTCGTTCTGTCGGCCGAGCCGTCGATCATCGCCTCCGGCGAGGACTTCTACATGTCCCCGGAGCCCAGCCCTGATGGGAAGCAACTCGCCTGGGTCTCATGGAACGTGCCGCTCATGCCGTGGGACGGTTCCCGGCTCTGGCTGGCCGACATCGGGCCTGATGGTGCGCTTACCGGTACGAGGCTGGTCGCGGGCGGGGATGAGGAGTCGGTGTGCCAGCCGCGGTGGAGCGACGAGGGGGTGCTGCACTTCGTCTCCGACCGGTCGGGCTGGTGGAATCTGTACGCCTGGCGCGACGGCCATGCCGAGCCGGTCATCACGGGGGCGTTCGAGGTCGCGGCGGCTCCCTGGGAGTTCGGGTATCGCACTTATGTTTTTCAGGGTGACCAGGTCATAGCCGTCGTCCAGCAGGGGGCGCTGCACTCCTTGGTTGTGAAGCGCTCTGGCGGTGATGTGGAACGGCTCGCGTTGCCGTACACCTCGATCAAGCCTTACCTGGCGACGGCAAACGAGAAAGTCGCCTTCATCGGCTCCAGTCCCACTCAGTTACCTACGGTCGTGTTGGCCGAGATCAGCGGTGCCGTTCGTGAGCTCACACCGGCCGACGTCGCTCTTGACCAGGCATCGCTCGTCCGGCCGGAGCCTTTCACTTTCGGCACCCGCGACGGGAGTGAGGCGCACGGCCTCTACTACCCGCCCTTGGGAGGAAGCGATGGGCCTCCGCCACTGCTTGTACGGGCTCACCCAGGGCCGACAGCGAACTGGCCGCTACGGCTGGATCTCCACGCGCAGTACTTCACGAGCAGGGGTTTCGCCGTCGTCGATGTCGACTACCGGGGGAGCACCGGGTACGGCCGCGCGTATCGGTTAGGTCTTCGTCATCAGTGGGGGATGGTCGACGCCACCGATTGCGCCGATGCGGCTCGTCAGTTGGTGTCCGCCGGTCGGGCGGATCCTGGGCGGGTGGCGATCTGGGGGGCCAGCGCCGGCGGGTACACCGTCTTACGGGCCTTGGCGATCACCGATGTGTTCGCGGTCGGGATCGCCAGGTCGGCCGTGGTCGATCTGGAGAGCTGGAGCAGAGCCGCACCTAAGTTCCAGGCTCATCACGCGGAGTTGCTCCGGGATGAGCTCTCCGGCGAATCAGAAGCCGCGATTCGACGTCCGTTGCTTCTGATCCATGGAGATGAGGATCGGGTAACCCCACTTGACCAGGCTCGGACTCTTAGTCGGCACTTGGGTTCCGGCTCGCGTCTGGTCGTTGTCACCGGGGCAGGACACAGCCTGCGGAGAGCTGCTGACATCCACCATGTGCTCCGCCTGGAGTTGGAGCACGTTTGATTGTCACTCCTCGTCTCTGTCCTCAAGCTTGGTCGTCACCTTGTTCACGGGCGGCGCCTTAATGGAGACCTTGCCGCCCCAGCCGGTGAAGCGGGTCTCGACACTGATCGTATTGCCCTCCCACCCGGTGCTGTCGTAGATGCCAGTGGGTGGGAAGGACGTGGTCAGGCGCTGTGGCAGGTGGTTTCTGTCCAGGGTGAGCTTGAACGTCACCACGGTCTTGTCGCTCGACCGGAGCGGCAGGGTGGCACGGAACCAGGGCGAGACCTTGGCGAGCTTGCCGAAGGTGGTGGTGCCGCTGTAGGTGGTACGTGACTTCTTGGCGCCCTTGAGCAGGCTTGCCAGGGTCGCCGGCTCTGCGACGTTCACCAGCTGGCTGAACCAGCCGCCCACGCCGCCCGTCATGCCGTCCGAGCCCTTGTACCAGCTTTTACCGCTCGGCATCTTGTCGCGGTAGGTGCCGCCCTGAGAGTAGCTCGTGGTGCCGATCCGGATCGTCCGCCCGGAGACGGACGAGGTGAAGACTTCATCAGCTGGGCCGGGGCCCTTCGAGCTGATGTCGGAGGCGACGATCCCGCCTCGGCCAAACTGGAAGGAGCCGGTGCGCCGCAGGTAAGGCTGCCCCTTGCCCTCTTCGATCATGGTGGTCCGGTCGGTGAACCTCACCCCCTTGCCCGGAACGAACTGGCTCTTTAACGCCTTGACCGGGTCGGCAGGGGCGGCTTGAGCGTGGGCTTGGGCGGGTGCCCCGGTCACGAGCGCGACGGCCGTGACCGCGGAGATGCTCGCGATCATTCGCTTCATAGGGGTTCCTTGATAGTCCGGGAAAGGAAGGGCAATCTTCCCCGACCTTGATCACGGACGTGTCTCACCCCTGTGGGCCGTCATAGCCGAGCATCAGGAACACGGCTCGTTTCACAGGTGTCGGTCGTACCGATGCCTCGACCTGCTCGTAGGACGGCACGTCGTCGGTGATTGTGGCCCCTTTCCTCCCCGCCGCCGTGTTCGGTGAGATCCGCTCGGCCGTAGGCGGGGTCCACGGTTGGGCAGATGGGACGGCGAGAGGCACCTCTGAGAAGACCGAACGGGCATCCTTGCTGGTACCCCTCGGAACTGAGATGGACCTGGCCGAGTAACCTCGCTCGAACCGAGGTCGCGCATGCCGTACCTTCTCCATCTCCGAGGTATGAGGGAAGGAACCACCATCCACAACTACCAGCAGCCTGCGAAGAAGCCGGGAGGCGGATGCCTGAAACTCCTCTTGCTCGGTGTGGCGGCCCCCGTGGCACTGCTCGTGTACGTACTCATCGGGGCCGGTTCGAGGGACGAGCAGAGTCTCGCGTACACGCCCGCGGGTACCCCATCGCCCACTTTCTCGCCAGGCGTGCCCGTGCAGAAGGCGGAGGAGGTCCTCGCTGAGATGTCGACCCCGAAGCCGACCCCGAAGGCGCCCGGAATCGGGGATGTGGTCAGGGACGGGAAGTTCTCATTCAAGGTAACCAAGGTAGAAAGGCGGTCGGCGGTGGGACAGGGACTGCTCGCCAAGAAGGCTCAGGGGCAGTTCGTTCTGATTCATGTGACGGTGAAGAATGTCGGGGGCAAGGCCGCGACGTTCTCCGATTACAACCAGAAGCTGTTCGACAGCAAGTACCGGGAGTTTAAGGCCGACTCTGGAACTGCGGTTATGCTCCTGAAGAACTCCAACGCCTACCTCAAACAGATCAACCCCGGCAACGGCGTCAAGGGGATTCTGCTGTACGACGTACCCAAGAGCGCCAAGCTCACCACGCTGGTGCTGCGTGACTCCGTCTTCTCCGCCGGTGCCAGGGTCGGCCTTCGGTAATCGGTGGTAGGCGTTCACTCACTCTCGAAGAGGCGACGCTTGTCCAACCTCGCGTCGTCATGTCGGTCTGTCAGGTGAGCTCGAACCAGACGGTGGTCGCGGTGGGGTCGCGCTGAAAGCGCCAGGGGGTCGCGAAGTCGTTGACGAGCATCAGTCCTCGACCACCCGTGGCGTCCAACCCGGAGTTCTTCACGCAGGGAATCCGCGAGGAGCCGGTGTCCTGGACGGCTATTAGCACGCCGTGCGGGACGAAGGCCACCGTGGCGACGAACTCTCTCGGCTGTTCGGCCGGTTCCGTACCGTCCCGGGCGGTGTGGGCGGTTGCGGTATCGGTCGGTCTGGTGGCGTGTTCGATGGCGTTGGTGGCGAGTTAGCTGGTGAGGAGGGTGGCGTCGTCGCGCAGGGGGTGGTCGTCGCCGAGGATGTCGGCGGCGAAGGCGCGGGCGCCTCTGACCTGGTCGGGGGTGGCGGGGAAGCGCTGGGAGATGACGGGGATGTGCTTCGGTGTCGTCGACCAGCCGGGGGCAGAGCCGCGGCCCATCACGCGGAGCTTCTCCGCGATGAACTCTCCGGTGGCGGCGTAGTCCGGATGACGATGCTCCTCCAGTGGAGGCAATGGCTCATATCGACGCGGCCAGTGCCTCTTTCGCGATCCGTGTCGAGTTGATGAGCGAATCGAGCAGCGGCTCCGGCAAGATCCCGGATCCCAGACCGGAGCGGGTCACCAGCTCCGACAGTGCCTCGCGTCGCACGTCGGTCAGCCCTATGCGAGGGCTACGGTATCCGAGCACGTCGCGTGCGGCGTATCCGTCGCCGGCCTCGACCGTCTCCGCGACTACCTGGGCGAGTACGCGGTCGGCCGCATCGGCGTCGGCGACGTCGGCGAGGGTGGCCACGGTCAGCCCGAGCCGGGCACGGAAGACCGCGTAGCCGGGCACAGGCTCCCGCCCGAGAAAGTGCCCGACCATCGCCGTGACGTCCCGGCTGATCGATGCGTCGTTCGGGGCCGAGCACATCACGTTCAGGCAGGAGTAGACCTGCTGTTCCCACGGTTGCGTCGGAGTGCTCTCTTCCAGTTCCGCGCGCGCCGCCAGCGGAGCTCCGCGCAGGCAGTGGGCGATGATCGCGGCTTGCCGCCCCTCCATGAGGTGCAGTCCGACGCCCCTGTGTGCCCTGGCGTGCGCGACCGCGTCGTCCCAGCGCCCGGCGAGGGCCAGGGCGCGGATCCCGTCCGCGAGATACTGCAGCCAGACCCACTCGCGTAGTTCGCGGTGCTCCTGCCGTGTGCCGGTGAGGTCGGCCAGCGGCAGCGTGCGCTCGTCGACGACCAGTTCGGTGTTCGTGATGACGGCCTGATACATCGCCTTCAGCAGTCGCAGGGCCTGCCCGCCACTGTCGGCGCGGATCTGGAGACGGGCGAGGTTGAGGACGGGTTCGAGCATGTATCTGGCTTGCGGCACGGTGAGCCGAGGGCCTGCCGCGAGGTAGACGTCGATGTGCTGCCTGCACAGTTCACGGGCCAGATCCGCCAGGCCGCAGTCGCTGGCCAGCAACGCGGCCTTGTTCAAGGCATGGGCTCCTTCGGCCATGCCATCCGAGCCCTGTCGTCCGGCCGCGCCCGCGATCTCGGCGATCTCGGTAACCCGTTCGGGAAGTGATGGGCAGGCGGGCCGGGGACGGCCCAGGAGCGGGAAGCGGCGCGTGGCGGCGCTCAGCGTCGCGATATCCATGATCAGCTCCGGGGCAGGATGGCTTCGATCACCGCGCGGGCGAGAACGCCTTGGGTGGTGGCTGACAGGCCGAACCGGTTCCAGTGGAAGATCAGCACGTGGGTGAGGACGGCGCGCACCCCACGGTCGAGGCGGCCCTGAGCAGCCGCATCACCGAGTCGGCGGCCGGCGACCTCGAACGCGGCGAACCAGGGCGCGGCGAACTCGACCGGCCCGCCGGGTGCGAACAGCGGGCTGTCGACCTGTGCGGGCAGGGCCAGCAGGGCATGTACGCCGTCCGCCAGCCGTGCGACGCGCGCGGCGTCGACGGCGGAAGGTGTGGGGCGCAGCCGGGCCACCCGGCCGAAGACGTCGCCGCGTTCGAACCAGTCCAGTCCCGCCGCGTGCAGCAGGCCATTGATCAACAGGACGGACAGCTCGCGACGGCCGAGGCCGGGAGCACTCCGGCGGGCGTACTCCAGCACGCCGCGGCTGTCGGCGCAGAACAGGTCGTGGACGGCGTTCACACCGGCCGGTCCGCCGAAGGCGGTGATTTCCGGTTCGTACACGGTCGGCCACCAGCGTGCGAGCACTCCGGACGCGGTCAGCTCGTCGAGCACCTGATCCACCGCCGCAGTGTCCGCTCCGCGCAGGCGTAGCCGCCAGCAAGGGTGCTTGCGCAGGAACCACCATCCGGCCACGGCCCCTTCGGCCTGAAGCCGGTCCAGGTGCGGCCCGAGCCACATGGCTCCGGCCGTCTCCGCGATGTCCCAGCCGGGGAACTGAACATGAAGCTGATACCACCCCGTTTCCGCGCGCCGCTCCAGCGCGGTGAGCCCGGCGGCCTGATACACCCGCAGAGCTTCCTGGAGGTCGGCCGGGTCCAAGCCGTTCTCGGCCGCGCTGGTTCCAATGGCGGCGCCCGCGAGGACAGCGAGCACGCCGTCCGCGATCTGGTAGGGCGGGGCGTCGGTCAGGTGATCAGCAGGCATGCGTCCCATCCCGAGCGTGGCGGCGTGGCGTGCCGCGTGGTCTCCAGCACCAGGCCCACTCCGGCACCTCCGGTCAGCAATCCGGTCTTGTCGTCGCGTACGGTCGCCGTGTGCCGGGTCAGTGCGGCGGCGACTACGGGAAGCCGCTGTTCGATCGCAGGGTTTCGCGCGTCGCGGGCGGCTCGGTAGGCGGTCTGGTAAACCCCGGCCATCCCGTGGCACAGTCCCGCCTCGGTGATCCGGTGGAGTTGCCGGTCGGACAGGCACGTGGCCAGGACCTTCTCTGCGGCCTCGCGCCGCGTTGAATCGTCGGTGGCGATGGCCGCGAGCTGCTGGGCGCGAGCGATCCCGATCGCGCCGTAGCACCAGGACGGACGGCCTGGGCTGTCTCGGCAGGGACGGCCGGTGCGCAGTTCCTCACGGGTGACCCACTGCGGCCACCACGGCCCGTCCGCCGAGTCCTGCCGCCACCGGTCGAACCAGACTTGCAGGCACTCGATCGCCTCGTCTTGGCCTTCGACCACACGGCTGCGGGAGGTGGCGAGGGCGAGCAGGGCGAGCAGCCCGCCGATCCCGTGCGCCATCCCGAAGTTCGCGTGCCCGCCAGGGGTCGGCAGGGTCGGGTCTGGGTCGTGAGCCACCCACCAGCCCGGCAGTTCGAGCCCATCGTCGTGACGCGGCTCGGTCAACCGGATGACGTAGCGCAACACGTCGGCGAGGATCTCGCTGCCGGGCATACGGTGCAGCAGGAGCGCGCCGATCCCCGTCAGCCCATAAAAGAGGTCGTACTCGCCGAACGTGGCGGCCTCGCCGCGTTCCATCCGGCTTGCGGCGGTCGTCAGACGCCGGTGAGTCAGGCGTAGTACGTGCCGGTCCAGGGTCGTGGTCGTGGAGCGGTAGCGGGAATGCCCAGCTGCGGCGGCGTGCAGCACGAAGTCGATCGCCGGAGCTCCGTAGTACAGCCCGGCGTGCGCGGCGGCGTCGATCGGACCGGCCGCAGCCTGCCGGATGTGTGTGTGCGCGCTCGCCCAGCCCCCGGAGCCGTTCAGGGCTCGCTCGATATGCAGGAGCGCGGTCCCAGCCGTCCCGGTCGCCAGGGACTGGCCTGCCACTTCGTCGGTGGTGAGCGTGACCGGGTCGGTGTTCACAGGGCATCGACCAGGGCCAGGCGGCGCAGCGCGGCGGCACGGGCGAGGCGACCGGTCACCCGCTCGAACGCCGGATCGACGCCGACGGCGCGCACGTGGTGCTCGTGCAGCAGGGTGCGCAGCGCGGTGACCGGGTCACGCTGGGAGGCGAGAGCGCGATGGTAGGAGGTCAGGGCCGCGTCCCGGACGCGCCATGCGGCGGCCACCGCGTCGCCGCCCGGCAGAAGCCGTACGGCTCGGAAATCCTCGGCGGGGTCGGCCAGGTGGAGCGCGTGGTCGCGGAGCGTCCGGTCCAGCGGCCCGGTCTGCTGTTTCAAGCACCGGATCAGCGCCCGGTATCCGGAGGTGGTGTCGGCGGCGAAAGCCGCGGCCAAGTGCGCCATCGAGGCGGCGGCCAGGGCCTGGGCGGCGATCCCGGCAGCCTCGGCCATCGCGATTTGGGCGATGGCGGCCACCGTGTCGGCGGCGAACACCCGCTCGGCCGCGATGAGTGCCGGACCCTCACCGTAGCGTGCGGGATGCTGCGGGCAGGAAGCCAAGGTGAGCTGAGCGGGCAGGCCACGCGCCTGGAGGTCGGCGGCGAAGGCAGCCAGGTGGTCGGCGGCTGAGCCGTACTGTTCGGGGGCGGTGAGCCGCAGGAACACGGCGAGGTGCTGATCGGCTTCGAGCCGGATCATGTCGCGGTGCCGACGCACCCACCAGCGCTCCACCAGTGGGCCGAGCATGTCGACGAAGGCAGGCAGGTGACCGGTCAAGATCTCGTCGAACCGCGCGGGATTGCCTACGACCTGCGCGTGCACCAGCGCGGAAGCACCTGGCAGCAGGACGGCTCCCGGCGCCGTGGTCACCGGCAGCCTGCGCGGTGGCGGGGTGATCGCGGTCATCGGGATCAGCAGTTCCGTCGGTCGCCCGATCCAGTCCTGACAGCCGGGCGGGCCGTCCTCGGCCAGCTCGATCCGCCCGGCTCGCTCCAGCCGCGTACGCAGCAGGGTGCGGTCCAGCGCGTGCTCCAGATCGAGTGGAAGCCGTAGCTCCCCAGCGCACAGCACGACCCTTGCCGGTACCCGCCACCGCTGCCGCCAGGCGCCCACAGCCGCATCCCACCGGTCGCCGATGAAGGCGCCCGGCAGGTCGGCGGAGCTGAGGATCCAGCGGGCGGAGGCCAGTACGGTGCGCCGGTAGCGGATGCGCGGGACGTACGGCAGGGTGCGCGCGGCACCGAGGTCGAAAGGCCCGAAAACCGCGCTGCGCGCGTCGGCGACCTCGGCGAGAAACCGTGCCAGCGGCGGGCTCTGGACGGAGGTGTCCAGCGCATGCGGTATCCGGGGGACCACGCGCCGCCCGGTGGAGCGCTGAACCAGATACATCTGGTCGGCATCGACGGTGACCGCCAGGTCGTCCACGTCGATCACGTCGCCGTCAGGGTGCTCGGACAGGGACACGACGTCGGCCAGCAATCGCGGTAGGCGCACCACGTTCTCGTTGTGCGGGCGGCGAGGCGGGAAGGACAGCTGCACCGCCGTCGCGGCGTCCTGGTCGTCCGCCGCATAGGACGCGGCCAACAGTGCGCGGTCGGTGTCACCGAGCAGAGGAGCGAATCGTCCGGCCATGCTCGTATGAGCGCGAGGTGCGGCGGTGACCCGTAGCTCGAAATCACCCCGGTCGATCGCCTCGATGGAGGTGGCATGCAGCGCGACACCGAGCTCGATGCGCTGCGGCGGCACGATGTCGGCGTACTCGCCCACGGTCAACGCCTGGATGTCGGTCTCGGTCAGCTCGATCTCCTCGGCCCCATCCAGGACCGCCTTCTGGATCAGCGCCAGCAGGACGGCGTCGCGCTCGGTCAGCGTCCGCCAGGCAGGCCGGGCGCGTGGCGCGCCGAGATAGCCACCGGGGTAACCGAGCCCGGAGTCGGCGACCAACTCCCGCACCGGCACCAGAGCACCGGGGCCGTAACGGGCGCGGAAGCGGACGTGGTAGTCGAGCCAGGCCGCCGAACCGAAGGGCCGAGGGGAAAGGCGTAGCAAAACGCCGGCGGCGAGTGTGGCCTCGGCCAGCACGTGCTCGGGGACGGTGATCCGCGCGTCCAGCCGCATGTCGGCGGCGAGCACATGCCCGGTGCCGGGTACGAGCGCGGTCATCCGCGCGGCGACCGACGCTCGGATCGCCGCGGCCTGTTGTGGGTCGACGCCGGTGTTGTGGCGGACCAACTGCGCGCTGATCTCCTCAAGCCGATGTAGCAGCGCCGCGATGTCGGCCAGGTGCTCCGCACCCGCCGTGTGTAGCGCGCCGATCAGGTGGGTCAGCCCGTCGGCGGCCGTCATCGGTGGACGCAGGCCGGTGATCAGGATGCGCCGGTCGACCAGGCCGTGCAGCAGAGTGAGGACCTTGTCCGGCGAGGTGGCCGGGAAATGGGAGGTCAGCTGGGCGGCAAGCGTGTCGAACCGTATCGGCGAGGTGGCCGCGGCCAGCGCGACCCGCACGGGCCGGGTGTGGCGTACGGAGATCTCTCGTAGCGGTCCGGGGGCGCGGGCACCCACCTGTGCCCGTCCGGCCACGATGAAGCGGCCGTCACGCACGATTCCGGCGCTGTCGGTCACCACCGTCAGATGCGGGCGTAGGTCCGGGCACCGCTCGATCTCGTCGATCAGGGCCGTGAGCCATTCGGCATCCGCGCGCACCAGCGCACGGTGTCGGGCGCCGACTGCCGCCGTCGCGAGGCCGACGCCGGCGGTGGCGACCCCGGCGAACATCCCGAACGGGGTGGCACGCCGTTGCCAGCGCAGCAGGTAAGAGGCCACAGACACGATGGCGCGACGCAGGTCGCCGCCGATGGCCGGGCCGGTGTCGGCGCGTAGGAGCTGGTCGATGCGTGATCCCAGGACCGGGCTGGCCATCCGCAGTGCCTCGCGCACCTCACCGCGACCCCACATCTTCGCCAGCCACGCCAGGTCTTCCCGTTCGATCGCGGCCGGGTCGGATACGTCCAGGTGTGTCGGCGGGTCCAGGTCGCCGGGGTCTGTCGTCGCGCGCACCAGTACCAGGCCGGTGTGCCGATAGCGCGTGGGCACGGTCACGGTGATCCGACTCCTTCTCGGCCGGTCATGGATCGTGCCGTCGGCGCCTCGCGTGCGAGGGCGCCGACGGCAGAGGGACTGGTTCAGGACGGGTCGTTGGAACTGGTGCTGCACGCACTGGTGCCACACGTGGCACCGCACCCGTCACTGGTGTCACACATCATGATCACGAGCGGCGTGGTGGCCTCGACCACGCGCATGTCCAGCTCGAACTCCTCGTCGGCGACGACGGCGACCTCGGCTTCGGCGGCGTCGAGAGTCAGCGGTGGAGCCATCGGATCACACTCCTCACATTGCAGGGTTGGGGGTGGTGCGTCCTGGCCCGCGCGTCGCTCAGCTCGTCGCGGGCCAGGAGATCGTGACCAGTCCATGGGTCTTTTCCAGGACCGCCGAGCCTTCGGGGATCCGGGTGAGGTCGCCGCCGGTCGGCCAGAAGGCGAACGTGGGGGCCGGACCACTTCGGGCCTGCCGGTCCCACGCCTGGATCTGCTCGACCATCGCGGTCGCGGCCTCCTGACCGTGCGCTCCGTAGGCGCGCGCCCCGAACTCGACTCCGGCACCTTCCACGGCCGGGCGCACCGCCAGATAGGCGAACGAGTCACCGCGCACGACCCCGAAGGGAAACCACTTCCCGCGCTCCTCGGCCAGCTCGGTTCCCTCATCTGCGGCGAGCTTGCAGAAGCCGGGCAGGAAGCAGGCGAACCACAGGTGTAGGTCGGCGAACGAGATCCCATGCCCGATCGTGACGCCGGACCACACCGCGGTGCGCTGGGTCGCGAGCACGCCGTCGAGCAGGCTCGGGTTCTCCGGCACTCCGGTATCGAACCGGAGACTGACGTGGCGGCCTTGGGCGTCGGGGAGTCGGAAGACGGGCTCGGAGTGCTCGCCATCGCCCCGCATCGCGACGAACCCGCACACCTCAGCGGACGTGCTCACCAGATGGTCCGCTACACGCCGGAACGCGATCGAGCGGGTGACCCCGTTCATCCGCAGCGGCACGACGATCACTCCGCCCTCGGCCAGCTGATCCAGCCAGGCCGGAGGCAGATCCCACGCGCCCACCGTCACGATGATCCGGTCGAACAACTCGGACGCGGGCACACCGTGCTCGGCGTCGGCCAGCACGACCGTTACCCGCTCGCCGTACCCGGCCGCCTCCAGCAGGACCTTGGCCCGGTCGGTCACCTCCGGGTCGATGTCCACGCTGACCACACGCCCATCCGGGCCGACGACCTCTGCGAGGAGCGCGGCGTTGTAGCCGCCCGAACCGATCTCCAGCACGCTCATCCCCGGCCCGAGCCCCGACTGCTCGATCATCAGGGCCTGGATGAACGGGGCACTGATCGAAGAGACGATCACGCCGTGCTCGTCCGTCTTGGTCGCCACCGAGTCGTCCACGTTGTACGTGGCCTCCAGCGGCGTACCCTCCGGCACGAACACGTGCCGCTCCACCACCGCGAACGCGTCGGCGACCCGGTCGTCGCGGATGAATCCTCGCTTGCGCAACTGCTGGACGAGAGCCTCGCGCAGCAGCTCAGCGGAAGGGGAGTCGTTGTGCCGGGACGTCATCATGAACGAGCTTCCTTCGAAGGGTTGGCGAGGACGGCAGACCGCCGTCAGGGCGATCATGTCCTCGTTTCTCAGGCGGTATAGCTGTCTTCACCGGACATCGGGGCGCGGTGCTGCGGCGGCACTTGGTCGCACCGCCTTGACGTGCACCCACCGGAAGGTGACGGACCGTAACCGTCCAGGTTGACGCTAGGTGGCTCCGCGTTCGGGCATCAACGAACTTCTACGAACTTGCAGACGAGTCCACTATCGGAGATCGTCGATGGCTTTTGTGATCAAGGCTCGGGCGGCCCCGCCATACACGGCCATGTCGGCGAGCCCACCGAACGCCTTGATGTAGAGGGTGATCTCACGGGGCTGTGTGACAGTCACCTGGGCCGAGAGCAGTTCGATGTTCACTTGCATGTCATCAAAAACGCTGAAGCCCTCCAGCGGCCACACGGGGCGCCCGCTCGTGGCGAACGGGACGATTCCCAGACTGACCGAGGGCAGAGCCGCCATGGCGATCAGGTGGCCAAGCTGCCCCGCCATCACCTCCGCGTCGCCGACCTGGTAGCTCAGCACCGATTGTTCGACCAAGACGGCGAACCGCGCGCCGGAGTGGAGCACCTTCTGACGCTCCATACGGACGGCGACCGCCTGCTCGATGTCGTCGGGAATCTCACGGAAAGCCGTGATGGCCCCCATCAGCGCCGTCGCGTAGCCAGGAGTCTGAAACAGGCCGGGGATCAGGAGCGAATGATAGAAGCGGAAGTGACGGGTCCGCTCGTAAAGAGGGATGGAAGACCTCTGAAGCCGCCCGAGGCCGGTGCGCTGGACCCGGCGCCATTCGACGTACATCGAGGAAACGGCTCGGGCGGAGGCGATCAGATCTCTGGTCTGCTCGGCAGCCTCGCACACCTCGCACCAGGTCCTGATGTCCTTGTCAGACGGTGAGGTCCTGGCGTTCTCGATCCGAGATGTCTTCGACTCGTGCCACCCTGCCGCCGCCGCCAGTGCCCGAGCGGACAGGCCCGCATCGAGGCGGATCTCACGAAGACGGCCGGCCAGTACTTCCCGGGCCTGCTGGACGCTGGACGACGGTGACGAGGACATGACCGTGTGGGGGGTGAGCAGCAGGTCAGGCGGGACGATAGTCGTGGTGGTCGACGGCGCGTTCCCACACCCGTTCGAAGGCCTCGACACACAGCTTCACGACGGCGGGATTCTCGGTCATCTCGTCCTGGACGAACTCTCCGTTGCCGCCGAAGTGACTGAGCCGAACCAGGCGGCCGTCGAATACCCAGAAGTCGTTGCCGGGAAGCGCCAGGTCCGAAGCCCGGCGCCTAGGCAGCCACCGCACCTGTTCGCCGGCCGCGATGTTGGAGAAGGTGACGTCGTACTCGAACTGGACATAGTCGCTGACCGGTTCGGACACGACACGGGCGCGACGCACCTGGACGCCGCGGGCGACGGCTTCAGCGATCACGCTGTGAAAGGGGTTCCACCACTCGTCACGGTTCGCCGGATTCTCGCGATGGCCGGACCGCCAGCTCGCGAACCGGCGGGAGCCGGGATCATAGACATCACGCATCTCCAGGTGCACCGCCGACCGTTGGGTGCCGGAGATCAGCTCACTGAACGCCGGGACCGGAGCCGTCTCCATCGTGTGCCTCCAGAACGAACGGGATCATCCGTACCGGAAATCGTATGACCGTCTCGTTCTCGGGGACGACGCCGATCTCCGCCTGGGTCTTCACGTCAGTGATCTTCCAGCCTTGCAGGATGAGGTCGCCGGTCGCCTCGTCGAGCCACACCGTGGGCGAATGGTCGTTGTCGCTGTCTGGGTCCTTGCCGATGAACCGTAGTCCCATGAAGATCTCCATGTGTCCAGGTGTGCACGGACTTGCAGAATCGACCTTCACCCGATGCGGTGAACCGGTCAAGGATTTCAGCATGTCAGCCGCTGTTCTGACCGGAATCGGACAACCTTCGGGTCACCGCGTTCAGGGTGACCTCGCCCTGATGACCCCGCTGCGTGACCGGCTCGCCTGCCATGGACCCACTTAGCCGAGAGGTACGCGAAGCGCTCATCACCGGTAGACGGCCGACGCCGGTACTCGACCGCCGGGGGGATGGTTGAGGACGTGGCGGCGCTGCTCCTCCAGACTCGCGTCGCCACGCCGGGTGGTTAGGTGAGTTCGAACCAGATGACGGTTCCTGTGGGGTCGCGGTGGAAGCCCCAACGGGTGGCGAGGTCGTTGACGAGGAGGAGTCCTCGGCCGCCGGTGGCGTTCAGGCTGGGGTTCTTGACGTGGGGGATCTGTGTGGATCCGGGGTCCTGGACGGTGATGATGACGCCGTGCGGGGTGAAGGCCACCGTGACGACGAACTCCCGCGGTGGGTCCTTCGGCTCGGGGGCGACTGTTCCGGCGTCGGCTGGTCGGGCGCCGGTCGGTTCGGTCTTGGCTGACCCGGGCTCGACCGGTCGGGCGTCGGTCGGCCTGTCGGTCGCTCCGGTGGTGTGTTCGACGGCGTTGGTCGCCAGTTCGCTGGTGAGGAGTGTGGCGTCGTCGCGGAGTGGGTGGTCGTTGCCGAGGATGTCGGTGACGAAGGCGCGGGCGTTTCTGACCTGGTCGGGGGTGGCGGGGAAGCGTTGGGAGATGACGGGGGTGTGGTTCGGTGTCGTCGACCAGCCGGGGATTCGGCCGGGGTAGGGCGGCCAGATGGTGGCGGCCGGTCCGTTGGGGTGGTCGGTGGTCGTCCGGAATCGGTCAGTGAGCACTCCGGCGAGTACGGACAGCAGTCGTACGGTCATCTCGGTCACCTCCCTTGCCGATGATTTCGTTGCCCGCGTTGTCTTCGGCTACCCCAAGGTCCCCGTTGGTCGTCTGGTGGGCCTGCTCGGGGTGGGGTGGAAGTCCTCGATGTGCTGCATCCGGGCGGCGAGTTCGGCGGGGGTGTCGGCTTCGAGGAGGCCGATGCGTTGGTGGTATCGGGTGGGGGAGAGGGCCCACCAGCGTCCGGTGGCGTGGCCGTACCAGGGGCGCCAGTCGGGGAAGCGGAGCCTCAGGGTGCGCAGTGCGCGGGGGTCGTCACCGGGTTCGTGCCGGAGGTTCTCCGTTGCGAGGGAGAGGGTGCTGCTCATGCCGTCACTCCCTTCCGGTGCGTCTCGCGCCTGCCGGGCCGTGCTCCTGGTGGCGATTCGCGTCCGTACGGCGGGGTGGCCGGTCGCGGGTGGCGTCCTCGGGGGACGGGGGAGCCCGCGAAGGGGTGGCTCGGCGAGCGCGGGGTCACGGTGGCCGGTGCGAGAGGCGCGGGCAGTCGGCCGCACAGGCCGAGGCGGCGCCGGGCCGTCATGCGGGTACGGACCTGGGTCGAGGTGGGCTGTTCCCACAGGTGTCCGGGGCGGTGTGGCAGGCTGGCGGCGTCGTGTGCGTACGGGGGATGACCGCACCAGCGGCAGCCGAGCGGTGAGGGCGGACGCTCGGCATGCCAACGGACTCGGATGATCTTTATGGCTCTACTAGGGTTGAGCACAGTTTGCACCTCCGGTGTGCAGGCGAGGCTCTGCCAGGCGAAGCCACTCGACTGGCAGAGCCGTTTTCTCTGGCGGTATCACCGGCCATGTCCGTGTCTTGGCTGGTGACGAGGAGTTTCCGTGTGAGGGCGGCGCATTCGTCAGGTGGGTTTGGTCACCTGCTTCGGCGCCTGATGTGCTTTGCGGAGTTCGGCGTATCGGAACGCGGGACGCCCTGGTCGACTGCACGCATGGGCGACATGCCCGCGACGAACGTTCCAGCCGATCTCCTGCCCGACGATTCCGTCCATCGCGCCACACGACGGGTTCGCGCTGCACGAACAGGAGCGTCGGCCCGTTGTGTTGATGCGCCTCCGTAGAGACCCAGCACCACGGGCTTCCACCGGAGTCCGTTCGACAGCTGCTCCGACCGTCGGGTGACGGGAGTATCGGCCACTCCCACACTCATCTCTCCTCACGGAAAGTGAAGTTATGAGTGCGGAGAGGTGTGGACATCAACGCCCTTGATACTTTGACGAGGAGGGGAGTCAAGAGAGTCAAGGCGGGTTACCGTGAGGCCATGACCTACTCAGACCCGGCGGCGGAGAGCGTGGGAAAGCGCGTACGACGTGCTCGTAAGCGCCTGGGCATCACCCAGACCGAACTCGCCCGGCGCGTCAGCCGAGCGCAGTCCTGGGTGTCCGGCGTCGAGAACGACAGCATCCCTCTTGACTCCATCGCGTTGATCAACACCATCGCCCGAGTGTTGCGCGTGCACCCGAACGAACTCACCGCGCGCCCCTACCGGGGCGACACCCCCGCCGAGGATCGGGGGCACTCTGCGATCCCCGAGATTCGCCGCCATCTGGAGCGCTACGACCTCGACCCCGAATGGGTCGGCGAAGTACGGTCACTGCCTGACCTCCAAGCCGCGACTGAGCACGCTTGCTGGCTGCGCCTGGAAACCCGCTACGGGGAACTGGCCGATGCGCTGCCGCCCCTGTTCTCCGAACTTCAGGCGGCTACCCATCTGTACGCCGAGCCTGACCGGAGCAAGGCGTTCGGACTGCTCGCTTTCGCTTACCAGACGGCGAACTCGGTCGCTCACAACCTTGGGTACGCGGACCTCTCCCTAATCGCCACCAGCCGAGTCCGCTGGGCTGCGGAACGCTCGGGAGATCCGTACCACGGTGCTGTATCCGCTTACCTGCGGATACGAAACCTGTGGACCAGCACCTCGTGGAACGACGCGCTCGCCGTACTTGACGCGGCCTGCGCGAGCATCGAGGACGAGTACGTAGCGGGTAAGCCCGAGGCTCTGGCTGTCTGGGGTGGCCTTCAGTTACGGGCCGCGATCACCGCGGCTCGCAAAAACGACGCCGACGAAGCATGGTCACGGCATCGCCTCGCAGCCGAAGCGGTCACCCGACTCGGTGCTCGACAGCGCACCAACTACTACGAGCTGTGCAGCAACCAGCACAACATCGACATCCACGGTGTCGCCGTCGCCGTCGAACTTGGTGACGGCCCCCGAGCAGTGACCCTGGGAAAGAAGGTTCGCCTACCGAAGGGCCTTCAGGCCAATCGCGTCGGACACCACCATCTCGACCACGCCCGAGGCTTGCTCTGGTGTGGCAAACGCGACGACGCCCTGGCCGAAATGGAGTACGCGGAGAAGGTGGCTCCCCAACTCGTCCGCAACCATCCGATGGCCCAGCAGGCCGTACGGACCTTGCTGGACCTGGAGCGGTACAGCTACCGGGAGCGGATCCGTCGGCTGGGTGTTCGGATGCATATTCTCTGATATATCCGGGGTGGCCGGTTGTGGACATCGACACAGCCGTGCTCTGTCGCAATCGGCGAGAAGGTGAGAACGTGGAAGCGCTTCATCGATCTTGACGCAGGTCAGGCGACGTGGGCGGTCGCTCGCATCCCAAGGAGGTCCATGTGCTGGACAGGGACGATGCGCAGTGGCTGGGCCGCAAACCCGTCGTGCTGGGCATGATCCATCTGCAGCCGCTGCCGGGCACCCCGTTTTACCACGAGGGCAGCTTCCCGCAGATTTTGCGAACGGCGGTGGAGTCGGCGCGCGCCTTGTACGACGGCGGCGCGGATGGAGGTCTGATCCAGACTGTGGATCGGGTCTATGCCCCCGGTGAGGAGAGTGATCCCGCGCGGATCGCCGCGCTCAGTCTCATCACCCGTGCGGTCACCGATGCCGTCGGCCCCGACTTCCGGGTGGGCGTGCAACTGATGCGCAACGCGGTACAGGCATCGCTGGCCGTCGCCAAAGTCGCCGGCGGTGCTTTCGTACGGGCAGGCGCGATCGTGGGGGCGACCCTCACCACGCACGGCATGGTCGAAGCCGATCCGCTGGCGGTGATGGAGTACCGCAAGAAGATCGATGCCTGGGATGTGAAGATCATCGCCGAGGTGGAGTCGATGCACTACACCTGGTTCGGCGGTGGCAAGACGGTCGCCGACGTCGCCAGGGCGGCTCGGCAGGTCGGCGCGGACGCGGTGTCGCTGTGCCACCCCGATGAGGCGCGAGTGCTGGAGATGATCGCCTCGGTGCGTGCCGCCGCGCCGGATCTGCCGATCATCCTGGCCGGTCACACCAATCACGACAACGCTGCCAGGCTGCTGGCTGCGCCCGAGGGCGCCGACGGTGCGTTCGTCGGCACCTGCCTGGAAGGTGACGGCTGGGGCAGCGCCATCGTCGCCGACAAGGTCAAGGCGTACGTGGACATCGTGCGTGCGGGAACGCGGTGATCTCGGCCCTCGGCGATGACGCCGAGAAGGTGAGCTTCCGGTGCTGACGGCGGCAGAAGACAAGGAGGAACACGATGACCCCCTCCTACACCCTCGCTGAGATGCTGCGCCAGGCAGACGCCCTGGCCGGGGACCTGCGCACTCTGCACGGCCAGGCGCTGGAACAGATCCGCAGCCTGCCAGTTGTTGGGGACCGGCTGGCGATTTCACGGGTGTACCTGGTGGGCAGCGGCGACTCCTACCACGCCGCGTTGGCCGCGCAGATGGCCTTTCATCGGTTGGCGGGGGTGTCGTGTGAGCCGTTGAGTGCGCTGCGCATGCTGGAGTACGGTGCCGCCTGGGAGCAGGACGACGCGCTGCTCTCGGGTGCGCTGGTGATCGGGATCTCGGCCTCCGGCGGTAACCGGCGCCTCATCCAGGGGCTGGAGCGAGCCGCTGAGCACGGTGCCCGCACCCTCGCCATCACCGCTACCGCGCACAGCCCGCTCACCCAGGCGGCCGACCATGCTGTGGTACTTCCGCTGGCGGGGTTACGGCCCTGCCCCGGGATCCGCACTTACCAGGCCAGCCTGCTCGGCTTGCTGCTCACCGCCGTCGAACTGGGCCGACAGCGCGGTCACCGATCGGCGTACGCCGATGCGCTCAACCGGGAGGTGCTGGCCGCAGCCGACGCAGTCGAGGCCACCACCGGGGCACTGCGCTCGCGGTGCGACCAGCTCGCTGACCGAATCGCTGACGCGCCGGTGACGATGGTCCTCGGCAGCGGCCCCGGCTACGGCACCGCCCTGTTCGCCGCTGCGAAACTCATCGAGGCCGCTGGGGTGTTCGCTGCTGGGCAGGACTTGGAGGAGTGGGAGCACGTCGAGGTCCTGGCGCATCCTCGCGACATGCCGACCTTGGTGATCGCCACGCCGGGTCGCAGCCGCAGCCATGCTCTGCGGGTGGCCGCCCGCGCACGCGGTTATGGGCGAACTGTTATCGCCGTGGCCGACGACGGTGACCACGACCTGGCCGAGACCGCTCATGTGGTGTTGCCGGCGCTCGGCACGGTCCGTGAGGAGTTCTCCGGGCTGGTGTCTCACCTGTTCGCCGGCCCGCTGGCCTGCTTCGTGGCTGAACGCCTGAACCGACTGCCGTTTACGACCAACCGCCCGTAAGAGCATGAAGGGGTGACGCATGATGACCTCACCCTCTGACCTGGTGGCTCAGAGGGTGAGGTGTAAATCACGTACAGCGCAACTCTCGGTGGGGATGCCCCGGCTGAGCCTGCTGGGACTGCTCGTCTAGGACGGCGGTCCCATCAGAAAATGGGCGAGTGCCAGGAGGATGGGAATCGTAACCCCGGCGCCACCTGCCCCTGCCAGGATGGCGTTAGGCAGGCTCATTCCCCCCTGCTGCGCCAACCAGACACCAACGATGCCGACGATCGTGGCCAAGATGAGGATGATCGCGGCCAGAAGTACACGAGCAACCAACTGTCCCATAGGTCCTCCAGATCGAGACTTACCGGACCTGGATTGCAAGACGAGTCACGAACTGGTTAGTCTACTTGTGGGTACAAGAGTTCAGCATCTGACCCGCTAGCCGGTCCGGTGATGAATTTTCTTCAGGGCTCGGAGCCGCGCCAACGGTTTCGAGCCCTTTCCTTTTTCGCTCGTCCAACGTCTGTTGGCGGGCTTTTCTCCACGAGCATTCGATTCGAGGCGGGGAGCGCCCTGTGCTCAATGAGGCGTAGTCGCCCACAGTCGGCATCGTAATTTTTCTCCAACAAGTTTCGGATGACGTTTCGGATCCGAGAAGTGCATCCTAACCGTATCAGCTCATTGGTGGGGGTGGTGGGGTCTGTCGGAAAAAAAGAGAGTCTGAGCGGGTTTGACCGGGGGTCAAGCAGCTTGTTAAAAATACAAAAGCTTCCATTCTGTACAGATATCGCCCTTCTGTGTGGGTTGCTAACGGGTCTACGCTTGTGTATTGTTTGTCGTTTGGACAAGCGGGCAATACTGAAGGTGATTAATGATCAACTAATAGTGACGATCCAATTAATCGATGTGGTTAAAAGTTCCCAAAAATGGACATTTTACCCCTAGTGTTTCTCTGTGTGATCAATGAAACACTCTTTGTGTTGGTGAATTTCTGTGCAAGTATACTGTGATGGCTGCGGTTGAATGTGTTAAGGTCTAGCTGGCCGTGAGGCCTGGGGCTTTCGAAGAAAAGAAGCCGACTTGCGGTTCTTCGTGTGTTCCTATTAGCATGCCTCGGTCTAGTAGTGTGTTGTATTCTTCGCAGCTGGTCTCCGGCAGCAGGACACACGCATGGCAAGCCGCTCGATTGAGATTGTCGATCCCGGAAACCTGGCTCTCAATGCACAGCGGGTCGGCTGAGCACCACGAGACTCGGTCAAGGGCCCGATGGATTGACGCGCTGAGGTCGCCGGACTCGACCTGTGCGACGATGCCGCCGAGGCTTCCCGCTGAGTCACTCGTTGCGGTGTAAATGAGTAGCCCGGCCATGGTGTCCGAGACGTAGAGTCGCTCCCGCAATGAGGCCGCCGGATAGCCGGAGTCGAGGCTCCATTCGTTGATGATGGCGTGGGCGAGTGTGTGGATGAGGACCAGGCGCGGAGTGACCAAGCGGTCCGGCTCGGCTCCCCGGCTCAAGAAGCGTTGCCGATACCCTTCGCCGAGGGGTGCGATGCGATCGACTACCTCTGGGCGCTTTTCCCATTCGGCGAGGCGCTGCTGGTCGAGAGTGAGGAAGACGCCTTCGCCGATGACCTCGATGGCGGGCAGCCAGTCAGGGCGGTCGTCGTCTCGGTGGAGCGACGCCAGACGCTTCCTGTCTCCCGGGGTAGGGGATTCGATGCGCGTGAACGCCTCCAGGACGCGCACCTCACGAAGACGTTTGACCCGCATCACCTGGTCGACGGCCAGGGCCGGGTCGAGTACGAGGTTGTCCGGCGGGACACACACGAAGTCCTGGTCTCCGGAGGTCTCCGGCGTTGTGTTAGCAAGCGCTTGGTACTCCTGGGTTTTGAGGTCGGCCTCGGAGTAGTCTTCCAATCCAGCCTCAATGCGACGCCGTTGCTCGACGGCCTCCACAATGTCGTCGATACCGAAGGACTTTCCTTTGGTCAGTTCCATGTCTTCGACGGTGTCACGAAGGTGGCGAGTCTTACCCAGCGTTTTCCAATGCTTCTCGATCAGCTTGTGAATCGCCTCAGACCAAGGCGGGATCGAGAGCGCGGAGCGGACCGCCGAGAACCAGACTCCTGAAGCACCTCGCTGCATGCCTCGCGGGATTTCGTCGCATTGTTGAGCCTGATCGCTTCCAAGCCAGGGACGTTGTCCTGTGCACCTGGCAATCCCTTTCAGAGCGCCCTTGCTGAGAGCGCCTTCCAATGAGACCCGCTTACCACACTTGCAGGCGACGACGATGTCGCGAAGGGCGGCGCTGCGTCCCGTGGCCTCAATGGTCATCTCATGTTCGGTCCCCGTGCCCGGAGAGCCGGCGTGAACCCAACGAAAGTACGGGAAGTCGTCGATGTGACCGTTTCCGCAGCACACCACGAATCGAGAGGGTACGAGTTCGCGATCGTGCACCTTGCACTTGGCGGTACCGCGATGATTTCCCCACTTCCAGTGCTCCTTGAGGGTGCCGGACTCGGGGCAGGAATGCCATACCGGGAAGCGGATCACCGGCACGTCGCCTTTGCCCTCGTACTGCGATGCCGGGGGCAGGCGGAATCCGCGAACCTGAAGCTGTCTCTGGAGTCTGGGTTCACGGATGAAATGTTCGTCGTCGTCACCGGAATCGGACCAGCGATCAATTCCAGCGATCATGTACGAGTTGCTCTCGACTGCGATAAGCGAGCCGACGCCGTACGTGGTGATGAGTTGTGCTCGTCGCACACCACCGATGGAGTTTCGACTCATCGCAGTCCCCTGTCCAGATAAAGCATGGATTCTACATCCACATCACGCAGACTCCACAAAGTCGGCATGGTGTCCGAGATCTCGTCGTTGGATTGGTCGTATCGGCCGGCGTCCATCAGAAGGCCGTTGCCGGGATTCCTGAAGTCGTCGTAAACGAGATTGGGTTCGTCGTCGGCGCGCTCAAGCCATTGGCCGATGACCTCGTCGATCTGCTTTGCGGTGGCCGCTCGCTCGGCTTCGTCCGCGACCTTCTCCACCCGATCAAGAACGGTGTCGCAGTGTTCTCTCAGCTTGCTCTCGAAGTCGCCGATCGACGCCGCAGCGTTCTTAGGCCGCGCCTCCGGGATGAGGAGTCGCGCGAGTCCGATGACCACGGCGTGGATCGCACGGTCACGGGCACGCGCTGAGAACGGCGTGACGCTCGTGGCCTCAACCTGTCGGTACAGCGCCGAATGGTAGGCAGTGAAGTTCTCGTAGTGGGAGCGGTCACGTGAGCGCATCGAGTTGAACAGCGTTGTGACCAGGCCGGGCCATGTGCGGCCGACTCGACTGGTTGCCTGGATGTACTCCGATGTCGACTGGGGTTGTCCCATGACGACCATCAGCCCAAGGCGATCGACGTCGACTCCTACAGAGATCATGTTGGTCGCGAGGATCACATCGATGGCTTCCTCGGGGAGGGACTTCGCCATGTCCTGTAAATGCCGAGGTATCGCACTGGAGGGTTCGCGGCTGGTGAGTTCAATATCCCAGAGGATCTCGCGTTCTTCCTGGTCAAGCTGTTTGGCGAGCAATCCCAACCGATCGCTCACGTCGTCCTGGACCTGTAGCTTGGCGCCCGCGAGGAGACGCAGGCTGTTGAAATAGCCGAGCAGCGTCCAGTAAGCGTCTCGAACCTGATCCGTGCCCTCGATCGCTTTGGAGTGGTGTAGGAACGAGGCGTACGCCCTGACCAGGAGGGTCGTCTGGCTGGTGGCAGGGGCGAGCAGCCCCACGTACAGCCGACTTGCCTTTTCCGTCGGAGGTGTTTCCACGGAGAAGTACGAATCTCGGGCATCCAACCCTGGGGGAGGGAACTGGCTGACCCGACGGTTGAAAAGTGCCAGCCCCTGCCGGGAAGCTCGGCGGATCGTGGCCGTGGATGCCACGATCTTCGGGTGTTCGGCGGCGAGATCCACCGCTGTCTCGTAAAGGCCGGCGAGGGTGCCCAGAGGGCCGGATATGAGGTGTAGCTCGTCCTGAATGATCAGTTCCGGTGCGGGCTCCTTGGTCGTGAGGTTGAAGAGTTTCGCGACCTGGTCCCCTCTCCAAGGGATGCTCGCGAACTTGTCCGCAGTGGCGATGATCAAAGTCGGTCTCGCCGCATAGATGGTCTCGTCCACGACATGGACAGGGAGACCGTCCTGGAATTCGCATCCGTCGGTTCCACATGCGATCGTCAGCCGGTCGACCGTGATCACATAGTTGCGGTAGTCCATGGCATGGCCGCACCATGGGCAGGACCTGATCTGGACGGGGTTCTTTTCCTGTACTTCTTCCCGTCGGCCAAGCTTTCTGAGGGCGGTTTTCGCGTCGTCGAGGCTGTTGGGGGTCGAGCCCTGGCCGACCCACATGCCTATGGAGATTTCCGCACTTCCGAGCGATGAAGGCTGTCCGCGGCGAATCGATTCCATGCAGCACATGAGCAGAGCGGCTCGTTCGAACTGCTGGACCGTCAACAGTCGCAAGGTGTAGCGCATGAGCACGGTAACCCCTCCGCCGTTGCCGGGGTCACGGAGGCGCCGGAGGAAAACCGTGAAGGCGATCAGGCCAAGGTATGCCTCGGTTTTGCCGCCACCGGTGGGAAACCACAGGACGTCGGCAATTTCGCGGTCCGGCGAGTTCTTGTCCACCACTCCACCGAGTGAGAGCAGGACGAAGGCGATCTGGAAGGGGCGCCAGATGCCCTTCGACTCGTCGGGCCCGCCGGCGGGGCGTCCTTTCTTCAACCAGTCCGTTCTCGCACGTTGCATCGCCATGGCCCGGTTGGCCAATCGGAACGCCTCCATGACGGAACCGGTCAGGAGCCCGATGCCGGCTTCCATCCGATCGCACGCCTCGTCGCACACCTTGAGGTGTTCAAGCGCGATCTTCCTGAAGTCGGTGTCGACGAGTTGTTCGGCCTGGACTCGGCGGTCTCCGATCCAGCCGCGATATCCGGAGGTGAGGCCCTTGAGGGCCGAGACGATTTCCGAATCAGTGGCGCTCGCCAAGTACGCCATACCCAAGGATCGTGTGTCGATTTCTGGGTTCGAGTCGGCCAGTCGGAGGTCGTAGGTGGGAACGAAGGTCGTTCGGATCCGTTGCGCGGCCCGGATCGAAGCCACATCGTTGACCTCGTTCGGCGCGTGTTCCCACTCGACGGCGCATCCGTGGCCGGTGGCGAAGGTCGGTGCGTGGCGGTAGAGCAGCCGGTACGAGTTCAACTCCTCGTCACCGTCCGACTTTCCGGGGGGCATGCGTTCGACGAACGCCGCTGCCTCGTCGGGCGCCGTCACAGTGATGCGCGGCTGGAAGAACGACACCGCGTCTCGATCTCCTCCGTGTGAGACCTCGACGGTGTTCAGGAGAGCTATCGTGACGGCGACAACACCCTGATCGTTCGCCGGACGGATGCGCGTAAAGAGTTCCAGGCCCTCCGCGGCCTCGCTCCGACACTGACCGGGTGTGGTTACATCCACCGACTTAAGTGGGATGGGCAGCGGACGGCGTTGCCAACGCTCGTCGATGTTGTCCGTGGACCGCTTGCGAACCCGTTCTACGGAGCTCTCCGACACATACTGCGCGGCTTCCACCAGCACGGTAATCGTCTTGCTGACGTTCGTGTCGACGGCGAAGGTCAGACCCATGGAGGAGGGGTAACGGACGTTGGCCATGGTGACGGCAGGGTCCGGTACAGAGTCGGGGTCTTGGCCTTCCGTCTCCGCATCGAGCGACATCTCCGCTTCGGCGGACTCGCTCTCATCCTGCGGGAAAAGGATCCCGGCCGCGTACTTGGTGATGGGACGGTCGGTGATTACCTCGCTGTTCTCGGAGTCCATCGGTCCGACGAGATCAAGCTCTATCTGTCTGACCAACTCGGACCTGAACCGGTAATGCTCGGAAAACTTCACTTCCGCTCCCTGGGGGGCCATTCGAATCTTCCCAGTCCCGCAATCCGCGGACGTAGCCAGACACCTGACCAGCCCAACCCGCTGTTCTCTCCTGCGGCGTCGCTGCCGACAACGGTCTCGACGCAGTCCACGTACAAATCGTTGATCGACAGTGGCCACTCATGCCGATCACGTCCGGGCAGGGTCTGCTTGAGCACCTGAGAGAAGGCGACCGAGGTCACTCCGACCGGAGTGCCGTCGTGCTTCACGATGTACGAAGGCGGTCCGTCATAGCCTGAGGATGATGCCCGGACCAATGACACAAGATCGCCGGAAGCGACTTTGGTGGCAAGGTAGAGCTGAGTGGCCAAGGGGTCGGCCGTGAAGCCGGTGGTTCCCGCCGGGTCCTCCGTATGGATGTCCTCTGCTTGAATCTCAATGCCAAAACGGGCGTTTTTGTATTTGCCGAAGCCGGCTTCGCCCCAGCGTCCGTGTGAGAACTTCCTTAGATGGCCGTTCTGGAGTGTATTGACCGACCGAATGTGAAGGAGAAGATCGCGGGGACGGGTCATGGCCACATACAGTGTTCGGGCGTTCTCGGCCTGCTCTACAGGGTCTTTACCGGCCTCACTCGGGTCGACCACGATCACCTGATCGAACTCCAGCCCCTTGACCCTGTGAATGGTGGAGACGACAAGTGTGGCTGGGGGCTGACGTGTCAGCTCGTCGGGCACGTCACCTCTGGCAAGGTGATTTCGCACATCCGACAGGTTCAGGCTTTTGCTGCGTCGGTTGGTGTCCATCCGCTTGAGGAGCGGCCAGATCTCGTCGGTCTCGAGGCCGTTCTCCGTGAGGACGGAGGCGACGTCGTTCTGTCCGACCCTCGAATCGGGTCGCCGGAAAAGCTCGGCCATCCATTTGGGGATCACTCTGTCCTGTGCGGACCGCTGCAGCCTGTGTGTGACTCCGCTCCTGTGGAGTTCGCGTGAGACGAGAAGTGCCTCTCCGTTCGTACGGCACAGCAGCGCGGTGGGTGTCGTCAGTTCGGTGAGCAGGGGGACGGCGTCCTCCAACGAGCCGAGAGGCATGCTGTCGAGCAGCTCGGTGCGGAGCCTTCGTTGTATGCCCGCGTAGTCGGCGTTCTCCTGCCCCAGCTCCGAACCTACGGCGAGTGCCACCCGAGCTTCGTCGTGTCGCGCACGGAAGTTCTCGGTCAACTCCCTCTCGATCAGCTTCTTCCCGAAGCGGGCTCGAACCCAGGAATAGAGGGCGGCGGCACCGCGAATACGGTCCTTCGGGTCGTCGAGTTGGAAGCCGTAGATTCCTTGGGCGGGATCACCCAGCAGCGTGAACCCCCCGGAGACCCTCTCCAGCAGCACCTTCACCAGCTCGGCCCGGATACCGATCAGGTCCTGGACCTCGTCGACAACAAGATGACGAATGTCGGCCGCGAGGTCACCGGCCTGGTCGTCGTCGCGGAGAAGGCTCGTCGCCTCGCGGATCCGCTGATCGTAGGACGAGTGCTGCCAGGTGCCCTCCGGGGTGATCTCAGAAAGCAGCTGGGTGGCGTACGAGTCAAAGGTGCGCACTTCGACATGTTGAGCATTTTCGCCGTACACAGCCAGCCGGTCACGGACCTCCCGAACCGCAGCACGGGAGAAGCTGAGGACAAGAACCTCGTCCGCGCCCAGTCCTTCGTCTTCGATCAAAAAGCTCAATCTGCGGATCAGCGTGAAGGTTTTTCCGGTTCCGGCGCCTGCGGTGACGAGTAGTCGAGCGTCGCCCGGTTGCTCGGCGACGTCACGTTGCTCGTCGGTGAGTTCCATCACCTCACTCACCGTTCCACAGATACTCGAACTGTCGGAAGGCGAGTTGCTCACCGTACTGCGCGATGTTGTCGGCGACGTTGACGATAAGGCACTCCTCCTTGCCGCCGTTTCTCGGTCCTCGAAGACCACGACCGATCATCTGCTGGTACACGTTGGGACTGTACGTGGGGCGGGCCACCACCACGGCCCGCGTCGCCGGGGCGTCGAAGCCCTGGCTGAGGACGCCGTAGTTCGTCAGCACGCGGATCTTCCCTTGGCGGAACTGTTCGATGCTGTGGCGTCGCAGGCCGTCGTCGGTACTTCCGGAGAGCGCGGCGGCTTTCACACCTCTACGAACAAGAAGAGCGGCCATGGCCTGGGCGTGGCTGACAGACGTGGCGAAGAGGAGGATCTGCCAGTCCTCGGGAAGGTCGCAGATCTCGTCGAGGAGCATGTTGTTGCGCTCCTGGTCGGAACCGAGCCTCTCCTCGGCGCTGGCCGGCAGGCGGCGAAGCTGCTGCAAATTCTCCTGTTCGTTCTCGGTTAGTTCCAGCGTGGCCCCTTTGAGGACCTTGTGTTGAACACGAGCCAGGACGCCCAGTTCCTGAAGGGTGAGGTAGGGGTTCTCACCAAGAATTTCCGAACCGTCTCGATCGTGGTCGAGGCGGTTCTTCAGATACCGGCGGGCCAGACGTTCGGTCTCGTCGACGCTGACCCCTCGGAAGGGAGTCGCACTGAGACCGATCAGGGGGCATCGGGTGCGGTGCGGTGTCAGGCCGAGTTCCTCCAGCATCCGCGTGTATCGAGGGCTGATGGAGGTGTGTGCCTCGTCGACGATTACCGCCTGGGCGTTGCGGAGCCACTCGTACCCCTCGGTACCGATCACGATCTCGAGTTTGGCGTCGGTGGCGACGACCAGATGGAACCCCTCGGTTACCGGATCGGCCTCGTTACCCGACCAGAGACGACTGATGGTGAGAGGTTTGGTGGGGCCGATGTTCTTCCACACGAAATGCCACGTCTGCACTGCCTGCTCGCACAGTTCTTCCGACTGGGCAATCCACAACACCGGTTGGGACGCCCGCTCGTCTGGAAGTGTGCGCAGTGTGCGTGTGATGGCTTCCACTGCGACACGGGTTTTGCCGGCACCGGTCGGCAGACTGAGCATGCCGCGTTGTTGTTGTGGATCTTTACTCTGCAGGACCTCGCACATCCGTTGGACCATGCGTTCCTGGTACTCGTGCAGGGGAGGGAAATCGACCGGTCCCTCCACCGTGATGAACGGCTCCAGCGACGGACGGCGGAATCCCGCGAACTCCGCAGGGAAGCCCAGGTCCTCGGTGAACTTCCTGGCCTCGTGACCACCCGCCATCTGGGTGGGGAGTGTGAAGCCGCTTTTTTCCAGCTCGGGACGATATTCCCTGAGAACCGCCGTCCCGTGGACGGAGATCGCGAGCTCAGCCGCGGTGCGGTCGTCAATCTTTCCCTCTTTGGCCTCGACCGCGTCGATGACGATCTGAGGGATCTTCTCCTTGATGGTCTTGGCAGGAAGCATGGCGAGGAGTTTGTCGGCAGCGTTTTTCTCGTTACGGACCTTGACGACCCGCTTGCTTCGTCTGGCCTCCTCCTGCTGACGCAGCACCTGCCGACAGCGCTCCTCGGTGAAGCCGAGATTGAGCAGCGCACTGAGCCTGCGTATGAGTTCGAGGTCGTCCTCTCTTTCACGCCAGTAGACGGTGTCATCCTGGCGGCCTATGTCGAGAGGTTGTGAGATCTGACCGGAGGGCGTGCGGATCAGTTCGTCGAGTTCTTTGCACCGCACCAGAGCCAGGCGCTGCGCGGGTCGGCCGGCGACAAGCCGTAGGGCGGGAAAGACGTCTTCCAACGGGGTCGCCTCGCCGAGAGGGGTCGCCCGAAGTTCGGTGACGAGCGCCTCGTCGAACGACTTCATTCCCCACTCTTCGACGAGCCTCGCGCAGATCTGGGAGTCGGGGGCGAGAACGGCGGGGACGTCGTGGAAAAGCAGTCGTTTGTACTGGGCCTCGTCGGCGGTGACGGCGACGTCCGAAGTGGGAGACACGGTCCATCCGTCTCGCTGCCGACACCGGACCTCGTCGGGAGCGGACAGGACGGTTTCCGCCAGTCCGTAGAACGCCCCCACCTCTGCAGCGTCTTCACTTGTTGCGATTTTCTCGAAGAGAACGGACCAGAGGCTTCCCGGAATCTGTTCCAGGCGCTCCGGGAGCTTGAGAGCTGCGGAGAGAGCCGCGTCGATCTTTGCTACGGGAAGGATGTGGGAATGCTCTTCGAGCCCAAGCCCGAGGCACTGTCGCACAGGTAGAAGTCCGCGAGATGTCGGCAGTGTGCCGTGCCGTTTCACCATCCAGATCAAAGGAGAAACGACCGCGAGGGGAGCGTCAGTTCGCCGTGTCCTGGCGCGGACGTGCCACTGGGTGACCAGACCCACGGAAGGTATGGCTGTGAGGAAGCGGGCGCATGCTTCCTTGCTCAGGCGTGGGAGCAGACCCAGTGGTCCGGATGGGTTGGTGCCCTCCAACAGGATGCTCTGTTCGCTCGGCCTTCCCACATTTGAGGGAAGCTTTTTGTAGTAGAGATCGAGAACCTGTTCCCGATATGTCGTGAACCAAGCTTCCTGCGACGGATCCACGGAGACATGCGGGCCGTCCAACATGCCCAGGGCACGGAGCATCCCGATGTCGGCCTGGTGGAATGCGGTGTCGACGACGAGGTCGTGATCGGACGCCGAGCCCTCCGGAATCACACGGCCGGGCAGCAGGCAGTTGTGCAGGGGCAGAAAACGGTTTGCCCGCACCCGAACCTTAAGTTGACGGGGACTCACTCCGAGCTCTTGGAGGTGTCCAACGGCTCGCTCGGCTCCCGCCTGGCGGGCGAGCTGCCAGAACCTCTCCCAGTCGGTGTCCTGATAGTTTCTGAACCCCTGCTTGACGACTGCGGCGAACCGTCCCAGTGCGTCTGCTTCACGAATTCCCAGTACTCCCAAGGCCCATGAGGCCGTTGAATCCTCTTCCAACTTCGGGTCGACAAAGATCAGGTCATCCGTGGAGAGATCCAGTGAAGTGCGCCTGAAGACCGTATCCGCGATGGGCGCAACCATCTCGCCCGACTCTGTTCGTAGAATCCGCGCCTGTCGAGCCTGCTCGGCGTAGGTGGACTCTCTGTGGGCCATGTCGGCCACGATCGACAGTGCTACCGCGGACGCGGCGACACTGCCGTCCGAAACGAGGGCCTCCAGCCATACGCGGACGCTGCTGGACTTTCTGCCGGCACGCTCCAAGATGATCTCGGCTCGGGACCTCCGAGTGGTCTCTTCGATCGACTCGTGGCACCAGTCGACAGGGCGTCCGGGATAAGCGGCCCAGAGGGTCAGCCACTCCTTGTTCAATTTCTCCGGATGCAGCTTGATCTCAATAGGCTTCCTGAGGCGTCCTGTCTGGTCGGGAAGCGAAGGGCGCTTGGCCGCGAAATCGTAAACCAGGTTGGTCAACATGCCGTCCGCCCAGTTTCGGGCTTCCCTACCGCGAGCCGTGATCAGAGTCAGGTGGCGGGCCGGATCCTCCGAGGTGGACAACTCGGAGAGGGAGTTGACGATGAGTTCGGCTGCAGCCGCCATCAACTCTTCGTTGAACGTGTTGTTCTGGAGCAGGTTCTGGCGATCTTCGTTGGTCTTCCACGGAGCATTGAGCACGCCTCGGAGCGTGGTCTCGTAGGTTGTCGGGAAGAACGCCCAGAACTGGCCCGGTCCTGGTTGGCCCGACGTAGGGACCGCCCACGCCAATGGAATCCGGGTGCGATCGTGATATTCACCCGCGTCCTGCCGAGCCTTGTCCGTCGGTGTATGGATGGTCTCGAACACCACCCACTCGGTGGTGTTCGTGCCACCGTCCTCCTTGGTGAGCAGGGTGCGCCGGGCTCCCTCACCGGTGACGTGGATCTCGCGGCGGATCACATTCCGAAGATCTTTGCGATCTTCGAGGATCACCTTCCCGACATGCGGGGAGAAGATCGCGAATTTGGCAGGGAAGTCTTTGAGGTCGCGTGCGAGTCGGGCGGCGTGATCGCCGGTGAGTGGAAGCTTTATCACCGTGGTGGCCCACGTCATGAGCTCGTCGAGGACGGAGTCTCTACGACGTTCGGTGGCAGGTTCCAGGAGATGTGCGATTCGTAGGACAGGCGTCGGACCGCTGTATTCGACCCTGCTGGTGATGCTGTGACGAGCCTGAACGGCATCCCAGCCGAACGATCCGGTCCTACTGAAGAACTGCGGACGGTTGGAGATGCTCAGCACCGACTTGAAGCCAAGCCCGAAGCGGCCGATCTCGGTGCCACGCTTCCGTGACAGATGGGAGGCCAGGATCGTCTGGGCACCTTCGGGGGTAACCGGCGTACCGAGATTGGCGCAGTAGAGGGTGTCCTCGGTGAGGACAACCTGGATGCTTCCCCCTGGTTCGTTTTGGAGTTCGTCCGCACCGTTCTGAACCAGCTCGTACAGCTGGCGGCGACCGTATCCGCCCTGAGTGGTCGACCGCTCGATGTTCGCATGTTCTTCGATCAGCGTCGGGTTGGCCTCGTAGGAGCGTAGGCACATCTCCGATTGACGCAGGACGATCTGTGACACCGGGGTATCTGCGCCTGCCCACGGCCGTGCGTTGTCTGAGTCGGCAGCAGGTGAGGGGCGGGCGTCAGTCACTGATCTGACTCCTTGTACTGGAACGAATACTTGGAGGAAACGTCGACGTGTCGGTAGGAGGTTGAAGCGGTCGGCACCCAATCTTTTCATTGGTCGCTGATTGCGCTTGCTGAATCATCGTATTGAAGCTTTGTTGGTTTGGGGTTTCCCGAGAATCAATATTCGATGATACATTCGAAAGAATGTTTTCTTATCGAATGTCAGATCGATTCCATCGCGACTGGAACTCTCAATCCTCGATCTTGGCGAGGCGATAGAACCCCGGAGGCAATGCCGAGTCGTCCTCGTGCGAAAGGATCAGCCATCCTTCGTCCACGAGGTCGCGGATCTCCTGGCGCCACGTTGGCACCCCCGCTACCTGTTCAAGCTGCTTGGGGGCTGCGGGCCAAGGGCAGAGGTGCAGCAGGTATTCGATGATTCTTTCCTTGGGTTTGGCGCCTTTGATCGAATCGATAATCCGCTGGCTCTGTGCCACCTCTTCGGCGAGCTGAGCGTCGTCGAGCCGGTAGGGGGCGCTTGAACCGGAACCGAGGCAGTTGATGTCCCAGCCGACAGCCCTCAGTTCACGGATGCGCCGCGCCCACTCGCGGATGCCGGACACGCCTTCCAGGGCATGAGGGGGAACGGTTTCGGCCACGTGGCCGCGGAGGTAGAGGAGCAATGCGCTACGCGCTCCTCCCAGGAGGGTCTGTCGCACGTCGGCGGAGGCGTCCCGTGCGTCGGAGAGAAAGCCGCCAAGCTTGGCCGCCGTTTCCAGCCAATCGACTGCGGTCAGATCGTCTCTGGGTGTGGTTCGGACCAGTTCGAGCGCTTGTTCCAGGGACTTCTCCAGGTCGTCGAGCTGTGCTCCAAGTCCCCGTGATGTTGAGCTCATGTGATTACTCCTCGGCCGATGCTGCGCGCTTTGGGCTCTCCTGCTTGTTGCAACTTCTCGCGGTCAGATTAGGCAATGCGTCTGACAGGATTCGCGTGAAGCGGCCGTTTGAGGGAGAAACCGACAGTGAGGTGTTCCGGATTCCCGGGTAGGTCGATGAGCTGCGATGTCCAACCTGACCGTTGGCTCCTCGCCACACACGCTCAGGGGAAAACGTTCGCGCCGCCGGCGCTCAGCTTCCATCATGATGTCTGCAGAGAGGAAGGGTAAACGATACAGGCATCAAGGATGCGCTGCAGAGTCGGATGGGACTTGGAGCCGACACCGTCCAGTCTCTCCGGGCTGTGTTGCTCTGGACTCCTGGAACAGGTCAAGTGTGTCGGCCACCTGGGAAGTTTAAAGGCTCCACGCAGCCGAGCAGCAAATCGTTTCCGACCACTATGACTCAGGGGCGAGGGCTTCGTTCTTGAAGGCGAGCTGGTACACGAAGCGCGCGAGTGCCTCACCGAGTTTGGGAGGCACTGCGTTGCCGATCTGCCGGGCAACCTCGGTTTTGGATCCTACGAAGATGAAGTCGTCGGGAAAGCTCTGGATTATCGCCGCCTCGCGATGAGTGATCGGGCGATCGTATTCAGGATGTAGGTAACGCCCCTTCTCCGGCTTGTAGAACTCCGTCCTGATCGTGACGCTGGGCCTGTTCCACCAAAGTCGGCCCATCACATCGGTCGTCCCGGTGGGCTTGTTCGCCCAGCACCGAGGTTCCAGATCCGGACGGTTGCGCCGAAGGTCGAAGCGGTTGCCCCCTTCGGGGATCGCACGATAACGCTCCAGGGACATCTGCGTGGGATTGCGCCTGATGTGGAGGTTTTGGCGGCCCTGATCGTCGAAGGTGATCTCAGTGTGCTCGGGGTGTTCGGGCAACTCCGCGATCTTCTCCCGCAGTGTCACATATGGGGTCTTCTCTTTGGATTCAGGTCCATGAGTCGGTTCCGGAGGCCAGGGAACCTCGTCCATGTCGCGTATGGCGACGAAGATCCCCCTTTTGCGCGTCTGTGGCACTCCGTAGTCGGCGGCGTTGAGCACACCGAAGTTGTACCCGTACGCCTTGAGGTCCTCATCGGTGGCCATGAGCTCCAGCAAGCGAGCGAACTGCGCGGACTTCTGGAACTCCGGCACGTTCTCGATGACGAATGCCTTGGGCCGCACCTGTCGGACAGCCATCAGGTACTGCTGCCACAACTCGTTGATCTCGGCACGGCTCTCGTCGCTGCGATCACGTCCCAGAGGGCTGAATCCTTGGCACGGAGGACCACCGATGAGGACGTCGGCGGTCGGATAGTCGTCAAGGGGCACGTCTTCGATGGGGCCGTCGTGGACAGGGCACCCGAAGTTCTGCTTGAAGGTTCTTGCTGCGGCCCCGTCGATCTCAACCGCGTACACCGGCTCGAATCCGAGGTTGGCCTGTTTGAACCCCTGGGCCAGCCCGCCCGCCCCTGCGAACAGGTCGATCGTGCGGATCACCCTGGTCATTCAAGCCTCCTGTGTCTGTAAGGGTCGCCCTGTACCTCTCGACACCCGCGAGACCGAAGTCTCTCAGGTGTCAGGTGATCCTGAAGACGACCCGAGAGACAGTGAACACCTCCAAGGCGAAAAAATCGAGCGCCTGTTCGCACTGGGTCCAACGAACCGCCTTACAGTCGGACGTCGACAGAGGTCGTACGGTTGTCGCCGTGACCAGATCCACGGAGTCATGGGCGTCGAGCGAGGCCACGAGGGCGAGTATGAGGTCCAACAAGGGCCGTGATACCAAGCCTGAACTGGCCTTACGCCGTGCTGTGCACGCGCTGGGGTTGCGCTACCGAGTCTCGTACCGTCCGCTCAAAGCGATTCGCCGAACTGCGGATCTCGTATTCACGAGGGCGAAAGTGGCGGTCTTCATGGACGGCTGTTTCTGGCACGGCTGTCCTCAGCACCACACGGTGGCGGTTACGAACGCCGGCTTCTGGGCCGAGAAGGTTCGGCGAACGCGGGAACGCGACGCGGAGACCGACCGATTGCTGGCCGAGGCGGGATGGCGCGTAGTTCGCGTCTGGGAGCACGAGGATCCGGTGCAAGCAGCGCGACGAGTCGAGACGATGGTCCGGCCGTATGCGGCCGATGCACTTCATAAGTGAAAAAATCGACATAAGAGCATATGGTTCATCACGTGATCTAGAAAAATCGGGTCGTGTGATCGGAGGACCGAATGTCTCTGGTGACCACCGCTCTCGAAGTCGCGAAGCTCTTCGTGGCAGCTCCCGATGCTCGCCATAAGTTCAACGGTTGGAGCACGAACCCCAGACGTCGCCACGTGGTCAAGCATGTGATGGCGCATCGTACAGAGACTGTTTATCGCCTCTCACCTGCAGACATGGAGGTTCTTCTCCATCAGGAAGGACATGCTCTTGGGAACACCGTCGGCACGCAGGCGAGAGAAATCGAAAGCATCGATCGGTGGAACCCTGCGTTCGCCTTCACACACGTCTTTCACTACATCCTGGAGTCGAAGGGGGCGTTCCCTACCTGGGACGACGCGCGCGCTTTCCTGCAGAGCGACGAGACGGCTCGGAGCATGCTGTGGGACCCTGCGCTGGAGAAAATCCAGGAGGTCTGCCGTGAAGGGTGGAGCCGGGAACGCGTTGAAGCCGCAGTCACGTGGCGCGTCGGAAACTTCTACTACTCGTTTTTGAGGGAAATCTATACGGTGGTTCTCCTCCGTGCCGCCGGGTTGGATGTTCGCGTCCATCCGTTGGCCGACGCACTCTTCAGAGCGGACGCTTGGTGTGGACGCACCGTAGTCACGATCTACGTCCGTAACCCCCAATACCGGGATGGGCGTGTGGGGCGTAAGCAGCCCGCCGAATCAATCCTCGCAGGCGCCGATCCGCCGTTTTCCTTCCACGCGATTGCGCTTCCACCGGCTTCCGAATTCGGGGAGGCCCACCTCCCCGATGACAATGAGATCCAAAAGGCGATCACAGCTATGAGGTAAGAAAAATGCCGGTATCGGAACGGGCTCCACTGTCGATGAAGCCTGTGCTGCAACATGATACGTCGCGGCGAGAGCATAGACATTTTGACGAGCTATGGGTCAACAGGTTCATGAAGAGCTCAGGCGAGGGTGGCGATTCATAGCATGGAATATTTCTTCCAAGGTCGGGGAGCGTCTTTGAAGTCGGCCAACAGGTCGAACAGTGCGGCGGCCTGAACCACGAGTTCGGACGGAAGCCCGCCGTCGTGGAGTTCTGAGACCGCCTCGCGTGGCTCGTCGCTCCATCGCCGACTGCGGTCGGCCACGCTGGGGAAGTGCTCAGGGGTGGCGCCGGATGAGACCACCGGTTGATCTCCTCGGCCAGTTCAGAGGATGGCCCATGCTCCTGGGCCGACACGTGCCCGAGTAAGGCGAGTGTCCGGTCGGCCTTGTGGGCCGGCATCGGTGCTGATGCTTGGCTGAGGACTTCACCCAGCACGACGGTGCGGAGCTTCTGCACCGCGAGTAGCGCGGTGGTGTCGGTGCACGGCCTCATGCATTGTTGCGCGTGCGGGATACCGCTGATCACGAACAGCCTGGTTGTCGAACACCAATTGATCTCCAACCATGTGGAGTTTGATGAATTATGCAGTTGGCGACCTTGAGGGCGACATGTGTAGATTTGACTGAATCCGGTACCCCTTGCCAGAAAGTCTGACAGATATAAACACGTCTTGTGCGTGAATGGTCTCAGGTGATCCGCTATATTTGCGAGCTTAGCTATCGCCTGTTTTTTGTTTCATGATCTTTATGTGAGGTAGCGACATCTTTGCCTTCGGCCGGCTCACCCGGGCAAACGGAATCGACCCCCGTGGTTTCACCTATGCCGTGATCGATCTGGAGACAACGGGGCTTAACCCTGCACGCGGCTCGCGGATCTGTGAGGTAGGCATCGTTCGGATGCGCGGGGACGGCGTGGTCCTTGACGAATACTCCACACTCGTCGACCCCGGCATGCGAATCACCAACGACGAATATCACGGCATTACGAACGCCGACGTCAAAGGTGCCCCGACCTTCGAGCAGGTCGCCGGCGACCTACTTGCTTATGTCAGTGGAACGATCGTCGTCGGCCACAACCTGGAGTTCGAAGACAAGTTCCTCACAGCCGAGTTCGGTCGCCTCGGGATCAACCTTCCCGCGATCCCGGGCCTGTGCACGCTGGTGATGTCTCGAATGCATCTCGACCTATACGGCTACCGCCTCGACGAGATTGCCAACCTGGTCACCGGTGAGTGGCCCCGCGCCGCACACTCCGCGCTTGGCGACGCTCGAACGTTGGCATTGACCCTGTCGAAGTTCATCTCTGAGGCGCCACAGCGTCTCGTCTGGGCCGGTGGGGCGCCGGTTCCTCTGCCGCCGTATCCCCGAACCGGATTCATCGCCCCTCGCGCCGCAGGACTACGAAGGGGTACGGAGGGCTGGCTGGCCACGCTGACAGCTCGTTTACCTCTCATGGCGCAATCCCCCATGCCTCGCCCGCAGGGGGTGGCGGAATATCAGGCCATGCTTGGTCACGCGCTCGCCGACGGTCGCATCGTGGGAGAGGAGGCCGGACAGCTCGCGGTGCTCGCGGCACGGGCGGGCCTGACCCAGACAACCGCGCGTCAAGTACATGAACACTTCCTCGCCACCGTACGCGCCCGAGCCGAGGCAGACGGGATAGTGACACCCGTTGAACTCAAGGAGCTCCAGCGCGCGGCGAAGGAACTCGCAGCCTCTCACTTGATCAGCGACCTGGAGGAGGTCGCCAGGGCCGACCGGGCAAAGAAGAACGGACCGCTCAAGGGGTGGCGCCTTCTGCCGGTAGGCGACGCCTCCGGCGAGGTTATGGACTTCGCGGTCACGAACGGAGCCACGGCCGCAGTCAACGTGACCAAGACCGTTCGTTTGGTGATCGCTGCTGATGCGGCTGACGATCCGCGTGTGATGAAGGCGCTGGCCGAGGGGATTCGGGTGGTCACTCCAGAACAGGCGCTGGAGATTCTGCAGGCTGAGATCAGTGCCAAGCGTGGGGGGTTGTTCGCCAACCCCGAGGGACAGGTGTTGTCGGAGCGGTTGGCAGCCGAACGTGAGCAGCAAGCCCGACCAGGACGCCCGGAGTGGCATGAGGCTTGGCGTCGACGGGAGCTGAGCCCCGCCGATTACAGGAAGGAGTTCGTCGACCGCCACACCGAGTGGAACAGGACTCCGAGGGGTGAGCGTGTCGTTCATGTGTCTGTACAGCCGCAGTCCTCTCCCCGTGCCCAGCGCGTAAACAAGACGGCGGCTAAGCAGAGTGGCTGCGCAGGCGTCCTGCTTGTCATCGGGGGAGTCGGCGCGGTACTCGCCGAAGTCCTACGTCAGGTCCTCGCCTAAACGGTGCGGCTTTCGGCCAGAGCGTGATTGAGGCTCACCCGGTCTCCGCTCGGCAACCAGAAGTCGTTGCCGGGCAGTGCGATCCCGGACGCTGGGCGCCGAGAAAGCAACTGGCCCTGCTCATTCGCGACATGGTCAGACTTCGCCGGGCAGGCTGATGGTGAATGCCAGGCCGTCGTCGTAGTCGAGGTTCAGCTGCAGATGGGACTTCATTACTTCGAGGTCGCTGAAATCGACGACGTCGCGGCTGTAACGGAACAGCGAGAACGCCGTTGGCCTGTCATGCCGTACGTCGTGGGCGAGGGGGCGAGCCGCGGCGAGCACGTCCAACAGGCGGTCGTCCTCGTTCTGTGGAATGCCGGTGCGGGCGGTGTCCTCGTCGGTCCACATCACGGTGTCGGCCCACGCTGCGGCGGTGAACGCGACGGGCGGGAAGCCGATATCGGTGCGGAGTGCTTGAGGGACGTCGATGAGGGTGCCGTCGGCCAGGGCGTCGGCATGGCTTCGCCGGTCGGTACGCCGTACGTCGTCTCGTGACGGAGTGATCCACTCGATGTGGACGCCGCTCAGGACGTCGTCCCGGGCGCGGCCGGTGTTCCGGACGATTGTGTATGCCGTTCCGCAGGAGCAGTGGGCAATGCCGCGAACAGTCCATCCAGGGCCGTGGTATCGAGTCTTCGTGCCGTGGTAGGTGACGGTGCTGCCGATTGGCGCGTACGCCTTATAGGCGGTACACGCGGCGGCGGCAGCGCTGCTGAAAGCGGTGCCGAGCAGCTCGCATTCGACACACAGGAGAGTCTGGCCGATGCGGCAGACGCGGGCGTGGGCGGACCAGGTGGCCCGGGCGGCGTTTGCGGTGGTCCGGGCGGTGAGGGCCACGGTACGCAGGTCGGTCGTCACGGGTGCCGCCGGGGCGGTGGTCTGGTTCTTGTCGCTGTCCATGTAGCCCTCTAACATTGTCCGACTAGATGGACAATGTTAGAGGGTGAGACTTTGTCAAAGGGGACAGACAAAGAAAAAGAGTCTCGCTCAAACGCAAGACTCAGCGACTACCTTTTCGGCTTCGGGCCCCCGCCCGCCCCCTGCCCCGGTCGGCCTGCACTCCATGCGCGCCACTCCGCTTCCCGTTCCGGCAACCAGCCTTTCACCGCCGACCTGCCCTCCCCGATCTCCGCGTCCGGCTTCGGATGCGGGTGTGTCTCCGCGTATCGATCCAGCCACTTTGTCACCGTGCTCGGTGACACCTCGAACCACGCGGCGACACCGGCCACACCCACGTAGCGGATCACCTCCGCCCTCTCGTTCCGCTGTCCGCTCATACGGACAAAGTAACCCAAGGGTGGCCTCCCATCGACCGTCCCACTCGTTGATGACCGAGTGAGTGTCGCCGTAGCCCCGTGCCTGCGGGGAGAAGGTAGGCGGCCAGTCGTGCCCACCGCCCAGATCTCCCACCCCGTAACCGCGATCGGGACTACCGTCGAGGCCATACGAGCCGCTGGCCTGGCAGTCATCCTCGAAGGGGGATCCCCGCAGGCGAATGCAACCAGTGCTACACGGCCTGCGCCGACGATCCCAGGGAGAGCTGATCGTGAAACCCCAGTGGGACGACCTCCCCAGCAACGTGCGCGCCGCCGTCGAGCAGCAGGTCGGCCAGGTCCTCAAGGCCGACCCCGTGACCAAGGGGCTCATGCCAGGGCTCACTGCCCGCCTGTACACCGATGACTACAGGATCGTCTTCCTCAAGGCCGTCCCCACCGCCAACCCGGCCGCGCCCCTCTACGAGCGCGAACGACGAGCCGGTGCCGTACTGCCACCCGGCCTGCCCGCGCCCCACCTGCGCTGGAGCGGCGAAGTGGACGGGTGGATCGTGCTGCTGCACGAGTACGTCGACGGCCGCGACGCCGATCTGTCGCCCGGTTCGCCGGATGTGCCGCTCGTGCTGGACACCCTGGTCGTCCTGAACGAGGCGCTCACCCCGTGCCCCGGCGGGCTTCCGGAGGTCGCGGTGAACATCGCGGGACTCCAGGCCAAGGCCGCGGCCCTGCTCGCCGGGGAGCTGCCGGACCGGGCCATGTACGAGACGGCCCTCACCACGTTCAGCCTCGACGCGCTGGAGGGGGACACCCTTCTCCACTACGACCTGCACCCCGGCAACTTCCGGATCGACGACGGGCGAGCGTACGTCATCGACTGGGCGTTCGCGGTGCGCGGTGCCGCGTGGGTGGACGCCGTTATGCTCGCTCCCCGCCTCATCGAGGCGGGCCACACCCCGGAGCAGACCGAGGCGCTTCTGGCCCGCGTACCGGCCTGGCAGTCAGCACCCGCGGACGCGGTCACCGGCCTGGCCGCGCTGTGGACGCTGTTCCGCCTGCACAAGGCGCGGTTCGGCCCGGAGGAAGGGCGCGGTTTCCGTGCGCGGGCCGCCGAGGCAGGGCGAGCATGGGTGCACCATCGCTCCACCTGACCGGTTGCCACGTCATTCACCGGTCCCGAGCCCTCCTCAGCGGTCAGAGCGACAGAACGCCCTGTTCGGCGGGAGAAGGGCTCGGAAGCCCGGGATAAAAAACTTACGGTTGGTTGGAACAGAAGAACCAATAGCGGGCCTGGCCGGACACGCCCGTGTACGGCTCGTCGATCTCAAGGCGCCAGTATCCCTGCTCCCCCTGCCGGGAGAAGGGCACCGTCCATTGCTTGGGCACGTCGACCGTGCCGGCCGAGGTGAGCGTCAGCGAGGTCCACGGGTCGCGGACCCAGGCGTTGTTCGTCTGGGCGCTCTTGCGTGCGTACGCGTAGCGGATGGGACCCGGCCCCAGCGCGGTGATCGAACCCTTCAGCGTGAAGGTGGCGGGCCGGCGCAACTCGCAGGACTCCTCCTCGCCGGTGAACTCGACCTGGGTCAGGTTCGGTGTCGCGAGGGGGCGGCAGGTCGTGGACCAGGAGGTCAGGCCGATCACGTCCGTACGCAGGTCGGGGAAGACGATTCCCACCTTTCCGCTCCCCGGGCGCTGTCTGGGCAGCCGCGGGCCGTCCACGTACCGCGTGCCGCCCTGCTCCGAGATGTTCACGGTTTGCACGCCGGTCCCGGGCAGCGGGGTCGCGTTCTCGTCGACCCACTGGTAGCGCGTCTCCCCCTTGCCGCTGGTGATCATGGCGCGTGTCGGGGTCGAGAAGTCCGGACCGCACGGGCCGTCGTAGTTCAATTGGCTCGCGCCGGCGATGTCCACGGGCGGGGTCGCGCAGGTCGTCTGGGTGATCACAGCCTGGCTGGGGTTGGGCGAAGGCTCGATGATGTTGATGTAGTAACGCCTGGGCCAACCCGACGAAGTGCGCGGCAGGAAGCCGGTGACCTCACGGGCCCCGGGGCTGTCGAAGACGAGCGTCTGGATCTCGTGACCGGGTACGGGGGAGCCGCCGTACGTGATGGCGTAGTACCACTGGTAGCGGACCGTCTGCGCGATCGGTGAGGTGATCACCCCTTTGATCGGGGTGGTGGCCTCCGATCCGCACAGCCCGGTGTAGTCGCCCACGGGCTCGACGGTCGCCTTCGCGTCCTGGCAGGTTCGGTCGATCGTGACCTGTACCGGTGTGCCGGTCTCGACCGGCTCGCCGCCGTTCCACACCAGGCCGACCACCTTGAGCTGCCTGGTCCCCGACTCGGTCAACGGAATCCGGAACTCGTACGTGCCCGGCCCGTTCTGCTCCTGCTGATGGACGTGGTGCACGTATTCGTCGCTGATCCCGCTCAACGTGTAGGACACATAGGCCCAACCCGGACCGGTGTAGGTCAGTTGCACGGTTACCTTGAGATCGTTCTCCCTTCCATGGCACGGCCCCGCGTAGGTGGGCTTGTCGACCTGGACGCTCTGGACGACCGCCTGGCCGTACTCGTGGTCCGCGTGGGCGGTCCCGGGTAACAGCGCGGCGAGCAGGCCGAGGACGAGCAGGGTCGTGACACGTTTCATGAGCACCTTCGTTTCACGATGGGCGCGATGGAATGCCGTGGACGGCGGTGGCCGATGCCCTGAGCGGCACCTCGCCGTCTCACGCTCATGCCACGGTGCCGAACGGTGATGGGAGACGGCTTGCATCTCAATGGTGGAGAAGCCGGCCCGGGATGCGCGGTTCAAGGCGGCCCGGCGCCGTCCGGGCGCACGGCTCGGCGGCCGGGACGTGCGCCTTGGAACCACTCCCCGGGGAGCCCTTTCAGGCCGGTGGCCGGCATGTGATCCGGCGGTCACCTCATGAGTGACGGCACCGGTCAGGACCCGGCTGTGAGGTCCCATTCGCACACAAGTGAGCGACAACCGGTGGTTGAGATCTTCGGTCTGATCTCAGGTGTTCCCGATGGAGGACCCATGCGTTTACGAAGATCGTTCCTGACCGCCGCGGTCACGCTGCTCACCCTGGTCTGCGTGCCCGCCCTACCGGCACAGGCGTACCCGGTGCAGGGTGACCTGCCCTGGTCGGTGCTGCTGTGCAAGTTCGCCGACCATCCGGATACGGAGCCCAGGCCCCCGCAGTTCTTCCGGGAGTTGTTCACCGACGCGGGCAGGGGACTCGGCGGGTTCGCCGACTATCTCGCCGACCAGTCGCACGGGCGCACGAGTGTGTCCGGATCGGTGGTGAAGGGCTGGTACACGATGCCCGTCACGGTCGCGCAGGCCAAGGCCAAGGACCGGTGGCAGCGGACCGAGGACTGCGTCCGGACGGCCGCCGCCGCGGGCTACACCGTCCCGTCCAACCACCGGGTCGCCGCCATGGTCAACTACGCGTGGGACTCGGGCTCCGCGGGAGGGGGCCGGATACTGCTGGACCCGCTCGCCTGGAACCTCGGCTTCACCACCCACGAGATACTGCACGGCTACGACAGGGACCACTCCTTCTCCGACGACCCCACCTACCGCAACGCCGACTGGGCACAGTTCGGCGAGTACGACGACCAGTGGGACGTCATGAGCGCCATGCACATCCACACGTACGAGACGCAGAGGTTCGGCACCAGCGCGGTCGGCTTCAACGGTCCCAACCGGGACGAGATGGGCTGGCTGGAACCCCACCGGATCGTCACGCTCGGCGCGGACGGCGTGGCCGACCGGACGGTGCGCCTCGCACCCCTGGACCAGCCCGGCTCGACGGGCACGCTGTTGGTGCGCGTCCCGTTCAACGTCGCCGACCCGTTCAACTACTACACGGTGGAGTTCCGCAAGAAGACCGGCCAGAGCAAGGGAATCCCCGGCGACATCGTGCTCCTGCACGAGGTCAGGGAGGGCAGGTCGTACTTGTTGAGGGAGCGCAGCAAAACGCGTGATCCCGTGACGTCGCTGAACACCAACGGGGTCAGCGTCTCCATCGACTCCGTGGGCCAGGACGAGGCGGTCGTCACGGTCAGCACCGACATCACGCGGAAGTGCCTGGCAGGCTACGTCCACCGCAAGGCGACGCCCAACGACCTGGTGTGCGTGACACCGGCCGTCTACGAGGAGACCCAGGCCGACACTGCGGACGCGCCGAACTGGGAGGAGAACGGCAAATGCCTCCTCCAGCGTACGCGGCGGCTGGCCACGCCCTCCGACACCGTGTGCGTGAGCTCCGCCGCGCGCCGGCAGGTGATCGCCGACAACGCCGCCGCCTCCTCGCGGGTCAACCCGGCCAGGTTGGTCCTGGGCCCCAACGCCTGCAAACCGGGCTACGTCTGGCGGGGGGCCGACAGCTTCGATCAGGTCTGCGTCACCCAGGAGATCCGCGACCAGGTGATCGCCGACAACATGATGGGGGCCGGTCGCTGGACGAACGGCCCGGACGGGCCGCGCTCCTGCATCCAGGGCTACGTCTGGCGTGAGGCGTTCGCCGGTGACAACATCTGCGTAACAGTCGACCGGCGCGAACGCGCCCTGCACGACACGCACACCTCCTGGCAGCGGGTCCTGCGCCCGGCGGGTTAGCGCGGCAGGCGGCCGGGCTCGGTGCGAGGCCGGACAAGCGGCGAACCGGCCGGGCCCGGTTCGAGAGGCGGGGCAGGCGTCAGGTGCGCGTCCCCGCCTCGGTGGTGTCGGGAAGGGCGAACCGCTGGGCGAACGCGGACATCTCCTCGCGTTGCCGTTCCGGTTCGGTGGCGGTGGCACTCACGACGATGCGGGTCACGCCTTGCGCGGCGAACGCCTCGACCTGTTCGGCGGTCATGTCGATCGCCCCTGATCGCGTGTACTCCAGCGTTTCCGGGCTGCGGCCCGCCTCGGCGGCGGCGGTCCGGGCGAGGTCCATCTGGAGGGCGCGTTCGTCCGGGGTGAGCGCGCCACCCGGGAAGTAGCCGTCGCCGCGTCGTCCGGCGCGGCGTGCGGCCGCCCGGCTCGATCCGCCGACGTGGATCGGCAGGTGGGTGACCCCGTATGGCTTCGGAAACTGGCACAGCTCGTCGAAGGCGAAGAACTCCCCGTCGAAGTCGACCCCCTCTTCGCCACCGGCCCAGAGCAGCCGCATCACGTCGATCGCCTCGTCGGCGCGACGCCCACGGGTGCCGAAGTCGACGCCCGTCGCCCTGGCCTCACCGGGCAGGGTGCCGAGCCCCACGGTCAGCAGCCGCATCCGCCCCTTGGACAGTACGTCGATGGTCGCCAGGCGCTTGGCGAGGATCACCGGATGGTGGTACGGCAGCAGCAGCACACCCGTCCCGAGCAGGATCCGTCGCGTGGCCGCGGCGACGAAGCTCAGGCAATCGAGCGGATCGAAGTACGGCAGCGACGGCGGGAGCTCGAAGTGCCCGACCGCCGCGCCGGGGTACAGCGCGATGTGCTCGGGCAGATACAGCGCCTCGAAGCCGCAGTCCTCGGCGTGCCGGGCGTAGGCCACGATCGTGTCGGGGTCGACGCCGTGGTAGGGCGTGCTGTAGCTGACGGCGAACTTCATCGTCGTTCCTTCGGTCGGCCGGTCGGTGCGATGGATGGGCGGTCGCGGATCGGCATGGGCCGGTACCGAGGCGGCGTCATGGCCTCACCATGCGTCGACGACGTCCCCACCCGTCTGTCGCGGCCACACTAGAACCCTGTCACCGGCGTCAAGGCAAGGCGGAGCGAGCATGGATGCACCACCGCTCCACCTGACCGACCGGCCACATCGATCGAAGCCGCCACCGGCCTGCCGATCACCACGGCTCGCGCCGATCTGCTCCTGGAGGAACGACCGTGACCGTGGTCGAGCGGTTCACCGCCACACAGGCCCGTTTCGGGGTCGGCGGGATTCTCGCCTCACTGCCGTGTCGGTACGTCAGCCACCCGTGGGCGATCACGGCGGCTGAGGCGCCCGCAGGTGCTCGCCCGAGACGGCCGGAGCATTGGCGAACACGACAGAAGGGCGCATACTGGCCACCACCTCGCCGGCCGGAGTGAACGAGGAAGGCGACTTCGATCCAACCTCCGGCGAGGCCCCTGTCAACGTCTGTCCACTCCGGCGATATCGCACCCGGTTACGTGCAGAACTTCTGGACAGGCGCTTGGTTCTACACTCGGTACGGCCGGTCCACCGGCCTCGTTCCATCTGGCATGACACGAAAAAGCGGAAGGGAACATGAAAGAAAAAGAGGAGCGCGCCGCGCGGGTTTACGAAAGAACCAGCACCCTCGCGACGGGAAACGTGTTGGCACAGGGTGCGAGCGGGTTCTTCGGCGGCGGAGCGAACCTGGTCGTCGACGTGATCGCGATTCCGTTCTACATCGACCTGTGGAACGACGTACGGAGCATCTACGGCAGGGGCCACATCACCGGGGAGGCCGCCAAGGAATACCTGAAGCCGAACATTCCCTTCCTCGCCCAGGACCTGCTCTGGGACAAGCTCGTCGGTTCCATTCCCATCGTGGGGATTCCGTTCAACATCGCCTTCGCCAAGGCCCTGACGTGGCGCCTCGGCGCATGGTTCGGCATGCTCTCGGCAATCGGCGGGGACAGTACTCCCAACGAGAAGATCACCGCGTCCACGATGGAACTCACGCGCAGAATCTTCCCCTCGCTGGGAGACACCTTCAGCTTCAAGGCCCCCGACAGGGACGTCTTCGTCTCCTTCGTCGCCTCCGTGGACGGCTTGACGCATCAGGAGGCCCAGAATCGGGCCGAGGAGGCACTCCGGGTGCTCCGCGGCGAAAAAGACACCCCGTCGTACTGAACAAGAAAGCCGGGGGTTACCCCTGACTTTCCCGGCTGCGGGCTCAAGGTCTGTGCGGACCGCGCGTCACGCACTCGAACCTCTCGTCAACCTCGCGCGCCTGCACATCCGCGACGGCGACGGTGACGCCGCACTGTGATTCCTCACCGGCTCGTACGAGGCCGTCACCGGTCGCGCCGACACCGTGCTCTCACGCCTCGCGATCCTCAGCCGAGGTTTTCGAGCGCGGCGGCGGCACGGCCGCGCTCGTCCTCGTCGCCGGTCTCGGCGGCGATCGCCAGCGCCAGCCGGTGTCGCTGCGCCGCCTCGCCGTCACGGCCCATGGTGTGCAACGCCTCACCGATCGCGTTGAGGACACTCGCCTCGCCGTACCTGTGTCTGGTCGACCGGAAGATCTCGAGCGCCTGCTCCAGGTGCCACAGGGACTCGTCGAATTTCGCCTGACGGCACAGGGCGGTCCCGAGGTTGCTCAGCGCGGTCGCCTCCCCGTCACGGTGCTCGATCTCGCGGAACAGGCTCAGCGCCTCGCGCAGTTTCGCGACGGCAAGCGTGTCCTCGCCCAGCGAACTGTGGATCTGGCCGAGGTTGGACAGGGCGATGGCCTGCCCGGCACGCTCGCCGAGCGCGGCGAAGATGTCGTGCGCGGCCAGGAAGTGCCGCGCCGCCTCGGCGTGCTCGCCGATCGACTCCTTGAGATTGCCCAGGTTGGTCAGCGCCGCCGCCTGGCCGAAGGGATCGTCGATCTCGCGGTAGAGCGCGACGGCCTCGCGGTGCCGGGCGGCGGAGGAGGCGAACTCGCCGAGGCGTTCCTCGATGATGCCCAGGTTGGACAACGAGCGGGCCTGGCCGTGGCGGTTGCCGCTGCTCCGGCACAGCTCCAGCGCCTCGCTCAGTTCCTCGACGGCCGAAGCGTACCGGCCGAGCAACCGCAGGATGACCCCGGCGTTGGTCCGCAGATGCGCCTCGCCCTCCTCGTCTCCCATCCCCCGCGCGGCGTCGACGGCGCACTCGTAGATCGACAGGGCCTCGGTGCCGTGCCCCGCTTCCAGGTAGCGGTGTAACGCGGCGGCAAGGGTGACCGCCCGCTCGGGCCGCCCTTGCCTGACCGCGAACTGGCAGATCGTGCCGAACGACGCCAGCTCGCTGTCCAACCACGACAGTGCCGCGCCCGGCGAGAGAGTGACGCCGCTGGGTTTGAGGGCGAGCCCGGCGTGCCGCCGGCTCCCGCTCCACCCGGGGTAGAGGGTGTCGCTCGCCTCGACGGCGGTCCCGCAGTAGTGCTCCAGCAGCCTGTCCACGGCCGCCTGCCGTTCGGCCTCGCCGTCCAGGGCAAGGCTGATCTCGGCGGCGTACGCACGCAGAAGGTCGTGAAACCCGTAGCGCCCCAAGGCGTCGCATCGCAGCAGGTGCGCCGAGGTGAGCCGGTGCAGGAGCCGGGCCGCGTCGATCTCGTCGACCTCCACCAGTGCCGCCGCGCAGGCCGGTGTGGAGTGCGGCGCCGGGTTCAGGCTCAGCAACCGGAACAGGCGCTGTGCCTCGGCGTCGAGCAGCCGGTACGAGCAGCCGAAGACGTGCCGGATCGCCGCCCCACCCCAGTCGAGCAGATCCAGCGGTCCGGCCAGGTGCAGCCGCGTCACCACGCCGGCCAGCGGCAGGTGCGCCTGCGCCCCGGCGTACTCGGCGGCCAGGCGCAGCGCCAGTGGCAGGCGGGCGCAGATGGTGGCGAGCGAGTCGACGCTGTCGGGATCGGTGCCCGCCCGCTCGCCCACCAGCCGGCGCAGCAGGTGGACGGCGTCGGTGCGGGGCAGCAGGTCCAGTTCGATGCGGTGCGCGCCGTGCAGGGCGACCAGGTTGGCCAGCCTGTCCCGGCTGGTGATCACCATGAGGGTGTCGTGCGTACCGGGCAGCAGCGGCCGTACCTGCTCGGTCGAGGCCGCGTTGTCGAGCAGCACGAGCAACCTGCGGCCGTCGGTCTCGGTGCGCCAGCGCGCGGCCCGCGACTGGGTGTCGGCCGGAATGTCCTGAGCGGACACGCCGACGGCGGCCAGCATGCGGCCCAGCGCCTCGTGCGGGGGTAACGCGTGTTCGGCGTCGTCGCCGCGCAGGTCGAGGTGGATGCGCCCGTCGGGGAACAGTTCGCGGTTGCGGTGACCCCAGTGGACGGCGAGAGCCGTCTTGCCCACGCCCGCGGTGCCGCAGACGACCACGACCCCCGGTGGGCGGCGGGCGCTCGCGGTGTCAAGCAGGGCCAGCTCGTCGACGCGTCCGGTGAAGTCCGGCACCGGCGCCGGGAGCTGACGCGGAATCCTTGGCACACCACGGCTTTCCTGCTCCTCAAGCAGATGCCGGTGCGCCCGTTGGAGCTCCCCACTCGGCTCCACGCCCAGTTCCCGGGCCAGCACGAGGCGAGTGGTCTCGTACCGCTCGAAGGCGATCGCCCGCTGGCCCGTCGCCTGGTACGCGCGAATCAGTGTGGCCTGCACCGCCTCGTCAAGCGGGCTCACCGCGCCCTGCACCGCCAGCGCGGCGATGACCTCGGCGGCGTTGCCCGCCCGCAGCATCAGGTCCCAGTAGGACAGCTGCGCGCGGCGGCGCTCGGCCTTGAGGCCCCACACCTTGGGGTCGCTTTCGAGCGCCGGCACGTCGCACAGGGGGTCGTCGTCCTCCCACAGCCGCAGCGCCTCGCGGAAGAGCGCGGCTGCTCGCGCCGGGTCGCCGTCGCTTTCCGCCTGCTGCGCGGCTGCCACCGTACGCCGGAAGCGCAGCAGGTCGAGGGCGTCCTCCGGCAGGCGCAGCAGGTAGCCGTCGCCGACGGTGGAGAGCACCCCGTCCTGGCCGCGCGGGCTGCGCCGTGGGTCGAGCAGGCGGCGCAGGTGTTTGGTGTGGGTGTGCAACACGTTGACCGCGCTTGACGGCGGCCGTTCGCCCCACAGCGACTCGATCAGCTCCCGGCGCGTGGTCAGCCGCCCGGCGTTGAGCGCCAGAACCCCCAGCATCAGACGGCGGGCGGGTGGCCCGGCATCGACCTCGCGATCGTCGTGCCACACCCGCAGGCGGCCGAGCACCTGGACGACCAGCACCGCCACAGTGTAAAGGCGATGTTCATCAAACTTCCAGAGCCTGTCCAGAGGCCGGGGTTTCCCTTCGTCCAACGTTCTTCCACGAAGGGAGTAACCCGTGGCCAGATGGAAAGCGGGGATCGCGAGCGTCGCTCTGGCGCTGTCGTCCCTGCTTGTCCCCACTCCTCCGGCGACAGCGGCACCGGACAAGCCCACACCGGAGCCCACCGTCGTACAGGAGTGCGGCGCCGACCTCAAACAGCACGCGGCGAAGATCGCCGCGACCGAGAAGTCCGAGACCGCCACCTGTATCCGCAAGCAGGCGAGGAAGACCGGCCCGGCCACGACCGACGCCGGCGTCGCCGCCGCCGCCGATATCTGCGGCGGGCGCGCCACGCTGTCCCGGACAGCCGCATGCGTGATAGAGGATGGTCTGCTGCTCATTTTCACGGTGCCCAACGGGGTCGTCATCGGCTCGATACAGTTCACCGTCTCCAGCTTGACGACCCTTGACTACAGCTCGCTGCGCTGGAGCCAGTCGTGGCACTACCAGGCCAACTCCGTCTCCGGCCCGGCGATCCCCGTGGTGCTCGACACCTTCGTCTACGCCGAGCCGCAATGCCTCGCCAGCTGCACGGTGTCCAGCAGCGGACTGGTCGGCGGGTCAGCGCTTCCGGGCCGCGTCCACTCGACCACCACGTACTTCCACAGCCCGCTCAGCGGCTACAAGTGGGGGGCACACGGTGGGATGAGGTACTGGTTCGCCAACGCGGGATGGGTCAACCCGACGACAAACCCCTCGATCACGGCGCCGGCCGTGCACCGCTGCGACGACGCGCTGACCGGTTACCCCTCGGGCTGCGTCTACGACTCGGTCGTCCCGATGCACGACGTCCTGTCGTATCGCTACCCGTCGTATGCTCGCCACCTCCAGCTCGCCATCAACCATTTCAAGATGACGAATCTCCTGACCAGGACCCAGAACGAGACCCTCATGGCCAACAACTACAACAGGGCATGCCCGCCGGGGCGCCCTGACCCCCCGCTTCCGGGAGTCTGGTCCTGTGACGAATACCCCTTCAAGTCCACCTACAACGGCGCGTACTCCCAGCCATACGGCCGAAACATCTTCATCTTCAACTGGAACACCGCGTATGAGTTCAACTGTCGCGCGACGTGGCTGACGATGCGCGTCTCCACCGACTCCGGCGGCTACAGCGCCTGCATGATTCCCCTGGCGGAGAACACTCTCGGCGGAGCCGACCTGGGCGCCTTCTACTACAAGTCCCGGGTCCTGGACGGGGACCAGTTCCAGGTCCGCGTCATCTGATCAGGATCGGACAACTTGCCTGGCAACACACCGCTCCACCGGTTGCGGGAGCGCGACTTGCCAGGCAAGTCACACGACCATGCCGACCACCGCAGCCGTGCGGCGGGTGGCGAGGAGCACAGGGGGGCCGTACTGACGTGCGGAGACAGGTCGGCGGGTCTAGAGGCTCCGCGGGTCGCGCACCCGCAGGCCGAAGGCCGACAAGCCCTGCTCGTGGTGCTCGATCAGGTCGAGGCGACGGTAGAAGGCGTGGTTCGCGGGGCCTGCCGGGGTGGACTCATGGTCGGTGGTGAGCACGAAGTAGCGGCAGTGCGCGTATCGGTCCTTGAGGTGCTCCAGCAGTCGGCGGCCGACGCCCTTGCCGTGGTGTCGGGCATTGACCAGCAACTCCTGCACGTAGCAGACGATCTCGTCGTCGGATACCGTCCGTGCCAGGCCGAGCAGCGTGCCCGACTCGTCCCTGGCGGTGATGACCAGGTGCGAGTTGGCCAGGCTCCGGCATACCCGGGTGATGTCGCGCGTCCACGGGCCCCAGCCGACCGAGTCGTAGAGCTCAAGCATCTCGGCCTCGTCGAACGACGTCTCCTGAGCGATGATCACCACTTATGGGGCTCCCTGATGTGCTCGGCGTGAAGTGACGCGCCCGAGCTTATTCAGGCCTTGAGCGGCGGCCAATCGGCCGGTGGCGCCAGGTCTCCGCTGAAGATCGGTGACGTGTGGAGAACAGGGGCGCCGACGTCCGGCGTACTCCGCGACGCCGGACCTCGGCGATGGAAACGTCACCCCAGAAACCGCCGCGCGCCACGCAGCCTGGTCCGAAGCCGCCGCTGAGTCATCTCGCACTCCAGGCGCACATCCAGCGGACCGGGCACGTTGGTGTCCGCTCTCCGGCCCGTAGGCAATCGGTCCGCGTCGAGTCCGTCGCGGCGGGCGATGAGCAGCCCCAGCTCGTACCGGCTGATCGCATCGGTTCCGGCGACATGGTGGACGCCGTGATACTCGGACACGGCGAGTTCGAGGAGCGCCGCGGCGAGATCGGCGACATGCACGGGACATCGCACGTCGTCGGTGAACAGCACTCCGCTCGCCCTGCCGGTGGCCAGTGAACGCACCAGCGCCTCGTGCGGAGAACCGCCGTCGCCGATGATCAAGGATGTCCGGACTGTCACCGAGGTCGGCGCGATCGCGCTCACCGCCGTCTCGGCGGCGGCCTTGGCCGCACCGTACGGGGAGATCGGGTCGGGCAGGCACGTCTCGTCGTAGCGAATCGCGGCGCCGGAGAAGACCGTGTCGCTGGACACATGGACCAGGCGCCCACCTGCCGCAGCGACGGCGAGAGCCACGTTCGCGGCTCCGGTCGCCGTGATGGCCCAGTCTGACTGCAGGTACGCGGCGTTGACGACCACCTCCGGCCGGAACGCGCCGATCAGCGCGTCCACGTCGTCTCGCCGGCGCACATCGAGCGGCGACCACTCGACACCCGCGGCCTCTCCCGGCCGGGTCAGGTAGGTCGCGGCCACCTCATGCCCGGCCACCAGGCACTGCCGGACGAGTTCGCCGCCGAGAAACCCACTGCCGCCGACGACAAGGAATCTCATGGCCGGTCCGAGCCGGATTCGCTGGAGGAAGTGCTCACCGGCTCATCATGCATTCATTCTCGGTGTCGTGTCCGCGGAGCCGAGGACCGGATCCCCGTGTGTCCCGCATGGGCTTGACGCACAGGGCAGCGGCGGGGGGCGGTCACGGGGTGCCCGTGACCTGGATGGCGGGTCGCAGGCGGGGCATCAGCTCGGCCAGCTCGCTCACGGTCATGTCCGGCCCCTCCAGTTTCGCCCCGGACCACCGGTCGAAGAAAAGACATACCGCCCCCGGCTCGTAGATCCGGGTCTTCGCGTCCCTGAACTGGGACGGGTAGCAGGCCGCCGCGCCACCGAGCGGGCCGGTCGACATCGCCACGATTCCCTCGGCGCAGGCATCGGTGCTTTTGGTGCCGGATTTGCCCCTGACCGTCTTGCTACCGGACTGCTGCAGTTCCTCGTCGAGCGAGGCGTCCGGGTCTGTGTGCTTTGGGTGGCGCCGCCATACCTGGACCCTTTTCTCGTCGGGTGTCCGGTAGACCGCGGCGATGACGGACTCCTCGTCCGGGCCGGGGAAGGTACGGGGCATGTCCGCCGCGGTGAGCGGCAAGTCGATGAAGGTCTCGGTGCGGGCGGCAGTCGGCGGCCAGGTGCCTGTGGGCGGTGACACGCACGGCTGAGACGCCTCCACCACGGCCAAAACCAGGTTCGTCACCAAGTAGGTCGGAGCCGCGAGGGCGGCCAGCACAGCCAGCAGGACATACCACCACGGCTTTTTGCCGGGCTTGGCTTTGTCGGTCATGCTTCAGAGCCCCGCATTGTTGTACATGCCCCTCAGGGTGGGCACGCCCCCTTGGAGATCACTTGTGCCCGGACGCACTCCCTGATCAGCAGGCGAGAACGGGACTGACCGCCGTGCAGATGGCGGCCTGTTCGCCCCCCCGCTGGAAGTCGTAAGCGCCTTCGCGTGAGGGGGCGGCAGGTGTTCGGCGATGCGTCTCGCCGGGATGGTGGCGGGGGGTGAGTGACCTACCTGGTGTAGGTGACCTCGGGGAAACGTGATGTCGGCCCGTCGAGCAGCGGGGACTTCCTGCCGCGCAGGAACCGGTCGAAGAAGGCGAGCGGGTAGGCGCGCTGGAAGGCCAGCGCCCGCTTCTCGGTGATCGTCCCGACGGATTCCACCAGTTCCTCTACCGGCAGCCCGGCCTTGCGGATGAGCCGGACGTCGTCGCCGAAGGAGTTGTGCGCAGCGCCCCTGACGGTCAGGTGGAGCCGCCATCCGCGCAGGTTCTTCCAGAACGTCCGCAGCGCGGGGTTGCTGACCATCCCTCCCTTGCCGGGCGTGTCGACCACCAAGTACGGCCGGTCCAGCCCGGCGTTGGCGACGGGGCCGAGCACCGCGCCGTCGAGGCCGAGCCCGGCCTTGATACGCCTGTCGGCGTACATGGCCGAGGAGGTGGTGGCGCCACCGAGGGAGTGGCCGAACATCGCGATGCGCCTCAGATCCAGCACCCCCCTCAGCCCCGCGGGCAGGGCGCCGGGCAGCTGGTCGAGCACGAACCCGGTGTCGTCGGTGCGTACCTTGGCCGCCTTGACGAAGTCGGTGATCTCGCCCTTCGGGTTGGTGACGACCCGGCCGCCGGGAAACTCGACCACGGCCGCGTCGTAGGTGTGGTCGATCGTCACGACCGCGTAGCCACGGCTGGCCAGCTCCTGTGCCACCCCGGTGCCGAAGGAGCGCGAGGCATTGGCGCCGGGCGAGTACAGCACCACGGGCAACCGCCCGAGCCGCCGGTCGGCCGGAGCGCCCTGATGGCCGTCGGTGTCGCCCAGGACCAGCTTGCCCGGCGGCAGCCCCATGTCGCGCAGGTAGCGGTCGGCCGCCGCCTTCGGCATCCAGGGCGCGAGCGGGTATCCGGCCGTCTTGCGCGCCGGGTACCAGATGCTGATCATCAGTTCGCGTTTGCGGTCGGTCACCCATGGGTCGGTCCTGGACTGGTCGACCAGGTGCAGCGCGACTGTGCCGATCTTGTGTGGGCCCGTGGGAGAGGGCGGTTCGAACCGCGCCGGGGCTGTGGTCGCGCCCGCCGGGGACGCGACCGTTACCAGGAGCGCGGCGGCGGCGATCACGAGAGGTGTCGTCTTCATGCCTCCACGCTGTCGCCAGGACCGCACGGTGGCATCGCCCTGCCGGACGAAGCTCACATCAGCCCAGGACGCTATGCCAGACAGGCGTTCCTCCTCGCGGACGATGTCGCGCAGGTGACCTGCGCGGATACTGTCGGCTGATGAGAGAGAGCCTGGTGGTGCACAGGCTGCGCCACGGCCACTGGGTGGCCGTGGACGTGGTGGTCGCGCTCCTGCTGGCCGTCGCCTTCGCGGCGGCGGCGCAGCTGCGGACCGGCGTGATCGCGGCGGTCGTCGCGGCCGCCCTGGCCGCGCTGCCCGTCGCGACGCGGCGACGGTGGCCGCTGCCCTCGCTGGTCGTCTCGCTCGCCGCCGCCGCCGCTGCGCTGCTCATGGGCGTGGAGGCGGCTTACCTGCCGGTCGCCGTGGTGCTCTACTCGGTCGGCGTGCGGGAGCCGCGCGGACCGGCCGTCGCCGGCCTGTCCGCGTCGCTGGGCTGTGTGGCCGCCGCCCTGCTCGCCGCCGCCTGGCCGTCCTGGACGCAGGCGCTCGGCGACGCCGGGTTCGGGCTGACCGTGATCGGCTTGTCCTGGACGGCGGGCCTGGCCGTCGGCGAACAGCGTCTGCACGCGGCCCGTACGGCGGAACGGGCAGCCCTTGAGGAACGGCTGCGCATCGCCAGGGATCTGCACGACGTCGTCGCGCACAGCATGAGCCTGATCACGATGAAGGCCGGGGTCGCCGGGCTCGTCGCCGAGACCCGTCCGCAGGAGGCGCGCGAGGCGCTGCGGCTGATCGAGACCATCGGCCGGGAGGGGATGCTGGAGATGCGCGCCATGCTCGGCATGCTGCGCTCGGAGTCCGTCCTCCAGGGCGCCGCGCCCGTGCCACGGCTGCAGGACCTGCACGCCCTGGCCGCGCACGCGGGGATCGAGGTGGACCTGCGCGTCGAGGCCGGGGACTTGCCCGATGGGGTGGCGCTGGCCGTGTACCGGATCGTCCAGGAGGCGCTGACCAACGTGGGCAAGCATGCCGGGACCGGCTGCCGGGTGCGGGTCACGGTACCTGAGGCCGGGGTGGTGGAGGTGGAGGTGACCGACGACGGCCGGTGCCCACCGGGTGACGGAGGTGGGCACGGGTTGCGCGGCATGCGCGAGCGCTGCCTCATGTACGGTGGGCGGCTCATCGCAGGCCCGGTCCCGGGCGGCGGCTTCCGCGTGCTGGCCCACCTCCCCTACGCCTCGCAGGAGGCGCTGTGATCAGGGTGGCGATCGTGGACGATCAGCCGCTGCTGCGTGCCACGCTCACGATGCTCGTCGGCACAGCGGCGGACCTGGTCGCCGTCGGCGAGGCGGGCACCGGAGCGCAGGCCGTCGAGCTGGCCGCGCGCACCCGGCCCGATGTCGTCCTCATGGACGTGCGCATGCCGGACATGGACGGACTGGAGGCCACCCGCCATATCCTGTCCGACCCGTCACGGGCCGGGGCCCGGGTCGTCATCCTGACCACCTTCGACCTGGACGAGTATGTCTACGCGGCGCTGCGCGCCGGGGCGAGCGGGTTCCTGCTCAAGGACATCCCGCCGGCCGACCTACTGGCCGCGATCCGCGTGGTCGCCTCCGGTGAGGCGCTGCTCGCACCAACGGTCACGCGGCGGCTCATCTCCGAGTTCACCCGCAGGGCCGCCGCCGACGCCCTGACCGCACGCGAGCTGACGGCGGTGACCGGCCGCGAGCGCGAGGTGCTGACGCTCGTCGCCCGCGGTCTGACCAATCCCCAGATCGCCGCCCACCTGCGCCTCAGCATCTCCACCGTCAAGACCCACGTGCGCAGCCTGCTGTCGAAGCTGGATGTGCACGACCGCGCCCAGCTCGTCATCATCGCCTACGAGAGCGGCCTCGTCAGTGCCACCAAGGCGTGATGCTCCTGGCAGGAGGAGGGGTTGCCGGCAGGTCCATGCCGTCCAGCGCGGTCCGCGCATCACCGTCCGGGTCGGCGGCCACATCTCGCGTAACACGATCGCGGCGCTGTCCAGGTCCTTGAGCGTACGCAGCCGCTTTCCGTAGAAGTACCGCCTGTCCGCTGATCAGCCGGTGTTTTATCGTGAAACGGTGTTCACGGTTGGTGTTGACCTGGCGACAGAGGCGAAAGAGACGGCGGTGGCCTGGCTTGATTGGTCTGCCGACGGGGCCCGTGTCCGCAGGCTGGAGACTGTGGCGGACGATGATCTGATCGTCGAAGCGATCAAAGGCGCGGACAAGGCCGGTATCGACTGTCCGCTCGGCTGGCCGGACAAGTTCGTTGATTTCATCACGGCTCACCGCACGGGACATGTCGCCGTGCCCGAGGGCAGCACGGACGTCGCCTGGCGCAGGCAGTTCACCATGCGGGTCACCGACTACGAGGTGAAGGAAGTCCTGGACTTCTATCCTCTGAGTGTTTCCGCGAATCTCATCGGCAGCACGGCCCTGCGTTGCGCGGCCCTGCTCGCCGAGCTTGCCCGGCAGGGGCAGCCGGTCGACCGTAGCGGTACCGGTGTCGTGGCGGAGGTCTACCCCGCGGCCTCGCTCAGATGCTGGGGCCTGCCCCACGGCCGCTATAAAAGCCCGGCGAACCGTGGCGGACTCGCGCGGTTGGTCGATGAACTCCAGGAAGCGGCGCCATGGCTGGACCTGGGGGAACACGAGCGAATCTGCCGGACGTCCGACCATGCGACGGACGCCGTCATCGCCGCGCTCACCGCCCGTGCCGCGGCTCAGGGTCTCGCGACCGTTCCGGCACAGGACCAAGCTCACTCGGCGCGCTCCGAGGGATGGATCGCGCTCCCCACCGGACCTCTGAGTGAGCTGTGCCCGGCCGGCTGAGGAGAACGTGTAGCCGGGCACCCTGGTCGTCCTGAACGAGGCGCCCACCCCCGATGTCGTCTCCCCTTCTCGGGATCGGGATCGGGGACGGCAGGGCGAGCCGGGTGGATCCGCGTGTCCTGGACGATCCGGCCGGGTTGTTCGCGGGACAGCCGCGAGTCGCCGGGCGGTTCGTTAAATCCGTGGCCGGGACGCTTGAACGTGGATACGGTCGCCGGGTGCCTGATGCGATTTTCGCGCACCCTCGTCTCGCACCCGTCTATGACGCCTTCGACGGCGACCGCGACGACCTGGCCGCTTACCTCGACCTCGCCGACGAGTTGGGGGCGGACCGCGTACTCGACGTCGGCTGCGGGACGGGATCCCTCGCGGTCCTGCTCGCCGCAACCGGCCGTACCGTCGTGGGGGTCGATCCGGCGGAGGCGTCGCTTGAGGTCGCGAAGTCGAAGGACGCGACCGCAACGGTCACCTGGGTTCATGGAGATGTCAGGACGGTGCCGCCGTTCGGCGCCGATCTCGCGGTGATGACGGGAAACGTGGCGCAGGTCTTCCTCACCGACGACGACTGGGCGGAGACTCTGCGGGGCGTCCACGCCGTTCTTCGTCGAGGCGGATATCTCGTGTTCGAGACCAGGCGACCCGAGTATCGGGCCTGGGAGGAGTGGGCCGCCGACGATGATCACCTGATCCTCGACATCCCCGGGAAAGGACAGGTGGAGCGGCGCCGTGAGGTCACCGAAGTAAGCCTGCCGTTCGTCTCCTTCCGCTACACCTACAGGTTGCCGGTGGACGGTGCGACGGTCGTCTCCGACTCGACCCTGCGGTTCCGCAGCCGCGAGGAGGTCGAATCGAGCCTGGTCGCTCATGGCTACCGGGTGCTCGATGTGCGAGAGGCCCCTGACCGCCCGGGGCGCGAGTTCGTGTTCATCGCCCAGTCCACGACCTGAGAACACGGGACGGTCCAGGCTGAGGCTCGAAGGCGGCCCACTGCGGGAGTCGTTTCCCAACGCCAACGACGAACAGGGCATCAGTTCGCGGAACGCACTCTCAGGATGGTGCGGGTACCCGCACCATCAAGCGTCGACCGCGAGAAGGTACGTCGAAACGCGTACGCGCGTCGGGCTTTCAGGCCGACGACGGGGCGAGGGGCGGACTCGTAGCGTGACCGGGTCCGAGCTTCCCACCCGTTAGGTGAGCCTGCTGATGCGACATCGACTTTCTCTCGCCGTCCTTACCGCGTACGTCTGGATCGCCATGGTGGCGTTCGGGGGTATCGCGGTAGAGACGATCGTCATCTACCCCAACGTGTTCCACGACGTGCCGGCCTCCCTGGCCGAGTCGGTGGAGTTCTTCGTGGTGAGCGGTCCCGCCGACTTCTTCCCGCCGATGGGCGCGGTGACCGTGATCGCCTCCGTGGCGACCCTGATCCTGGTGTGGCCCATCCGGGACACGCGGCTGTGGGCCGGCGGCAGCCTGCTGTCACTGCTGCTGGGCGAGTTCCTGTTCTCGGTCCTGTACTTCTGGCCGCGCAACGACATCATGTTCGAGCAGGGCGCCGCCGTTCATTCCGTGGAGGTGCTGCGCCAGACCGCGTTCGAGTTCGAGACCGGTCACTGGGGACGGCTCGGGATGAGCGCGGTGACGGCCACCCTGGCCTTCGCCGGCCTGTGGCGACTGCTCCGCGCCGGCGCCCTCGCGCGAGATGACGTGTGAGGCGGCTCCTCGGCATGCCCGCGGCGGTGATCCGAGGGCCGGCGCCGCTGGGCGTGCCGCGCGTGGTCGCGCGACAGCCTGCGCGACGACCCCGAGGTCGCCGAGCGATCGCCGGTCGCGGCCCGTGCCGCGTGCGGCAAGGAGGCAGTGGAAGGGTTGCTTGATCTGGGCGTCGGCGCTCGCGGCGGATCGGCTCAGGTCGCTCTTGGCGCGGCGAGCAGTGGATTCTCTCCCCTGACGGATGCCCGTTCAGTGGCAGTGCGGTTGGTGATCATCGCCGGACGAGGTGCCGAGGTCGTCGTCGTATCCGGCCCTGATCCGTGACCACTGGGCGGTCGGGCGGCCGTCCAGCAGGAACTGGTCGCCTCGGGTGTCCCAACGCTGAGGCCAGCCCTCCGGCGAGTCCTCCCAGAACTCCTGCCGGCCGTAGACGGTCAGATCCAGCAGTCCGTACGACGGTGCCATCAGTTCGTTGCCGCGGCCGGTGGTCCAGTAGGTCTCGTAGACCTTGTCGTCGTCGCGGAGATAGGTGACCAGGATGCCGAAGTACCGGTCCGCGACCAATCGGTCCACGGCGTCCTGCGGCACCGAGTACCAGGGAATCGTCCAGCCCATGAAGTCGCGGTAGCGCGAGCTCTCCTCGTACGGTCCCTGGCAGAAGGTCGCGTAGCCGACGTCCCGCGAGTGCAGGTAGGACAACTCGTTGATGTGGGACGTGGAGAAGGTGCAGCCCATGCACTGCTTCGCAGCAGGCTCACCGGTGTGCCACATCTGGAAGTAGGCGATCAGTTGGGATCGGCCGCCGAAGATGTCGATCAACGGCACCGGGCCGTCGGCTCCGATCAGCGGAGTCCGCGGATCGACTTCGACCATCGGCAGCCGACGGCGTTCGGCGGCGAGTGCGTCTCCGGCCCTGGCGTGGGCCTTCTCCTTGGCCCGGAGTTCGTCGATCTGTTTCTGCCAGGTCCGCCGATCGGCGACCGGTGGCCGCGGCAGGGGGCGTCCGGCTGCTGGTGTCTCTGTCATGTGAACCTGTTTAGCCCGGTTGGAGAGGGCGGAACAACACGTTCGACCGATCGTCGTCAAATTCTGATCTTGGGAATGGCCGCCGGTTTCGCCCGCGACGTCGATGGTCTTCCGGTGGCGCCGACGACGCCGTCCGGGCGCGTGGGTGGTTCGTCGGTACGGTCCCACGGCTGCGGGACGCCGTCGTGGTCCGGCAGCGGCGACCGGTCGAACGCGGGTGACCGTGTCGCCGCTGTCGCCGCTGCCGCCGCGCTCTCAGCCGACGCCCTGGTCGAGGCCCCAGCGACGCCGCAGGGCGTTGTCCGCCGCGCCGAAGCACATGTCCACCACGATGCCGATGACCAGGATCACGATCATCGTGGCGAGGAGGCCGGGGGCGTCGGAGAGTTCCCTGGCGTTGTCGAGCTGCTCGCCGATCGACGCCTGATGGGCGATGATCACGAGCAGTTCGCCCGCCATCAGGGATCGCCACGCGAACGCCCAGCCCTGCTTGAGTCCCGACAGGAACGACGGCAGTGACGCGGGCAGGATGACGTGCCGGTAGAGCGCGAGGCGCCGCAGGCCGAGGATGTGCCCGGCGCGGAGCAGGATCGGCGGGGTGTAGTCCACGCCGGCGATCAGCCCGTTCGCGATCGACGGTGCCGCCCCGAGGACGACCACGAACAGGATCGCGCTCTCGCTGAGCTTGAAGAACAGGATCGCGAGCGGGAACCACGCGATGGAGGGCATGGTCTGCAGGCCGGTGATGAGGGAGCCGAGCGCGGCCCGCAGCGGCTTGACCCGTGACACGGCCGCGCCGACCACGAGCCCGACCAGCACCGCGACCGCGAACCCGGTGACCGCGCGGCGCATCGTCACGGCCACGGCCTGGTAGAACTCGGCCTCACCGAGGCGGTTCCACAGATCCGCCAGGACGGTAAAGGGGCCGGGCAGGACGTACTCCGGGCGCCAGCCGCTGAGCACGACCAGTTCCCAGACCGCGAGGACGAGGGCGATCGCCGAGAGCATCGGCCAGGTTCTGGCCCAGATCCTGGAGGCGAGGCTCTGTCGTTCCCGGTGGGACAGTTCCAGCGCGTCCAGGCCGGCGATGTGCTGGGAGAGATCAGCAGTCATTGGTCACCCGCTACTTCTCGATCCCGGTGCCGGCGGGCCGCTGCGCCGCCGGCTGGGCGTGGCGCAACACCTCCTGGCGCAACCGGTCGGTGATGGTGGAGGCGAGTTCGGCCACTTCGGCGGAGTCGGTACGGCGGGGCCGCGGCAGCGTCACGGGGAAGTCCTCGATCACCGTGCCGGGCCTGCTGCTCAGCAGGACGACCCGGTCGCCGAGCCGTACGGCCTCGCGCACGTTGTGGGTGACGAACAGGACGGCCAGCTCGCGCTCCCGCCAGATCCGCTCCAGCTCGTCGTGGAGCAGGTCGCGGGTCATGGCGTCGAGGGCGCCGAAGGGCTCGTCCATGAGGAGTACGTCGGCCTCCTGGGCGAGGGCCCTGGCGAGCGCGACCCGCTGGCGCATGCCGCCGGAGAGCTCGTGCGGGCGCTTGTGGCCGAAGTCGGCGAGGTGGACGATCTCCAGGAGTTCCTTCGCCCGCGCCTGGCGCTCCTTCTTCGTGGTCTTGCCCGAACTCGTCACCCGGAGCGCCAGCTCGATGTTCCCTGAGACCGTGAGCCAGGGGAACAGGGCGGGCTCCTGGAACATCATCGCGATTCGGGCTTCCCTGGTGTCGATCTCCCCGGCGGTGGGACGGTCGAGACCCGCGACGAGATTGAGCAGCGTGCTCTTGCCGCAGCCGGACGCTCCCAGCAGGCAGACGAACTCGCCCCTGTCCACCGAGAGCGTCACCTGGTCCAGGGCCAACAGCTCCCTGCCGTACACCTTGGAAACCGCGTCCAGCCGGACCGCGGGCTCGTGCCCGTCGGTCCGGCCGGGGCGCAGCTCCTGGATCGGAGCTGTCACTTCGCCTCCCTGACCAGCGGCTCGCCGGATGGTGACCGGTGGTGCCGCCTCGACTCTTCTGTTCTGTGGTGCTCGCTCGGACCGGTCACTTGTCGCTCACGGCAGGCTGGCTCTTGGCCTTCAGGACCTCGTTGAGGATCGTGAGGTCGTAGATGCCGTTCAGGTCCACCGGGTCGAGCAGGCCGACCTTCTGGGCGTGCTCGGCGCTGCCGGCGAGGGAGGACGCGATCGGGTCGTTGGTGAAGGTGATGTTGCCGAAGGCGCTGTCCAGGATCTCCTGCGCGATCGGCTTGCCGCTCAGCTCCTTCAGCTCCGCGTTGATCGACTCCTTGGCGCCCGCCGGGTCGGACTTGATGAACTCGTTGGCCTCGACGTGCGCCTCGACCAGCTTCTTCACCAGGTCGGGGTGCTCCTTGAGGAACTGCTGCCGCACGATCAGGTGCGTGATCACGAACTGCTTGTTCGGCCAGAGTTCGGTCTCGTCGAGGAGGATCTTGCCCTTGCTCTCCTGGACCAGACGGCTCGCGAAGGGCTCGGGCACCCAGGCGCCGTCGATGTCGCCGGTGGCGAAGGTCTGCAGGGTCTGGGCGTTCTCCTGGGGGAGGATGGAGACCTCGCCGCCGCCCTTGGTGTCGGTCTTGATGCCCTTCTCCTGGAGCCAGTAGCGCAGCGCGACGTCCTGGGTGTTGCCGAGCTGAGGTGTGGCGATCTTCTTGCCCTTGAGGTCTTCGACGCCGTTGATCTCGGGCTTGACCACGAGGAACACGCCGCCGGACGCCGCGCCCGCGACGATCTTGATCGCCTCGCCCTTGGACTTCGACCAGGCGTTGATGGCCGGGTTCGGCCCGATGTAGGTGGCGTCGATGGCGTCGGAGAAGATCGCCTCGGTCGCGGCCGGGCCGGCGTTGAAGGTCGAGATCTTCAGCGTCGCGTCGTCGCCGAGCGCCTTGGCGAACAGCCCCTTCTGCACCCCGACCAGGGCCGTGGAGTGCGTGATGTTGGGGAAGAAGCCGAGGCGGACCTCTGTCTTCGCCGTGGCGCCGTCACTGCCGGAGGACCCCCCGCCTCCTCCACAGGCCGCCGCGAGGGCTGTCACCGTGACCGCGGCCAGTGCCACTGCCGTCCCCCGGAGCCTGCGAGCCTTCATGGGTTACTCCTTAATTCCTACTTAATAAGTCGGTTAAGTGCATAACATTGCAAACGAGCCCTCCTGTCAAGCGTTGTGATCGCACGGGCACGAGCCGTTACCGGTTTGTGTTCCTGGACGCTTCGGCGTCGTCCCGTATGTCCGCTTATTGGGTTTTATGTCGGATTGGGGCGTCGATGTGTCTGGCGGGGAGGTCTCGACGGGCCGATGGTCGTGGTCAAATTCTGATCTTGGAGATGGTCGCTCTACAGGGCCGCTTCGTCGATCAGTCGACCCGGGCGGCGATGATCCGCGCGCACGCCAGGGACTCGGTATGCGTGGTGTCCACCTCCACGTCATAGATCACGCCGTCGTGAACCACCTCCGCCTGCGACGCGGCCATCCCCTGGACCCGATCACCGCGTGCGATCTCACGGCCCGCGGCGACCGCACCCTCGCACCTCACACCGACCCACAGCACGTCCAGCTCGCCCAGAAGCCTCTGCCACCGCTGCTGGGTGGCGGCTCCACCGAGGAAGACGTCATCGACGATGACCCTGGCGCCGGCGTGGGCCATGGCTACGACGCCCCGCATCCAGGCCGTCTGCAGCTCCATGAAGTCCGCCCCGACGCTCACCCCGCCGTCCGCGGTGATCTCGAGCCCTTCGGTCGACGCCCGCATCCTCGCGGGCATCGCGTCGATGAACGAATCAACGCCGAACGCCGGCCACGGATCCGGAAGAACGGCCTGCAGGCACCGTACGATCCCGGACTTCCCCGAGCTGGAACCACCGTTGATGATGATCATCTGAGTCGCCACCCGGCCACAGTAGAACCTCTCCCGCACGACACGAAGCGAATTTCGCGGCCCCTCGGAGGCTCGGAACGCGGTCGAAGATCGTGGTGAGTGCCGCAGCCTTCGACGGATGCGCCGCCGCTCCCGTCGAAGTCGGAGGATTCGAGGCTCGGTGCCGGAGATGTCCTTCTGTAGGCTGCCGCGATGAACCGTACACACCGTGCCATCGGTGCCGTCGTGGGCTCGGCGGTGGGCGACGCGCTGGGCGCCCCCTTCGAATTCGGTCCCGCCGGGGCGTTCTCCGCCCGGTTTCCCGTTCCAGGCGGCGTTCCAGGCAGTGCTCCCGGCGGCGTTCCAGACAGCGTTCCCGGCAACACTCCCGGCGACGTTCCCGGCAAGGAGAACGAGATGTGCGGGGGCGGCGGCTGGGACGTCGGGGAGGCGACCGACGACACGCAGATGGCCCTGCACCTGGCCGAGTCGCTGCTGGAGCGCGAAGGGCTGGACCTACCGGATGTCTTCGCCAGGTTTCAGCGCTGGGCGGCCTCCGATCCCAAGGACATCGGGCTGCAGACCGAGGATGTCCTGACCAACGGCATGCCCTGGGACCGCGCGGCCGCGACCCACTTCCAGGTCAACCACCGCGCCGCGGGAAACGGCTCGCTGATGCGGGCCACCACCTCGGCGGTCTACTTCGCCCGGCACGGGCAGACCGCCACCATGGACGCCGCCCGCCGCATCGCCGCGCTCACCCACGGCGACCCCGCGGCCTGGGAGGGAACGGCCATCTTCCACGATCTGCTGCGTGTGGCGCTGGAGGGCGGCGACCCCGTCGCCGCGCTGCCGGACAGCCTCGCCCTCGTCGATCCCGACCAGCGCGAGCGATACTCCGTCGTTCTCGCGTCACACTGGCACCCCGACGACGCCACCGAGCCCAACGGTGCCGTCTGGCCCTGCCTCGGCTCGGCGCTCTGGGCACTGCGTACCACCTCCGGCTACGCGGACGCGGTACGCGCCGCGATCGACCTGGGCGGTGACACCGACACCGTCGCCGCGGTCACCGGCGGTCTCGCGGGTGCCGTCTACGGAGCCGACGCGATCCCCGTACGCTGGACCGAACCCCTGCACGTCCCGCTGCCCGGGGCCGGTGAGCGGGTGCTGCGCCTGCCCGAGCTGGTCGATCTCGCACAGCGTCTGGTGAGATGAGGTCACGGCTTCGGGGAGCAGGCGCGTCGCCGCTGTCCGGGACGTTCTCCTGACGGGCGGAATCCTCGTCACGGGAGGGCGGTCGCGTTGGCGAAGCGGTGGGACAGTTCGCGGAGATGCCGGGCGAGTTCCGGGGGAGATTCGACCTCGAAGTCGACGTCGAGCATGCCTACGGTGAACGCGACGAGATCGAACGAGTCCGTGGCGATTTCCAGCAGGCAGGTGTGGTCGTCGACGGGTGTCACGATTCCACTGACGCGTCCGGCGATGTCCGTCGCGGAGGCGTGCATCCGCAGCCTGGCGCGGAGTGGCCACATCTCGAAGCCCATCTTTCTGCACAGGTAGGTCGTGACGTCGCCGTCGGGTGGTTCTCGGTGGGTGAACCGAGGGCCGTTGGGCGTTCGCAGCGAGATCCGGTCGACCCGGAAGGTGCGCCAGTCGGCCCGTTCGACGTCCCAGCCGACCAGATACCACTTCCGTCCCCAGCAGACGAGGCGATGTGGCTCGACGCCGCGGCGGGACTCGGCCCCGTGATGGCTGACGTAGTCGAAACGCAGCCCCTCGGAAGCGTGGATCGCGGCCGAGATCGCGGTGAGCACCGCCGCCTTCACCGGCGGGCCGCTCTCGGGAGACATCGCGACCACCGCGCTTCTCAGCGCGATGACCTGGTGTCGCAACCGGGACGGCAGCATCTGCTCGATCTTGGTCAGGGCGCGCAGCGAAGCCCCTTCGACCTCTGCCACGCTGTGCAGGCCGACCGTGACCGCGACCGCCTCCTCGTCGTCCAGCAACAGCGGGGGTAGCGAGGAACCGGCTCCGAGCCGGTAACCGCCGACCGGGCCCATCGAGGCGCGAATCGAGTAGCCCAGCTCACGAAGCCTGTCGACATCGCGCCGTACCGTCCTGGTGGTGACTCCCAGCCGCTCGGCGAGTTCCGTACCGGACCAGTCGCGGTGCGTCTGCAGCAACGACAGTAGTCGCAGCAGTCGAGCGGGTGTTTCCAACATTCCTCCACTATCGCCCCTGTATAGGAACGGAGCTGTCCTACACGGGGCACAGGGTGGGCGGCATGAGCACAGAAACGCCCTTCCGTATCGACATTCCGCAGACCGAACTCGACGACCTGCGAGACCGCCTCGCCCGCACCCGCTGGCCGGACGAACTTCCCGGCGTCGGCTGGTCCTACGGCGTGAACAAGGACTACCTCGTCGAACTGGTCGAGCACTGGCGTACCGGCTACGACTGGCGGGAGCACGAGGCCCGCCTCAACAAGGTCCCGCAGTTCACCACGACGATCGACGGGCAGAACATCCATTTCCTGCACGTACGCTCGCCCGAGCCCGACGCCACTCCGCTGATCATCACCCACGGGTGGCCGAGCACGGTGTACGACTTCCTGGACCTCATCGGGCCGTTGACCGACCCGCGGTCACACGGCGGGGACCCGGCGGACGCCTTCCACGTCGTCATCCCGTCGCTGCCGGGCTTCGCGTTCTCCGGGCCGACGCGGGAGACCGGCTGGGGGGTCACCCGCGTCGCGCGGGCCTGGGCCGAGCTGATGCGACGCCTGGGATACCGGCGCTACGGCGCCCAGGGCGGCGACTGGGGCAGCGTCGTCTCCCCGGAGATCGGCCGGGGGGACTCCGAGCGTGTCATCGGCATCCACGTGAACGCGCTGGCCAACGCCGCGACCCCGGCCGATCCCGGCATGCTGGACACGCTCTCGGAGGCGGAGAGGGAGCAGGCCGAGCAGAACGAGATGTGGTGGTACGGCCGCTCCGGCTACGCCACGCAGATGGGTACTCGGCCGCAGACTCTGGCGTACGCGCTCAACGACTCCCCGGTCGGTCAGCTCGCCTGGAACCTGGAGTGGTTCGTGGACTGGGACCCCGCCGGAACCGAGCAGACCTCCGTCGACCGTGACACCGTCCTGACCAATGTCACGATCTTCTGGCTGACCGCGACCGCCGGATCGGCGGCCCGGTTCTATCTGGAAGCAGGCGAGTCGTGGGGCCGACCTCCCGAGCGTTCACCGGTCCCGACGGGTGTGGCGAACTTTCCCGGCGACCGGGCGATCCGCGGGCTGGCGGAGCTCTCGAACACGGTCACCCACTGGTCCCATCACCCCCGAGGTGGCCACTTCGCCTCGCTGCAGGCCCCCGACCTGCTGATCTCCGACATTCGGCACTTCTTCCGGATCGTACGACCGCGGTGACCGAGCGCGACGGTGGAACGGCGCGGACCGGTCATTCCCTCATGGGGAAACCGTCTGCTCCCGCCCTCACCCGGTGAGACGGTGACGAGCGGGAAGAAGAACAGCATGGCTGCCACGAGTGTCGACCATCCGCTCTTCGCCCGCTGTTATGCCCGCATCAGCCGGGTCGTGGAGAAGCGAGGGCTGGCCGGACATCGCCAGGCGCTGCTGGAGGGCCTGTCCGGTCAGGTGATCGAGGTGGGTGCGGGAAACGGGCTGAACTTCGCCCACTACCCGTCCACCGTCACGCGCGTGCTCGCGATCGAGCCGGAGCCGCGGCTGCGTCACCTGGCCCGTGCCGCGGCTGTACGGGCACCGGTCCCTGTCGAGGTCCGCGAGGGCCTGGCCGAGCACCTTCCGGCCGCCGATGGCACTTTCGACGCCGCGGTGGCCTCACTGGTGCTGTGCTCGCTGCCCGACCCGCACGCGGCGCTGAGCCAGATGCGCCGGGTGCTGGCTCCGGGTGGGCAGCTGCGGTTCCTGGAGCACGTACGCGCCGACTCGGCAGGGATGAGGTGGGTGCAGGACCTGCTGGACGCCACCGTCTGGCCGCGCCTGGCCGGTGGCTGTCACACCGGTCGCGACAGCGCGCTGGTGATCCAGCAGGCCGGGTTCACCATCACCGCTCTGGAGCGCTTCTTGCTGCCCGCGGTGCGTACACCGATGTCCTTCCTCATCCGGGGAACGGCCTACCCGACCGCATGAGTGCCTGGTAATCCGACGACGGGCGGCACATCGAGTCGGAGGCCGGGCATTTTCCCGGACCACGGAGTGGCTTCCCCAAGGATCGTCGTGCTGTCACGATACGGTCCGCTATCAACAAGGAGGACGGCACGATGAAGTATCTGATGCTGATCTACGGCAACGAGGAGATCTGGAACGCTCTCGCGCCGGAGGACATGGCGAGTCTGATCGCCAAGGTCGACGGGTTCAACGAGACGCTGCGTGAGTCGGGGGAGCTCCTTGAGTCCGAAGGGCTGATGCCCAGGCCGCGGTCGGTTCGGTGGGTGGGTGGTGACGCGGTCGTCACCGACGGCCCGTACGTCGAGGCGAAGGAGTTCGTCGGCTCCTACTTCGTGGTCGAGGTGGACGACGAGGAGCGGGCGATGGAGATCGCGCGGGCCTATCCGGGGACGTTGTACGGCGGTGGCCTGGAAGTGTGGCCGCTGATGGGACGTGACTGGGCGAGTGGCGAGGTCTGACGAGCCTTTCGAGCCGGTCAAGCCGGATGAGCCGGTTCAGCCGATCGAAGCGGACGAGGCGGTCAAGCCGGCTGGGCTGATCGAGCCGGTCGAGCCGGTCGAGCCGGTCGAGCCGGTCGAGCCGGTCGAGCCGGTCGAGCCGGTCGAGCCGGTCGACTCGGTTGAGTCGGTCGAGGAGCTGCTGAGGTCGTCGGCGTCCCGGGTGCTCGGTTCGCTGGTGCGTCGGTACGGGGACTTCGACCGTTGCGAGGACGCCGTGCAGGAGGCGCTGATCACCGCGGCGGACGCCTGGTCGCGTGACGGTGTCCCGGCCCGCCCGCTGGGCTGGCTCAACAAGGTCGCGGCGAATCGGTACATCGACCGGGTCCGGGCCGACAGCGCCCGGGAGCGCCGGGAGAAAGCCGCTCTCGACGCCACGCCGCGCGACGCGCTGGTCGCGCCGCCGCCGGACGCCGAGGTGGTCCGTGACGACCTGCTGGAGCTGCTGTTCCTGTGCTGTCACCCGGCGCTGACCGTCTCGTCGCAGCTGGCGCTCACGCTGCGGGCGGTCGCCGGGCTGACCACCGGCGAGATAGCGGCGGCCTTCCTGGTGCCGGAGAAGACGATGGGGCAGCGCGTCTCGCGGGCCAAGCAGCGCCTGCGGGAGGCCGGGGCGCGGTTCGAACTGCCCCCGGATCCCGAGCACGGGCCTCGGCTGCGGGTCGTGCTGCACGTGCTGTACCTGATGTTCAACGAGGGCTACAGCGCCAGCTCCGGCTCGGACCTGCGCCGGCCCGACCTCACCGGACAGGCCGTCCACCTGGTACGGCGGCTGTACGCGCGGCTGCCCGACTCCGGCGAGGTCGCGGGCCTGCTGGCGTTGATGCTGCTCACCGAGGCGCGCGGCGCGGCGCGTACGGGCCCAGACGGGGTGCTCGTGCCGCTGGAGGAGCAGGACCGGTCCCGCTGGGACGCCGAGGCGATCGCGGAGGGGACCGAGATCCTCACCCGTACGCTCGCGACCCGCCGGCTCGGCCCGTACCAGGTCCAGGCCGCGATCGCGGCGATACACGACGAGGCACCGTCGGCCGAGGCGACCGACTGGCAGCAGATCCTGGAGCTGTACGAGATCCTGGAGCGCCTGCAGCCCAACCCCGTCACCACCCTCAACCGGGCGGTCGCGCTGGGGATGGCACGCGGACCGCGTGCCGGTCTGGAGCTGCTGGACGAGCTGGAATCCGGGATGCTCGCCGGTCATCACCGGCTGCTCGCCGTCCGCGCCTACCTGCTCGACCGGGCGGGGGAGAGGGCCGCCGCGTCCTCGGCGTATCGGGAGGCCGCGCGTCTGGCCGGTAGTCGTCCTGAGCAGCGGTTCCTCCTGCTGCGTGCCGCCCGCTGCGCGCGCTGAGCCGACCGGACGCGAGATCGCGTCATCCGCTGTGAGAGCCGAGCCGAGGCCGCGCAAAAAATATTCGCGCGGGCAGGTAGAAATCCGGTTCGCGGCTCCGATCCTCCACCGAGCGGGCCCCGGAAGGGGGGCCGCCGGAACAGGAGCGAAGCGATATGACAAAGGTGACGGCACAGATGTCGGTGTCCCTCGACGGCTACTACGCCGGTCCGCGACACACCGGTGAGCGGTCGGGCTGGTTGCAATCGGAGGAGGCCGCGGGCTTCTTCCGGGTCACCCGGTGGGTGATCGACGCCATGGCCTGGCGCGAGCGGCAGGGCTTCGCAGGTGGTGAGAAGGACGTCAACTCCGACATCATCGCCGAGTCGTTCGAGGCCGCGGGGGCCTACGTCATGGGGCGGAACATGGCGGACGGAGGTGAGGTTCCCTGGGGTGACGAGCCGCCGTTCCGCGCGCCGGTGTTCGTCGTGACCCACCGCCCCCGCGAGACCCTGGTGCGTCAGGGCGGGACGAGCTTCACGTACGTGACCGACGGCGTCGCCAGTGCCGTGGAGCAGGCACGCGCCGTCGCGGGGGGTAAGAACGTGGCGATCGCCGGAGGCGGCACCCTGCTGCGCCAGGTGTTCCAGGCCGGTCTGCTGGACGAACTGGAGCTGCACATCGTCCCGGTGGTGCTCGGCAGGGGGATGAGCCTGTTCGGCGCCGACATCGGCGCGGGCCTGGGCGCGGGTCCGGGAGCTGACCTGGGGGCGGGGCTGGGCGCGGGCGCGAGGCCGGGTGCCGACCTCGGCCTCGGCCTCGCGGAGAAGGAGGCGATCGAGCTCATCCCCACCAGGGTGATCCACACCCCCGAGGTCACGCACATCCGCTACACGGTCAACGGGCGGTCCGCCCTCGTCCTCGACGACCGAGGCAGCGGGAGTTCAGATCTCCTGAGCTGAGACGGACTCTTCGCCGACCTCCCCTGGCGCGGTGGATCCCTCGGTCGCTCCGGCGACCGAGGAGACCCTCACCCCTTCTCCGCCGCGCCGAAGGGGTTGTCGATGGCGTACCTCCAGTACCCGTCCTGTCCCCGTCGGGCGACGTCGGTGGCGGTGCCCTGGAGGTGCACGGGCCGGCCCCCGCGGTCCGTGCCGTCGATCACCCAGTCGACGATCAGCAGGGCGAGGTCGCCCGTGGTGTGGACGTGTCGCGGACGGACGGTGATCGGCAGTCCCAGATCCAGGAAACGGCCGTTGGCGATGTTGATCTGCTCTCCGGTCAGCGGCGCGCCGGATTCCGAGACGAACACGGCGTCGCTCTCGTAGATCTCCGCCACCGCGTCGGCGTCACCGGCGTTGAAGCGCTCGGCGAAGACGGTGGGCACATCCTCCGGACGTTCGGCAAGCTGTCGCATCATCGCTCCGTTTCGGTAGAAACAACTCGGACGCGGCAACGCTAGGAGGCGCCTTCGTGGCTCACCAAACGGTTGGTTACTCGGGCCTGCCCGACCATCCCCATGCGAACGTCACAGAACCCACCCCGTCATGTCCGGTGGAGATCACCCTGGCGGCCCTGCACGGACGCTGGACGACCCTGATCATCCGTGAACTGCTGCGGGGCGACCGTACGTTCAGCGAGCTTCGCCAGGCACTGCCCGCGCTGTCGGACAAGGTGCTGTCCGACCGGCTCGCGCACCTGGCCGAGGCCGGTGTGCTGGATCGCCACCGCCGCCCCGACTGGCCGCCCCGGGTGCGCTACAGCCTCACCTCCCGCGGGCGCGATCTCGGCCCCGTGCTCCAGGCACTGTGGGACTGGGGTGTGCCGCACCGGCCGTCGGACACGTGAATCGCTCGGCGGGCACCCGTCTCCGGTGGCGGGTGCGCGTCACCGTGAACCGCCTTCACCGTGCCGAACGGTCCACAGCGGATTGTGTCGGTGGCCGTCGCTACAGTCGCCGCACCGTTGACCTTCCGCCGAGGAGACCGCATGACCGAGCCCGATGTGACACCCGATGTGATGATGGCCAGGATCGGCCATGCCGCCGATCTGGGCAGGCGGGGTGAGCGGAAGGCCGCTCGGAGGCTGTTCTCCGAGTTGTGGGAGGAGATCGGGGTGACGGGCGATCCTCTGCACCGGTGCGCTCTCGCTCACTGGATGGCCGATGTGCAGGACGAGGTGAAGGAGGAGTTGCTCTGGGACCTGCGCGCCCTGGAGGCGGCCGACCTGGTCACCGACGAGCGGGCCCGGCAGGTGGGCGTCGCCGGTTCGGTGAGCGGCTTCTACCCATCCCTGCACCTCAACCTGGGTGACGCCTACCGCAGGCTCGGCGACCTCGACCGGGCACGCGACCACCTCGAACGCGGACGCGCCGCCGTCGGCGCACTCGATGACGACGGGTACGGGCAGATGATCAGGCAGGGCCTGGACCGGCTCGCCGGACGCCTCTCGGCCGACTAGATGTCCGTTTCGCGATGGAGGGCCCGGCCGGGCCGCGATGATCGTACGGTCGGACGCATGAGCATCGAAGATCGAAAGGTCGGCGGGGAGGGCGGGAAGAAGGACGCTCGCCGGGCCGGGCTCCGGGCGTGGGGAGGGAGACGGGGGCAGGGGCGGGACGCGTCGGACGGAGCATCCGGGGAATCCTCGGGGTCTTCAAGGTCCTCAGGGGCTTCGGGAACGCGGTCGCGGGGACGGGTTCTCGCGTCGGTCGCCGTGCTGGTGGCGGTGCTGCTCGCGTTCCCCGCCGTCGTGCCCAACGGCGTGGGCAATCTCGGCAGCCTGCTGGAGACCTTCCTGCCGTGGGCTGGCCTGGCCGTTCCCGCGCTGCTCTGTCTGGCGCTGCTGCGCCGCTCGGTCCTCGCGACGGTGTCCCTGGTGCTGCCCGCGGCGGTGTGGGGCGTGGTCTTCGGCGGGCGGGTGCTGCCCGCCGACCGGGAGGCGGCGGGTGACCTGACCGTGCTCCAGCACAACGTGGGCGAGGAGAATCCCGACCACGAGGGGACGGCGCTCGCCCTGGCGGGGGCCGGGGCCGACCTCATCGCCCTGGAGGAGCTGACGCCTGTCGTCCGGCCCTTCTACGAGGACGTTCTCGCCTCCGGCCACCCCCACCGTGCGGTCGTGGGCACCGTCGGCCTGTGGTCCAGGTTCCCGCTGGCGGACGTGCGGCCGGTGGACATCAGGCCCGCGGACGTCGGACCCGACTGGAACCGTGGGATGCGGGTCACCGCGCGGACGCCACAGGGGGACGTGGCCGTGTACGTCGCGCATCTTCCCTCGATCCGTATCCGGCCGTCGGACGGTTTCGGGTCCGGCCGCAGGGACGAGAGCGCCGCCGCGCTGGGTGCGGCCGTCGCCTCGGAGACGCTGGACAGGGTCGTTCTGCTGGGCGACCTCAACGGCACCGTCGACGACCGTGGCCTGGCCCCGCTCACCTCGCGGCTGGTCTCGGCGCGGAGGGGGTTCGGTTTCAGCTGGCCCGCGGCCCTCCCCCTCGCCGGGATCGACCACGTCATGACCCGTACGGCGGTCCCCGTCGCCGCCTGGACCCTGCCCGCCACCGGCAGCGACCACCTGCCGCTCCTGGCCCGCGTCGACCTCTGACGGACGAGGATGTGGGCGAGCGGCCTCCAGACGGGGGCCGACCCGCTCGCGGGCGGTCGTGCGGACGCCGTCCCACGCCGTTCACGCTCCGCTGTGTCGTTTGCGTCGGGCTCGGGCCTTCGTCGGCGATCGGGGTCGCGCTCTTCCAGGAGGCCGGGCCGTCAGGGGCCGAGGATCCCGGCTTCGTTATGCTCGGGCGGTGAGCTCCCCGAGAACGCTCGTACTGTGGGACATCGACCACACACTGATCGACGCCGGCGGTGTCACCGCCGACACCTACGACCACGCGCTGCACGCCACCACCGGCCGCAGGATGGAACACCCGGTGAGCGTGGCGGGGCGGACCGAGCGGGCGATCATCTCCGAGATCCTCCAGGCGCACGGCGTCGAGGTGTCGGACGAGCTCCTCGACTCCTTCTATGTCGCCCTCGCCGAGGCGTTCGTCGTGCGCGAGGCCGTCATGCGGGAGCGTGGCCGGGCCCTGTCGGGGGCACGCGAGGTGCTCGCGGCGCTGGCGGAACGCGAGGACGTGGTGCAGTCGGTGCTCACCGGCAACACCGAGGCGGTCTCGATCGGCAAGCTCACCGTCTTCGGGCTGGACGGTTTCGTGGACTTCGAGGTGGGCGCGTACGGCACCGACCACGAGGACCGCGCCGCGCTGGTGGCCGGCGCGCAGCGACGCGCCGCCGACAAGTACGGGGACTCCTTCACCGTGCGCAACACCGTGCTGATCGGTGACACGCCGAACGACGTCCGTGCGGGTCATGAGGGTGGAGCGAGGGTGATCGCGGTCGCCACCGGCTTCAACGACGTGAACGTCCTGAGCGAGGCGGGGCCTGAGCTGGTGCTGGAGGACCTCGCCGACACCGACGCCGTCGTACGGGCCGTGCTGGGCGTGTCGGACCGGACGGGCGGATCAGCGGGGTGAGCCGGTGGGCACCGTCTGGGTGTCGATCTCGGTGTCGACGAGGCGGACCAGCTCGGGAAGGACCGTGCCCAAAGGGCCGTCGACGGTGAGTGCCGCGTAGCCGTCACCCCTGGTCGGGCCCTGGTTGACGATCGCGACGGGGATGCCGAGCTTCGCGGCGTGCAGCACGAACCGGCGGCCCGACATCACCGTGAGGGACGACCCGAGGACCAGGAGCAGCCGCGCCTCCTCCACGAGGGAGAAGCACGTGCGGACCCGCTCCGCCGGAACGGTCTCCCCGAAGAAGACGACGTCGGGCTTGAGCATCCCTCCGTCGCACGCCCGGCATCCGACCACCTGGAAACCGTCGATCTCCTCGTCGGGCAGTTCGACGTCGCCGTCCGGGTTGATCGCGGTGGGCAGGGCGCCGAAGCGCGGGTTCGCCTCGGTCAGGCGGTGGTCCAGCTCCTCGCGCGGGCTGGAGTGGCCGCATCCCAGGCAGACCACCTCCCGCAGGTTGCCGTGCAGCTCGATGACGGACCGGGCGCCGCCCGCCTGGTGCAGGCCGTCGACGTTCTGCGTCACGATGCCGGAGACCAGGCCCCGCCGCTGGAGGGACGCGACCGCGCGGTGGCCGTTGTTCGGAGCGGCCCGGGTCATCGCCCGCCACCCGAGGTAGCTGCGGGCCCAGTAGCGCCGCCTGGCCACCGGATCGCCGGTGAACGTCTGGTAGGTCATGGGGGTGTGCCGGTTCAGGGTCCCGCCAGGTCCCCGGTAGTCGGGGATTCCCGACTCCGTCGAGATCCCGGCCCCGCTCAGCACCAGGACGCCGCCCCCGGTCAGCAGTCTCGCCAGTGTGCTCGTGCCCTCGCTCACCCCTCCATGCTGCCCCATCCGTACGGGTGGAGCGGCCTCGGGGCCCGCCCGCGGGCCTGGCCGGAGGTTCCGCCGTGTCCGGTCATGCTGCCCGCCGCGTCTTCCCGGGTGATCTCGTCCAGGCGGCCGACGGGGGCGGGACCGCCTCAAGCTCGCTGCGTCCCAAGGTCGCCGGCAGAAGTCACCACGGGTGTGGTGGTAATGTCGGCGAGATGAATCGGGAGCGGCGAGACCGCCTGCGGGACGCGGCCATCGAGGTGCTCGCGGAGACCGGGGGGCGCGGCCTCACCCACCGGGCCGTCGACGCCGTCGCGGCCACCCCGCCGGGCACCGCGAAAAACTACTTCCCGACCAGAGACTCCCTGCTGCGGGCGATCGCCGAGCGCTGCGTCGAGCTGTACCACCAGGTGCCGGGAGGGGAACCCGTCGATCGGGACGGGCTGGTGGCCATGTTCCGCGGGCTTCTGGAGAACGTCGCGGGTCCCGGCCGTTCTCGCCTGCTCGCCTACCTGGAACTCCAGGCGGAGGCGGCGCGCAGGCCGTGGCTGGCGACCATACTCGACGCGATCGCGGCCGCCGACTTCACCGACTTCGAGCGGGCCCAGCGCGCCGCCGGGTTGCCCGTCACCCCGCGTCGCGCCGCCGCCGTCACGCTGGCCATGCACGCCGCCGTCCCGCACCTGCTGGCGGACGGTCACGACACCCTGGCCGCCGCCGGGTTGAACGATCTCGATCGGTTCGTCCGCGATCTCCTGGACGCCGTCTACGGGCGGGAGTCGGAGCCGCCGGAGCCGCCGGAGGCGACGTAGGCGGCGTTGAGTCGCTCGAACGCGCCCGGGCCTTCGTGCGGCTTCGGCGGGGCGTCGAGGTGGCGGACGCGGAGCTCGTCCATGAGTTCCTCGACGAACGCCGGACCCTCGTCGCGCATGAGCTGCTGGCGGCTGCGGAGCTCGGCGCTGCCGGAGGCCCAGTCGAGGCCCCAGTTGCCGAGGGCGTAGATGATCGGCAGGGTCTGGATGCCGGATTCGGTGAGGCTGAAGCGCGCGCGCTGCCCGCGGCCCGCGGCGCCGCGGGTGAGGATCCCCGCGTCGATGAGCCGCTTGAGGCGGTCGGCGAGGATGTTCGAGGCGATGCCCTCGATCGACCCGGTGAGTAGCGCGCGGAAGTATCGGCGGTCGCCGAAGATGATGTCGCGCAGCACGAGCAACGACCAGCGATCTCCGAGCAGCTCGACGCCTGCGTTGATCGGACAGCCGGACCGTGGTTCCACGACTCCTCCTTGACGGTTGTTTCGTTGCCAATATAGTAGTTGCAAAATGCAAGCACTATGGGAAGGAGGAGCTGATGGGTCGCTTCCTCTATTGGATGAACGTGTCCCTCGACCTGCGGATCGAGCAGGTTCCCGGGGACAACGGCGCCGGCGAGTGGCTGCGCATCGGCGAGGAGCTGCACCGCGAGTTCAACGCGCGGGCGCGGGAGCTCGCGGTGATGGTCCAGGGCCGGGTCATGTACGAGACGATGGAGGAGTTCTGGCCGCGGGCGCGCGAGGACGCGTCGCTGCCGGACTTCCTGCGTGAATACGGCGAGATCTGGACGGCGGCCCCCAAGGTGCTCGTCTCCCGCACCCGCCACAGCGCCGATCACGACACCCGGATCATCGGTGGGGACGACGCGATCGAGCGGCTCGCCGCCCTCCGTGACCAGACCGACGGCACCATCGGTGTGGGCGGCGCGGCGCTCGCCACGCAGCTGCTCCGGGCGGGGCTGCTCGACGAGTTGCTGCTCTTCACCCATCCGGCGATCCTCGGCTTCGGCAGGCCGCTGTTCGACGACTACGACCTGCCGATCGATCTCGACCTGCTGGAGCAGCGATCGTTCGACCAGGGCGTCACGATGCATCACTACGCCATCCGGGACGCGAAGGAGACGAGCTCGTGCTGAAGCAGGTCGCGGAGGGTGTGTGGGTCCACGAGAGCGAGTTCGTGCAGACCAACACCGTTGTGGTGCGGGGCCGGACCGGTGTGCTGCTCGTCGACCCCGGCGTGACCGGCTCCGAGCTCGACTGCCTCGCGAACGACCTTCGCGAGTCGGGCCGGCCCGTGGTGGCGGGCTTTTCCACGCATCCGGACTGGGACCACCTGCTCTGGCACGCCGGGTTCGGCGAGGTGCCTCGTTACGGCACGGCGCGCTGCGCGGCCACGATCCGGGAGCAGCTGTCGGAGGCGGGTGCGAAGGACCGTATCGCCGACCACCTTCTCGAGACGGAGATCGCCGGGCAGGTGCCGATGGACCTGCTCGGCCTCATCACCGGACTGCCCGCGGAAACCGCGCGGATCCCCTGGGACGGCCCCGAGATCCGGATCGTCGAGCACCGGGCGCACGCCCCGGGCCACGCGGCGCTGCTGATCGGGGAACGCGGGGTGCTCGTCGCCGGAGACATGCTGTCCGACGTCCTGGTCCCGATGCTCGACATGGAGGGCACCGCCGACCCGATCGAGGAATACCTCACCGCGCTGGACCTGATCGAGGGCGTGGCGGGCGGCGTCGACGTCGTCGTCCCCGGCCACGGGTCCGTCGGCGGATCCGACCAGGTGCGGGCGCGGATCGACCTGGATCGGGCGTACGTACTCGCGCTGCGGGACGGCCACGTCTCCACCGACCCACGGGTCGGCCCGTCGGCGAAGCCCGGCTGGGAGTGGGTGAGCGACGTGCACGAAGGACAACTCCAACGCCTCGCCCGACGAGGCGAGCGCGAAGGAACGCCCCGCTAGCGACCGGTGTGCGGCACGACGCCAAGGTGGCGAACTTCGCGTCAGTCGCGCACGTCGCGACCGCAAACACGATCGGGGCGAGCTCCGACTGCTGCTGTATCCGTATTCGCACCGGACGCGAGCGGACGGCACCCCGGACGCGTGAACAGCGCCGGATGCCGTCTGCAGGTCACCGCCACCGGGGATCTCGACATTCGCGGAACACGTCGTTCTCTTCGCCGGCTCACCTCTTTCTCGGTGTTGCCGGGAATCGACGACGAATAGCCGGCCGAGGCGCGTCAGCGGAAGTCGTCGGCGTGGTCGGCGGCCCACTGCCGGAACGGGGTGCCCGGCCTTCCGGTGAGTTCCTCCACGGTGGAGGTGACCGACTCGGGGAACATCGCCATCTGCGCGTGCCCGTCGATCAGCCCCTTCGCCGCCGCGGGCGGCCAGCCCTGGTCGACCAGCTCGCGCAGCGCCTCCTCGGGCGGGAGTTCCTCCCAGCGGACCGCCCGGCCGACGGCCTCGCCGATGGCGGTCACCTGCTCGATCTGGGTGAGGGTCTCGGGGCCGCTCAGCACGTACCTCGCTCCGGCGTGGCCCGTGCCGGTGAGCACGCTCACCCCGGCGGCGGCGATGTCCCGCTCGTGGATGAGTGCCCTGGTGGCACCTCCGTGCACCCAGCGGACGGTGCCGGTGTCGCGGATCTGCGAGGCCCACATCAGGGTGTTGGCGGCGAACCCGCCGGGCCGCAGGAACGTCCACTCCGGCCCGGACCGTTCGATCAGCCGCTCGATGAGGGCATGGGAGCCGAGGATCGAGTTCGGGTCCGGCTCGGGCGTGCCCGGTGCGAGGTCGGGGACACCGCGTGCGGAGAGGTAGACGACGTGGCGGGCGTGCTTGGCGATCTTCTCGATGGTCGAGGGTGCCGCGTGGTCGGCCGAGAGGGTGGGCCAGACGAGGAACACCGACTCGACCCCGTCCAGGGCGTCGTCCAGCGTGGCGGGGTCGGCCAGATCACCGCGTACGACCTCGGCGCCCTTCGGGAGGGCGGCGGAGGTGGGGTCACGGGTGAGCGCGCGTACGGGGAGGCCCGCGTCGAGGAGCTGGGTGACGGTCTGCCCGCCGACCTTGCCGGTCGCTCCGGTGACCAGAATCATGCGGATCTCCTTCGTGGGTGAGGATGTCCCGACCAGCTTGCGACCTCATCTTTGGTTGAGGTCAAGCGGTAGGGGGTGCATGAGCGCGTTGCCGCTCCGGCCGAGGTCGGGCGGGGGAAGGCGTGTGAGGGTGTCGCGTCTTCGGCTGCGGTCAGCGGAAAGTCCTGGCCGTGGTCGGGCGGAAAGACGTGGCCGTGGCCGGGAGGGAGGTCTTCGGACGAGGTCGAGCGGGAGGTCTTGGCCGTGGTCAGGCGGGGAGGAGGCGCAGGAGGGCGTTGCGCGGTCCCGTCAGGGGGTGGTTCGAGAAGCGGGCCATATGCCGCGACATCGTCACGAGACGCTGAGCGGGCTTTCTGCGCCTGGCGTCGTACGCGCGCAACGCGGTCTCGACCTCGTCCGCGGTGCGGAGGCAGTCGGTGAGAGCGACGGCGTCCAGCAGGGCCTGGCACGCGCCCTGCCCGAGGGCCGGTGACATGGCGTGCGCCGCGTCGCCGACCAGGGCGACGTTGCCCGTCACGAAGGATCTCAGGTGCGAGGACAGCTCGTGGATCTCGTGCCGCAGAACGGTCTCCTCGTCGACTTCGGCGAGGATCCTCGGGATCGGGGCGTGCCAGCCGGTGAAGCGGGCACGCAGCTCGTCAAGGGTCTCCCGGTGGCCTTCCGGTGTCGCCACGGCGGCGTACCAGTTGGTGGACCCGGGTTCCTGGGGAGTGATGCCGAACACCTGGCCGGGTCCCCAGGTCTCACCGCGTAGGTCCGGCTCGAACCCCACGACGCCCCGCCAGGCCACGATCCCGGTGTAGCGCGGGCGGACGGCGGTGCCGAAATACGCCGTGCGCACCGTGCTGCGCAACCCGTCGGCCCCCACCACCAGGTCGTACTCTCCGCGTAGCGCCTCCGGATCGGTGATCTCCGTGCCGGTCGTGATCGAGGCGTCCCCCGCGGCGTCGAGCAGCATCTCCATCAGGGAGATCCTGGACAACATCAGGACCGGCGCGCCGCCCTTGCGCTCGATGCGCTCCAGCGGGAGGTCGGCGATCCTGCGGCCACCCGGCGTGCGGATCTGGGCCCGCCGGTAGGGGACCGTACGGCGACGGAGCTCCTCGTCCAGTCCCAGCCGCGCGAGCGCGGCCTGCGCGTCGGGCCGCACCCCGAGGGCCGTGCCCTGGGAGTTGATCTTCGGCCAGCGTTCGAGCACGTGCACCTCCCACCCGATGCCGCGCAGCCCGATGGCGGTCGTCAGGCCGCTGATCCCGGCCCCCACGATGGCGGCTCTTCCCCTCATGCCCTGCTCCCCTCTAATCACCACAGCGGTGGTGCCACGTCTGTGGTACCACCGCTGTGGTGAATTAGGCAAGTTGGGGCGGGCGGAGTGAGGCGTCGGGATCGACCGCGGCCGGTTACCTGTTCACCGGCCGCGGTCGGTCTCTCGTCGTGATCACCGCTTTCCCGCTGTGATCATCCGCTCCTCGTGGTCGTCGCTCCGGTGGCGGTCGACCTCTCGTCGTGGCCGTCGCCCCGGTCGCGATCACCCTCTTGTCGTGGCCACCGCCTCCCCGGCGGGCTCGTCGCCCTCGAGGACCACGGCACCGCTGAACTGCGCCGAGTACAGGCGGTGGTAGGCGCCCCGCGCGGCGAGCAGCTCGTCGTGGGTGCCCTGCTCGACGATGCGGCCCGCGTCCATCACCAGGATGAGGTCCGCGTCGCGGATGGTGGACAGCCGGTGGGCGATGACGAAGCTGGTGCGGTCCGAACGGAGCGCGGCCATCGCGTGCTGCACCAGGACCTCGGTGCGGGTGTCGACCGAGCTGGTGGCCTCGTCCAGGATGAGCAGCGACGGGTCGGCGAGGAAGGCGCGGGCGATGGTGATCAGCTGCTTCTCCCCGGCGCTGACGTTGCCCCCCTCGTCGTCGATCACGGTGTCGTAGCCGTCGGGCAGGGAACGGACGAACCGGTCGACGAACGTGGCCCGTGCGGCGGCCTGGATCTGTTCCTCGGTGGCGAGCGGATTGCCGTAGGCGATGTTCTCGCGGATGGTCCCGCCGAACAGCCAGGCGTCCTGGAGCACCATGCCGATGTGCGAGCGCAGGTCGTCGCGGCGCATCGCGGTGACGTCCACGCCGTCGAGGGTGATCCGTCCGGAGTTCAACTCGTAGAAGCGCATGACGAGGTTGACCAGGGTGGTCTTGCCCGCGCCGGTCGGACCGACGATCGCGACCGTGTGCCCGGGGTCGGCCACCAGGGACAGATCCTCGATGAGCGGCTGCTCCGGGTCGTAGCTGAAGGACACGTGCTCGAACTCGACGCGGCCCCGCCTGACGGTGGGAGGCACCGGGGCTGCGGGATCCGGTGCCTGCTCCTCGGCGTCGAGCAGCTCGAAGACCCGCTCGGCCGAGGCGACCCCCGACTGCATCAGGTTCGCCATCGAGGCCACCTGGGTCAGCGGCTGGGTGAACTGCCGCGAGTACTGGATGAACGCCTGCACGTCACCCAGGCTCATCGACCCGGTGGCGACCCGCAGGCCGCCGACGACGGCGATGGCGACGTAGTTGAGGTTCCCGATGAACATCGTCATCGGCATGATGATCCCCGACACGAACTGGGCGCCGAAGCCGGCCTTGAACAGCTCCTCGTTCCGCTGCCTGAACACCTCCTCGACCTCGGGACGGCGTCCGAACACCTTCACCAGCTCGTGACCGGTGAACGCCTCCTCGATGTGGGCGTTCAGACTGCCGGTGTGGGCCCACTGCGCGACGAAGTGCTTCTGCGAGCGCTTCGCGATCAGCGCGGTGACGAACATCGTCAGCGGGATGGTGATCAGGGCGATCAGCGCGAGCAGCGGCGAGATCACGAACATCATCGTCAGCACGCCGATCACGGTCAGCAGTGAGACCAGTAGCTGGCTCATCGTCTGCTGCAGGCTCTGGGAGACGTTGTCGATGTCGTTGGTGACCCGGCTGAGCAGCTCGCCGCGCGGCTGGCCGTCGAAGAACCGCAGCGGGAGCCGGTTCAGCTTCTCCTCGACCTCCTCGCGCAGCCGGAACACGGTGCGCTGCACCACGTCGTTGAGCAGGTAACCCTGGAGCCAGCCGAAGGCCGACGCGGCGAGATAGATCCCCAGGACCCACAGCAGGACGGTGCCCAGCGCGCCGAAGTCGATGCCCCGGCCGGGTACGAAGTCCATTCCCGAGAGCAGGCCGGCGAAGTTGTCGTTGCCCGCGGCGCGGGCGGCGGCGATTGCCTGTTCAGGGGTCGTCCCGGCGGGCAGCTGTCTGCCGATCACCCCGGTGAAGATCAGGTCCGTCGCGTGGCCGAGGATCTTCGGTCCGAGGACGTTCAGCACCACGCTGGTCACGGCGAGGGCGATCACGACCAGCAGCTTCGGGCGGTCGGGGGCCAGGCGCCGTAAGAGCCGGCGCGCCGACGGCCCGAAGGTCATCGATTTCTCCGCGGGCATCCCGGCGGCCCCCCCGAAGGGGCCGCGCCCGAAGCCTCCGACGGGCATCGGGGGACGCGGTCGCGTGGTCGTCATGGGCCGGTCGCTGCTCATGCTGCGGCCTCCGAGGCCAGTTGGGATTCGACGATCTCCAGGTACGTGGGGCAGGACTCGATCAGCTCGTCATGAGTCCCCAGGCCGACGACGACACCGTCGTCCAGCACGATGATCTGGTCGGCGTCGGCGATGGTGGAGATCCGCTGGCCGACGATGACGACGGTGGCATCGGCGGTGTGCGGGCGCAGGGCCGCGCGCAGCCGCGCGTCGGTGGCGAGGTCGAGAGCCGAGAACGAGTCGTCGAACAGATAGATCTCAGGCTTGCTGACCAGCGCCCTCGCGATGGCGAGCCGCTGCCGCTGCCCGCCCGACACGTTCGTGCCGCCCTGCGCGATGGGTGCCTCCAGGCCCTCGGGCATCGCCTCGACGAAGTCACGGGCCTGGGCGACCTCCAGCGCCTCCCACAGCTCCGCGTCGCTCGCGTCCGGGTCGCCGTAGCGCAGGTTGCTCGCGACGGTGCCGCTGAACAGGTACGGCTTCTGCGGCACCAGGCCGATGCGCGTCCAGAGCATCTGGGGGTCCAGGTCGCGGATGTCGACGCCGTCGACCGACACCGTGCCGGAGGTGGCGTCGAACAGCCGGGGGATCAGCGAGATCAGCGTCGTCTTGCCGGAGCCCGTACTGCCGATGACGGCGGTGGTCTGTCCCGCGCTCGCACGGAAGGAGACGCCGGACAGCACCGGTGCCGCCGCGCCCGGATAGCGGAACTCGACGTCACGCATCTCCAGCTCGGCGCGCCCGCTCACCTGCCGTACGGGGTCGTTGGGCGGTGTCACCGACGAGTCGGTGTCGAGCACCTCGACGATGCGCTCGGCGCAGACCGCGGCGCGCGGGATCATCATCGAGATGAAGGTGGCCATCATCATCGACATGAGAATCTGCATCAGGTACATGAGGAACGCGGTGAGGGCGCCGACCTGCATCTCCCCGCTGTCCACCCGCGCGGCGCCGAACCAGAGGACCGCGATGCTGGAGATGTTGAGGATCAGCATGATGGTGGGGAAGATGAGCGCGGTCAGCCGCCCGACGCGCAGCGACGTCTCGGTCAGCGCGGTGTTGGCGTCGGCGAACCTGCGGGTCTCCTCGCGCTCGCGAACGAAGGCGCGCACCACGCGGATGCCGGTGAGCTGCTCGCGCAGCACCCGGTTGACCTGGTCGATGCGATCCTGCATCGCGCGGAACTGGGGGACCATGCGGACGCTGATCAGGCCGATCGACACCAGCATCGCGGGGACGCAGACCAGCATGAGCCAGGACAGGCCGAGGTCCTGACGCAGGGCCATGACGATGCCGCCGACGCCCATGATCGGCGCGGCGATCAGCATCGTGCAGGTCATCACGACGAGCATCTGGACCTGCTGCACGTCGTTGGTACCGCGGGTGATCAGCGAGGGGGCTCCGAACCTGGAGACCTCCCTCGCCGAGAACCCCCCCACCCGGTGGAAGACGGCCGCGCGCACGTCACGCCCGAATCCCGTGGCCGTGAGGGAGCCGTAGTAGACCGCCGCGATCGAGCAGGCGATCTGCACGAGGGAGACGAGCAGCATCCAGCCCCCGGCGGACAGGATGTAGCCGGTGTCGCCGGTGGCGACGCCCCGGTCGATGATGTCGGCGTTCAGGCTGGGCAGGTACAGCAAGGCGATGGTGCCGACGAGTTGCAGCACCACCACGGCTGTCAGCGCCCACGAGTAGGGGCGCAGGTATGTGCGGAGCAGCCGGGTCAGCATGAGGGCTCCTCGCGCGGGGTGGCCGGGCGAGGAACGTCGTGCCGGGGATCCGGCCGTCGTCGGCCGGTCGCGCTCGTCGCCCCGGTAACCGGGATCATGGGGGATCTCCTTCAGGGGAATGGTGGGAATCAGCCTGCGAGGTGAAGCTCGGTTGAGGTCAAGCCGAGGAGGACGTCGAGGCAGGAGGAAAGGGTCGAGGTAGGACGGAAGGACGGGAGGTCGCGTTCCCGGCTCGTCGGGGCCGCCGGGGCCGGGACCACCGAGGTCGGGGCGGTTGCGGGCGGGGTGCCGGGAGCGTCGGAGTGCCGGGGGCGCCGTGGGCAGGGTCGGGGAAGCGGTTCCGGTGGGTGGTGGGCGGGAGGTCGGGAAGAGGTTCGGGAGAGGGCGGGGGATCGGGGAAGCGGTTCCGGGGGAGCGGTAGGAGGTCAGGGAAGCGGTTCCGGGGGAGCGGCGGTGAGGCGTACCCCGTCGAGCAGCATGGAGACGACCTCCGAGGCGGCCAGCGGATCGCTCTTGACGAGCCGAGGATGGGTGCACGCGATGACCAGCAACTGCAGTCGGCGGGCGGCCTCGCTCGGTTCGCAGCGCAGCCGTTCCCTGGCGGGTTCGATCAGACCGGTGAGCGCCTCCCTGATCAGCGCGCTCTCCTCGGAGAGATCTCGGTGTTCGTGACCGGCCTCGATGGCCTTCATCCCTATCGCGTCCACCAGGCGGAAGATTCGCGCGGTGCGCCGCTGCAGGATCTCGACCGCCTCGACGAGCCGAACGTCCAGGGGGGCCGTACGGTCGATCGTCTTCAGCTCGCCCAGTAGTGAGGAGGAGTCGAAGGCGCTCGCGATCGCCACGCTCACGAGCTCGTCCTTGGTGGCGAAGACCCGGAAGATCGTTCCCTCCGCCACCCCCGCCGCCTGCGCGATCCGCCGGGTGCTCACGTCCGGCCCCTCGGCGAGCACGAGCGACAGGGTGGAGGCGATGAGAGCCGCGCGCCGCTCGTCGGGGGGGAGGGGGGTGGCACGCTGGGAGGTCGATGTCACGTCGGCATCCTAGCGAATGAATGAGTGAGCCGCTCACTCATTTAAGGGGTGGGGTCCGTGTGAAAGAAGTGATCTTTTCTGCAGAAGTTGGCCGTATTTTTCCGGCAAATGTAGGAAAAAGCAGCTAGAAAGCCCGTCTTTCACCCGATGCGCTGGCCATTGTCTGCGTTCTAACGTCGTCTGGCAGACATCCTGACGTCACCGCGACAGCCGTCTGCCTGTCGGCCAGGAGAACACCCGATGCCCCGTGCCCTCGCCCACCGCCCGTGGGTGCCCGCCACCACCGAGGATCGCGTCCAGTCCGTCCTGAAGGCCGTGACGGACCAGACGGCGTCCTCGGTCCAGAGTGAGATCGAGCGGCTGGTGGCCGAGAACCACCGCATCCACGACGTGGAGTCGATCAACCTCAACCCGGCGACGAACATCATGAACCCGAGGGCCGAGGCCCTGCTCTCGGCCAACCTCGGGTCGCGGGCGTCGCTGGGGTACCCGGGCGACAAGTACGAGATGGGCCTGGAGGCGATCGAACAGATCGAGATCGTCGCCGCCGAGCTGGCCGCGGAGGTCTTCGGTGCGGGCTACGCCGAGGTGCGCGTCGGCTCCGGAGCACTCGCGAACCTCTACACGTTCATGGCCGTCTGCGAACCCGGCGACACGATCATCGCCCCGCCGGCGAGCATCGGCGGTCACGTCACCCACCACCAGCCCGGCGCGGCCGGCCTGTACGGGCTGAAGACCGTTCCCGCCCCCGTCACGTCCGACGGCTACACGGTGGACGTCGACGCCCTGCGCGAGCTCGCCGTACGGGTACGGCCGAAGCTGATCACCATCGGCGGCAGCCTCAACCTGTTCCACCACCCCGTGGCGCGCATCCGCGAGATCGCCGACTCGGTCGGTGCCCGCGTGCTCTTCGACGCCGCCCACCTGTGCGGGATGATCGCGGGAAAGACCTGGCCGCAGCCGCTCGAAGAGGGCGCCCACCTGATCACCATGAGCACGTACAAGAGCCTGGGCGGTCCCGCGGGCGGGCTCATCGTGACCGACGACGCCGAGCTGGCCCAGCGGCTCGACGCGATCGCCTACCCCGGGCTCACCGCGAACTTCGACGCGGGAAAGACCGCGGCGCTCGCCATGACGATGCTCGACTGGAAGGCCGCGGGCCCCGCCTACGCGCAGGCGATGGTCGCGACCGCGCGAAGGCTCGCCGACGAACTGATCGCCCTCGGGGTCCCGGTCTTCGCCGCCGAGCGCGGGTGCACCCGCTCCCACCAGTTCGCCGTCCTCGCCCACCGCTACGGCGGCGGTCAGCGGGCCGCCCGGCGGCTGCGCGAGGCGAACCTCCTCGCCTGCGGCATCGGCCTGCCGTTGGAAGCGGTCGAGGGGGACGTGAACGGCCTGCGCATCGGTACGCCGGAGATCGTCAGGCTCGGGATGACCGAGGCGGACATGCCGGAGCTGGCGTCGTTCATCGCCCGGGGCCTGGACGAGAACGTCGACCCGGGAACCGTGGCACCGGAGGTCACCCAGTGGCGGAGCCGCTTCTCGGGAGTGCGCTTCACGGTGGACGACCCCGCCTGAGGAGGGCTTGCCCGGCCGTCCGGGGCCTTTCCGTAACGGCCGGCAACACCGCCGTCCGGGAGGCTCGGCCCACTTGATCATCAGGGCTCTTTTCCCGCCCGTACCCCGGCCCGCGTGTTAACGGGACGGAAGCCGGGGTAGGGCGGGCCGTGCGCCCGTCACCGCGCGCCTCCACCCGTGGGAGGTCCGATCCGCGCCGGTGGCCGGTTCGTGTCCGGGGCGTGGCCTTACCGGCCCGGCATGAGAGGAGAGCACGGTGGCCGAAGAGTCGGATCTGATCCTCGACCTGGTGTGGCAGGAGTTCCACGAGGTCGTGAACATGACATCGGAGGAGCTGAGGGCCTTCCTGCTCGCGTCGGCCTCGGCCTCACAGGACGCGGCCGCCGTGAGCCCCGAGGCGGCCATGCCGCCGCTCGGGCGTCAGGTGCTCCAGGTTCTCGGCAAGCGGAAGGCCGACCTGACCACCGACGACATCGAGACGATGCGCAAGGCCGTCGACCGTGTCGAGGACACGCTGGCCGAGGGTACGGTCGACGAGGACGACGACGACCGGCGACGGGCGCTGCTGGAGGTGGGCCACAACCCGCTCAGACCGTCACGACTGGGAGGCTGACGCATCGGCAGGAAGCCGGAGGCTGACAGGGCGGCAGGAAGCCGGAGGCTGACAAAGTAACAGGAAGCCTCCGAACCCTCCCCGATCGAAATGGAGACGCCGTGAACGCGCCGACGACCGCCAGGGTGGAGCTGTTCGCCCATCCGGCACTCTTCTACCGGGGCTTCCGGCAGTATCTGGACGGTACGGTGCCCTTCGTCCGCGAGGGCGTCGAGGCCGGAGAGCCGGTCGCGGTCGCCGTGCCGGGACAGAACCTGAAACTCATCCGGGCGGAGCTGGGCGAGGCGGCCGACAAGGTGCACTTCCTCGACATGGAGGAGGTCGGCCGTAACCCCGGGCGCATCATCCCCGCCGTCCTGTGGGCCTTCGCCGACCTCCACCCAGGCCGCCGGGTCCGCATCGTCGGCGAACCGGTCTGGCCGGACCGGCCGCGGACGGAGCACGACGCGTGCCTGTTGCACGAGGCGCTGATCAACCTCGCCTTCTCGGGGCGGGACGCCGTCATCCTGTGCCCGTACGACCTGGACGGGCTGGACGCCGAGATCATCGAGCTCGCCGAGGCGGCCCATCCCGTTCTCGTGGACGGCTCGGGGCCGCGTACCAGCACCGGTTACGCGCCGGAACGCGTCATCCGCAAGTGCGGCGGGCCGTTGCCGGAACCGGAGGACGCCGACGTTCTCCCCTTCGGCGGCGAGGACCTGTGGCGGGTGCGCGCCTTCGCCGTCCGGTACGCCGAGCGGGCGGGCCTGTCGGGGGTGCGCCTGGAGGATCTGCGGCTGATCGCCAGTGAGCTGGCCGCCAACAGCATCGAACACGGGGGCGGCTCCGGGATCCTGCGGATCTGGACGGAAGACCGCCGGATCGTCCTCGACGTCAGCGACGCGGGCCACATCGTCGACCCCCTCGCGGGACGCCGCCCGGCCGACTCCCGGCAGCAGGGCTCGCGGGGACTGCTCGTGACCAACCTCCTCGGAGACCTGGTCCGCGTGCACACAGGGGAGGGCGGGACCACCGTCCGCGTCTGTTTCGACAACCCGTGAGCCGGTGTCCGCGCCTGTTACGACGTCCCCTGAATCGGCGTCCGCGCCTGTTCCGGCATGCCTCGAACCGGTGTCCGCGCGTGTTCGGCATTCCGGAACCGCCGTCCGCGAGCAGTCGCCTCCCTGGAACCGGCCGAAACCGGCCTCGCGCGGTCCCGTCGTCCGTCGCTCCCGTGAACGTTCAGTGGCCGCCGAACCAGCCGGGGACGTCGAGGCGGAAGACCTCATCCGGGGTCACGGCGCGCAGGTCGGACTCCAGGGCACGCAGCCGGTCCTCGCCGATGGTCCTCGCCCAGCTCGCGCGCAGGTCCTCGAAGATACGCGCCGACCGGACGAGGCTGTCGACGCCCCGCTCGGTGAGCCGTACGATCTTGCGGCGGGCGTCGCCGGGGTCGGAGCCGCGCTCGACGTAACCCAGCTGCTCCAGGGTGTCGACCGTCTTGCCCGCCGCCTGCTTGGAGACGCCGAGCCGCCGGCCGAGTTCCACCGCCGTGGTGCCCTCGGGGCCGATCGCCTGCAGAACGAAGCCGTGCATCGGTCGCATGTCGGGATGCCCCTGGCGGGCGAGCTCCGCGTGGAGTTCGTCGATGAGCACCCGGAAGCCGAGAAAGAGCCGGAGCGGGAGCTCGAAGCCAGGAGGGTCGGCCGCCACGTTCGCCTCCTGGCCTCGACGTTTCGACAATGGTGTTGTCGAGCTTAGGGACTGCCGCCGTACCTTGTCATCCTCGGCGGCGCGCCGTGGCGGAGGATGGGGACGACCGGCCTGTCTGTCTCGGTGGTGCGGCGGGACTCCCGCGGCCCTGCCGATCCGCGGCCTTGCCCATCTGCGGCCCCGCTCGTTTGCGGCGCGCTCATCCAAGCCTGCTCATCCACAGCCCTGCTCATCTGCGGCCCTGCTCATCCGCAGCGCGCTCACCTGCGGTGCGGCGGGAGGGCTTTCACGGTGCGCGTCCGTCGGGGCGGCGCCGGTCCTGGAGCCACTTGTCGGTCTGGCGGGTCGCGTTGGGCGCGCTGGGAGTGCCGGGAGAGCGTCGGGTGGCACGGGTCTCGGTCACGGTGAAGTCGGACACCACGTGCCGGTTGTGCATCAGGAAGCCGACGACGCCCGCGATCGCCTGCACGCTGTCGCTCGCGCGGGCACGTCCCGTCAGGAGGTAGACCAGCGGGGTGGACGGCTGGTCGAGGGCGAAATGACGATCGTGATGATGCGCGTCCTGGAGCGTTTTGATCGGGAGCGGCCGTGAGGTGGTGAACCACGCGGCGACCTCCCAGAAGGGGTGCGAGGTGTCGGGATCGATGGACTCCTCGTAGCAGGTCGTGCAACCCCGGCGAGCGTCCTGCCCGTGGGGGCACGCCCAGGCGGCGAGGTCATGCGGCATGCTGCGCTCGGACATGAGCCGACCGTACCTTCCCGTACCGAGAGACCGACGCTTCCACGGTTCCCACGCGCCGGGACACCATGTTCTCACCGGCGTTTTCACCGGTTCTCGGTGAGGATCATCACTTCTTCTCCACCGCCGGAAACGGCCGAAGACGCCGCACCGTCCCCACGGGCAGGGCTTCGCACGCAACATCGTGGAACATCCCGGCCGCCTCCGCCGACCGGTACGGAACCGGCGGCTCCACCGGCCGCCGGCTCGATCCGCTGCCCGTCTTCGGCGGACCTCCTGACGGCAGGAGTACCTCAGGGCTACGGAATAGCTGAGTATTTCGCTGTTTCCGCAGCTCATCGGGGGGAAAGAATGATCTTGGCGGCGTTTCGCCGGCTCCGGGTCGGGCAGCGGATCGCTCTGGGTATCGAACGGGGGACGCATGGCGCGTGAGTTCGACGCGTCCGCTCACTACGGGCGGCGCATCGCCGACGTCCACGACGACGGCATCGCGGTGAAGGATCAACTCCCCGGCAGGGCTCCGGCGCTGCCCGCCGTGCGGGGCCCGATCACCTCCATGCTCTTCGAGCGGCTGGTACGACCACCGCACCGCTTCGGTCTCCTCTCGCTCCCACTCCTGTCGTTCCCCGCCCGGTTCGCGGGCCCCGTCCTCATGGACGAGGACGTGCAGCTGGCGCTCTTCGTCTGTTACGAGCTGCACTACCGGGGCTTCGCGGGGGTGGACGACCGGTGGGAGTGGAGCCCTTCCCTTCTGGAGGTGCGGGAGATCCTGGAGGCGCGATTCGAGGAGGGACTGGCGCGGGCGATACCGTACCCACCCGCCTCGCGGCCCGAGCAGACCCGCCAGGCCCTCGCCGAACTCGTGGGTACGGCCGTCGACGGGCCCGACCTCGCCGGGTTCCTCCAGGGGCAGGCCGACCTGGAGCAGTTCCGCGAGTTCGTCGCGCACCGGTCGATCCACCACCTCAGGGAGGCCGGCCCGCACACCTGGGCGATCCCTGGGCTGGACGGCCGCCCCAAGGCGGCGCTGCCGGCGATCCAGGCGGACGAGTACGGCGGGGGGAGCGCGGGGCGGACGCGCTCGGAGCTGTTTCGGGCCACCATGCGCGGGCTGGGCCTGGACGACTCCTACGGCGCCTACCTCGACCGGGTTCCGGCGATCACGCTGGCGATCTCCAACACCATGTCACTGTTCGGTCTGCACCGACGTCATCTCGGGGCGCTGCTCGGTCACCTGGCGGTGTTCGAGACGATCTCCTCGATCTCCAACCGTCGCTACTCCACGGGACTGGGCAGGCTGGGCGGCGACGAGGCGACGAGGCGTTTCTACGACGAGCACGCACGCGCCGACGCCGTCCGCGAGCAGGCCGCCGCGCACGACATGTGCGGCGAGTTCGTGACGCGGCACCCCACCCGGGTCGGTGACGTCCTGTACGGAGCGGCCTGCGCCCTCACTCTGGACCGGCTCTTCGCCGAGCACGTCATGAGCCGCTGGCGTCGCGGCGCCTCGTCGCTGCGAGAGGGGGATGCGGCGGCGAAGTTGTGAGCGCTCCTGTCGCGAGAGGCGGCCACGGCGCCGAGGTCGTGACCACTCCCGCCGTGAGAGGTGGGTGCCGCGCCGAGGACGTGAGAGCTCCTGTCGCGAGAGGCGGGCGCGGCACCGAGGTCGTGACCGCCCCTGCTCAGTCGCCCGAGCCGCGCATGGCCTGGCGGATCACGTCGCGGGTCCGGTCCACGATCGCGAGAGGCGGCCCGAACAGCAGGTTCATCATCATCGACTCCGTACCGGGATGCGGATGGGTCGGTGCCAGAGCCTCGGCCGCCTTCACCCCGGCCGCCATGGCCCGGCGCTCGGCCACGCTCGTGCGGGCGCGCAGCTGGGCGAACTCGTGGCTCTCCTCGGCGTGGGCGTGGGCGAGCACCGCCGCACGCAACACCTGGAGACGCGCGGAGAACTCGGGGTGCCCGGGACCCAGCTCCTCCAGGTCGACGAGTAACTGCTTCGCCTCCCTCTCCTCCGCGAGGCGCGCGTCGACCACCTCGCCCCCGTCCTCGATCTTGAGACGCGCGTAGGGGTGCACGATCTCCTCTTCTGCGGTCTCGTGCACGGCGAGCATCCGTACGAGACGCTGGAAGGCATCGGCCCGCCGCGCCCCGGTGGGGGCCTCCTCGACCTCGTCGAACAGATTTCTGATCATCGCGTGCTGGCGCACCAGCAGGTCCACGACATCGTTCTCGCTCATCGGCTCGGGCATGGTCCGGCGGTCGTTCATGGGTCCCCCTTCGACTACCAGGTCGATTACCCGCACCCGGGCACCGAAACCCGGGGGACCGGCACCGCGAAGGCGGCGGCACGCGCAGGCGTACGCGAGGAACCTCGCCCCGCCACCCGGCGGGGTGAGCCGCCGTCAGACGGTGATCCACTCGGTGACGACCGTCGCGTCGCCGAGACGGCAGCGGAGGCTGAACGGCCCGGCGGGAACGTCGTCGTAGATGAACCTGCCCAGGTCGTCGGCCGTCAGCGTGACCGGACGACCTCCGAGGACCTCGACCTCAAGGGGACGCGGCGGCATCAGCTGGCCCACCACCCGGCCGCCGACGGCGGTCACGGTGATCTCCAGGTCGACGGTGAGCCCCACGCCCTGGAAGGTGAGCATGCGCGGCTGCCGCTCCCCCCGCACCCGCGAGGATCCGCTCAGGGAGTCGAAGACCAGCTCGGCCAGCTCGGCGTCGAGCGTGCGCAGCGTGTACGCCTCGACCGCGATCTGCAGGAGATGCGAGGGAACGGGGTCGAACAGCTCGATGGCTCGGCGCAGCTCCGCCTCCAGCTCGTCGTCACTCATCGGAAACCCCGTCCGCCCGGGAGGTCCACCCGGAAACCTCGCCTGCCGAGGAGGTCCACTCGGAAGGCACACCTGACAAGGTCCGCCCGGAAGGCACGCCCGAAGAGATTCCCCCGGAAAGCACACCTGGGGAGGTCCACGCGGACATCCCGTCCGCTCGGGAGGTTCACCGGAAACCCCTCCTGCCCAGAAGGACGCGCAGCCGTCGCAGGCAGCGCTGCCTGATCGGCCCGACGCTCCCGACGGCGATGCCGAGTGTCGCCGACACCTCCTGGTAGCTGAACGGCGGAGAGGCCGTGAGCAGCCGCAGCAGCCGCTGGCAGCTCTCACCGAGCTCCTGGAAGGCCTGCCAGGCCGCCCGTGCCCGCTCCCGCTCCCGGGCGGCGTCCTCGGAGTCGATCAGCGCCTGCTCCGGCGTACGGTCGTCGGCGACGCGATCGAACATCTCCCGGTCGTCGCTCGGGGAGACCCGCCGGGCGGCCCTGATCACCTTGACGCACTCGTTGCGCGCCGTGCTGGCCAGCCACGCGCCGACCTTGTCCGGTTCGCGGATCCGGGTGAGATTCTGGGCGAGCCGGAACCAGGTCGTCTGGTAGACCTCCTGCGCGTCCGCGTCCCTCAGTCCGTGGGCGCGCACGACGGACCACACGAGCGGGCTGAGGCCCTCCACCAGGGATTTCCACGCGGCGGCGTCGTCTGAGTCCACCGCGGCGCGGAAGAGGATGCCGATCGAGTCTCGATCCACGGTGACGTCCCCTTGCTTTCTGGACTGTCATCGTACGTCGCAGGACCGATCCGCCCGCACTGGTTTTCAGGACGTGGCCGGGACACTTTGTACGCTCCGTGGCGTCCAGGTGGCGGGGATGAGGGCCGGGGTGGTGATGCCGGACAGCCTGCCGACGGGGATTTCCCGCAGAAGCCTTCCCGCGGCCTCCCGGGAGCCGACCCCCGGGTTCCGCGCCATGTAGTTGGCGATCATGGCGACCACGAGGGGAGCGGAGAAGGAGGTGCCGCTCCACTCCGCCAGGCCGTCGAACTCGACGCGCTCACGGATGGCGTTCGGCGACGACGCCATCTTCTCGGTGAGCTCGCCCCGGTGCGGCGGAAACTGGCAGGTGCAGTCGTACAGTCGGCCGTACCTGCACGCGGGGAAGGTGGAGTGCTGGTAGTCGTACGCCGCGGGAGTGGGGTCCACCGCGGTGAAGGCGCTCACCAGACGCTCACCGGGCGCGTACGTCGTCACCCACGGCCCGTGGTTGCTGAAGCAGGCGCGGTCCGCGCCGTCCTTCCGCAGGGCGCCCACCGACACGACGGCACCCGCGTAGTCGGGGTGGTCGGCGTAGGCGGCGGGCCAGAACCTCACGTCGTTGCCGTTGTTGCCCGCGGCCGCCACGAGCAGCGTCTCGGGGTGGCCCATCAGCGCGTCCATGAAGCGTTCGAGCCCGAGGAGCGCTTCCGCGCCGGTGCTCGGCGTCCCCGCCGACAGGTTGACGATGTCGGGCCACCTCCCCTCGGGCAGCATCCCCCCGAGCAGCTTGTCACCCAGCTCCTTCTCGCTGATCGCGCCCGCGTTGACGAGCGTCGCGTGCACCGTGACGTCGGTGTTGGGCGCGACGGCGCTGATCAGCCCGGCGATGAAGGTGCCGTGCCCGACGTACTGCTTGAGGATGCCCTCGTCGTCGAGCTCGATCTCCTTGCCCTCGCCCACGACGCGGTGCATCCAGGGGTGCGAGCGGTAGTTCTCCACCAGCCCGGTGTCGACCACCAGGACCGACACCGGCGCGCCCTCCTCGCCGGCGAGTTCGGCCACCGCCGGGTTGGGCGACTCGCACCGGGAGATCGGCACCGGCTCGTCGCCGGGGCAGCAGTTCACCGCGATGGAGACGATGTGGTTCCTGGACACCATGCGGCGCCTGTTCTCGCGCTCCAGGTCCTCGACGGCCCTCAGCGCGTCCGACACGTCCCGGTCGGCGAAGCGCTCCCTCCTGTCGGGCTCCCCGACCCGGATCCTGAGCACGCCGCCGGGACTCTCCTCCCGCTCCACCCGCACGCCCGCGTCCCGGTCGCCGCGATCCCTGGCGAACGCTCTCCTCACCGTCGAGGCGACCTCGTCGGCGTCCTCCACGCGGGCGAGGACGTAGCCCTTCTCGTAGAGGAACATGGGCTGTGACCCCTCGAAACCCGCCGCGAGCACCACCTCTCCCATGGCGTCCTGGATCTGGTCGAACTGTTCCTGGAACCTGTCTGGTGCCATACTCGCCATCCTGTTTCGCAGATGTCCTGACGTCGCCATGGGTTAAGAGCCACCGGATGCCTCACTGATACACCTTCCGAGCGATCCGCTCGATACGAACCGGGGGAGTCACCCGGCACGGACGAGCGAATTGCCCGGTAAGGAGAGGGGAGTCCGGAGCTGGACGGGAGGTGTTCTCGGGGAGGGCTCCGCGGCATGGACGCCCTGAACACACCACGTCTAACATCGATCCGTGACCGGGGGAAGCTCGCGGATCCCGCGGCCCGCGGGAGACCCTCTCGATCTGCTGCCCCTGGTGTTCGCCCGCCCGGCGGACGCGCTGGCCGGAGCGCGGGCCGTGCTCTCCGACTCCCCCTCCCCGCACGACGCCTCCGTCGCCCACCAGGTGATCGGCATCTGGCAACGCGACTTCGGCGACCTCACGGCGGCGATCGGCCACCTGAGGAAGGCCCGCGCCCTCGCCGCCAGGTCGGGCTCCGCCAACCGGGAGGCGGACGTGCTCGCCACCCTGGGAGCCGCCCTTATCCACGCGGGCCGCACCCGGCAGGGGCTGGCGGCGCTGGAGACGGCCGTCGAGAGGGGCAGCGGGATCACCGGCGCCCGCGTACTTTTTCGCCGGGGCTACGTCTGGTGGGTGCTCGGCGGGCACCGCGAGGCGCTCGACGACCTGCGCAGGGCCATTCCCGCCCTGCGCAGGGCACAGGACACGATCTGGACCGCGCGGGCGCTCACGCTCAGGGCGACCGTCCACCTCGCGATGGGATCCGTCGAGCGGGCCGAGGCCGACTTCGTCGCCGCCGAGCGGCTGTGGGAGACCACCGACCAGGAGCACGACAAGGCCGACGCGGTGGAGAGCCGGGGGCTGGCGGCGTTCAGGTCCGGCGACCTGCCGGCGGCGCTGCGCCTCTTCGACGAGGCCGCGCGCCGCTACGAGGCCCTCGGCACGCCGATGTTCGTCCTGCACATCCGCCGGTGCGGGGTGCTGCTGGCGGCGGGGCTCGCCCGCGAGGCGCTGGAGGAGGCCGACACCGCCACCGAAGAGCTGAACCGGATGGGAGGTCAGACGACCCGCAGCGCCGAACTCCTGCTCATCGCCGCGCGGGCCGCGATCGCGGCGGGCGAGCCGCACGCGGCGATCGCCCGCGCGAGCACGGCCATCCGGCTGTTCTCCAGCCAGCGCCGCGACTGGTGGCAGGCCCACGCCAGGCTCGTGCTCGTCCAGGCCAGGTTCGCGGCGGGAAAGGTCTCCGGCCGCTCGGTGCGCGACGCCGCCGAGGTCGCCCTGCGGCTGGCGGAGCTGCGTTCCCCCGAGGCGGTCCAGGCCTCGCTGCTCGCCGGACGCACCGCCCTCGCCCTCGGCTGGGAGGCCGACGCCGAACGGCACCTCGCCGCCGCCGCCAGGACCAGGGCGCGCGGCCCCGCCTTCGCCCGCGTGGACGGCTGGGTGGCCCAGGCGCTCAGAGCCGCCGCGGCGGGACGTACGCGCGGCGTGCTGGACGCCTGCCGCCGAGGGCTCGACCTGCTGGACGAGCACAGGATGACCCTGGGCGCCTCGGAGCTGCGGGCGCGGGCGACCGCGCAGGGGGCCGAGCTGGCCGTACTCGCGCAGCGGGCCACCCTCGCGCGGGGCGGCCCCCGCCGTTTCCTCGACTGGAGCGAACGCTGGCGCGCCACCGTGCTCGCGGTCCCGCCCACCCGTCCCCCCGACGATCCCGAGCTGCTGCGCGACGTGACGGCCTTCCGGGAGATCAGCAGCCGGATCGACACGGCGAGGCCGGGTGGCGTGCCGGCCCCCGCGCTGGAACGCGAACAGCGGAGGCTGGAGAAGGAGATCCGCGCCCGGACGCTCCGCACCCGCAGCGCGGGCGGCTTCGACGGGCACCGCTTCGACGCGGGCCCGCTGCTCGACGGGCTCGGCGACGGATGGCTGATCGAGATCGTCGCCGTCGACGGCGAGCTGCACGTCCTGCTCTGCGGCCGGGGCCGGGTGCGCAGGTTCGCCGCGGGACGGCTCGCCGACGCGGCGATCGACGCCGACCACGCCCGCGCCGGTCTCAGACGGATCGCGTACGGGGGCTCGGAGGACAGGCTGCCCGTCCTCGAAGCGGGCGGACGCCGCCTCCAGGAGTCGCTGCTCGGTCCCGCCGTACGCCACCTCGGGGACGGCCCCGTGGTCGTCGTACCGCCGGGCAGGCTGCACGGCGTCCCCTGGGCGCTGCTGCCGGCGCTGGGCGAGCGGGTGCTGAGCGTCTCGCCCTCCGCGAGCGCCTGGCTCCGCGCCCGGCGGATCGAACCGTCGCCGTCCAGGGAGCGGGTCGTGCTGGTGAGGGGGCCGGGGCTCGCGACGGGTGGCGCCGAGGTCCCGCTGCTGGCCGCGCGCTACGGGGAGGCGACCGTGCTGGAGGAGGGCACCGCGCTCGCCCCCGCCGTGCTCGCGGCGCTCGACGGCAGCAGGCTCGCCCACATCGCCGCGCACGGCACCTTCCGCTCCGACAGCCCGATGTTCTCCTCCCTGAGGATGGACGACGGCCCGCTCACCGTGCACGACTTCGAACGGCTGCACAGCGCCCCGTACCGGATCGTCCTGTCCAGCTGCGACTCCGGCAGGCTGCAGCCGGTCGGCGCGAACGAGCTGCTCGGCCTCGCCACGGCGCTGCTGCCGCTGGGCACGGCCGGGATCGTGGCGAGTTCGGTGCCCGTCGACGACGAGGCCGTGGTTCCGCTGATGCTCGCCCTGCACGAGGGGCTGCGGCGTGGCCTGAGCATGGCCGAGGCCCTGCGCGACGCGCGGCTCGCGATGCCCGGCGACGCGCTCAACCGGGCGACCGGCTGGTCCTTCTCCGCCATCGGCGCGGCCTGAAGGCCCCGGCCGGGCGGGCTCCGGCCCCTCACCCGACAGGCGCGCCTCGGCGTCCGGTCGCCCGGTCGGGCTCTCACCGGACAGGTGCGTCTCAGCGCCTGGTTGCCCGGTCGGGCTTTCACCGGACGGGCGCGCCTCGGCGCCCGGTCGGCCGGGTCGCCCGGCGTGGTCGGTCTTCGCGTCAGCCAACGGTGAAGAGCCTTCCCAGGTCGGCGCGGTCGCTGCTGCCGAGCCGCGCGTAGGCGTCGCACAGGTGGTTGGCCACCGTACGGATCGACACGGTGAGCTGCTCGGCGATCTGCCGGTTGGTCAGGCCCGCCGCGGCGAGGCTCACGATCTGCCGCTGGCGTGCGGTCAGCTTCGGCAGCGCGAGGTTGACCAGGGCGGAGCTGCGCGCCCCCTGGCACGTTCCCGCCAGTGCGGCGGCCCGGTTCCTGGAGGACTGTGAGGCGCGCCGGTCGTCGTGGACGAGGGCCGCGTGCGCGAACGCCTCCGCCGCGTACAGTGCCAGGCCGAGATCGGCGAGACCCCGCGCCACCTTGTCCAGCGCCTCCCCGTCGCGCCCGGCGAGCGCGCGGGCGTGCCGGGCCAGCAGGGGGGCGAGGTCTCCCTCGGCGCGGTCGGCGAGGTCTGCGAGCCGGTCGACGACCAGTTCGGGGGTGCCGAGTCGAGCCACGTCGTGCAGGGCGAACATGTCGTCTTCGAGCGGGTCGTCCCCGGCGGCGCGCAGCGCGGACCGCAGGGCACCGTCGAGGTCTCCCTCGGCGGCGAGCGTCCAGGTCAGTGCCCGCTCGGTGGCGAGCCACATACGTGTCCGCACGTCTCCGCCGATGCCCGTCCGCGCGTCTTCACCCATGCGCGTCCGCAGGTCTTCGCTCATGGGCGTCCGTACGTCTCCGTCCATGCTCCTCCGCGCGTCTTCGCTCGTGCGCCTCCGCGCGTCTCCTCGGGGGGCCGGACCGCGCGACAGGGCCTGCCGAGCCGTCGTCAGGTCGCCGATGTAGGCGGAGGCGTGCGCGAGTTCAGCCAGGCAGGCGCGGTGGTGGGGGGAGCGGCGCAGCCCTTCGCGGCTCCAGGCGATGGCCTCGCGGGTCTCCCCGCGCAGCCGGGCGACGCGGGCCCGCCGCGCGCAGAACTCCGGCATCGCGGGCTCGTCCCAGCCGGTGTCGTCCTCGGCCATCCGCTCGCCGGCGCCCCGGGGGATCCCCGTGAGCCTTCCCGAGTACGCGCGTACGACCAGTTCCTCGCACTCGGCCTCCAGCGTCGTGGCCGGGGTGGGGAGGAGCCGTCGCGTGCCGGACGGGTCGCCCGCCCCGCGGCGTTCCGCGGCGGCTCGGAGCACCGGGCCGTGCAGCGGATGGACGAGCCGTATCGAGAGCCGGTCGTCCATGGTGACCAGCCCTCTCGCCCGTAGGCGTTCGAGGACGCCGCAGGTCACCCCGGCGCCGGGTGTGACGAGTTTCAGCGGCCTGCCCGATGCGATGAGCTCAAGCACCTCCCGTTCGTCCCCGCCGACGTCGCGGATGGTCTCCTCCACCAACTCCCTGGCGCGCGCCGTCATCGGAGGAACTCCGCGCCAGGTCCACGTGCCAGACACGTGGCTCAGATCCCCTCCGGCGTGGACGGCGACGACCAGCTCGCGCAGAAGTCGCAGGTCGCCACGGCTCGCCCGGTGCAGGCGCCTGACGGTGAGGGCGTCCACGTAGCCGCCCACCGCACGGGAGAGCAGTTCCCCGCACTCGCTCTCCGTCAGGGGGGCGAGTGTCGTGCGCGGAAGGAGGCCCTCCTCCCAGAGCCGGGAGACGTCCCGCGGTACGGGTTCCCCCTCCCTGACCGTGACGAGCAGGCGGGTACGCCCCCTGAGCGCGAGGCGGAGAACGAGCGCGGCCGAGGATTCGTCGAGGAGGTGGGCGTCGTCCACGACGAGCACACGCACCCCGTCCAGCGCCTCGACGGGGTCCGGCGGGCAGAGAAGTCCCGCGAGACGCGGGGAGGGTTTCGTGAGGTGCGGCGCCGCCCCATGGGAGGCGGAGAACTCCGTGAGACGCGAGGGGTGGGAAAGGAGAGACGCGAAGGCGGCGAGCGGGGTGTTCCGGGTGTCGTGCGTTCCGGTGATCCGTACGTGGACAGGAGCGCGAACGGAGGCGTGGGCGTGAACAGGAGGGTGGACGGGGGCGGCCACAGTGTCGCTCACGGGGGTGCTCACAGGGTTGCTCACGGGGTTGCTCACGGGGTTGCTTATAGGGGCGGTCACAGCCTCGGGGACGGCCTCGGCGGTGAGACGGCTCCTGCCGCTCCCCGCCGCGCCGGTCACGACGACGCCCCGGCGGCCGGCCGCCAGGTTTCGCCGTACGAGATCGAGTTCCTCAGTCCTGGCCGTGAACGGCCAGGGGGACCGTGGGTTTCTCACAGCTGTATGAGCCGGGTTCCCCGTCCGTGATACACGTCGAATTGAGTACCCCCTACTCATGCGCGTCAGGGGTTCCGTCTCCAGTCTCGTGGCATGTGGACACGGTTTCCTTGATCTCCTCCTCACGTCCGGGGGCCGGGGCCTCCACGCCACGGGAACGCCGATGAGAGCGGGCGCCGGCGAGCGCGTCCGGCACTGCTCGCTTCCCGCGTACCCCGCCCACGCGCCGCCGGAAGGACTCCACGGGAGGCGACGCGCGGCCCTGCTCTCGGGGCGGCGGGCGTGGCTGAACGGTACGGTCCTGCACTACTGCTTCCTGGACGGCGGACGCGACGGCGGACGCGACGGCGGACAAGGCGGCAGACACGACGGCGGGCATTCCGACGGGTATTCCGGCGGCGAGCGGGGGGACGACGGGCAGCGTGACGCCGTGCGCCGGGGTTTCCAGGAGTGGAAGGACCTCGGCATCGGGTTGGAGTTCGCCGAGGTCGCCGACCGTAGCGAGGCGGAGCTGCGGATCGGGTTCCGGTGGGACGCCGGATCGTGGTCGGCCGTGGGACGCGAGGCGCTCCGCGTCGGCACCGCCTCCCGTACGACGAACTTCGGCTGGGACCTCACCGGGGCGTCGGGCCGGGGCACCGTGCTGCACCAGATCGGCCACGTCATCGGCATGGTCCACGAGCACCAGAGCCCGTACTCGGGCATCCTCTGGGACGAGGAGGCCGTCTACGAGGACTTCGCGGGACCGCCGAACCTCTGGCCCAGGTCGCGGACGTTCCACAACGTCATCCGCAGGCTCGACGAGAGCGAGGCGAACGGCCCGGTGTGGGATCCGCTGTCCGTGATGGGATACCGGTTCGGCCCGGGGCTCATCCTGGAGCCGCCGTGCTACCGGGCGGGGGTCGCGCCACCGGGCACCGTCTCCGCGCTCGACGCCGCGTTCGCCCGCCGCTGGTATCCGCCCCCGGGCGCCGAGCCGCCGCCCGAACTGCCGCCGTTCCGCTCCGCCCCGCTCGGCGCCGGGGCGGGGGAACAGCGAGACTTCACGATCATCCCCCGCGCGACCCGTGACTACGCCGTCGGTGTCTTCGGCGAGTGCGACACGGTGCTGGTGCTGTTCGAGGAGGTCGGCGGCGACCTGCGCTACCTGGTGGGTGACGACGACGGAGGCCGTCCGCGCAACGCGTCCCTGCGCGTCCACCTGCGCAGGGACCGTCGCTACGTCCTTCGCGTCCGCGTCCACTCCTGCTGGGGTCCCGGCCAGGCGGCCGTCATGTGCTGGTGAGCGCCGGACGCGGAGAGGGCCGGAGTCGCGCGTGCGCGGTCAGCCGTGCTCCATGACACCCTGCCCCCGTGGACCGGTGTCGCAGGAGTCGTGCGTGTGCGGTCAGCCGCTCACCGTCGCCGCCTCCGGGGAGTCGGCGCTCGGGGCGAGCCAGATCGAGCGCCAGTCGCTCAGCTCGTGGAAGCGGCGCAGCTCGGCGAGGCCGCTGAGCCAGCCCATCCACCCGGCGTACGGGGGTTTCCTCTCGTTGAAGCTGCTCTGCATGAAGGTGAGGCGCGTCGCGCCGCCCGAGCCCTCCAGCTCCCAGGTGACGAGACCGAGACCCGGCCACTCCAGGGTGAGATTGCGGCCCGGCTCCAGCTCGGCGATCTTCGCGGGCTGTCCGTCGGCCTCGAAGCCGCCCATCGCGAACCGCCCGCCGACGTACGGCTCGATGTCGATCCTGTAGCCGAACCACGTGCTGAACTTCTCCGAGTCGACGAGCGAGTCGAACACCGCTTCCGGCGAGTCGTCGATGACGAGCCGCTCCCGCATGACGGGGGAGGTGAAGTCGGTCTTCGGCGTGAGCTCGCGCCCCTCCAGGTGGTCGACCAGGTTCGCGATCGACAGGCACCAGAACGTCTGCACCATCCCCAGGACGCCGCTTTCCGCCAGCGCGGTCTCCCGGTCGAAGTGGGTCTGCGTCAGCGAGACGACGGTCGACTCCGCGCTCTCCTCCTCCAGGGTGATCTCGACGGTCGTCTCCTCGCCGCCGAGCAGCCAGGAGAAGCGCAGCGTGTGGTCGTCGACGTGCAGCGGGCGCTGGTGGGGCGCGTCTCCTTCGGGGGTGTGGCGTCCCCAGAACTCGTACCGGTGCGGCAGCTCGACCTCGGCGTGCTCGGCCAGCCAGACGCGCAGCTCGCCCGGGTCGGTCAGGGCGTGGTGGACTTCCTTGAGCGGTGCGGCCACCCGCGCGCTCAGCTTCATCGGATCACTCACGGGGTTCTCCCTTGGGGTAGCAGGCGACGGCGAGCTTGAAGGCGTCCCCCTCGGCGCCGCCGTAACGGGTGAAAAGGTCTTGCAGCGTCGTCTGGAGCTCGTTCAGGAACTCCTGACGCCGCTCGGGAAGCACGCGGATCTCGCCGGACACGCCGACGGACGGCAGCTCGGGCGCGGTCCTGTCGAGCGCGCCGATGTCGGCCTGGACCTCCTCCATGAGGTCCAGCAGGTAGCCCAGACCCAGCTCGTTCCCGGTCGGGCGCAGGCCGATCCGGCCGACGAGCCGGGGGGAGAGCCAGTAGGAGCGGGCGCTCGCCTGGTAGACGCCCTCGTGGATGCCGCGCACCCTGCGCTCGCTCACCTGGGTCACCAGACCCGCCTCGACCAGGCGTTTGACGTGGTAGTAGACCCGCTGCGGGGTCTGGTCGAGCAGGGCCGCGACCTCGGTGCACGAGCGTGGCTCGGCGAGCTGCCGCAGCACCTCGATGCGCTGCGGCTTGAGCAGGGCCTCGGCCTGCTCGATCTGTTCCAGGTACAGGACGTCTCTCATTGCAAAATCAACCTTGTACATAAAATTATATTTTGTCAATGACCGGCGCCGGAAGGTTCGGCGCGGCCTACTCCACCCCGTGCCGAACCGGTCAGGCGGTCAGTCGGTGCGGGATCACCCGTCTCCCGAGGGCGCTCGCATCGCCCCCAGAAGGGTGGCAAGGGTCACGCGGGCGAATCCGATCCGGGCGTCGCTCGCCCCGTACGGCAACCAGAGGGCATCCGCGTGCAGCAGACCGCCGCAGGAGTACACGACGTTGGGCACGTACCCCTCGCGCTCGGCGTCGCCGGGGGTGAGGAGCGTGCCGGGGAGCTCGGCGATGACGCGGTGCGGCTCGTCCAGGTCGAGCAGCATCGCGCCGATGGCGTAGCGCCGCATCGGGCCGACGCCGTGGGTCAGGACGAGCCAGCCGGACCCGGTCTCCAGGGGAGATCCGCAGTTGCCGACCTGGATCAGCTCCCAGCCGCTGCGCGGGGAGTGGAGCGGCACCGGCCGCCGCCACCTGCTGTCCTCGCCGAGGGAGGTGAGGCCGATGGTCTCGCCGTCGGAGCGGCACAGCGCCAGGCGACGCCCGCCCACCTGACGCGGGAACAGCGCCATCCCCTTGTTGACGGCGGCGGGCCCGCGCAGCGGGGTGACCTCGAAGGTACGCAGGTCGTCGCTGGCGAGCAGGTGCGAGCGGATGTGCCGCCCGTCGTAGGCGGTGTAGGTGGCGCGGTACGAAGGCGTGCCGTCCTCGCCGATGATCCTCACGAAACGGGCGTCCTCCATTCCGTTGCTCTCGGCCGCGCCGGCGGGCCAGAGCACCCGCCGCTCAAGGGGGACGTCGGCGGGGAAGGTCACGGCGTAGTCGGAGGCGGTCGCCCGGCGCAGATCCTCCACGGTGCCGTACGTGGTGGTGCGGGTGAGCAGGTCGGTGGGGAGCCGGGTGACCGCCTGCTCGAAGTCGTCGTCGTCGAAGCTCTCCGGCAGCGAGCCCAGCACGGTGGCGGAGACCTCGTTGTCGCGGTCCTCGTCGGCGAGCGCCGCGGCCAGCAGGTCGCGCCGGTGGGGGACACCGTGCCGGGGCCCTGTGGTGAGCGGTCCCGAGCGATCGGCGATGACGAGCTCGTCGCCGGGGCCGAGCACCGCCGTGGCGAAGCCGATGGACGACAGGTGGCCCTCGCCGATCTGCCGAGTGCTGATCACCACGCGCAGCTGTCCGGGGCTCAGGCCGGACTGGTCGGGGTGGGCGACCATCGAGGGGTTGCACAGCGCGGCGCCCTCCACCGCGTACTCGTGGCTGAAGTAGGCGCCGACCAGGAGGCGGGCCGCGGGGGGCAGGTCGAGGCGGCTCGGAACCCGGAAGTGGACCAGGTCGTAGTGGTGCAGGAAGGTCGTCGCGAGATCACGGTGCCGGTCGCCGAACCTTCGCAGTGTCTCCTCCAGCAGCGCGGCGGTCTCGTCGTGGCCGAGGAGCGCGATGCGGTCGATCAGGGCGGAGGTCCGGCTGCGCGTCAGGGCGGCGTCCTCGCCGGGCACGAACAGCTTGATGATCACTCTTCGCGGGTCGGGGGCGAGGGTCTGGTCGAGCCTGGTGGCCAGGTCCTGGATGGTCATGGCACCTCGTCTATCGGGTGGAAGGCCGGGCCGTGGCGCCCTTCGGGAGGTGCGGACGGGGAGGGCTGTCCTTGGAGGAGCGCGGCCGGGGCGCGTGTCCTCAGGGAAGCTCACTCCGTTCGCGCACCAGGCGTTCGGCGTGCTGCAGGGTGGAGATGAGCGCGATGGTCGACTCCGCGCCCTGGTTCAGGTTGGGGCCGTCCATGGTCAGGCCGTCGTACCCCCCTCCGGTCGCGATGTCCCACATGATCGTCTCTTGGTCGTTGGCGCCCTGGAACCACGCCGAGGCCTGCCGCACGCCCGCCTGCCAGGAGGGGGCGCCGGTGACGGCGCCCGCCGTGGCGCAGGCGTCGGCGAGCGCGGCGACCTCGATCGGCTGCTGGTCGTAGCGGTCCCGAGGCGCGAGCCGCCGCCAGCCCGTGACGGCTACGACAGACAGCCGCCCGTCCCCGGTCTGGATGTCGCGTAGCCAGGCCAGCATCCGCAGGCCGTCGGCGAGCATCGAGCCGTCGCCGCCGAGGTGGCCCGCCGCGATGAGCACCTCGGCGAGGGCGGCGTTGGCGTACGTCAACATTGGCTGCGGCCACGGCCAGTCGGGATCGGCCGAGGGAGCCCCGATCGCGAGGGCGGCGTCCGCGAGCAGGGCCGCGGCCGGGGCGTGGTCCGGCAGGACGCGCAGGACCTCCGCCGCGCCGAGCCCGGCGAACGCCATGGCGCGCGGGTGCGGGGACCGCCTGGCGGTGCCGGCGGTGAAGGACGTCAGGGCCTCGTCGCGGATCCACGGGGCGGGGTTGCGGGCCGCCGCGGTGCCCAGGCCCCACAGCGCCCGCCCCCACCAGTCGCCGAGGCCGGGTTCGTCGGTCCAGCGCCGGTCGTGGGAGAGGCGGTTGTGGAACGCGCCGGAGTCGTCCTGCGCGTGCGTGAGGAAGGCCAGGTAGCACTCCGCGAGCCGCCGTACCCGGAGGGTCGGCGCCGGTTCACGGCTGGTCACGACGAGCCCGCGGGCGACGTCGTCGGTGCAGTAGCCGTGCTGGCGGCGGACGACGGCGTGCCTGGCGTGTTCGAACAGGCCGGTGTCGTCGCTCAACCGCGCCAGGTGCCTGAAGCCGGGCAGGGCGGGGGCGTTCACGAGGGGGATGGGGGTTGTGGAGGTCACGGAAGGGCCGCCGCCACGGCTGCCGGGCGTCCGGCGAGGAGGCCCCGGGCGAGTTCCTCGTAGCGCGCCGCGACGGCGGGCCACAGCAGGGTCGGGACCAGGGTGTGGGTACGGTTGCTGAGATCCTCGGCCAGGCCGGGCTCGGTGAGGATGCGGCGTACGGCCGCGGCGAGCGCCCCGGGGTTCTCGTGGGGTACGAGCAGGCCGGGCCCGTCGGTGAGTAGTTCCACGGCGTGCGGGAAGGACGTGGCGACGACCGGGACCCCGGCCGCCACCGCCTCGATCAGGACGCCTGAGGTGACCTGCTCGTGCGAGTCGTACGGCAGCACGACCACGTCGGCCGAGCGGATCAGCCGGATCAGCGAGGCCTGGTCGCGGTAGACGGGGTCGTACCGCACGGAGGCGGACACGCCGAGCCGCGTCCCCATCCGCTGCAGCCGGGCGCGGTAGGCCTCCCCGTGGTGTTCGAGCACCTTGGGGTGGGTCCTGCCCGCGATCGTGTAGGTCGGCGAGGGAGAGAGGTCCCCCAGCAGGGCGAGCGCCCGCAACGCCCACTCGATGCCCTTGCTGGGGCCGATCAGCCCCCAGGTGAGCAGGTGGGGTCGCGGGCGGCGCTGGGCGGGGACGCGCATGTGGTCGGCGGCACCGTGCGGGATGACGGACACCTTGGCCGAGTCGACGTGGTAGCCGGCGAGCAGCCGGTCGCGGGCGGTGCCGGTCATGGTGACCACCGTGCCGGCGGCGTCCACGATCTGTTCGAGCAGCCGCCGCTGCCGGGGGGTCGGCCGGGTCAGCACGGTGTGCAGGACCACGATGCTGGGCACCGTGAGATGCCGCAGCAGCGGCAGGATGTCCTGTCCGTCCGTGCCGGGGTAGATGCCGTACTCGTGCTGGACCACCGCGACGTCGAACCGCTCCAGGGCGGAGGTGGCCGCCTTCCAGCTCTCGTGCCCGCCGGGTGCCCAGGTGTGCACGACCCCGGGTACGGGGCGTTTGTCGTCGACGTCCGTGGTGACGCGGATGATCCCGCCGGAGGTACCGCCCTCGGTGAGGTGGGCGGCCAGAGCGGAGTTGAAGGTGGCCAGCCCGCACTGTGTGGGCGGGTGGGTGCTGAGAAATCCGTATGTACAGGCCAACTGCCAAGCCTTCCGGTCATCGGCCGCTCCGGCTCACGGATGCGGACCTCACGCGGTGAAGACGTCCATCGGCCAGCGTGGTGACGGATGGAGTTGAAGCCTGGCGCCGGGGGCCGTCCTCGTCGGGGCCCGGCTGCCGCGACCCCGCGACAGATCGCGGGGGCTACGTCACCCTGACAGTATCAGGGGCTTACGCTCGGTCCACTATGTGGCGGTAGATGGGTAAACAATTGGCCACCATTCTGTCCACGCCGAATCTGCGTTCGGCCTGGGCGCGACACCCCGCCCGGTCGATCGCGCCGACGCGCGAAATCGCGGAGACTCCGGGCCGCCTCCAACGGATGGGCCGCTTCCGGCCGAGTCGCCTCCGTCGAGGTCACCTCGGTCTGGGCCACCTTCGCAGGTCACCGGATGCGGCGCTGACCCGTTTCCAATCCTCCCGCGACCTCACCGATTCACCCCTCTACCGGACTGATATGGACAGATCCAGGCAAAAACCACGCTGCTGAAATTCACCAGCATGGTGTGGGGTGTCCGCCCGGCCGTTTCTGTGACCTTGAGCCTGATCACCGACCCGTCTCGCATCCAGCCCATCAGTTCGTCCTCGGTGGGCTCGGGGCCGTGCAGGCGCAGCATCAGGTCGTGGGGCTGCCCGAAGATTCGCAGGTGCAGCTCGCACGTAGGTTCGGTATCCGCCATGTTTCGCCGTCCAGACGTCCATATGGAGTAGACCCGGCGGAGTTGTCGGCGTCCTCTTGAGCGTACTCCTCGCGCCGGAAGCCGCCCGCCCAAGCCTCGCCCCTCACCCTCTGAACCAGAACAAGCCCCGCCCTTCGCCTCTGAACCAGGACAAGAGCGTCAGTAGGGCAGGTCGACTCCCGGCGCATTGCATTTATGTACGCGTTCCCGCGATCGAGAGATAAACCCCGGAATCGGCTTTCGTGCGCCACCGTGACTTATCCGTGTCATGACAGGCCGATCGCCATCCAATTCGGTGCGATTCACACGCCAGGGAAATGGTGCGCGCCGTTGTCGTGCGGGCGCGTGCCGCCCGGCCGGATCCGCCTCGGACGTGACGGTCGCGGGCGTGACCGGAAATACCCGTGCGCGTACGCGTCCGGGGCCTGAGCGCTCCGCGGCCCGCGCCATCCGGGCCTGATCCTGGCACGCGTCCGGGGTGTGAGCTGCCCGTACGGCGACGTCCCCGACATCCGTGCCCGCATGCTTTGAAATGCCTTGCCCTGATCACCGACTCAGTGACGGAAAATGCATGATAAATGGCTTGTTCTGCCCTGTCATTGAGCGGCCAATGAGCGTTGAATTGTTGATTCTCGTGGAAATTTTCCGCCAATCGCGGTCTCATGTTCCAGCCAGTTCTTTCGGGATCATTTCTGGGAAGAGGAGAGTCATATGGCCAATTCGCGAAGAATCACGGCACTCGCGGCCGCGCTCGCGACGGCGGTCAGCCTCGGAGCCGTCGGCGCGCAGGCGTCGGCGGCGGTCGCGCGCCCCTCGACAGTGGCCGCACAGCCCGCTGCGGAGGTCGCCGCTCCGCCGCAGGGGCTCCGGATCACCCGCTTCCTCGGCGAGCAGCGCCTGCCGCACAAGATGCGCTTCCGCGGAACCACCGTCGGCGGCCTTTCCGGTCTCGACCGTGACCCGCGCACCGGCACCTGGTACTTCGTCTCCGACGACCGGGGGCGCTACAACCCGGCGCGCTTCTACACCGGCCGTCTTGACATCCACCCGGTCACCGGAGCGTTCACCCGGGTGAACCTCACCGGGGTCACCACCCTGCGGCGCCCCGGCGGGAGCCCCTACCCGGCCGCCGGCCGGCCCAGGTCCGCCGATCCCGAGGCGATCCGTTACGACCGGTGGAGCCGCAGGCTGCTGTGGGCCAACGAGGGCGACCGGCCCGACGCGGAGAATCCCAACATCCCGGTGACCGACATGTCCGTCCGCTGGAGCGGCGCCGACGGCCGCTACCTCGGGGAGCTGGCGATTCCCCGCAACCTGAAGATGACCTCCACCGAGAACGGTCCCCGGCGCGACCTCGGGTTCGAGGGGCTCACCTTCACCGAGCGGGGCATCGCGGCCGTCACGGAGGGGCCGAGGTACGAGGACGGCCCGCTGCCGACCGTCGACAAGGGCGCCACGGCCCGCATCACCGTGTGGGGCCGCGACGGCCGGCCGCGCGGCCAGTACGCCTACCCGATCGACAAGCTCCCGGCGGCACCGGTCCCGGCGAACGGCAGGTCGGACAGCGGGGTCTCGGAGATCCTGGCGATCGACGAGAACCGCTACCTCGCCCTTGAGCGCTCCTGGATCGAGGGTGTCAACTACAAGGCCAAGCTGTACGAGATCGACCTGCGCGGTGCCACGAACGTGCTGACCCGCGACAGCCTGGTCGGTGGACAGCCGTACCGCCCCGTTTCGAAGCGTCTCGTCTCCGACCTCAGCACGGTGCGGCCGCCGGTGCAGAACCTGGAGAGCCTCGCCTGGGGGCCGCGCCTGCGCAACGGCGAGTGCACGCTGGTGATCGGTTCCGACGACAACTTCGACAGCAACGAGGTCACCAAGTTCCTCGCCTTCGCGGCCCGGGGTTGCTGAAAGCGCCACCTTGAAGCCGCCCGGAAAGGGCGGCACTGAAACGGTTCAGCCCGTCGATACCACGTGCGAACGGTGGTGTCGGCGGGCTGAACGCGTGAAACGGCGAGGTGGCCGGGCACGGTTTCGGACTCGGCGCGGATGCCTGTGCCACCCGATACCACTGCCGTGTGGGTGGTGGAAGCCGGGACGGCATTACGTCGGTCCCAAACTTCGAAAAACGCCCGCATCAAACCCCGCGATGATTCGCGGGGATTCACCGGGATTTACAAGATCGCGCTTTCTTGAGCCTGCTGAGCAGGGCATTCTCCGGCTTCGGGGCCTCGGAGCCCGCTGCCTCCCTGTCGCCGTCTCCGGTGACCAAAAATATGTAAATTCTTGGATTCGTCCGTTCTTTCGATACACCCCTTGGCGTAGCTGGGGGTTGTTGGTCATATGTCCGTTTCTTTAGTTTTTGCCGATCCGATCCGTGTCGGGTGCCAGAACCTTGTTCACGTAATGACAAATTTAACGATTTACCTATACGATCGCCGTTCGTGGTTGGAGTGGATCTTTCAGGAACCCGATTGGGCAACGACCTGTTCTTTGTCATGCATGACAACGCGACCGGCCGGATGCGGCTTCATGCCCGCCTGACCGATTTAGGACTGGCCGCAGCCATTCTGGGAGAACTGATGCTCGCCGGACGGATAACCGTGGGACTGGTGGCGGGACAGGTACAACTCGTCGTCCTCGACGAGGCGCCGCCCGGAGACCGGGTCGCCGGGACCGCCCTGGAGCACATCGTCGCCGAACCCTCGCATCGCTTCCGTACCTGGTTGCACTTCCTCGCCCGTACGGCACTCGCCGACGTGGCGGCCCGGATGGTCGACGACGGGCTGCTGCGCCCGCCCGGCAGGCGCCCGTCGCGGAAGCGGGTGCCGGTCGACGTGAACGTCGCGGGATGGCCGGCGGGACGCGTCAACCTCGCGATCCAACGCCGTGAGCCACTCAACGTCCAGGACAGTGTCCTGCTGGGACTGCTCGTCGCGACCGGCGGCAACCGCCTCGTCCTGTGGGAGCAGAACCCCGGCTACCTCTCCGACGCGATCGCCGCCCTCCCGGCGCCGCTCCAGGAACTGATCGCCCAGACCGAGGCTGCCGTAGGTGACGCCGTCATCAGCCGCCGCTGAACCCCCACCCCCCTCACCGCAAGGAATCCCCCCATGTCCGTGACAGAACGCAGGGTGAGCGCCGTTTCCGAGGCGCTCGCCCAGGACCGCCTCGGCGTACCCTCCGTGGTGTTCTTCGTCATCTCGGCGGCGGCGCCGCTGACCGTCATCGGCGGCTCGGTGACCGCCGCCTACGCCGCGACCGGCGTGATCGGCGTCCCGCTCGCCTTCATCCTGCTCGGAGCCATCCTGGGCCTGTTCGCCGTCGGGTACGTGACGATGGCCCGATACGTCGTCAACGCCGGGGCGTTCTACGCGTACACCGCGAAAGGACTCGGCCGGCCGCTGGGAGTGGCGACCGCCTGGGTCGCGCTGCTCGCCTACAACGCGCTCCAGGTCGGCCTCTACGGCATGATCGGCGCGGCGGGCGAACCGCTGATCGCCGACTGGTTCGGCAGCTCCCCGCCCTGGTGGGTCATCGGGCTGGTCGCCTGGGTGCTGACCGGGGTGCTCGGGCTGATGCGGGTCGACGTGAACGGAAAGGTGCTCTCGGTCCTGCTGCTGACGGAGATCGCCATCGTCGTGCTGTTCGACATCGCCGACCTGATCAACCCGGCGGCCTCCGGCTACAGCCTCGACGTCTTCAACCCGGCGAACCTCTTCGTCCCCGGCATCGGAGCGGTGGTCGCGATCTGCATCGCCTCCTTCGCGGGCTTCGAGTCGTCGGTGGTGTTCTCCGAGGAGACCAAGGACCCGAGGCGCACGGTGCCGATCGCCACCTACATCGCGCTCGCCGTCATCTCCGGCCTCTACGCCCTGTCGTCGTGGGCGATGACCGTGCCGGTCGGCTCGGACAAGATCGTCGAGGCCACCCGCGAGCAGAGTTCGAACCTCCTGTTCAACCTGGCCGGGCAGCACCTGGGGGCGACCATCGCCACCCTCGGCGGCCTCCTGTTCGTGACGAGCCTCTTCGCCGCGCTGATCGCCTTCCACAACACGATCTCCCGCTACATCTTCGCCCTCGGCAGGGAGCGGGTCCTGCCCGCGGCCTTCGGCCGCACCTCCCCGCGGACCGGTGCCCCGGTCAACGGCTCGGTGGCGCAGAGCATCATCGGACTGGCCACGATCGTCATCTACGCGTTCTTCGGCCTGGACCCGGTCATCCAGCTGTTCTTCACCGTCGGATCGTTCGGCGGCCTGGGACTGCTCATGATGCTGGCGGCCACCTCGGTCTCGGTATTCGCCTACTTCGCCAGGAATCCCGCCCCGGAGAACGCCTGGCGGACCCGGATCGCCCCGGTCATCTCCTCCGTCCTGCTGTTCGTCGTCATCGTGCTCGTCATGCTCAACTTCGACACCGTGCTCGGCGTGGCCCCCGACTCCCCGCTCCGCTGGATCATGCCCGCCATCTACTTCGTCGCCGCGGGATTCGGCGTCATGTGGGGGCTCGCCCTGCGGTCCAGCAAGCCGAACGTGTACGCCAACATCGGGCTCGGCGCCCAGGCGGCCGTGAAGGGGAACGAATGACCGAGATCATTCGCGTTCCGAACACGCCGGGAGCCGCGGAGACCATCGGCGCGATCATCGCCACCTCCTTCCACGAGCAGGAGATCTCCGCCTGGATGATCCCGTCGGACGACGACCGCCGCCGGGTGATGCCCCCCTTCTTCGCCATGACCAGCGAGAGCGCCCTCGTCCACGGCGAGGTCCTCGCGACGGCCGACATGTCCGCCGTCGCCGTGTGGTTCCACAAGGGGGTCGAGCCGCTCCCGGAGATCCCCGACCGGGCCGCCCGGGTCGAGTCGTTCGCCGGTCCCCACGCCGAGCGCATCGAACTGATGGGGGAGGAGATGGACAAGCGCCACCCCCACGACCCGCACCACTATCTGGCGTTCCTCGCCGTGCTCCCCGGGCATCAAAGGCGGAAGACGGGGACCCGGCTGCTCGAGGAGTACCACCGAGGACTCGACGAGGAGGGGACACCGGCGTACCTGGAGGCGAGCAGCGTCGACAGCCGCAGGCTCTATCTGCGCCACGGCTATCAGGACCTCGGCGACCCGATCTTCATGCCCGGCGGCCCGCCGATGTATCCGATGTGGCGGCCACCGAACCCCTGACCGTGGGACCTCCGCGAGTTTGAAACCGTGAGGGAGGGTATCGCCGCTCTCGATCGGGGTATCGCGGAGGTCCGCCGACGCTATGGGGCAAGGAGGACTGAGTGGATCACCACGATCAGGCGCTGTGGGTGCGGGTGACCCATCGAGGGCACTGCAGCGTGCTGGAGGTCGGTGGGCACCTGGACTTCATCACCGCGTCCACGCTCGCCCACCACGTCGGCGAGGCATGGTCGATGAGCGACGGCCCCCGCCTCGTGCTGGAGCTGTCACAGCTGGCCTTCTACGACTCCACCGCCCTGGGGGTGCTGGCGCAGACCCGGCAGCGCGTCCAGGACACCGCCACCGGCCGGCTCGTTCTGGTGGGCCTCCCCGACGGGCTCGCGCACCTGCTGCTGCGCACCGGCCTGCTGTCCCACTTCGAGGTGTGCGACGACATCGAACAGGCCGCCGCCGACCTGCTCCCCCCGGAGTGATTCACTCTCCGCTCCGCCGGGGCTCGAAGATCCGCACCGGTACGCGGCGCGGAGGCAACGCCCGTGCAGGACAGGGGCTCCACGGGCGGCATGGCCCGTGCGGGACAGGGGTCCCCACGGGCGGTCACCGCGAACACCCGTGTCCTGCACGGGCAGGTGGCGCGGGGTGCGTGGCCCCTGTACGGGCAGGTGGCGCGGGGTGCGGGGTCAGGGGCCGGTGAGGCGGCGATCTCCACGGGTGGTCACCACGAACACCTGCCAGTTGTAGTAGGCGTAGTAATTCCTGATGTCCTGCTTGATCTGGCGCGCGTGCAGCAACACCGCGTTGACGTACGCCTGGGAGTGGTTGTAGGCGTACAGCGCTCGCCGGTAGTCGCGCGGTGCCCCCGACGCGCGAAGATAGTTCGCCGCGGCGAGCAGGGAGTCGCGGGTGTCCTGGATGTCGCCGCCCATTCCGTAGGCGTCCCACGTTCTCGGCATGAACTGCATGGGGCCCTTGGCGCCGGTGTGGCTCGGTGACCGTACGCGGCCGAACTTGGTCTCGACGAACATCACCGCCGCCAGCACCTCCCACTCCACGCCGAACCGCCGCTCGGCGTACCGGAAGTGACCTAGCAGGAAGTCGGCGGGCTTGGGCGGCTGGACACGGAACTTCACCGCCCCGCTGATGGGCCGGACGAGAGAGCGCAGATCCCGGCCGGCCGTCACGTTGTCCTTCGCCTGCCCGGCCAGGGCCTTCGGCAGCTTGGCGTAGGTGCGGGCGGCGACCTGCGGGTTGAGGACGAGGTAGCGGTAGATCCGCTGCTGGTGCAGGGCGAGCAGCACCACCGGCTCGGGGGGTTCTCCCTTGCCGGGATCGCCGTCGCGCCGCCAGGCGTCGATGGCGCGCCGGAGCTCCGCGGTGGTCGTGGCCAGGGAACGGGCCAGCCGCGCCGGGTCGGTGGGGATCGCCGCCTTCGGGGAGGGCGGGGTGGGCACCTGACCCGCGGGCGGCGTCTGCTGCGAGGACTCCTCCGCCGGTGACGCCGTCTCCTGGCCGGGAGCGGCCGGTGGGGCGGTGCTCCCCGAGGGGGCGCCCAGGGAGGCGGGGTCCGGGGCGGTCCCCTGGGAGGTGGAGCCCTGTGCGGCGGCATCCTGTGAGGCGGCGCTCTGCGAGGTGGCGCAGCCGGAGATCGCGAGGACCAGGCCGACGAGAGAGGCGATCACCGGCTTCCCACGCGACCGGCCCACGCGCGAACCCGCCGACCCGCCCTCCGGGGCGCCCGAACCTCCTGAGGCGTTCGCCCTCTTTGAGGTGTTTGACCTCCCGAAGACCTCCGGCCTCTGTGCGGGGCCTGGATTCCCCGAGGTATCCGGTCGTGCGGGCATCGTCCGTCTGTTCGACCGGTGGTCACGCTCCGGCCGTGAAACCTCCGCGCGCTGATCGTTCATCGGCCCCAACGTACCCGAGCGACGACCTCCCGGCCTACCGATGCGGCCCGCGACGGTCGGCGGACCCGGCCATCACGTCACGATCACCTTTCTGACCTGCGCCGAAGGACTTTGGTCCTGATCCGGTAAGCCGAACAGCCCTATTTTCACCAACCGTGTCCGAATAATCCTGATATGTGAGGGAAGCAGCACATATGGCTTGTTGGGGGAGATATGGGGCCGGTGCTGGGAGGAATCTTGTTCGGATCAGTTCTAGCGATCATGACGTTGGTGGGCCTCGTCGTGGCAACCGTGATTGAAGATCGACTTTTGCCGCCCGGACCGATCGAGCTGATCAAGCCGTCCGAGTCACCGGAGTCGCCCGAGCCGATCAAGCCGACCGAGCAGTCCGACGCTCCGGCTGCTCCGGACAACACCGACCGGTAAGGCGACGAACCGCGCGTCTCGTCAGGTCGTTCCGTACGGCGACCTCGATCCTTCCCGTCTCATCGAAGCCGGATGAAGTGAGAACCGGCCCGCGAAATCGAACGATCACTACTTGAACACGCATCCGGTTGGATCTGGGTTCTTTCCTGGTGTTATCCCGAGATGTGAGTGATCATTGGACCCACCCCGCACCGTGCCCCCTGTCCGTACCGTCTCCGCGGGAGTGGGCGCGGTCACCTTCCCCGATCTTCCGTGACATCGCGGACGCCGCGCAGGCGTCGCCCGCGATGACCGGCTCCCGCCACGCCGACTCCGCCCCGCCCCGAGGAGACGTCCCAGGAAATCCGAGGAAAAAGAGGAAAGAGGACCACCCCCATGGCCCTTGCCGGTGTCTTCCTGCCCATCGCCCTCGCGATCATCATGTTCGGTCTCGGTCTGAGCCTCACGATCGCCGACTTCCGCCGCGTCGCCGCCTATCCCAAGGCCACCGTGGTCGCGCTCGCCTGTCAGGTCCTGCTGCTGCCGGTGATCTGCTTCGGTCTGGTGCTCGCCTTCGACCTGCCGCCCGCGCTCGCCGTGGGCATGATGCTCCTGGCCGCCTCTCCCGGCGGGACCACGGCGAATCTCTACAGTCACCTGTTCGGCGGCGACGTCGCGCTCAACGTCACGCTCACCGCGATCAACTCCGTGCTCGCCGTCGTCACGCTGCCGCTGGTCACCAACCTGTCGCTGAACTACTTCGCCGCCGACTCCGCCGCGCTGGGCCTGCAGTTCGACAAGACCGTCCAGGTGGTCGCGATCGTGCTCGTCCCCGTCGCGATCGGCATGGCGGTCCGGGCGTGGGTGCCGCGCTTCGCCGAGCGGATGAACACCCCCGTGAAGATCGCCTCCGCCGTCATCCTGGTCCTGGTGATCCTCGGCGCTCTGCTGCAGGAACTGGACAACCTCGGCGACTACATCCGTTCGGTCGGCCTGATCACACTGCTGTTCAGCGTGATCAGCCTGGCCATCGGCTACTGGGTGCCGCGCCTGGCCAGGATCGAGCGCAGCCAGGCCGTCGCCTCCTGCATGGAGATCGGCATCCACAACGCCACGCTGTCCATCGCGGTCGCGCTCACGCTGCTGAACAACACCCAGATGGCGATCCCCGCCGCCACCTACGGCGTGCTGATGTTCTTCACCGCCGCCGCGGCCGGATTCCTCCTCAGGTCGTCCCGTACCACCCAGGTTCCGTACGACGAGGCTCGCCCCTGACGCGGCCGGCCCGGTGAAGGCGGCGCCGGTTCGGTACGCCACCGGTGCGCCGGGACGTAGGAGTGACGACCCGATCGATGGGAGTCGATCCGGCAGGAGGAGCGGGACGGCCGGACCACGTTGTGCGGCACGTACCTGGTGCTGAGCGGCATCGAGACCGGCCGCCTTACTTCCCCCGTCGCCGTGGGGTCAAGCTTGAGTAAACAGCGTGGGCGCTGTTAGCTTCACTCCGGTGGATGACATGCCTGCACGGGTGAAGGCGATCGAGGGCTTCGCGACGGCTCTGCGAGAACTTCGCAAATCTGTCGGCAACCCACCTTTTCGGGAAATGTCCGGTCGGTCGGGGGCGATCTCGCACACGACACTGCACGAGGCCACGAAAGGCAACCGGCTCCCGAGCTGGGAGACCACCGTCGAGTTCGTCAAGGCGTGCGGCGCGGACCCGGCCGCGTACCGCGAACGCTGGGAGAGGGCGAACCTGGCGGTCAGGTCGGTGAGCGCCGGAGATCCCGCGAACCGCGTCGGCCCCCCGGTGGCCGGTCCGCCCGGTGGGCTCGCGGTCCCCGCCCCGGAGGCCGGGGAAGCCGTGGCGGCCCCTGAAACCGCGGCAGCCGCGGAAGATCGCTCCATGCGCATCGTCGTCGGGTCGTACGTTCCACCGGCGGCCGGTGAGCCTCAGGCACCCGTACCCGCGACGACTCCGCCGCCACCGCCCGGCGAGATCGTGGGCGACGCCCGGCAGGTCCCCCAACCGTCCGGAGGCCGAGGGCGATTCCGGCTGCCCCGCCCGGCAGCGGCGGCGCTCGCGACGGCGGCCGTCGGTGTGGGGACGGCGGTCCTCATCGCGGTGGTCGTCAACCGCGACTCAGGGAACGACGATCGCGGCCCGGCCCCGTCGGGCAGCCCGTCGAGGGCATTGCTTGCGGCGACCGACTGCCCGGTGGTCCCGACCAACCCGCCGTACGATCCGCCCGCGAACGAGGGGGATTCCGCGGTGTTCATCGGGGACATCACGCTCCCCGACTGCACGAGCGTCGGCCCCGGCCGGACCAGGACCAAGGTGTGGCGGATCAAGAACGCCGGGACCGTGCCATGGAAGGGATACACGCTGCGCCGCCTCGACCTCCCGCAGCAGCCCGATCAATGCCAGACCATCTCCGACGTACCGATCAAGGACACCCGCCCCGGAGAGATCGTCGACATCCGGACCGAGATCACCACGCCGAGAAACCCGGGCCTGTGCTACGTGCGGTTCAAGATGATGGACGGTGAGGGACGGGTCGCGTTCCCCGGAGGCCGGCCGCTCAACTTCCAGATCATCGTCGACTGACGGAGACGATGGAGGTGAGCACCTCCCAGCGGGGCTTTTGCCCCATCGACCGACCGGCTTCCCGGCCCGTCGGCCGCATCGGGAGGACGCCCTCGATGCCCAGGACCGAACGCCCGTTCCCCGCCGTGCGACGCACGACGGGGAACGCGGGGAGGTCTTCGAAAGAGGTCAGGAACCGAGAACGATCCCCCTGTAGTAGGACTTGAGGATCCTGGAGTGGCTCCAGCCCGCCTTGCTCTTGTCGCGGGAGCCGGTCTGCGACATCCAGTCACCGGTGACCCAGTGGCCGCACGCCGTCGTCGTCGCGCAGTACTGGGCCCTGAAGATCTTCCCGTTGCGCGTCAACCGGGTGCCCCACGTCGCGTCCACCGCGGCGTTCGTCGCCGCCGTCGCGGAGCCGGGCTTGTACACCTGGCTGGACGTGTGGTCGGAGACGTCGTAGCACTCGCCGCTCGGCGTCCTGCTCGCCGAGTTCAGCGCCCAGTACCAGCCGAAGTTCTTGACGGCGATCGCCCCGGCCCTGAGAGACTCCTTCGGCCAGTACGACGGCCACTCGTTGGACAGGACGTTCTTGATGTAGGTCTTGAACGGTACCCGGTCCACGCGGTTGAGGGACTTGCGGTAGACGAGGATCGTCGTGGGCATCCTGCTGTGCGTGCCGTCGGTCTTGCAGTGGCTCGGCGACGAGGAGCCCATCAGCCGGTGCGAGGCGTTCTGGTTCTTGAGCGCGGGCTTGAGGTTGCCCTTCGCGCCGGGCTTGAAGTCCTGGTAGGTGCTACCGGCGTGGTTGCTGTTGTAGTGGACCCGGACGGTTTTGGCGGTGCGGTTCCAGACGGAGGCGGCGGCGTTCTTGACGCACTTGCCCTTGCCGTTTCCGGGTCCCTTGTAGTCGAAGCAGGAGGGCTGCTTGGTGCCGTAGTCACCGATGGATCCGGTGAAGTCGGAGACCGACCCCTGGTTGTTGCTGTTGAAGTAGTAGCAGAACTCGCCGCTCTCGCAGACGCCGTTACGGCCGGCGGCCGAGGCGGCCGAAGCGGATGGTGCGACGGCGAGCACCGCTCCGCCGAGCACCATCGCGGAGGCCACGGCGGCGAGTCGCGAGATCGGCCGTGCGGTTCGTGGGGACACGGTCGCCTTCCTCTTCTTCATCGTCGTCTTCATCGAAAATCGAGAGCCGTGCCGCGCTCAGCGGAGGTTGTAGCCCTGGGAGACCCAGAACGAGGTCGGGTTCGGGTTGCTCAGGACCGGGTCGCCGACGCTCTTGGCGGCGAGCTTCTGCCGTCCCGGACGCACCTCGACGTGGGTGTGCGCGGCCCCGCTGGACGACACCCCGCGCCACGCCTCGTTGGCGATGAGCTGGCCGCGCGAGACCTGCTGGCCCACACGCAGGGAGGAGCGCGGAGCGGAGTGCAGGTAGATGACCGTCCTGTTCGACGAGGCGTTGTAGATGGAGATCGTGGAGAGCCCCGAGCCGCCGTTGGCCCCGCGTGCGAGGTGGATGACCTGACCGCTCACCAGGGAGTGGACGTTCGTGCCGATGCCGCGGTAGAAGTCGATGCCCTCGTGCCGGCCGGGGGTGCTGGTGTAACCGTCGAAGGCGCAGCTGATGTATCCGCCACTGGTCTTGTACAGCGCGGACGACAGGTTGACGCGTCCCGGTGACGACGACGACGGGCTGAACTGGTGCGAGGCGTTCTCGTTCTTGAGACCGGGCTTGAGGTTGCCCTTCGCGCCAGGCTTGAAGTCCTGGTAGACGCTGCCACCGTAGTTGCTGTTGAAATGGACCCGGACGGTTTTGGAGGTGCGGTTCCAGACGGAGGCGGCGGCGTTCTTGATGCACTTGCCCTTACCGTTGCCGGGACCCTTGTAGTCGAAGCAGGAGGGCTGCTTGGTGCCGTAGTCGTTGACGGATCCGGTGAAGTCGGAGACCGACCCCTGGTTGTTGCTGTTGAAGTAGTAGCAGAACTCGCCGGTCTCACAGACGCCGTTGCGGTCGGCGGCAGAGGCGGGCGGGGCGACGGCGACGGCCGTTCCGCCGAGCACCATCGCGGAGGCCACGGCGGCGAGGATCCTGTTACGCGTTCTCATGCTGTTCTTTCTCCTTGTGTCTGTGCGGCCTGGGGTGTCCTGTACGGCCTGAGGTGTCGGTACGGCCTGGTGTGGGCCTGAGATGTGGCCCGGGGGTGCGGCCTTGAGGTGTGTACGAGGTGGAATGCGTGCGGTATGGAGTCATACGGGGTGGAATGCGTGCGGCCGGGGAGCCAGGGGGGCGCGCGGTCCGGGTGCCCGCGCGGTCAGGGCTTCGGACAGGGCTTCGGACAGGGCTTCGGACAGGGCTTCGGACAGGGCTTCGGACAGGGCTTCGGATGGTCAGCGACGCCGGTATTCCTCCCAAGTGCGGATGGCCACCTTCGGGCCGTCGTCGGGACCACGGCCGGAGAGCCCGTTCAGGCCGAGGTAGTAGTCGCCGACCTGGTTCTGGGCCTGGCCGGAGAGGTCGGTGTCGTTGATGGCGACGGCGTGGATGTGCCACGGCCAGTCGGCCTGAGCGGGAGTGCGCAGCCATGCCGCGAAGCCGACCCGTCGCAACGCGCGGACGGCCGCGGTACGGGTGGCGGAGCTCATCCCCTTGACCGAGATGTCCACGGCGCCCCCGCCGTCGTGGGTACCCGCGGACGTGGGATCCCCGCCCCGGTTGTACGACCCCTGCAACAGCACGAGATCGCGGCCGAGCAGCCGATTCGCCTCGACCAGCATGCTCCGCGTGCGGGTGTTGACGACGCCCCCGCCGAACGACACCCGGCCCCCCGGCACGACGACGTCGGTGACCTTGAAGCGGCCGGCCCCGAGCTTGGTGAGCGACGCCTTGCCCGGCAGGCCGTTGGCGGCGAGACCGGTGAAGCCGAGCGACCGCTGGAACTTCGCGAAGGCGGCGACCGTCGTGCTGCCGAAGTAACCGTCCACCCACTTGGAATCGAGCAGGCGCCGATCGCGCAGCGCCCGCTCGACGAGGAGCACGCTCGCCTTCGCCCCCGGGGTCAGCGTGTCGTCAGGCCGTCGCGGGTCGATCTGGGCCGCCTTGAGGGTGGCTTCCATGTTCACGCTCGGAAGGACCCTCGCGTCGGCCGCCTGTGCCGCCGACACCCCGGACGCTCCCGTCAAGGGGGCGAACAGGGCGGCCGCCACGAGGGCGGCGGCGTATGAAGGCAACTTCATGGGTTCTCCTGGTTTCGGACACTGGAGGGGATTTCTGCGGCGGGATCCACAGTTTCGGATCGCTCGCGCTGTCCACAACGAGATCGTGTTGTCAGCCTGTTCGAAGGGCTTCCTTACAGGGCTGACAGGCGATCCGACGCGTGGCCCGCGACCGCGCGGGGCAGTATCCGAGCAGGACAACGTGGCCGTACAGCGGTCGCGCAGGGCAGTGACCAGGCAGGACAACACGGCCGTACAGCGGCCACGCGCTCGCCTCCCGTAAGGAATGCCATGACCGAAGTCCTCGTCACCGATACCGGTGACCGCTATCACGGAGCCTTCGAGCCGGCCGTCAAGGCGGCGAGGCCCCGGGTTTCGACGTCCGCCGCATCAGGGCGTGAGCGTCGCGGATGATCAACTATCACCGCCGCGAAGGCGGAAGAAGGGCGAAGGCGAAAGAGGGCGGCTGCCCGCCTACGAGGTGACCCCCTGAAACCGGCGCCTACGCGTTGGTGCGCCGGCGGACCATTTCCATGTCCTTCTCCGGCAGCGCGTCGGCGACGAGCAGTCGCGGCAGCAGTTTCGGCTCCAGGGTCATCGCACGGAAGACGAGCGCGACGGTCACGTCGTGGTCGGGACGATGCACGATCTCGACCGGGTCGTCGGCGCGGATCTCACCGGGCTCGATCACGCGCAGGTACGCGCCCGGCCGGACGGCCTGCGTGAACCGCTTGATCCAGCCTTCACGCTCCAGCCACCCCTGGAACGTCGAGCACGGGATGCGCGGGCACGTCACCTCCAGGACGAGGTCCGGCCCGATCCGCCAACGCTCACCGATCAGGGCGCCGTTGACGTCCAGCCCCAAGGTCGTGAGGTTCTCCCCGAAGACCCCGTTCGAGAGCGACCTGCCCAGCTCGGACTCCCATTCGTCGAGATCCTCGCGGGCGTAGGCGTAGACGGCCTGGTCGGAACCACCGTGATGCTTCACGTCATAGACCCGGTCACCGGCGAGGCCGACCGCGCCGGTGCCCTTGGGGCCGGGGGCGGTGACGGCGACCGGGCCGTCGACGGGCCGCTTGTCGATGCCAGTGGACTCCGACTCCTTCCACGGGTTGGGGCGAGGCCGGCCGATATTGACGGAGAGCAGCTTCATGACGGCGATTTTTCCAGACGTTCGACACGAATGGGATTGCCGCGTACGAGCTCGTCGTGGATACGCCAACGGCCGGTGACGGCGGCGCGCTCCGCCGCCGAGTCGCCGTCCTCGAGGCGCTGCCTCAGCAACCGCATGGCGATGCGGCGGTTGAGGCCGAACTGCCGCTCGGTGTCGACCACGACGACGATCCCCGAGGGCCGGTGGGTCGCCCGCACCGCCGTGCTCGCCTTGTTGCGATGTTGACCGCCGGGGCCACCGGTGCGGCAGGCGACGACGTCGACGTCCGCCTCTCTGAACGTCGTGCGCGGGACGTCGACCTCGCACGGTTGCGCGATGACGTACCAGTTCTTCCGGCTCGTGCTGGTCCGGTACGGGCTGGGGGCCTGCCAGCACAGCGTCCCGGTCCACGAGGCGGCGAACGCCTCGGCGCCGGCTCCCGAGATCTGGATCAGGACCGACCGGTAGGTGTCCGGCCGCTCACCGGGAACGCTCTCGACCCGGCGGATCTCCACGTTCTGCCGGGTGGCGTCGGCCTCCAGGCGGCGCAGCAGCCGGGCCAGCGCCCAGGCGCACTCCTGCGGGCCACGCCCGGCCGACAGGAACAGGTGGACGCTCATCGCCGCCCCCGCTCGCGGCGCCGGTCCCGCTGGGAGGCAGGGCCGAGGTCGGGCGTCTTGTAGGTGACGAGCGGAACCGTGGTGGCCACAGGCGTGGCCAGGTCATGGTGAACGAGATCGGCGATCACCTGCTCGATGCGCTTGTAGGCCGTCGGCGCCTCCTCGAAGAGCAGCTGACGGTCTCCGCACACCACCAGCGACCCCACCGGCGTACGGCGCAACTCCTCGACCGTGTGCTTGGCCCGGCCCCGGCGCAGGGCGTCCGCCCGCGACATCTTGCGACCCGCGCCGTGCGCGACGGAATGACCGGCGTCCGGCCCGGCGTGGGCGGCCACGAGGTAGGAGGGGGTGCCCCGCGTACCGGCGATGAGCACGTCGCGGCCGTCACCCCGTGCCGCCCCCTTGCGGTGCAGGTAGACCCCGTCGCGGACCTCGACCAGGTTGTGGCACTCGTCGACGAGCGGCTCGGTGGGCTCGGCCCCCAGGGCGTGGGCGACCCGGGCGGCCATCAACCGCCGGTTGAGCGACCCCCAGCGTACGGCGTCGTCGTGCATCGCCAGGTAGGCGCCGGGATCAGGCGCGGGACCCGCGCCGTGGACCTCGGTGTGCGCCCGCAGGATGCGCTCGCCCAACCCTCGGGAACCGCTGTGCACGATGAGAACCAGGTCGCCGGCGGCGAGCCCGAGCCGGCTCGCGTGGTCCGGCTCGAAGACGGTGTCGATCCGCGCCAGCTCGACGAAGTGATTGCCCCGGCCGACCGTCCCGAGCCCCTCGACGTGACCGGCGGGAATCTCGCCCTTCAGCACGGCCCAGGCCGGGTCGTCGGCATCCCGCTCGGGATCCAGCGCACGATCGAGATCGGGGAACCGGGCGGCGAGCTTCTCCGGCACGGCACGCCTGAGCCTCATGGGGAACACGGCGATGCCGCACCCGATGTCGGAGCCCACCAGGAACGGATACAGCACGGTCGACGTCATGGCGGCCCCGATGGGCGCGCCCTTGCCCGGGTGCAGGTCGGGCATGGCGGCGACGTGCGTCATGCCGTCGAGGGCGGCCACCTGGTGGCACTGCGCGAGCGCGTCGGACTCGATCCAGCTCGCGGGGGAGGCGAACACGGCGACGGTGGCCGAAGCCGTGTCCCCGGTATTCGTGGTGTCCGTGCCGGACGGCAGCGGGGACTGCTGCCGGGAGTGCTGCTGAGACAAAGAGGCTCGCTTCGCTCGGGAGGGGGCTGACAGGAACACGGCGCGAGGAAGCGCCGTGGCATCTCGGAACGCGGTGGCGCTGTCTGTCAGAGCGTCATGAACACCACGTTCCCGGACCCCCACCACGCGAGGCAAGTGGTTTTCGGTCATAAGGGCTGCACGCTTTTCGGATTATCGCCACCAACCTAAACCGCCGACGGCGAGAAGACGTCAATTGAACGGAAGCGATTCCGTCGGACCACGCGGATAGGATCGAAGCTCCTTGGCGACCTGGCCGTGTCGTCCGAATTTCCGGGTTCCCCGTGACCATCTCCGACGGAGGCGATTCGATGTACAAATACAGTCGCGACGAAGAAACGTGGGATCAGCTTACGGAGGCCGGGCTGGAGTTCCTCGTCGAGCGCGCTCAAACCCCGGGTGAGACGTCGTACGAAGACCTCAACAACGCTCTGACGCAGAGAACGGGCCTTCCCGGCTTCGACTTCGGGCGCGCCGATGAGCGAGCCGCCATCGGATATCTCCTGGGCCTGATCGTGGAGAGGACCTATCCGGAGACCGAGCTGATGATCTCAGCCCTCGTCACACACAAGGGCGGGACCGACCCCGGCGGCGGCTTCTACGCCCTGGCCACACAACTCGGACTACTCCGGCCAAACGCCTCGAAGAGCGAGAAAGATGCGTTCTGGGTGGATCAATACATCCGAGTGCAAGAACTCTACTCAAGAGCCGACCGGCCCTGAAATTCCCCGAATGGGCCGGACACCGACGATATGCCATCAGGATCCCGGGTCCCCCGTGCGAAAGACGTTTCCGCCTTCAGAACGGGAGAGGGGACGGGTGGGGGCGTCTCCGCAGGGCCGACTTCGGAAGGGAGGATCGGAGCCTGCTCCTCGGTGGCCGACGGCGGTACGGCGGCCCCGCAGGCGCCGACTCCCATCAGCAGCACGACCGCCATCACGCGGAAACGGCGTTTCACCCGCGTCCGTTCCCCTCTCCACCGAACCGGCGTGACATAAAACGACAGAAACACCTTAAGGGGAGCGAGTTCGGAAATTCCGCCGATGCCACTGAACCTCGTCAGTGAGTTTCCGAACCCCTGTCCTCCTCGCACCGATGTTCCTGGTCGCCGAGCCGACGCTTGTCCGATGTGGTGAAATATGCCGAATGGAGCGCGCGAGGCAGCTGGTGGGCGAGATGCTGGTCTACTGTTTTGTGGCCGTTCTGCTGACCGGAGGGTTCCTGGCCTTCTTCTACGTGCCCAGCGGCCAGACGGTGATCTACAGCGGTCCTTACGAGCCCTTTCGGGGCATTCCCATGAGTGCCGCCTACAACTCGCTCCTGAACCTCAGCTTCGACGTGCGCGGTGGCCTGCTCGTCCGGAAACTGCACCATACCTCCTCGGTCCTGCTCGTCCTGGGAACAATGTTCTGGGTCCTGCTCGGCCGGTTCCGGTACGCCTTCGCGGCACTGGGCCTGGGCCTGCTCGCCGCGCTCGCCGGTTACGGAGCCGCCGACGACCTGCTGTCGGGCACCGTCCTCGGGAAACCGCCCATCCCCGTCTGGTACGGCCTGCACCTGCTGGTCGCGGTGGCGGTGGGCGCCGTGCTGGTGATCTCCTCACGGAAGGAGGCCGCCCGACAGCCCAGAACACCGGCCTTCATAGCCCTGGGCATCGGCCTCACCGTTCTGGCGATCTTCTATCTCTAGAGGGGCGGGAACGCACGACGGCGGTCCCCGACGGTCCGGCGAACCCGGCCTCGTACCGGCTGACCGAAGGACACGTCGCCCCAGGAAGTGACCCGTGGTGTCCGAAGAAGGGGCCGCGGTCCAGGGGGTGGAGTTTCCGGTCCTCATCGATGTGCGGGCATCGAGCTCATGAAGGTACGGGCGAGGCGGTCGATCTCTTCGTCCTTGGAAGCCTCGTCCACGCGCTGATCCCGGTCGATCCGGCCGCGTTCGGCTTTCAGCCGGCGCTCTTCCTCGCGCAGTTTGATCTCGTACTCGCCGGTCCTCTGCCGGGTGGTGAAGTTCAGTTCGGCCTCGTGGCAGGCCGAGCCCGCGCGCAGTTCCTGGGTGAGAAGGCGGTCGTACTCGGTCTTGCCGTTCAGCATCTTGGAGATGATCGGCATGCAGTCGAGCAGCACGAAGATGACGCGCAACAACCAGTGAGCGAAGTTGACCATGCCGCTCTGCCCTGCGACCGTACCCAATGCCTCCCATCGTTCAAGCAGGCCGATGTGGGTGTAGGCCCGTTTCTTCTCCTCGACGCGCTCGGTGATCTTCTTGCTGAGCGCCGCCGCGCTTTCCGTTTCCGCACTGGCGCGATCGGCCGCGAGAGAACCGAGCTTCGCCTTGAGTCTCGCCACCTCCTCCTGCTGCCGGGGGATGTTGTGGTTGGCGACGAAGGTGGCGAGCTCGTTGTTTCTGACCTTGCACTCGGGGCCGTTGCCGGGCACGCCCGTGGTCTGGTTCGGGATCCTGCGGCCGCCAAGGCATTCCCGGTCGCGGCGTTCCTTCAGCTTCTCCTCCTCCTTTGTGTCCGCTGCCAGCCGATCTTCCGCGGCCTTGAGGAGGCTCTGCTGCTGCGTCATGTTGTCCTCGACGGCGGTTGCCCGGTCACCGCCGTCGAGGATGAAATCGGCGCAGTCGACACCCCCGGGAGCCGGTCCCTTGAGGGGGTTGCACCGCTTGTACCGGCTCTCCGTCTGGCTGATCACCTGGTCGCGTTCCGCCATGATCTGCCGGTCGAGCCGTTCCTGAAAGATCTTGAGGGTCAGCGGCTCGGCGATGAAGACGCCGATGGCGAGGGCGACGGCGAGCCGGACCAGCAGGTTGCCCCAGCGGGACCAGCCGTCGCTGTCACCGGCGAGGCTGGTGATCAGAAACCGGTCGATGTTGGCGATGTTCAGGCCCCACAGCGCCGCCACCGGCAACAGATACAACGGAGACGCCGAAAAAATCAGGGTCAGCGCGCCCAGCAGGGAGGCGCCCGCTATGAGCGCGGTGCTGGCCACGATTCCGCCGAGACTGGTGTAGCGGGAGCGTTCCTGAGGAACGCTCGCGAGGATTTTCTCGTCGACTCCGGTGAACCGCCGGAAGAACCTCCCGAGATCGGGCCTCTCCCGACGCCGGGGGTGCCGTCTGTGCTGCTGGGCCGCCTTGGGACCGTGGAGGATGTCAACCACGGACGTCCTCCTCCATGAAGAAGTCGTCGTCGTTGTCGCCTGCCGTCACCTCGGCCTGGGCCTCGTAAGCGGGCCTTTCGAGGTCTCTCACCTCCGCCTCCGGCTCGACCTCGTCGAAGGTGGCGAGCAGTTCCTTGCCGGTCGTCTCGTTGAACAGGCCCTGGGCGATCGCCGCCCGGACGACATCGGCCCGGGCGCGGGCCTGAACGACCTGCAACTCGTGTTCCTGCTGGATTCCGCGCTGGGTGGCGCTGTACTCCCGGTCGCCCAGGGCGGCGTAACGTTCGGCGATCTGCTGTTCGCTGAGACCGGGAACGGTGACGTACAGGCCGTCGGCGGCGCCGGGACCGCTGTTGAGGAGGTCCCTGATCTTCTTGGCCCCGGTGATCTGCTGATCCCGGTCGAGGGCCGCCTCCTGCCGGGTGAAGTCGTTCGCGCCGTGGCCCTTGGTGTGCAGGTAATCCTGCTCGTCGAGTTCGTAGTCACGATCGAGCTTGCGTTTGACGTCGCGGAGGCCGTGTTCGCCCCGGATGTTGTGCAGGCTGGTCTCGTAGTGTCGCCGCCCCTGGGCGATCTCGTCGGGGGCGTGCACGTTGAGGCCGGAGAACTCTGCCGTCATGCCGGGCAGCACACAGGGCACCACGGTCGTGTACGCCTTCACCTGGGCGTGCACGAGCGTCCACAACTCGTGAACCTCGTGCAGCCCGTGGCCGCGGCCGAGTTCGAAGAGCTTGTGGTAGGCCTGGACGTAGGTGACCAGGTGCTCGGTGACATCGGTCAGACCGGCACGCACCACCTCGATCGGCTCGTCGACCGTGCAGCGGAAGTGGATCGAGACGGTGAAGTCGTGGGCGCCGGAGGAGTTGATCGGCACCCGGATCGTGGTGGGGTGATCCTTGGTCACGTCCACGACGCTGACGCTGGCTGCGTGCAGCACGTGCGGTTCGTCGCCGTGCAACCGCCGGTCGCCCAGCACGAACGTGCCGTCGTACTCGAAGACGAGCCGCTGGTGCGGAAGCTGGCGGGGGAGGCTGGAGATCGGCCGCCGGGGTTTGCTCAGGAACCCCTGCCTGGCGACAGGATCAAGGGAGACCTGGCTGATCACGGGGTAAGTCATGGACGCTTTCCGATGGTGTCGAGGGACAGAACAGCCGGGCTCAGGAAGACCCGGAGCAGCGACAGGAGAATCTCCAGCCGGTTCTCGTCGGTGTCGCGGGAGATGGCATAACGCCGCAGGTCATGGGCGAGCAGTGGCCGTTCCTTCGCGGGGAGCGCCTCCACGAGCGCCGCGAACAGGGCATGGACCCGGTCGCGGTCGTCGCCGTCGCGGTCGTCGAAGGCGCAGACGGCGTCGTACAGGGCGGTCAGCGCGTCCTTGCGGTGGGGGCGCTTGACGAGAACCGCGGCCCAGAGTCTGGCGAGCGGGACGGCCGAGGCGGGGCAACTGCGCAGATGAGCGGTGACCGTGGGAGTCCCGACGCCGTCCGCGCGAGCCGACAGGACACTCAGGATCGCCCGAATCAGCGGATCGACCGCACGGCCGATCCGCCGGTCGTTGCCGATCTGGCGGGCCAGCCAGTCGAGCATCGGCAGGGCGTTGCCGGTGGCCTCGGTCAACGCCGCGAACAGACGGGCGAGCGCGATCTCCGCGTGCCGGACGGGCTTCTCACTGCCCCTGATCTGTGTCCAGAGCATCCGGACCGCCTCCAGCGGGAACCGGATGCCCAGCTCACCGGACCAGGCGAGGGTGGCGGTGAACTTGGGTCTGGCGGCGGACGCCCTCGTCCACGAGCTGACGGTGCGCAGCACCTCCGGACGGGTCGTCTCGTCCAGGCACAGCCACGAGATGGCCATCGCGGCGGTGGCCTGGCTGCGCATCACGCCTCTTCCACGGGCCCACGGGGTGAGAAAAGCGCTCTCGACGTACGAGTAGTCCGAGACGGAGGCGAGAACCGCCACCCCCCTGGCGATCTCCGCCTGCGCGCTCGGGTCGCGGAGAGCCGCGCACTCATGGAGCCATTCGGTGACCGGCTCCCACAACCGCATGCCGTGCCGCCGGTACAGCTCCCGCATCACGTGCGTTCGGTGACTCGGGACCCTGAACTCCAGCCTGCGCCCCGGCGACAGGCTGAAAAGGGAGCCCTCCGCCACCCGAAGCAGGCGGCGGCTCGGCATCGGATCGTCCGCGGAAACGGTGACCGCACCCTCGGCGCCGATACCGGCGATCGACTCCAGCCGGGCGAGCAGTGACTCGAAGCCGGCTTCCGGAAGGCCGGCGGTGAAGGCCATGGCGGCCATCTCGAAGAGCTCCCCCCGAGTACGCGGGCCGTCGAACCAGGCGACCACATCGCGCCGCCCGGCGGACTCCAGCCTGTCGAGCGCGTCGTCCAGCGAAATCCCCGACGCCAGGTCGCGCGCGAGTGTCACCACGTCGGCCATGGCGTGGTCGGCGGTGATCTGCGCGGCCGCCTCGTCGGCGACCTCGGGCGCCACCCGGTGAGCCAGCAGGACGTCACGGGCCGGCGGCGGGCGCCAGGCGATCCGGTCTCCCTCCGGCAGCGAGGTCGCCGTCGCCGTGATCACCAGGTAGGCCCCGGCGTCGCGCACCCGGCGCCTGATCTCCCGTACGTGGAAGTCGGCGATGTTTCCTTCGACGTCGTCCTTGGGCCAGTCGCACAGCAGGTAGCCGTGAGCCTTCCGGTATTCGCGGGCGGCCAGCTTCTCCAGCGTGTAGGCCGGGCTGAGTTCCACCACCTCGCGCCGTTCCGCGACGAAGTCCTGAAGCAGGTTGAGCGCCGCCGTCCGGCGGCCGGTGCCGGCAGTGCCGATCAGGGCCACCATGTTGCATCTGCCCAGCTGTTCGGCGGCGGCCTCGTAGGTGGCGTGGCGCACGTGGCGGGTGCGGGTCTCCGCCATCTCGTCGGCGGACACGGGTCCCGAGGTGCGGCGGGACCTGGGGCGGGAGCCCGAGATGCCGAACGAGGCGTCCCCCACGTTGCCGTGAATGTGGTTGATGACGGTCTGGACCTGGGAGACCTGCGCGAAACCCTCGTCCGTCGCCTCGGCCTGATCGGTCAGATCCACCGGTGTGGCCGCCTCGCCGATCAGGACGCCGTCGGGCGGCGAATCAGTTTCGGATACCAAAGTTGATCTCCTCCCCGGAGATGGGAGCGGTGATCATGTTCACGGTCATCTGCTCGGCGTTGAACTGCTGCGCGACCCGCTTCGCGGTGGGGTCGGCCCGCACCAGCTTCTCCAGGGACTCCAGCAGGTCGTCCCGCGACTCCGGGGCGGCCGGTTGGCCCTGCTCGGACCGGAATTTCTTGATCTTCGCGAGCAGTCTGCGCGCTCCGCCCAGGCCGGTCTCGGTGCCGTAGGCGCCGAGACGCTCGATGGCACCCCCGGCGATGAGAGCCCACAGGGTGTCGGCGACCTCGGGCAGGTTGTCCATGTCGAGAGTTCCTCTCTGAGCCAGGTCTTCGGAAGGAATCCACATCCAGGCGATCTCGGTGCGTTCCTTGGTCGGCACTTCCAGCCGGGTGAACGCCTCCGGCCGGTAGGAGGTGTGGAGCTGTCGGACGACGTCCTCGTAGAGCCGATCGGTGAGGATCAGCACCAGGTCGGCGCGCGGGTTCACCTGCAGGGCGGTACGGGCGGCCTCCGCGTCGAGCAGCCGGGCGGTGGTCACCACGACCTGGCCGACGAAGCCCATCGCGCCGCGTTTCACGACGCCGTGGCCGATCGCGACGCGTATCCGCAGGCGGGCGTCGTCTCGGCGTTCGCGGTTGTGGTCGTGGAGCGCCTTGCGCACCCGGTGGACCAGGTCGTCGACGACCCGAAGCTCGCCCTCCCTCTCGGGGATGACGATGACCTCGCCGTCGCCGGCCTCCTGGCGGGCCCAGGTCTCGCGCCGCAGGCCGGCCTCTCGTGCGCCACGGTCCATGACCTGGGCCAGGCCCGACTGGATCGAGTCGTGCCGTAGGTCGTCGCCGCGGCCGTATCCCTCCGCGTCGACCGCCATGACCAGGCGGCGGCTGAAATCAGAATCGAACATCACGTCACCTTGTGGTTGCGAGAAAGATCCACCAGAGCGGTGGGGAGATCGCCGGGGATGAGTCTGGCGAAGGTCGCATCGCCTCAAGACGTACCAGTACGTTTTACCGGTAATTGGACAGACCGATTGGGTCGATGACGATCTTCCTGCGATGACCGGAGGCGATCAGTTCAAGCTCCTTGAAATGTCGGAAGGCCTTGAAGACGGCGTCCTTCCCGGCCCCGACGAGATTGGCGATCTCCTCGTGGGTGAGATCGACTCCCAGTTCCCGTTTGCCGTCCGCCCGGGCGACCCCGTGCCGGCCGGAGAGTTCCACGAGCACGTTCGCGACCCGTACGGGCACGCTGAACTGGGCGAAGTCGGTTCTTCTGCGGTTGGCCCAGTCGAGCCGGTCGGCGATCATCCTGGCGAACGCGTTCCATGCCGCCGGATGACGGTCGAGGAAGTCGGTGAACACCTCCGCGCGGATGACGTGCACCCACATCGGACTGCACGCGGTGACCGCAGCTGATCTGGGCTCCCTGCGCAGAGCCGCCAGCTCGCCGACCACATCGCCGCTGACCCGGATGCCCAATATTGCTGATGCGCCCGATTCCAGGTAGGCCGTCACCTTCACGCACGCGGTGATCCGCTGACCCGGGACGGACCTCAGAAGATAGACCTCGGACCTTTCTCGGTCTCCGTGATAGATGAGTGGTTCGCCGGCCTGCCGCGGGGACGGCGGCACGAGATCCAGGAGTTCCTTCCGCTCCTCCGGGCTGATTCTGTCCATGAGGGTGCCGGCAGGCCATCTGGCGGGAATTTGATCATTCATCACGGATTAAGCGCCTTGGGTCATCGATGTGAAGCTGCTGGAAGCTACACCCTGGAATACATGGTGGCCAGGTTAGATGGTTATCGATGTGGTTATTTGATATATTGTCCGGCTTGCCGTAAAGGGCGGGCCGAAATTCCCGGAGAACTGGACAGGATTCCGGTGATCGGCGTGACCTGGCGGAACATCGGCGGCGATTTGCGGCTTGTGTGCTTACAAGGTGGTTGTGGCTTTCCGAAGGTGAAGGCTCCTGTCTTCTCCGGGGTGGCGCCGTCGCTCGGGACGCTTCGTCTTCGTGTGTGGGAAGCCGTTGGCAAGTCGGGGACCTCACAGACTCGGCTGGTGATCGCGATGGAAGGCCACGCGAGACGCACCCGTCGCGCGGGGTCCCTGGTCGGGGTGAACCTGCGTCACGAGTAAAGCGTATCGTGAACTCAGTGCACAATAGATATTCCTGTGTCGATTCCAGAGCGGAAGGCAACGTGCGACGGGGGCCGCCCTCGGACCCGAGCCGCTCGTCCCAAGGGTGACTCGTCCAAGCGGCGTCACGGAGAGTCGCCGGCGTACCACCCCCGGGAGTGCGCCGCCCCGCGCATGGGGCACCCTTTGCGTTCGGCCCGCATGCTTCACCCGGCTTTGCCAGGACGACCGTTACCGACCACTCGCTCCAGGTAAGTCCTCACCTGATGGCAGGAAACAGCCGCACCAGGCGGGAGGTCGAAATGATCACCTCGTTCGCACGCGCAGTCATCACAGGCGCGTTCACCATCGCACTGAGCGTGCCCGTCGGCGGCGCGCTCGCCGCTTCCGCCGCACCGGTGGATCCACCGAGCCCGCAAACCCAGAAGGACCTCGAACAGGCGATGCGCGGTGAGGCGTTCGCCAACGCCTCCTACCGCCTGTACGCGGCCCAGGCCCAGCGGGAGAGGCTGCCGGCGGTGGCCCGCCTGTTCGAGCGCACCGCCGGCGTCGAACTGGGCGAACACTTCAGGGAGGAGGCCCAGCTGAGCGGCCTGGTCGGCAGCGACGCCGAGAACCTGCGTGCCGCGGTGGCCGGGGAGACCTACGAGTCCCGGCAGATGTATCCCGGTTTCGCGCGGCAGGCCAAGGCAGGCGGCGACAGCCGGGCGGCCGCCCGCTTCTCGGAGATCGCCCGTGACGAAGGCGGGCACGGGCGGGCGTTCGAGGCCGCGCTGCGCGCCGTCGAGTCCGGCGAGGGTACGGTGCCGAAGCCGCCGAAGGCCGACAAGGTTCGGGTCCCGAAGGGGCCGCCCGAGGTCCGCGCACAGCAGACCAAGGCCGATCTGGACGCGGCCTTGCACGGTGAGGGGTTCGCGTACGCCAAATATCATCAGTACGCCGAGCACGCCAAGAACCCGGCCGTGGCGAAACTGTTCCGCGGCACCTCCGAGGTGGAGCTGCACGAGCACTTCGCCGATGAGGCGAAGCTGGCCGGGCTGGTCGGTGACACGCGCGCCAACCTGACCAAGGCCATCGCCGGCGAACAGTACGAGTCCCGGACCATGTACCCGACCTTCGCCAAGCGCGCCGAGGCGGCGGGCGACAGCCAGGCGGCCGCCCGTTTCTCGAACAACGCCGAGGACGAGGCCGGACACGCCCGCGCCTTCCAGCGAGAGCTGGATCGGCTTCCCGAGCAGCCCGGGCAGCCTCCGGCGGCGGACTCACAGTGAGGAGATGACGGGCTCCGGCCGCTTGACGCCGGAGGCCACAGAAGTCATGGCCGCCGGCACCGCCCGCGGCCATCGGCGCTTCTCGCCGGTCGCGATCCGGTGCCCGGCGTCGCGCGAGACAGGAGACGGACATGTTCTTCGGCCTGCCGCTGCACCCGCTGGTCGTGCACGCCGCCGTCGTGTGCCTGCCGCTCGCGGCGCTCGGCACCATTTTGATGGCGTTCTGGCCCGCGGCGGCGCGCCGGTTGTGGCCGGCGGTGCTGTTCGTCGCCACCGTCGCGCTGATCGCCGTGCCGCTGTCGATCAGCAGCGGCGAGACGTTGGCGGACACGGTCGGGGAGAACGCGCTCATCGAGGCCCACGAGGAGCAGGGCGAGCAGGTGCTGCCGTTCGCCATCGTGCTCTGGCTGGCCGCGCTGGGCCTCTCCCTGGCGACCCGGTTCATGGGGCACGGCAGGCACTCACCCCATGAAGGAACGCGCCCGCGATGGTACGTCGGCGCGATGATCGTCCTGGTGATCCTCGCCCTGGTCGGCGGCGTGGGAGGCACCGTCGCCATGGTTCGGGCGGGCCACAGCGGAGCCGAGAGCGTCTGGAGCAAGTGAGTTCCGTACCCGCACCAGGTTCGGTCGGCCTCGGCCGTGAGCACGGCGAAGGAGGTGATCGCCGGCAGCGCGGCGCCGGTGCAGGCCGCCGCTCCGCGGCCGCGCCGGCCGGCCGACCGGCCAGTGGGCGGAAGATCACGGCGCACCCGCCGTGATCGCCAGGCAACCGCCGACCAGGCCCGGACCTCGCTCCGGCGGGCCGGTGACGTGCTCGGGGATCGTGGGGACGAGCAGTCCGAGCGACAGGAAGCACGCCCCCGCGCACGTCAGCAGCAGGCGGGTCATCGCCTGAGCCGTCCGGCGTTCTACCGGAGGGGCTGGGTCAGGTTGACCTTGTTTCCGTCAGGGTCGTGGATATGGGCCACACGTTCTCCCCATGGCATGTCATTGGACGGGCCGAGCACTCGTCCGCCGGCCGACTCGGCCTGGTCCAGCAGACCGTTCACGTCGTCGACCTTCACACTCAGCAGGATCCGCTGCGGGGCGGACAGGTCGGTCGCCGCCTCGTTGACCAGTCCGAGTTCCGAGTCGCCCAACTTCAGGTTCACGAAGAACGTGGGTCCGTCCTCGGGAAAGCGGCTCACCTCCATCGCCCCGAACAGGCGCTCATAGAAGGTTCGCAGTCGATCCAGGTCGGATGTGATGATGACGGGCTGGATGGTCGCCATGGTCGTTCCTCCGGTTCGCGGTGAGTAGCCGTCCAAGGGGATACGCCGTGGCGTCACGAAACTCATCGGTGTGCGGGAAACGATCGCGGTGGCGGCGAAGACGCGGCCGGAGCGCCGAAAAGCGGGATCAGCCGGTCGGCGTCCAGATATGTGGTGATGCCGCTGATCAGACCCTCGGACACGTCCAGAAGAACCAGCCCGAAGGGGACGTGAACGCCGTCGGGACCGGGTCTGGTCTGCCAGAACGCCGGCGAGCCGTTCGCCGCGGCCGGGACGAGACGCGCGCCCGCGCAGGACGCGTTCGGGTCCAGCAGCGCCTGCTCGATCAGGTCGCGGCCGCGAAGCCACCAGGCGAAGGGAGGCATCGACATCGTCGCGTCCTCGTGCAGCAGGGCGACGAGCGCGGTGACGTCGTGACGCTCGAACGCGCTGCAATAGCGGGCGAGCAACTCGCGCTGGCCCGGGTCGGCCGGCCGGAACGGCTCACCGGGCATGGCGTCGACCGTCTTGAGCGTCGACCTCGCCCGCTGTAGCGCGCTGGTCACCGACGCGACGGTGGTCTCCAGGAGGTCCGCGACCTCCCCGCTCTTCCATCGCAACACGTCACGCAGGATCAGCACCGCCCTCTGCCGGGGCGGCAGGTGCTGCAACGCGGCGACGAACGCCAGCCGGATCGTCTCCCGCCGCACGGCCAGCTCTTCCGGATCGCCGTCCATCGGCAGCACGAGAGCGTCCGGAACCGGCTGGACCCAGACCCGCTCCGACACCGGCTCGCCGATGCTCGATCCGCCGTCCGCGGCCCGGCTGAGATCCATGGCCAGGGCCCGGCGTTGCGTGCTGCGCAGCATGTCGAGGCAGATGTTGGTGGCGATGCTGTAGAGCCAGGTGCGCAGCGACGCCCGTCGCTCGTCGTAGCGGTCGAACGCTCGCCAGGCACGCAGCAGCGTCTCCTGCACCGCGTCTTCGGCCTCGAAGCCGGAGCCGAGCATCCGGTAGCAGTAACCGGTCAGTTCGCCCCGGAACGGCTCCAGCCGGGAGCCTTCACCGGTCAGCGTTTCAGCCATTCCCTGACCGTATGCGCCGCCACCGACACATCACGCGGGGAGACCGATGACTTTCCGGCTCCGCGTTCGTACCCATACCGGGATCTCCCGCCGTGAACGTACGCGCCGAACAAGCACGAGGAGGCTTTGATGACCGAAGATCGACTATGGGACGCACTGGTGACGGAACGTGGCGAACAGGCGGACCTGCTCGCCGCGCTGCGTCCCGAACAGTGGGATGCGCCCACGTTGTGTGACGGCTGGAGGGTCCGCGAGGTCGTCGCCCACACGACGATGCCCTTCCGCACCTCACTCGGAAGGACCCTGCTGGAGCTGGCGAAGGCACGCGGAGACTTTAATCGCATGGCCGATCGGTGCGCCCGTCGCGACGCCGTCAGGTTGCCGCCCGAGAGATTGCTCGCCTCGCTGCGGGACAACGTCGCACATCCGTGGACACCTCCCGGCGGAGGCGTCCACGGGGCGCTCGCGCACGAAGTCATCCATGGACTCGACATCACGGTGGGTCTGGGACTCGACCGCCGGGTTCCACCCGAACGGGTGGCCATGGTGCTGGCCGGGATGCGGCCGAAGAACATCGCGTTCTTCGGAACCGACCTCACGGGGGTCACGTTGCGGGCGACCGACCTCGACTGGAGCCACGGGACGGGAACGCCGCTCCGGGGACCGGCTCAGGACCTGCTGCTCGTTCTCTGTGGGCGACGTCTGCCGCCGGGCCGGCTCACGGGGGAGGCCGCGACGCGGTTCTCCCGATAGTTCCCGAAACCGGTGACGGCGACCGGGGGACGCTCGACCTGCTCTTGGGGGCGGCGGGTAGGCCGGCGGCTTGGGATACTCAAGCGGGTGGGACGCCGTCGGCCGAACGGGTCGGCATGTCACCGCCCGAGCCGGGTAGCGCGCGTTCCCGACGACGTCCGTACGCCCGCTCACCGCCGCTCACCGCCGCTCACCGTCAGAGGAGCCGGATGATCCACCCGCATGTCGACTTATGATCTTTTCGTCTGATATTTGCCCTATTGCCGGAAGAGCCGCCATGACCCACCCCCTCAGTCGACGGTCCGCCCTGCTCGGCGCCGCGACGGTGGCCGGTCTCGCCCTGTGGGACAGACCGGCCGAGGCGGCGACCGGCACCGCCGCGTTCGACGACGCGCGCAAGCGGTGGGTGAACCTGATGGCCGGCGGGTCGGACACCTCCGCTCATACCGACACGACGTATATCGACAGGACGCGAGCACTCGAAGGCTCGGCCAACGCGGTGCTGCGCAAGCTGAACCCCGCCCCCGGCCGCCCCAGCCTGTGGCCCGACCTGCCGCTCTCGAACCCCCGGACCGGCAATTTCAACCGCTCCTACAACCGCATGCGCACCCTCGCGCTCGCCTGGGCCACACCCGGCACCGCGATGCACCACGACGGCCAGGTCGCCCGGACCGCCGTTCAAGCGCTGGACTTCCTGTACGAGCACGCGTACCACGAAGGGCTCGACCGGCGGGGCAGCAACTGGTACTGGTGGGAGATCGGCGTCCCTCGCTCGCTCACCGACACCTGCGCACTGCTGTACGACGGCCTGCCCTCGGGCCGCCTCGATCGCTGGCTACGCCCCCTGCACCGCTGGTGCCCCGACCCGGAACGCCGCGTCAGCCACCCCGGCGTCGTCGAGACCGGCGCCAACCGCGCGGGCAAGGCGATGGCGGTGGCGATGCGCGGAGTCCTCACCCACGACGCCCGCCTCGTCAGACGGGCGGGAAAGGCGGTCTCCGACCTGCTGCGGCCGACCAGGGGACCGGGCGACGGCTTCTACCGCGACGGATCGTTCATCCAGCACGACGTGTACCCCTACACCGGCAGCTACGGCGTGGACTACCTGGAGAGCGTCGCCAAGCTGATCGCCATGCTCTCCAGGTCGCCGTGGGAGATCACCGGAATCGGCAACATCTACGACCTCGTGGACCGCACGTTCGTACCGTTCGTCTTCGACGGGCTGATGATGGACTGCGTACGCGGCCGGCAGATCTCGGTGCAGGGCCACCGCGACCACCACTCGGGACACAAGGCGGTCGAGGCCGTCCTCACCCTGCTGGAGACGGCACCCGAACGCCACGCCCGGCGCTGGCGACCGCTCGTCAAAGGCTGGCTCACCCGCAACCAGGCCATCCCCTACGGCACGTACGCCCCCCCGGCGAGCATCGCGAGAGCCACGGCCCTGCTCACCGACCCCGCGGTGCCGGTCGGTGAGCGCACGACGGGCACGTACGTCTTCGCCGACATGGACCGGGTCGTACACCGCCGCCCCACCTGGGCGTACGCGATCTCGATGAGCTCGCAGCGCATCGGCGCCGCCGAGGCCATCAACCGGGAGAACCTGCACGGCTGGTACACCGGCGACGGCATGACCTACCTCTACACCGGCGACCTCACCCACTGGAACGACGACCTGTGGCCCACGATCGACCCGTACCGCCTGCCGGGAACGACGGTCGACACCCGCAGACGCGCCGACCTCCCGCACGACCACCGCCGCCTGCCCCCCACCCCGTGGGCGGGCGGCGTGGCGCTGGACGGCGAGTACGGCGTGGCCGCCATGAAACTGATCGCCGGCGGCTCCTCGCTACGGGCCAAGAAGGCGTGGTTCATGCTCGACGACGCGGTGATCGCCCTCGGCACCGGCATCACCGCCTCCGACGACCGCCGCATCGAGACCATCGTGGAAAACCGCAACACCCACGACCGGCACCCGTCGCTGACCCGGGGCGACGGCTGGATCCACCTGCCAGGCGTGGCCGGCTACGCGCTCCTCGACGGCGCCAAGGCGAAGGTGATCCGCGCCGAGCGCACCGGTCGCTGGCGCGACATCGACAAGGGCGCCACCACCGGAGGCGACACCACCCCCGTCACCAGGCACTACACGACGATCGTCATCGACCACGGCGTCAACCCCCGCAAGGCGCGCTACGCCTACGCCGTGCTGCCTGACGCCTCCGTCACGCAGATGGAGGCATATGCGGGGCGGGTCGAGATCCTCGCCAATTCTGGAGCGGTGCAGGCCATCTCACGGGATGGGGTGATCGCGGCCGTCTTCTGGCGCGGGGGGACGGTCGAGACCCAGGACGGGCCGCTCAGCGTGGACGGCCCCTGCGCGTTGTTGGTCCGGCGGGTCGGGGAGCGGGTGCGGCTCGCGGTGTCCGATCCGTCCAGGAGCGTTGATGAGGTGAAGGTGACGTTGCCCTGGCGGGTGAAGTCGGTGAGGGAGAGCGATCGTAGTGTGCGGAAGGCCAGGGGGGCGCTCAGGGTGGAGGTGGGGGGGAGTCGCGGGCATGCTCATACTGCGGAGGTGTGGGTCTGACTTCGAGGTGCTCGGAATCGATGGGGACGAGATCGATTAGCGAATCGCGTACAGGGGCGTGACGAAGAGCAGCGTGATGAGCTCGGTGGAAATCACCGCAGGTGTGTCTCGCAGCAGCTGACATACGGCTGCTTATGGTGGCACACCGCTGTATGGAGTTGGAAAACGCGAAGAAGAACGCGCCTAGGCAGAGGGATGATCGATGGTCAAGAGGGCGCCCCGGCATGATTTGAACATGCAATACCCGCTTTAGGAGAGCGCGGGCGAAGCCGCATACTTACCCAGCTCGAACTGCAGAGATGCCTTAGGTAACCTTTGTAGTTCTCATGATCATCCTGTGCGTGTCCCACACTCGTCGGGCCAGCTACCACATCATCCGGCTGCAAGGCCCGACGAAGGAGGATCGCAGCAGCTCCCCTGTTCTTGAATCGCCCCGGCTTCTCAGAGAATCTGTGCTCCTCGACTTTTGTGGAGTTGCATGCCATAATCTCAGGAGAGAATCAGCATGTTAAGAAGTTATCCCCCTGATTTGCGTCGTGAGGTTCTGGATAGGGCTTCAGTGGCTGCATGAGCTCTATGGACGGCTTCGTCGAAGGCGGAATCCGTTAAGCGTCGCGCTTCAACTCCATTATCTCCCTCTGGCATTTTTTCTTGGAGCCCTAGCAATTTTCGGACGGTCTTGATCCCTTTCATCTCAATTTGACGGATCCGCTCTCGTGAGACGCCGTATATATCGCCAATGGTTTCCAGTGTCCATATGTCGGTTTCGCTCTCGATCTCGCTGACGGCACCGATTCGACGCCGGAGGATGTCGGCTGTCTTGTCGGTCAGCAAGCTTAAAACCCCTTCAACACGCTCACGCCCGAACTTGGCGGCGAGTGCGGCCTCGGGGCCGGGCGTGGCGTGGTCAGGGCCTTCAATCAGGTCGGCCAACGTAACGCCATCTCCGACGGTTGCGTCTAGGGAGGTCGTGCCACGACTGAGGCGATGGCAATCATCGATTTGCCCGAGGGAGAGGCCCGTTTCGACTACCAAGTCGAGGCGGTTCGCATAGCCCTTGGTGGCGCGCAACCGCTCCTCGGCGCGGTGTACTTTTCGAATCGTATCGTGCATGTAAACAGGGATCCTAATAGTGACCCCCTCGTCTGCGATTGCTCGGGTGATCTTCTGTTTGATCCACCAGGTGGCATACGTCGAAAACTTGTATCCCTTCCCTCCGTCGAACTTCTGGACGGCCCGCATCAAGCCCATCAATCCATGTTGATATAAATCATCGAACTCAAGGCCTTGGTCTTGATGTTTGCCTGCGATCTTTCGTGCCAGTAATTGGTTATGGACGATCATAGTTGTCCATGCCTGGTGGCGTTCATCGTATGGATCAAGATCGGAGGCAAAGTCCTCGGGGAGGTTGTCCGACAGGTCACGCCCCGGGCGCATAAGTATGCTCAGTCCGACTTCCTGTTCCGCTGTGAGCAGTCGTTTCTCGGGATTCCCCATCAACCGATCGATTGAGATGACCTCCCGTGCTGCGGCGATAGCTGCAGTGTGGTCCGAACATGGAGCTTCCTCAGGTTCCTCAGGGGGACCGCCATCTTTGCGCAACTGTGCATCGGCGGACGGCGCAACCGTTATATGATCCTCCGCGTCACGTGGCGGGGGGAAGGTGTCGCTAGGCCGCCTTGGCGGTACCTGCTCGGTTGTGGCCGGTTCCGGTAGTACGGAGATGCCTTCACGTTCAAGGGCTGCTTTCAGGACTGTGATGCCGACGCTGTCCAGACCTGCCATCAACGCTAGACGCTGAAGTTGGCGGGTTGCGATGGCGCGGCCTGCAACGAACTTTCTAACGAGGCGCATCACCGGCTCGGGAACTTGGCCGTCACCGCGTGAGCGTAGGACGGCGCTGGTAGGCGCTACGGCGAGAATCCCCTGTTCAACGAGGCTGTGCCGGAGGCTCGCTAGCTCTTCGGTGGAAAGTCCCGCTGAGGCAGCGACCTCACTCAGAGTCTCTTGCGAAATCTCTGCGCTTTGGACAAGCTGTAGAACCCGACGAACGGCTATCTGTACAGTCCGGCGGCGCTCTGGTTCGACATCATCGGTTCGGATCGCCACACGTACACCCTGTCACGAAGCTCGGGCATTGCCGTCCTGAATCCATAGAATCTTGACGCGCGGCGACGTCGATCGGATTACCGTTGATAGCGCTGAGAGGACGGTAAGTGAGGATCATCCCGAACGAGATCTCTGTCAATGTCAAGAGTACAGCTGAGCGGCGCGTATTCGCCCAGCTCAAAGCACTACCCGATCACAACGGTGTCGCCCTCCACTCGGTCAATCTTCCCGAACATGCCTATAAACGGCTCGGCGAGGTCGATTTCGTCATCATCACCCCTGACGTGTTGCTCATCGTCGAGGTCAAAGGCGGTTCGATCAGTCAACGGGATGGGATGTGGCACATCGGGAGCCGTTACCACCCGCTCGCTGTCAAGGCCGAAGGCCCGTTCGATCAAGCACGGTCTGGGATGTTCGAGCTGGAGAGGGAGCTCAAGCAGGCCATAGGAGACTCCCGTATGGCCAAGGTGGCGACAGGCTTCCTGGTGATCACTACCGATGTCGACCTCCCAGCGTCCACGGAGTACGCGCCGGAGACCTATCTCGGCGCGACACGGTGGAGCGGGGGGCGAGGGCTGGCCGAGGCGTTGGAACGTGCCCGTCGTTTCTGGCAGAAGCGCAACATCCGCGCTGACAAGAAGATCCCGGCTACTCTACGAGACGAGATCGTCAAGGCCATCCGCCCTCAATTCGAACGTGTTCCAACCTTGGCCACTCGGGTGAACGAGCTCGACGCCCGCTTTGAGCTCCTCACAGCCGAGGAGATGGCGTTCTTCGATCGTTTCTCGGATAACCCCCGTATTCGTTGCGAAGGCGGTGCGGGCTCTGGCAAGACGTTTTTGGCAGCCGAAGCCGCAAGACGTCGCGCCAGCGAGGGGCGAGTGCTGCTCACTTGCGCAAGTTCTGTCTTATCTAGCTTTCTTCAAAGCCGTCTGAATCTTCCTAACATCACCGTTTTGTCTTTCGACCGACTCGCAAGTAGCGTCGCCGAGCCGTACGACCTACTGATCGTGGACGAGGCGCAGGATCTCATGGCCTTCGAATGCCTTGATGTCCTTGATCGGAGGCTGAAGGGCGGGCTGGAAGGCGGTCGTTGGGTCTTCATGATGGACCCCAACAACCAGCGTCTGGAGTCCTCCAGTTTCGATCCCGACGCCTATGAGCATCTGGCGTCGATCCCGCAGACGGTACTCAAGCTGCCGCACAACTGCCGCAACACCGAGCAGATTGTGCGGCAGACTCAGATGCACACGGCGGCCGATCTAGGGGTAGCGATGGCTGGCAACGGGATTCCGGTCGCCTTCTGCCCGGTTGATGATAAGGCCGATGAGGCTGCCAAACTGGATGGCTATCTGAACGGACTTCAAGCGGAAGGTGTCCACCCCAGAGACGTCACCCTCGTGTCGATCGATGGCGGCTGGGACGCCACTTCGGCGCGACTCAGCGCACGATTTAGTCGCATGGTCCGGCTGGCTCATGTGACGGGGGTGGATCCGCAGCCTGACCGTACCTCCTGGGCGTCGGTCGATGAGGTCAAAGGGCTTGAGAACCGTTTTGTCTGCATCGTCGATCTCGACGAACAGTCTCTGCAGGGCCGCCTCGATGCCCTCTATGTTGCCATGACCCGTCCACGCGCAGGTTTGTGGATCGCTTGTCAGCCAGGGACGCTGACGGCACTCAAGAAGATTGGCGCGGCGAACTTCAAAAAGCGAGTAGAGGACAAGGCATGATGCCTAAAGGTGATCTGACCGAAGCTCGTGACGACTTCGTCCACTATCTTCGCCGGCAACTTGTAGGCCCCGCTGGTGGAGACCACGAGGTACTTAATGATCCGCCCGACCGCCGCTACCTCATGGGCACACTCTATCCCAGGGGTGGAGCTCTCATGGAGGTGGCGATCGACAATGGGGAGGAGGAAGTCAACGAGTCCAGTTCTGGCGGCTCGGAGGAAGACCGCTTCGCCGACGACCCTGTGGCCGAGGCCAACGCATGGCTACCTTCCTCATTGGGGATTTCCTTCTTCACCAACGCGCATAGACTTCGGATCATATGTTCAGCCGCCCGCTATGAGACGCAGCGGCAGGGAGGGCGCCGTTCCTGGGCACGCATTCCGCTGGGTCCACAGGTCATCGAGGTCGACGGCCACACAGGTCCGGTGCATGTCCTCGACGAACACGCGCGCATTCATCTTCGGCGTCGTCGTTTCGGGACCGAATGGCTCGTAACCTGTGCTCTAGTCAACGCCCACAGCGAATCGGACACGGGTAAGGACTGGGACCTGATGCTGCTCCAATCCTCCGTCTCGATCGAAACGTTGGACGGAGAGATCCTGGAGTACCCCAGCACACGACTTACCAGCCGTGATGAAGAAGAGCAAGAACTTCGCGTCCAGTATCGCCATGCCAAGACGTATGCCATTGGTCACGGATGCGCGGTCGTAGAAGGTTGGACCGACGAGCGCGTGACCAAGGTTTTCTCCGAAGTCATGCCCCAGCAGATCGTTGACCATGTCCGCGCGGCCGGCCCCGTCGACAGCCCCGTGCTAAGCCTCGCGCATCTGGCCGACCCCGATTTGAGCTCCGAGACACTCCGCAGTGAACTGACCGAGTTCATCGCTGGCTATCGTGCCTGGTTCGATGAACAGCACCTTCAACGACACGAGCTGCCCGAGTGGGCGCAAGAACCCGGACAAAGGATCACTAAACGCATCCAGGGTGTCGTCGAAAGAATGAGCTCCGGAGTGAAGGCGCTGACCGCTGATCAACATGCGATGACGGCTTTCCGCCTCGCCAACCGGGCGATGGCCTTACAGATGCGCCACTACGGAGAAGACCTCGCGGGCTCTCGCCATCGCCGAGACGAAGCGGTACCGCATTGGGCTGAGCCGGACCTCGCCTCCGCATGGCGTCCTTTCCAACTCGCCTATTTTCTCCTACTGGTCGACGGGCTCCTCACCGAGGAGCATCCCGACCGCGAAAAGGTCGACCTGCTCTGGTTCCCTACCGGAGGAGGCAAGACTGAGGCCTACCTCCTGGTGGCTTGTTTCGTGATCCTGCTGAGACGGATCCGGCATCCCGCGACCGGCGGGGGCACAACCGTACTCAGTCGCTACACTCTCAGCCTGCTAACCGCACAGCAGTTTCAGAGAGCCGCGACAACTGTCTGCGCACTGGAATATCTCCGCCGTGGCCTCGACAGACCGGTCCCCGACCTCGGCGATGAACCGATCGCCATCGGTCTATGGGTCGGCATGGAGACCACCCCGAATTCCTACGTCGCCGCCGCCGAGGCGTGTCGGGAACTACTCGCTGCAGGCGAACCCGACGATCGTTTTCTATTGGAGCGTTGTCCCTGGTGCGGAACCGAGATCGTTCCACGCTTCCACTCTGAGTCCGCCGCTTATGGGATTCGAGCCAACACCACCTCCTTCAAGTTCTTCTGTCCTCGGCACGAGTGTGCTTTCAATGATGAGTTACCGGTCGCCGTAGTCGACGCCCATCTCTATGAACGTCCCCCGACGATCGTCTTAGGCACAGTGGACAAGTTCGCCCGGCTCGCATGGGAACCGAAAGCAGGCCGTCTGTTCGGCGGCGGAGGCAGACTAAGGCCATCCCTGGTCATCCAAGATGAGCTTCATCTGCTGTCCGGCCCTCTTGGCACCACTGTAGGCCTCTACGAGGCCGCCATATTGGAACTGTGTTCCTGGGATGGACATCGCCCGAAGATCATTGCATCTACGGCCACCATCCGGCGGTCGAGCGACCAGATCCGCGGCTTGTACGGGCGGGAAACCCAGCTGTTCCCGCCCCCCGGTCTGGACGCTCGCGAGTCGTACTTCACCGAACCCGACCCCACCCGGCCGGGCAGGCTTTACGTCGGGGTCATGGCGCAAGGCCATACCTCGTCCACCGCCACAGTGCATACCGGAGCTGCAATGCTTCAGGCGCCGATGGACATCGCCGTCAAGGGGGAGGCGCGGGAGGCCTACTGGACCCTTGTCGCTTACCACAACAGCTTGCGCGAGCTCGGCCGTACGGTCACCATCGCCCACGACGATATTCCAGCCCGACTTAAACACCTGGCGGCCGATCCGGCCACCCAACGGGAGTTGCCCGAAGGATCGGTAGAGGAACTCACCAGCAACATTGCCCGCGCCGCCCAACCAAGGCTTCTGGATCGGTTAGGACGGGCCGCAACCGCACCTGACAGCGTTTCTTTCCTAGCCACGACCAACATGTTGTCCGTCGGCGTGGACGTGGGGCGCTTGGCGCTCATGCTCATGAATGGCCAGCCGAAGACGACCGCAGAGTACATCCAGGCCACCAGTCGCGTCGGTCGTGCAGCCGTACCCGGTCTAATCGTGACACTGTTCCGGTCGACCAAACCTCGCGACAGGTCCCACTACGAGACCTTCGGCGTCTATCACCGGTCGCTTTATCGACATGTCGAACCGACCAGCGTCACACCCTGGTCGTTGCAGTCTCGCTGGCGTGCCTTACACGCGGTCCTGGTGATCCTGATACGACATGGTCTCGGCCTGGCCGGCGAGGATAAAGCAGGACGGATCGTCGATCACGATGAGGAGATTGAGGCGATCGTTCAGCGTATTGTCGACTTCGCTGCCGCAGCCGATCCTAGGGAAGCGGAAGTAGTAAGGGCCGAGCTCATCGAATTGCTCGAATACTGGCGGCAGATGGCCCAGATGACAGAGGCTCAGGGGCAACGCCTTTATTACCGATCCCAAGGGCGTGGACAGGAAAACCTCCTGAAGCCGTATGGCCACAAACAAGGGGAGTGGGATACCCTCCAATCGATGCGAAGCATCGACCGCGAATGCCTGCTCAAAGTCAGGGGGGCGCGCTAGTGGTAATCAAGCGTAAGGTGCGCCAGGCGCAGACGATTACACCCTTCGGTGTGGGCGGCATCTTCGACCTGGGCGGTGAGTCATTCGTGGCCGCCGACATCACCACCTGGGGTAAACACGGAGTCGAGATCAACTCGCGCCGGTTGGCGGTCAAGCTGGGCGTGCAGCAGTTCCGAGCCGCGCCCGTTGCCCCTGACGGCAAGGCGCAGTATGTAGCGAATGCCGCAGGTCCGGTCTATGAACGTTTCCCTAAATGGCTATTCTGCCCCAATTGCCGGTTTATGATTCTGTGGCGCAATCAGGACGAGGAAACAGGAAGAGTGCCCACCTGCGGTAGGTGCGCGGGAAATCCTAAACTGGTGCCGATGCGTTTCATTCAGATCTGCAAGAACGGTCACATGGGCGATGTGGACTGGCGTCTTTGGGCGCACTCCGCCGCAGACACGCCCGAACAACGCCAATGTCAAATGCGGGCGCTGAAGTTCACCATCGGTACCCGCTCCAGCGGGCTGGACTCCCTGAAAGTCCGATGTATGACGTGCCATGCCAATCGATCGCTATTGGCGGTCACCCAAAAGGACATTCTGAAGCGTCTCGGCCTCGAATGTACCGGAAGGCAACCATGGCAGCGGGACGAGGACGCTCACGCATGCGGCGAGACGCCGAGGGTCGTTCAGCGTGGGGCAAGCAACGTATACTTCACTTTGGTGCACTCTGCGATCGACATCCCCAATGTCGTCGGTGTCGACTCCAGTGATGATCAGGCCGATCAGCGAGTTTACGACCACAAGATCTGGCCCGATCTGGTCAGCTCTCCAACGAGTCCAATTGCCGAGATGCAGCGCGCGTACATCGCGCTCGAATGTGACGTCACCGAAGACTTCGTCGACCAACTAGTACGCAGATATGAGCAGGAGACATCAGGTCACGTCATCTTCGTATCTGAGGACAATGATCTCAGCGAGGACGAGTGGTCAGCGTTCATCCAGGCGACCCCACAGACCACTGCCCCCGATCTCAATAACGCCTTGGTGATCAGGGAGGTAGGCCTTGGTTTACAACCCGACGATGCCGAATTCCTGCACCGCCTACAGGAGCGAATTTCCCAGACCGCTGTAGTCGACAAACTTCGGGAAGTGCGTGCTCTCGAAGGGTATTGGCGGTATGAGATTCAAGGACGAGACAATTTCGTTTCGGTGCATCCAACGGGACGGCCATCCTGGCTCCCGGCGGTTGAGTCCTACGGTGAGGGGGTCTTCATCCGCTTGGACGAACAACGCTTACGGACCTGGGAGAAGGAGCCCGTCATACAGCGACGTATCGCAGATCTTGAACAGGACCTAAACTCCGCGCTCCAGCACGATCGCATTCGTGAGTACACTGGCTCCATCCTGCGTCCCCGATACGTGTTGCTGCATACCTTCGCGCACCTGCTCATCCGTCAGCTCGCCTTTGACTGTGGATACAGTGCCGCAGCTCTACGAGAACGCGTCTACGCGCGCGGATACCCCGAAAGCGATGAGCGGCGTCCGCAGGCAGGTGTGCTCGTCTACACCGCAGCCGGTGACGCGGAAGGAACTCTCGGTGGACTGGTTCGTCAGGGCGAGCCGCCCAATCTAACGGAAGCCGTAGTCAGGCTGTTGGAGTCCGCTACGTGGTGCTCCAATGACCCGCTGTGCGGAGAGCACACCGGTCAAGGGTTCGCTAATCTCAATCGCGCTGCGTGCCACGCGTGCGTTCTTCTACCAGAGACGAGCTGCGAGACCGGCAACACGTTGCTCGATCGGGCATTGGTTGTCGATATCGGCGATGTGCCCGGCTTCTTCCAACCCGTTGTTGAGGCAGCGATAGAACTTTCTGCCTCGGCCGTAGGGGAGTCGTGAAACCCCTCTTCTACCTCGATCTCTCAGTCCCACAGCAGGAGCTTTTGATCGAGCTCCCCTTCGAAGGCCGGCATCTGGTGACCGGTCCACCTGGATCCGGAAAGACTCTGTTGGCCGTCCACCGTGCGGTGATGCTCGACATCGCCGGCCGTGAGGTTGTTCTGATCACCTACTCCAACCTGCTCCGGCAGTACACCACCCTCATCGGCGATCGTATGGGTCTGAAGGGTAAGGTGATTACATTCCACAAGTGGTTTCATGAGTTCTGGCAGCGCCGCTTCGGCGAGACGCCGCCACCTGGTGAGCGACAAGGTTCATTCGACTGGACTGAGATCATCGGCTCACTAGCCAGATCTCCCGCCAGCCTGGACAAAGAGTTCGAAAGCCTCGTTGTGGACGAGGGGCAGGATCTCCCGAAGGAGTTCTACCTCCTATGCAGGCAACTCGCTGCGGACGTAACCGTCTTCGCTGACGACAACCAGCGCATCGGGGATGACCAGAGCACGCTCCCAGAGATACAGAACGCATTGGGTTCTTCCACGAGGCGCTGGAGGGTCCCTATCAACTACCGGAACACCCGACAGATCGCGGACCTCGCATCCTGCTTCCACTGCGGTTCGGCGGAAGACCTTCCACCGGCATCCATTCGGCTGGGGCCTGCACCAACCTTGACAAGGGATCGATCAGACAAAGCCTTCGCTGACCGTCTCGTTGAATACGCCCGATCTCACCCGGATCTGGAGATCGGTGTAGCCCTCAAATTCATCCACGACCAAACCTTGCTGGTGGATCATCTCCAACGCAACGACGTCCGCACAGTCCAACGCTACGTTGGGAACAGCCGAGACTTCCGTACAGTCGACTTCGCCAAGACCGGAATCCGGGTTTTCAGCATCTTCAGCGTGAAGGGATTGGAGTTCGACACGGTCTTTGTCCCCCAGCTTGAAATTTACGACGACGACCCCACAGGTGCCGCCGCCCGGATGCGTTTCTACGTCCTCTCTACCAGAGCTCGTCGAGAACTTCACTTTTCTTATGAGGGGGAACGTGAGCCAGCCATCGTATCAGGCCTCCCAGACAGAATTCTTCGAAGGATCAGTTGACCGCGAGCCGGTTGGCCCTGGATCCAAGGACGACATCGATGTTGACCGATGTTCGGATCCGGGTTTCGGAGCGATTTCCATCTCAAGCTGGTCCGGCAGTTACAGGACCTGATCCGCTGCCCGCGCACCTTGGTGCGTGAACGCACTTGCGAAAAACAGCGCGTGGGGAAGTGGCTGGAAGAACCCCAGAGCAGCGAAGCGAGTTGAGTCGCTCCGGCCTCGGCGGAGGCTCCACCGAGGCCGGAGCGACTCAGAAGCTCACCGCTGGTGGTGTGGCGGTCCGCGTCCGCCGAGCTGGGCAGGTGTCCGGCGCGCAGCCGTGACCGATGCGCGCGGCGTCTTCGTCGAGGCGGAGGAGGACGGCGAGTACACAGCCGTCGACAACCTCGAGTTCAAGCGCGTGGCGGCGGAGGCTGGAGAGCTGGGCACTGCTGGTGCCGCGGCGGACGACAAGAGGCGAGTGGTTGCCGGGGACCATGAACGTGCGGCTCGAGGGAGCCTGGTGGAGTCCGAGTCGCCAGGTCAGCCAGGTGTGTACGTTGACGCCGCTGCCGCGCAGGATGTCCCGGGTGACAGAGATCCGCACGCCTAGGACATCGCCTTCGATGGCCATCGAATCGGGCTGGGCCGGTTCTTCCTCCAGTATGGGGCGGGCACCGCGGGAGACGAGGTCAACGAGGCCATCGGGGGTCTCACCGAGCTGGTCACTGAACAGGCACTGCTTCAGGCGCCACGGAGTAACCGGGTGCAGCTCTGTCACACTGGCGAAGAGCCGCGTCCGAGATAGAGGGCCCGACTTGGTGACCACCGCGACCATCGCCTCCACCGCAGTGGCGTACGTGGACGCGCGTAGGTGTGTCCACTCGGTCAGTGCCCAGGTGCCCTCGGGGCGGATCTGCCGGAACCGGTCGTCACGGCGCAGTGCCTCTCGCACGGCCGCGACAGTCGTCGCGGCCATGGGGGTGAGCAACTCGTCGGCCCTGCACGGGCGCCCAGTGTTCAGCAGCCACAGGTACGCGGCATCGCGTCTCCGCGCCTTGCGGCGGACCCAATGCCCGTCGAGGCTCAAGGCGAGCCGCGACTTGGAGTGGTTCAGGAGCCCGGCCAGAGGGAGACCTGCGGGCATTCCGGCCTCGGAGGCCAACCGGCCGAGGTCGTTGCCGCAGAATGGAGCGATGTCGACAAGACGCCGCAGGACGCCGCCCAGCGCGCCGGGGTCAACACTCCACCAGCCGCGCAGGGGCCCCGCCCACGTTTGCGGCGCGTCCAGCCCCGCCGCAGTCAGCAGCTCCTCCAGCACCACGTGGTCAACGACCCCGAGCGCGGCGGCGAAGGCTTCTCGCGGGGCGGCCGGGCCCGCGCCCGCAGCGCGGATAGTCTCTCGCCAGCCATCCTGGATGATGTCCGCCATCTCCACGAGCCGCTTCCGCGCCTGATTCTGGATCTGACGCGCGCGTTCGCGGCTCAGCCTAAGCGCCGCTCCGACCTCGTCCAGGGTCCGCCCCTCGGCCCTGTCGGCGATGACGGCCCGCTCGCGCGCGTCGAGGACTCCGGTTTCCCACGTCCTGATCAGCCACTCGTCCATCGATCGCTCGCCCCCATCGGTTCTCCTTACATCTCGTTGAAATAGACGATTCGCACGCCGAGGAACTTGGCCATGTGCCGATGCTCCTCCTTCTGCTCGGGCGACACGGGAGCGCGGAATGGATCGACGACGCAGATCATCCAGGGCCAGGTCTCCCCAGTGGACCGGTCGAGGATTGCCGGCCACACGAGGTGCTTGAGGTTCGCCACCGTGCCGGCCACGAAGTGCTGCTCCTCGTCCTCGGTCCCTACCTTGCGAATTCTCGCGCGCATCGGCTTCTGCTGGGTGGTCCCCGGGATGACCTCCCAGCCGGGGCCGAGCGTCGCCGCGACCATCTGCTCGAGCGTCGCGGCCAGCCGCTTCACGTACTTGGCGTACTTGCCCTGCCCTCGCCGCGCCCGCTCGTACTCCTTCATGGGGCAGTCCTTCAGCCAGGGGCGAATGTTCGCCCGCTGCCCCACGAAGTCGAGGATGCGGCCGCCGATCTCCGGGTCCTCCGTCCACTCCTGGTACAGGCGGGTGCGGTCCGCGTCCTGGAGGTGCGGCCACTGGGCCTCGTCGGCCTGGGCGTAAATTCGCGTGACCACCGCCTTCTCGACGGCGGGTGGGATCTTATAGTCGGTCACAGGATTCCTTTCGGCAGGGGGAACTGGAGGCGGACCTCGTCTGCCGCGGTCTCGAGATCGGCGGCGTCCTGGATCCACATGTCCACCAGCGAGCCAACCGTCTCGTCCTGGAACTCGATCCGGGAGCCGTGCGGAAGTTCCAAGTGCTCGGTCTCCTCGGCTTCCAGAGTCCGGCGCAGGTTCAGTACCGCTGCGGCGCGGCGGATATCGGTCACGAAGTCGAGGACCTTCAGAGCCTTCTTGCCGGGGCTCAGCCGCAGCCCGCGGCCGAGTTGCTGCACGAAGATCCTCCGGCTGTGGGTGACGCGCAGGAATGCGATCAGGTTCACGTCGGGTACGTCGACACCCTCGTTGAACACGTCCACACAGGTGATCACCGGTACGCGACCGAGGCGAAACTCGTTGAGCAGGACATCACGGTGACGCTTAGGCAGACCACTGTGCAAGTGGGAGGCGTTGATCCACGCCGGGTCCGAGACGGCGAGAAGACCCGCCATGTGCTCGGCGTGCTCGATTGTCTGGCAGAACACAATGGCGCGGGGCTCGGAGGTCTCCCGCCACGTCGCCCGCAGATGCTCGACGATCTCCTCGTCCCGTTGAGGGAGGAATAAACGCCGATTGAGGTCCTTGATCGAGTAGCCCTGACGGCTGATGTCCTGGACGGCGTCCCAGTCGACACCGTCCGCGTACAGTTTGTAGTCGACGGCCGACAGATAGCCCGCCGCCATGCCTTCGGCGATGCCCATCTTGAAGCTGGTAGAGCCGAAACGGGCGATGACGTCAAACTTGTCGCCACGCCAAGGAGTCGCGGTGACTCCGAATCGTCCCGCACTCCCACACAGATCGAGGAGTTCCGCAAACCTGCCGGTCTCGGCTACGTGATGGGTCTCGTCGATCATGACGAGGTCGGGTTCATAACCCGCGCGTACGGCGGACAGCGCCGACTCGACCGTCGCGACGACAACGCCGTCGAGGGCCCGGGGCTTGCGTTCGCCAGTCAAGAGGCGGGTGGGCACGCTCTTCTGAAGGTGCCGCCACAGCGCCTTCTCCAGCTGTCCGACCAGGTCGCGCATGTGAGCGACGACCAGGACACGCGCGTCGGGCCGTGACGCCAACAGATTGCCGATGACCTCGCCGCCGACGACTGTCTTTCCCAGCCCCGTCGCCAGGACCAGCAAAGCCGTCCCCTTAGTGTCGAGGTCTCGCTCGATCGCGGCCACGGCCTGTTTCTGGTATGGCCGCAGGGAGTAGGGGGTGGGCACACGATCGGGCATTCTCTGACCGATCGCGTACAGAGTGGCCCCGTGCCAAAGGGCGATGTCGATGCCGATCCCCGCCAGCGCCTGGCGCCGCGCCTCGGCCGATGCGGTGATGGCCGTGTTGGTCACCAACACGGCCTTGTCGGCCCGGTAGTGGGTGCGCGCACGTTCGAGGTCGTCGACGCCCGCGTGGTCGGCCGTGCCATGCGCCTTCCACTTGCTTTGGAACACCCACTGCTCGCGGGCGCGGACCGCGAGTAGGTCGGCGCCGTGGTCGTGAGCGCCGTCGATGATGCGAACGTCTTGGAAACCCAGATGCCAGAGGAGCCTTTCGATCGCCTTGACCAGTCCCTCCGGACCGCCGTCGCGCAGTTCTGTGGCCGTTAGGAATACGGCGCTCACCTTTCGCCAGCCAGCTCGTCACGCAGCAAGGCGATACTCAGGCGGGCCCGCCGCAGTTGCTGGGCGGTCGCTCCACCCGCGAACGTGCCGAGTGTCGCCACGTCCGCGAGGCAGCCCGTGACCCGGGCCAAACTCAGCGCCTTACCGGACGGCGACGACACCCCGGCGTACGGGCCACGGAAGACGACACCATCCATGAACGACTCCGGCATCGCCTGAACGAGTCGGACTAGGGCCAGTGCGGGCATGTGGTGGACGAAACCGGAGTCCTTGCCGAGACGGCTGACGAGGCCGACGCATCCGGCGGCGATCATCTCCTCCTCGGTTGCGACCTTCTCCTCATGGGTGAGGTGACCATAGGCGGTGGTGTGGCCGCCGCTCTGGTTGAGCGTTTCGGTCACGCGCTCGCGGATCTCGGTGAGAAGGTCGCGGGCCTCCGCGCCGACGGTGGTGCCGTCGAGGGCGCTGTCCTGCAGGGACTCGGCGCGGATCGCGGCGACGAGCTGGGACGGGCTCCAGTCGGAGCGCGCCCGAATTTTTAGGATGGCGGCCAGTTCGACTAGGAGCAGGTCGGCGTAGTCCGCGCCGAACCGCCGGAACGCGGCGTGCTCGGGGTCGACGAGGGTCGTGAGTTCGTTGCCGGACCTCTGGTCGAGGAGGACGGGAGCGTGTAGCCCGTTGTCGTCCATGAGCCGCTCGCCAGGCTTCAGTAGCAGGGTCCGCACCTTTAAGTAACCGAGTTCGGGGTGGCCGAACGACCGACTCAGGTATGTGTAGGGTGTTGCCGCGTTCTCGTAGCGGGCCAAACGTTCGCTGCGGGTCTCCTTCGCAGGGGCCGTCCGGGTGGGCGTGGTGGAGGCAGTGGACGGGGTCTCCGGCCGGGTCATGCCGGAGGTAGGCATGTCGATCGGGAAGCCGAGCGCTTCCCCGACGGCTTTCTCGTCAGGCTGGAGCGGCACGCTGTCTGCCGTCTTGGCCTCCTTGCCTCGATTTTTGATTTCCTCGTGTCGCAGGACTTGCTGCCACCAGTGCTCGTCGGTCTGGAACGCCGGGTCGTCTGCCTGGAACTTCCGGCCCCAGTCGCGGGTGGCCGAGTGGAGTGGCTTGTGGCCATCGCCGGGGACGAGGTAGCGCAGGCCAGCGTCGTTGCGGCGAAAGCCCTTGAACAAGAGGGCCAGCGGGCTCTCATTCTCCGGGTAGCCGAGTTTGCGGGCGCGCTGGGGTTGGAGCGGCGCCAGGCCGCGCAGCAGCTCGACGGCGGTGAGCCAGCTACGGTCTCCGTACGCGAAGGCGTCCTTTTGGTAGGTGACGGGGACGTGGTCGAGATGGATCTCCCCGATAAGGCGGCCGCCCTGGTGGGCGAGTTCAACCGGGTACTCGGGTTCCTCGTTTCCCGCGATCCCGTCGGGGTTATTCCAGGTGAAAAGCTGCTTGTCCCAGCGCAGGATCTTCCGGCCGTTACGCAGGAAGTCGATCCCGTATTCGGTTTTGTCTAGGTAGCGCTGGACGCCAAGCCAGCCGTGGATCCGGCGCTCACGCACGGTCAAGTCGCTACTGCCACAGACAGAGCAGACCTCGCCCGAACCGATCTGCCACTCCCCGCAATCCCGGCAGGCGATCCCGTTCTGGAGTTTCTCGTCGATCGGGATGTAGGCGGAGATCCGCTCTTTGCCGTTGTAAAGCACATAACGGTCGTCGCCCCAGCGGCAGTGGCGGACCGGCTTGACCCGGGTCCCGCCGACGTAGAGGTCGAAAGGGTGCTCGGTGAGGATCCACGAGTACACCGAGCCGAGGGTGTTGCGGAGCGAGGCGCCGTTGCGGCGCAGCCACTCGGCACGCGTGCGATGCAGGCGGTCGATGATGATCCTCGTGCCGTGCTGGGATGGGTCGGTCTTCGTCTCGGTGATGTCCTTCGCCTCGAAGTCGTCCTTGATCTGGTCGAGGTCGATCTCGACGCCAATCCACTCCGTGTCGCCCGCGCGGGTCGTCAGGATTCGGGTGCGCCTGCCGAGGCGGGCGGTCGAGATGTTGAAACCCATGCCGAACAGGCCGAGTTTGTCGTGCATATCGTTTCCGGACCAGCCGGCCCGCACCGCGCGCGCCAGCCGGTCGTATGACATGCCCCGCCCAGTATCGCGGACCTCCAAGACTCCCTGCGGTGACGACGGCAGAGTCACGCTGACCGTGAAGCCGTCCGGCCACTCTGTGCCCGAGCGGAGGACATCAAGGAAGTCATCGAAGGGGTTGTCTACAAGTTCGGCCACACACTGCCACTCGTCGAAATCGATCTCGCCCAGCATGCTCAGCACGCGGGCGGAAGGGGTGATTTTCACTCCGGCGGAACCCTCCTGGCGGACGCTGTCATGGCGGCTGCGGCGTGCGTGGGCACAGCGAAGCCGCCCGCTCTCATGAGTCGAGCATTCGATCTCGAGACTAAAGGGGACTACTGACGATTCGGCTGGAGTTTGCGAACCTCGACGAATTCTGTCACTGCTGGGATGAGGACGAAGGTGTTGAACCCTCACAAACAGGAATGATCTGGTCACAGATGGGCGAAAGGAGCGATGGCCGTCGCGGCCGCGGGTCTTCTCGCGCACCAGATTCGCAACGCGTTCTGCGGCGGCCTCAGGGGCTTCGTGTTTAACCGCATGATGTCCGCAAGGATCCGCAGCGTCTCGGATCCGGTTCGTGACGATCTCGTCTCACCAGAAGACACTTTTAATCGTCGCCAGCCGCAGACGCTCGGGACAGCTATGCCCGGTAACAGCTGTCCGCGAGGACCGCGATGCGGTCGCCGGGGAAGAAGGGGGCGACTCTGCATCGGGTCTCGGCGGTTCGCCGGGTGTCGACCTGGTAGCACATGCCGCAGTTGCCGCGCATCGAGGCCCGTACCTCGACCGACGACGCGGTCGGCTCGAGCGGCGGTGTCATGGCAGATGTCGGTGAACACGGTCGCGGCTCGGATGTCCAAGCTCGGCCTGGGTGGCCCGGCAGGGCAGGCGGCCAACGGCGCCAAATCTAGTGCGCCAGCAGTTCAATGCCGTCGCGGCGGATCTGCTGTGGTGTGGCGACGTCAAGAGATCGTCACTGGTAAGGGCAAGTTGTATCTGGCCACGGTGGAGAATCTGTTCTAGCCGCGTCTGCCCGATTGTGCCATGTCCACCCGTCACGATGCCGCCTTGACGGTCATCTCGTTGAGACGGCCGCGGCCATGCGGGTCCGGATGACACCTTTACGCTGATTGTCAACGCTCTCGCTCGGAGTCAAACACCGGCAACTTCGGGGGCGACGCCTCCGCAGATCATGGCAGTGATCTCGGTAGCTGCCGCTGGGCACATGTAAGGGACGCATACGTAGTCTGATCGCAAGTTTTCTGACAACATCGCGCTTTTAAACGTAAGGCTTAGCGATTTCGAACAACCATTTCGATTCGGGAGGCGGCTTCGACCGGGTCCTCGTGTTCCCAGACTCTGATGACAAGCCAGCCAGCCGCCTCGAGCTTGGAGTCCGTGTCGCGGTCGCGGACTCTGTTCTTTTCGATTTTTTCGTTCCAGAACTTGTCGTTGCGGCGAGCTGGCCGGTAATGCTCTATACAGCCGTGCCAATAACAGCCGTCCGAGAACACCGCCACTTTCACTTTAGGAAATACGACGTCTGCTCGTCTCCGCAGTCCCTCGACTGGGGGCGTGTCCACGCGGTAGCGAAGACCGAGCGCGTGAATCGCTGACCTGAGGGCGAGCTCGGGCTTGGTGTCACGGCTGCGGTTAGCCTTCATCACCTTCCGCGAAGCGGGAGTACTAGCCCATGAGTCCTCTGCTGGCTCCGGAATAATCAATCGCTCTTGCTCGAACGCCAGGCGCCATGCGACAGCGAGGTTGCGGGCACGGGTCGTCTCAGTGACCTCCCCCAGATAGGCTGTCCCGGTCTTGCCTTTGTCGGACCAGCGAAGATAAGCCCGGATCCGGCGAGTATTCGGAAGCAGTTTAAGCTCCACGGACGCCAACGCCTGCCGGCCTTCTCCAAGACCGACGTAGCGTCGATCTCGTCCGCCAGCCGCGCGATCCTGTTCCATGGTGCGTTCGGTACGGCTGAGGCCCGGCTTGCCCTTCCACGCTCGGTCGGGCGGTGGCTTGTCTTTCCACCGCCTGGGCTCGGCGACGGATGGATCGGTCACGTCAATGCTTCGGCCTCGTCCAAGACCGTCGCGACCGCGTTGGCGAATACCTGGCCAAGAAGAACGGGCACAGCGTTACCGAGCTGCCGCATCTTCTCCCCACGAGGCCCAACCAGGACCCAATCGTCGGGGAAAGTCATCACTCGAGCGGTCTCGCGGACGGTCATGTATCGGTGCCCACCGTCATCGAGAAGCATCACCGATTCGCCTCCCGGGACTCCGTGGACTCCGGCCTTGACGGTCTTGGCGGGTCGATCCAGTTCGTTTGGTGTATGCCCAGGATAAATCCGGGCGTCCGGCCAGCCGATGTGATCCGTGAAACCGCCCAGGTGGTACTCGTTCCGGTCGAGTTTCTCGACCGGAGGCAGAGGTCGTTGTCCGTCGATGCCCTTGATCGCGTCACGGAGAGTACGCCAGGGTCGAAGACGTTCTCTATCGAGCAACGGCAGCGAGTGCTGTGAAATCCTCGTCATCGCTTGCTCGCGGACCCTTCTGGGAACGTCCGGATGCCGTTCCCAGTACGAGCCGTTCCGCATGTCATCGTGAAGACTCTCCTCGGAGAATTGCGGTCGCACGAGCTGCTCGAACCGATCCCAGTCCACCCCGAGGTCTCGCCGGAACGCGATCATAATCACACGGTTTCTGATCTGCGGAACGCCATAGTTCGCCGCGTTTACGGGATAGTGTCTGACATCGTACCGTTCATGGTCATCTACCGTCGCTGTCTCGAGTAGGTGGCGTAGAACCTCATCATGATCCTGCCACCCACTACCTTCCGTTCGCTCTTCGAACGGAAGTGCCAATTCACGCTTGATGTACTCGAAGTAAGGCATGAACGATGGGCGCAGGAGCCCCCGCACGTTCTCGCAGACGACCGCCTTCGGCTCCATTTGCCTGATCGCTCTGAACATGTGCGGGAAACCGTTGCGCTTATCCTCGTCACCCTTGGCCACGCCCCCAAGGCTGAAAGGTTGGCACGGTGGCCCGCCAGCGAGAACGTCCACTCGGCCTTTGAGGTACTTAAAATCAACCTCGGTGACGTCCCCTACAAGTAGCGGGGGGTTCTCGCCGGGCTCCGGAATGGGCGGCGTAGTGCCAACTTTGTACGGGTGTGCCTTGTTCGCCTCGAGCGTCTCACACGCACGCTTATTGAATTCATTGAACAGGAGGGGCCTGAAGCCAGCGCTAGCTACCGCCATGGCTAGACCGCCACCACCCGCGAAGAGCTCGACGCTCGTACGGTCCTTCGAGGTGTGATTCAACTGTTCAACCATGGCGAAAGCGTACCGCGGAGTCGGCGACCTTGCAGCTCTATCGCTCGGTCCCTTCGAACACATGCGCAAACGCCCTCCCATGGATCATGTCTGACATAGGTGATCTACGACACCTCGCCAGTATCTACACTTACGAAGGTTGGTCGAGACTTGGCTGAGCACGACACCAGGAGTGACACATGGGGACGGACCGCAACGAGGCCATATATCTTGGAGGGCGCCCCGCATGACTGGGCAGTACAGCGACGGGTTTCGCCTCAGCATCACCAAGGCGCTGAGCACGCAGCTCTACACGGCCCTTCAGGCTCTCGAGCCAGCACCTCTGACCATGGAGAACCTGGACGCTCTCTATGCTCAGGCCGCCAAGCTTGGCTTGGACAGCCTGTCGGGGGTGTATCAGCTCTACCGCCAAAGGCCGATAGGTGGACACGAACTCACCTACGTTGGCAAGGCGGACCAACCCCTCCCTAAACGTCTAAGCGAGCACCTCTTCAAGCTGTCCGGCAGGGTGGGCATCTCGATCGACGAGATCTCGTTTAAGTGCCTCTTTGTGGAAGAGGACCTGTCCGCCGTCTCTCCGGAAAAGATGCTCATCAAAAGGCATTTGGAGACCAGCGCTATCGTCTGGAACAACCGCGGGTTCGGCATCAACGATCCAGGACGGAACCGAGATGGGACCGTCCTCAAGGACACTCATTTCGATCTTGAGTACCGCATCGACCTCGCTCGAGAGGTCCCCGGTCTTCAGGCGGGGTCTCAGTCTTTGCGCGATCTACTCCAAACGGTCAAGTCGGGAATCCCTTACATCTTTCGCTACCAGCGTTCGGCTGGCTTCAGGGACAAGTGGGTCACCGTCCCCAGCGCGAACATGAGTGTAGACGAGACCTTTCGGTTCATCGCTAAGCACCTGGATGAGACATGGAAGATCAGCGCCCTAGTGGGATGGACGATCATGTACCCGGACAATAACCGTAGTTATCCTAGTGCCTTCCGTTACTACCACTCCAACGGCACCGTCACGGACGCTACCCCTCGCACAAAGCAAGCCCAAGAAGGCGACGTGGATGCTCAAGACAACGGGGACGACGAGGATGAGAGCATGCTGTTCTGAATCGCGCTTTACTTGACAGACCGCCACCATTTTCGAGTTGACCCGGTTTGATGGACACCCTTGACGTGGTGGTTAGGCGGCCTGAGTGGCCTTATGGACATCGGGGTTGCCGTAACCCAGGCCTCTACCTCAACCTGGAATGTCGGAACCCGTTGTCGTCAAGCACAACGAAAAACGCCCCGGCCATACACGGCTCGGGGCGTTTATGCTGCTCAGCTGCTGTGGTCAGGGGCGGGGTCGAACCGTCGACCTTCCATTTTTCAGATGGAGCGATCACCCTGGTTGGGTAGCGGAGACCGTGGTCAGAGGGTGGTGAGCGTGACCGTGCATAGAAGGACAACGAGCACGCGCCAATGGTCGGATCACCAAGGCTCTGGAAATTTGATCACTATCAACTTAGGAGGCCCTGGCAGAGTCCGGGGTCTTTGGTGTTGTCCGCTGATGGTACGCAGCGGTCAGCGCCAGTGTCTGAGGTCTGGCGCAGCCAAGGTTCGACCTGCTGCGATGGCATTCTGTACGCTTCGCGCAAGAGTGTTCTCTAGGGCGGTCGCCTGCTGCAGGAGGTTCTGCGTGCCCATTCTGTCGTCCGTGTGCGCGAGCAGGTAACGATACTTGTCGTTGTTCTGCAGCTGCTCATGAGCCCGTAGCGCAGCATCCGCCTCTTGAGTACGGCGAGCATAAGCCTCTAGCTCCATGATTCGCTGTGTGACCATCGCGACCGAATGCTGCAGGGCTTGCCGCTGTGGAGCGAGGACGGCCGTCAGCTCAGGGGTGACGATGACACCGTGGGTAGCGGCGACCTGCTCCGCACGAAGGATTGTCTGAAAACGGAGGAAACGACTGATCTCCCATAGTTGTTGGGGAAACAGTACGTCGTTGGCGACAGAGTCCAAGAACCCCTGCCGGCTGACTTGCGACCCGGTGACTGTCATGACGGCGTCAGTAGTCCGTTTGAGCAAAGCGCGGGACTCGTTGTCGAGATCGCTGGGGAGTACGTAGTGATCACGATAGAGGCGTGCCAGCCGTTTTGGAGATGCGAGATGTTTCCTCGCGAGGAATATCGCTGCGACCGTAGCGAACAGAATGAGGAGAGACAAACCGATCCATGGTTCCTTGATCATGGCCTCGGCGATGCCCCTGATGATTCCGCCGACCATGAAGATTGCAAAAATCACCAAGCAACCTTTTGTGCTCGACGACTGAGAAGCGGCATACTTGGACGAAGGCGCCGTTGATGTGCCTACGAGCTTCCGGTTGCCTATGATCCGGCGCTTGTCCCGAGGTGGGGTCGACGATCGGCCAGTGATCAGCCCAGGAGTGCACGGTAAAGATCAGCCTCCTATCGGCCCTGGACGGTCCAGAGTTGGACTCGGCATCGTGGGCTCTCCAGGGCGCAGATACTCCCAGAGAGCACTTTCCTACACAACCGTCTTCAAGGGCGACGAACAGAAGTGGGTGAGAGCCGGGAGGGCGCCCTGAGGCCAAACAGAGTTTCTCGCTGGGTTGCGGTTCACTCTTCCGTCTGGCGATAGCTGGGGTCTCGGCGAGTAACGTGTCCGTGGCCATGTAAAAGTCCCCACAGGTGGCCAGTTCGTGGTCACCACTGATGGCCGGTTTAGGTCCCCGCTTCTCGTTCGCGTGTCGTCGGGAGGTGTGTGCCCTGAGCGGTGATCGTGACGGTGTCAGCCAGTCACGAGATCACCGCTCAGGGGGTCTGTTCGGCCATGAAGTCATCGGGGGAAGTCATGGACATCATCGCCGCCTACCGGGAGGTAGGCACCTATCGCGGAGCCGCGCAGATCTGCGGCACCACCCACAAGACCGTCAGACGCATCATCGAGCGGTCGCGGGCCAGCCACAAGCCGACCGGCCGCAAATGCCGTGAGCGCAACTTCGACGCGGTCGCCGAGTTGGTGGCCGCCAAGGTGGAGGCCACCGCGGGAAAGATCTCGGCCAAGCGGCTGCTGCCGCTGGCCCAGACCGCCGGATATACCGGATCAGCGCGTAACTTCCGCCGTCTGGTCGCCTCAGCGAAGAAGACCTGGCGGCGTGATCACCATCGCGGGCGGCGCCCGGCGATCTGGACACCGGGCCAGATGCTGGTCATCGACTGGGGCGAGGCCGGCGGCGGACTGCATGTGTTCTGCGCGGTGCTGGCCTGGTCCAGGATCCGGTTCGTCCGCTTCGCCGACAACCAGCGCTCCGCCACGACGCTGGCCATGCTGGCCGAATGCTTCGAAGAACTCGGCGGAGTGCCCACGATGGTGCTGGCCGATCGGATGGGCTGCCTGAAGGGCGGCGTGGTCGCCAACAAGGTCATCCCGACCGCCGATTACGTCCGCTTGGCAACGCACTACGGTTTCCGCCCCGACTGGTGCGAGGCCGCCGATCCCGAATCGAAGGGAATCGTGGAGAACCTGGTCGGCTACGCCAAGCGCGACCTGGTTGCCCCGCACGCCCCGTTCGATGATCTGACGGCGGCGAACGTCGCCGCTCGTCAGTGGTGCGCCGAGGTCAACGCCGTGCCGCACTCGGAGATCTGCGCCATCCCGCTTGAGCGGCTGATGACCGAACGTGATCTGCTGAGCGCGCTGCCGTCGCTGCGGCCCGCGATCGGCACGGCGCCGGCCACCCGCAAGGTCGACAAGCTCTCGTGCGTGCGGTTCGGCTCGGCCCGCTACTCGGTGCCCACCCGCCCTGATTGGCGCCGCCGTCACCGTCACCGAGGCCGACGGACGGCTACTGATCTGCGATCTGGCCACCGGCCAGATCGTCGCCGAGCACGCCCCCGTGGCTCCTGGCGAGGCAGCCATCAGCGACGAACACTACGGCGGCCCGCGGCCGGCACCACGCCGCGCCGCCCGGCCCAAAACCCCAGCGGAGAAGACCTTCCTCGAACTCGGCCCGATCGCTGAGGCGTTCTTGACCGCCTCGGCCGCCTCCGGCAACACCCGCCTGGCCGCCGACCTGGAGGAGCTGGCCGCGCTGCGGGCCGCGCACGGCGAGGCTGCCTTGCTGTCGGCGCTGGAGCGCGCGAGTTGTTTTCGCCGCTGGCGAGCCGAGGACGTGCGCTCGATCCTGGCCGCCGGAGCCGGAACCGCACACCCCTGCCCGGCCGGAGACGCCCTCGTGGTGGAGTTGCCGCAGGTGCCGACCCGGCCGCTGTCGGCCTACACCCTCGACAAGCTCACCCGGATCGGACAGGTGTCATGAGCTCATCCGTCATCCCGCCGCTGGCCGCCGATCTCGACAGCGGGCTACGCCGCCTGAAACTGTCAACGATCCGGCAGCTGGCACCCGAGGTGCTCCTGACCGCCCGCACCCAGCGGTGGAACCCCGAGGAGTTCCTGCGCACGCTCATCGACGCCGAACTGACAGCGCGAGATGCCTCTAACGCCCGAACGAGGATGAAGGCCGCCGCGTTCCCGGTCATCAAGACGATCGAGGAGTTCGACGTCGCCGCCTCCTCGATGCCCCGGGCGACGTTCGACTATCTGGCCTCGCTGGAATGGATCCGCGCAGCGGAGAACTACTGCGCGGTCGGCCCGGCCGGCACCGGCAAGTCCCACAGCCTCATCGCGTTCGGAGTCGCCGCTGTTCAGGCCGGTTACAAGGTTCGCTACTTCACCGCCGCCGAGCTGGTCGAGACGCTTTATCGGGGTCTGGCCGACAACTCCGTCGGCCGGGTGATCGAGAGCCTGCTACGCGCCGATCTGGTCATCATCGACGAGGTGGGGTTCGCGCCGCTGGATGACACCGGCACCCAGCTGCTGTTTCGGTTCGTCGCCGCCGCCTACGAGCGCCGCGCACTCGGGATCGGCTCGCACTGGCCCTTCGACCAATGGGGACGCTTCCTGCCTGAGCACACCACCGCTGTCAGCCTGCTGGATCGACTCTTGCACCACAGCATCGTCGTGGTCACCGAGGGCGAGTCCTTCCGCATGCGACAAGCCCGAACCCGAACCCCAGGACGACCCGTCAAGAAGTAGTCAACTACGAAGAGGCGGGGACTTTTTCCTGGCCACCAGCGGCGACACGCACTTGGCCATTGACAAACGCCTGCCCTCCGAGTAGGGGCTGATCTCGACGTGATGATTTCGCTGGTTGATGTGACAGTCGGCCGCGCCGACCTGGCCTTTTGCGGGACATCATCCGGCTGAGCGACTTCAAGATCATCCCGTGCGTATTCCGCGAAGGGCGACTCAGGGCAACTCGAGGTGGCTTCGGCTGCGCAGGTGCGCGTGCCCTATCGGGGAGAATTCCCAGGTCGGGGGTAGGTGACAAGGTCAAGATGGTGCCCCCGGCATGATTCGAACATGCGACACCCGCTTTAGGAGAGCGGTGCTCTATCCCCTGAGCTACGGAGGCAGGGGCTCCTAGTAAGAGTAGCGAAAGTAGCGAGTGGTTGCGCGCCCGAAGGGGGAGTTGGGGGCGGGCGCCGGGTTATCGGTTCGCTGGCCTGGAGTAATAAGAGGGGCAAGTGGGCGGGTGTGCGGCGTTGGGTGAGGTTAGCGTCACGATCTGTGATCGACAGGCGACGGAAGCGCATTCGCGGGCATCGAGCCCTGCGACCGGTGGTGCTGTGTGGTGCGATGCTGGCGCCCGCGCTTCTGGCCGGGGGGTTGCTGGTGGCCGAGCTCACCGGGTACGAGGCCGCCGTCCAGCGGGCTGACACCGGTGCGGAGCCTGAGGGGCCTGAGGAGGTCGAAGAGGCCGGGAGGACCGGTGAACTCCGGGAGGCCGAACGGGCGAGAGAAGCCGAGCGGTTCGGAGAGACGGCCGGAGCCGGGGAGGCCCGGAGAGCCGAGGAGGCTGAAGAGGGCGAGGAAGCCGAGAGTTTTGACGACGGTGAGGCTCTCTGGGTGGGGGACGGGGTACGCCGGGGGTTCCGGGAAGGCGGGGGAGCCTGGAGAGGCACGGCGTCTCGACTGAGGGCCGGAGAGCCTGTGGAATCGCCGGACGACGAGCCGCAGGACGAGCCCCAAGGAGCCGCGGGGACGCCGGCAGAAGCGGAAACACCGACGGAGGCGGGAACGCCGACAGAAGTGGGGACACCCCAAGAAGCAGGGACGCCCCGAGAAGCGGAGAGGCCGCGAGAGGCGCGAGCACCGGAAGAAGCGGTGGCCGTGGTGCCGGTCGTGGTCGGGTCCGTACGGAGCCGGGTGTTCGGGCCGAGGCTGATGCCTCCGCCGCTGCGGCCGGAGCGGGTGTACGGGGGATGGATGCCCGTCGCGGCGAAATCAAGAGTGCGCAACACGGATCCGGACGAGGCCGGTTGGCAAAGCAACCCGAGCGGGACTGATGGTGCGAGCGAGGCGGAGGTGGTCGTTCCCATCACACCTCGCCCGCAAGCCTCCAGAGGCCCACGGAAGGTGGCATCTCCACCTCCTGTGACACCTGAGCCTGGGGTGCGGCGTACGCCGCCACTCGCGCGGCCTGAGCGCCGCGACGAGTGTTCGGCGGAGTGGAAGGGGACGTGGCTCTGGGGGGTCTGCAAGAAGCACGCGCGGCAAGAAGCCTGACTTGTCCGGTCCCAAAAAGGGGTGTTCGGCGCATAACGGCTGTGGAGAGCTGGCCCGTTCACTTGGTCAGCTGTAGTAGCGTGCGTGCCTGACCCAGGTCACGAGTTCGCAAACGGAGGGGTCGAACGTGCCACCTCGTCGATCAGCGGGTCTGATCGCCGTCGTCGCGACGCTGACGTCCCTCCTGCCGGGATCCGCTGTCGCGCAGCGAGCGCCGGCGGAGGCTCAGACCGTCGTCACCGCGGATCCGGTGAATCTCACAGAGCTGCGTCGTGAGGCGGAGAAGGCCGCGAAGGACCTGGAGGCCGCGACCAAGGCCCTGGAGCAGCGGCGGACCCAGATCCGCAACTCGGAGAAGGAGCTCTCCGCCAAGCTGCGGGAGCTGCAGGTGGCCGAGCGGGCCTTCGCTCAGGTACGGCAGCCGCTGTCGGACCTCGTCGGGATCCTCTACCAGCAGCCCTCCGGTGGGGATCTGGCCGGCTTCTTATCCGGCGAGTCCAACGCCGACACCCTGCGCGCGATGGCCGGCCTCACCCAGATCGTCGCCGAGCGCGACCGCATCCTTGAGGACAGCAGCCGTCTGCAACTGGAACGGGAGCGCCTGGCGGGCGAGGCGCAGGAACTCAGGGCGGGCAACCTCCTCGCGGAGGCGCAGATGGGCGCCGAGATCGGAACGCTCAGGGTGCGCTCACAGAAGATCGTGCAGTCCCTCACCAAGGCCCTGGTGAAACTGGGCGTCAAGATCGACAAGAAGGGGCGTCCGGCCGCCGGATGCGACCCGACCAGGGCGACCTCGATGAGCGAGTTTCCCAACGGGCTGATCCCGCAGGCGTACCTCTGCCCGCTCCAGCAGAGCGGCAACCAGCTGCGAGGGGATGCCGCACTCGCGTTCATCAGCCTCAACGAGGCGTACAAGCGGCAGTTCGGCAAGCCGATGTGCGTGACCGACAGCTACCGGAGCCTGGCCGAGCAGCAGTCGGTCTACTACCGCCGCCCTGGCCTGGCGGCGGTCCCCGGCCGCAGCAACCACGGCCTGGGACTCGCCGTCGACCTCTGCGGGGGCGTCGAACGCTTCCGCTCAGCCGAGTTCAACTGGCTGGAGGCGAACGGCAAGAAGTACGGCTGGATCCACCCCAAGTGGGCTTATGTCAGCCCCTTCGAGCCCTGGCACTGGGAGTACGACCCCGAGATCGGCTCTCTGCTGTAAGGGCTTTACGGTTTCGCGAACACTGTCACTGACAGGTCAGATCGTTCCGTTGCGGATGCCGGCAAGGAAGTCGTCCCAGGCTGCGGGGGAGAAGGTGAGCGTCGGGCCGGAGGGATCCTTGCTGTCGCGTACGGCGACGAGGCCCGGCAGGTTGGTGGCCACCTCGACGCAGCCGTTACCGCCGTCGCTGAGGGTGGATTTGCGCCACGCGGGGGTAGCTGCCAGGTCCGGCATATCAGCATCCTCCGTACGTTCAGGGTGCGGTCGCGATGATATGGAGAAAGGTGTGGGAATCATCGGGATTAAGCGCCATCGCGGATAGATGGTTAAAAACCTGGTGGTACTGGTGCACCTCGGTATCTGCTTCGATGTAGATGCTACTCGCCAGTGCCTCGATGTAAACGACGTCTGGATGAGGGCCGGGGAAGTTAAGGATCGCAAAGGGGCCGACAACGGCGGGATGTGCCCCGGCATCGTGTGGTAGGACCTGAATTGTCACGTGCGATTGCCGGGCCTGGGCGAGTAGGTGAGCGCATTGTTCACTCATCACCTTGGAATCGCCCATTACGCGGCGGAGCGCGGCCTCGTCGATGATCGAATGGATGCGCAGGGGATCGGGCTTGCCCAGGGCGGCCTGGCGGGTCATCCGGACTTCGACGCGCCGATCGATCTCCTCGGCCGGTTCCTCAGACATCATCGTCGCCGTGATGACGGCTCGTGCGTAATCCTCGGTCTGGAGTAGCCCGTGTACGAGCTGCATGCTGTAGCACCTGATCGCGGCGGCGTCGGACTCCAGGCCGATGTAGCCCGCGTAGTCGGACGGCAGGTCGTCGTAGACATCCCACCATCCCTGCTCACGGGCTGATACCTGCAGTGTGATCAGGCTCTGGCGTACCTTCCCTGACACCTCGTAGGCGTTCAGGAGAGCGATCAGGTCGGCGGCCTTCACGCGGGATATGCAGTGCTCGATACGGCTGATCTTGGATGGCTGCCACCCGATTCGTCGCGCCGCCTGTTCCCCGGTAAGTCCTTGGAGCTCACGAAGTCTGCGTAACTCTGTCGCCAGTCGGCGTTGCCGTACCGTCGGACCCGAGCCAGCCATCATGATCCAGTCTTCCGCGAAAAATAGAAGTTTCTAAAATTCTTTCGGAAATCCTAGCGTCTCGTTGTCGTCCGGGGAGATGATGCCTGCGACATGGTAATCGCGCGATGGCTGGAGGGTCGTTGATGCTCCCCGTATCGTCACTCTTCCGGGCTATGCGCGTTATGTCGCCATTCACTCTGGGGGCGTACGTACGTTCCTTTGCCCGGAATGGTGCGAATCAGGGATTCATCCTTCATGATGCGCAGGACCTTCTGGATCGTCGTCCTGGCGACACCGAACTCCTGCTCCAGTTGGGTAAGACTGGGGATGACGGATCTTTCCCGATATTCACCATTTTCTATGCGCGTCCGAAGGGCGCTGTAGAGCTGCTCCCAGATTGTGCGATCTTCGTCCCACTCCATGATCCGTACCGTAGAGGGCTGTACTTTGCCCTACTTAACCCGCTCAGGCTCTACCCTGCTCAACTGTGGTGCACCAGGGTAGAGCCTGGTGCACACCCAACTCGTGCCCGGTAAAACGAACCCGTCCGGCGCTGCAACGACCGGACGGGTCCTTGATCAGGAAGTGAGTCCTGACCCGTGAACAACCCTAGTGCTCCGGTGCTCGACCGGAGTGTGGTGAGCGGCTGCGGCTGTTTCGCCGATGCGCCGCCGTTGCCGATGGGGTGTGCCGCCTGCGGGCACGCTCCCTACGCGCACGGTTGCCCCGGCCGGCCCGCCGATCACGAGTACGTGCAGCCCTCGGGCGCCTTGATGGACATTCGCCTGGAGGCCCGTCGTACGGGGAACCGCTTCATGCCCTGCTTCGAGCCGCTCGCCCCCGCATGCCCTGCCGAGGCGATCCTTTCGGTGCCCGCCCAGCGGCCCGCAGAGCAGGAGCAGGCCGAGGTTCAAGCTGAGGTCCGGGCTGCGGAGGACATCGCGCCGGTGGCCGTTCAGCGTCTTTCCCGACTTCACGAGTCCTGTCCAACCCGCCGACTCAGGCCAGGCGCCGGGCGGCCTCGCGTGCCCCACCCGAACGCGTCTCACTCGAACACGTCTCACCCGAACGTGCCTCACCGGAACGCGTTCTGCTCGAACGCACCACACCCGAACGCGACCCGCCCAACCCGGACACCCCGGCCCTTCACCCCCGAGCGCCGCCCCAAGCGAACGACCGCCCGCACCCCGTGCCGCGCGGCGCTCACCCCATCTCCGTACCGGCCGCTCGGCCCGTACGGCTCACCCCTCCGTGTTCTCGCCCGTTCCACAAAGCGGGCCCGTCCACCGCTACCAACGTCCGGACGGGCCCTTGATCGGATGGAGGTCCAATCAATGAACGATGGTAGGTCCAGCGCCCCCGAACCGGCCATCCCCGGCTGGCGGCTGATCCTCAGCGACGCCGGGCGGCTGTGGGCCAGTCGCGTGGAGCCCTTCTCGTCGATCGCGTTCCACGCCGGAGCCGAACGGACCGTCGACGCCGACACCCTCGACGCCCTCCAGGCCGAGACCGAACGGCAGGAGGGCATCGCGAGGAAGGCTCAGGAGCAGGCCGCCGGATGGGGGATCTCGTGATCCGCCGCCTTCCGAGCAGGCGGGCCTCCGCTCGCGGGCGTCACCGTGACGGCGTGATCGCTGTCGCCGTCCCTCACTACACCTGGGACCACCAGGCGCGTGCGGAGGCGGCACTGCTGCAGGTCACCTGGCCGGGCTGGGCCGTGCTGTACGGCACCGGCAGCCGCCTCTTCCACGCCATCGCCACCTGGCCCACCCCGGAACCGGTGCTGCTCTGCGACCGGACCGTCGAGGGCCTGAAGTCCCAGATGCGCGAGGCCGAGATGACCGCGATCGTCCAGCGTTGGACGATCACTGAGACGACCGACCGTTCCTGAGCGGGTACGGCGGCTGTGGCCGGGAGAGGCCCCGGCCGCCGTACCCTCGCCGGTCGCCGTACGGTCCACCCCAGCCGATCGCGCCGGAGCGGCGTCGTCGGGAGAGCTCGCCCCGCGCGGGAGGCGGTCGTGACGGAGGGGCGTCGGAAAGCCTCACCCGCGCGGGAGGCGGCCATGGTGAAGTCCCGTCGGGAAGCCTCATCCCGCGCGGGGGCCGATCGTGATGGAGAGCCGCCCGCCGGCCTGGGCGGAGGCGAGCTCGGTGGCCTGGGCCGGTGTGGTGGCCAGCACGACGAGCGCACCCCGCTCCGACTCCCCACCCGGGGTGGCGAGGACCGTGACGTCCTCGGCCACGACGCTCGCCGGGGCGGTGCCCTCCCACGCCGAGGTCGCGGCGAGCACGTTCACCACGTCACCCGGCGAGAGCAGGCGCGCGGTCTCGGGATCGGCGACCCGTACGGGGGTGGCGACCGTTCCCCGACCGTGGGCGGCCAGCAGGCCGGGGCCGAGCAGGCGGACGTCCGTCAGCGGCTCCCCCCGCCTCGCGGGACCCGTCAGGACCTTTCCCGCGAACGGCGTGCCGGGCCTCAGGGCGCCGTCGGGGGCCGTACCGGGTCTCAGTGGAGCCGGTATCAGGTCGGCCGTCCCCAGCACGCCTCCGGACAGATCCCTCGCGGCGACCAGGACGGTCACCGAGGCGGTGTCCTGGCGCAGCGCGAGGATGGCGCAGCTCATCGCCGAAGCGGCGACGAGGGTCGCGATGAGACGGTGACGACGGCCGAGGAAGCGGCGCAGAGCGCGCATGGCTGACTCCAGGGGTGGGGAGTCGGGCGGCGCGGTGCCCGCGATGGGTGGTGGGATCACTCCGCGAAGTGACGGAGTGACGGAGTGACGGTGGACCAAGGCCAGGCCGCTGCGGCCCGGCGCGACTACGGCCCGGCCGCCACGGCACAGCCCGGCCGCTACGAAAAACGGTCAGCCGGGGAGCTCGAAGGGGAGCTTGAGGCCGTCCAGGACGTCGGGGCAGGGGCAGGTGCGTTTTTCCGGGAGTGCGGCCACGACGTCGCCGATGAGGGAGCGCATGCGGCCGACGTTGGTGGCGAAGAAGGAGAGGACCTCCTCGTGGGTGACCCCCTCGCCCGCCTCGACCCCGGCGTCGTGGTCGGTGACGAGGGAGAGCGTGGTGTAGCAGAGGGCGAGCTCGCGGGCGAGGATCGCCTCGGGGAAGCCGGTCATGCCGACGATCGACCAGCCGTTGCCGCTGAACCAGCGGGACTCGGCGCGGGTCGAGAAGCGCGGGCCCTCGATGACGACCAGGGTGCCGCCGTCGACGGTCTCCCAGCCCTCGGCGGAACGCGCGGTGGAGATGGCCGCCGCACGGCCCAGGGGACAGTAGGGGTCGGCGAAGGAGACGTGGACGACGCCGCCCGCGTCGTAGTAGGTCTGCGGGCGGCCGATGGTGCGGTCGACGAGCTGGTCGGGAACGACCAGGGCGCCGGGACCGATCTCGGCGCGCAGGGAGCCGACCGCGCTGGGGGCGAGGACCTGGCGGACGCCGAGGGAACGCAGCGCCCACAGATTCGCCCGGTAGGGGATGCGGTGGGGTGGGAAGCGGTGGTCGCGACCGTGGCGGGGCACGAAGGCGACCGAACGCCCTCCGATGCGGCCGACGGTGACGACGTCGCTGGGCGGGCCGTACGGCGTGGTGATCTCGACTTCTGTGGCGTCGTCGAGCAGGGAGTAGAAACCAGAGCCGCCGATGACCCCGATGTCCGCGCGAGTGACCATGAAGCTGAGGCTAGCGCCACGAACCGACCGCTGAGGACCCCCGATGACGGCCTGTGGATAACCGAGTTCGTCGGGTAATCATCGGGGGTTGACGAGGCTGAGGGGGTTGAGGGCGGGGAGGTGGTGAAGGGGACGGGGGCAAGAGGGCTGGGGAACGGCTCCGGGCGCGCGGCTCAGGAGGCCGCGGCGGCCGTGCTGCTCGCGGCCTTCGCGGGCTTGGAGTCCGACGAGGTCGAGGAGCTCGACGACGAGGACGACGAAGAAGACGAGGACGAGCTCGACGAGTCGGAGGACTTCGAGGAGCCGGAGTCGGAGGAGCCCGAGGCGCTCGACGAGCCGTTCGCGGAGGCCACGGTGCTCGACGACGACGACCGGCTGTCGGTCCGGTAGAAGCCCGAGCCCTTGAAGACGATGCCGACCGCGGAGAACACCTTGCGCAGGTCGCCCGCGCAGCTCGGGCACTCGGTGAGAGCATCGTCGGAGAACTTCTGGACGATTTCGAACTGGTTGTTACAAGCGGTGCAGGCGTACTGGTAGGTGGGCACGCTCTCCTCCTCGTGTGATCCGCGCCGATTGGCACTCTAGTGGCGCGACTGCTAATGGTATGCAGCTGACAAGCTTAAACGCGAGTCGGGGTCCTCGCATTCCGTAGCCACATTCCGATCGGATGAGGCCGTGGCGAGGGTGAATCCCCTGCTCAGAGGGCCTGCGAGGGCGTCACGTCCCCTTCTCGCCGTACCATCCGGCGAGCTTGCCCCTGCGGCTGATCGCGCGCATCCGGCGCTCGACCACGTCCCGGCAGGCGGCCGTGGCGACGACGAGGAGCTGATCGTCGACCCTGATCCTCGTGGAGTCGGAGGGGACGAACGAACGGCCTTCCCGCACGATCAACGTCACCTGGGCGTCCCTGGGCAGCCGCAGTTCGAAGATCTCCACGCCCTGCAGCTTGGACGTCGGCGGCACCTTGACCTGGAGCAGGTCGGCGTTGAGCTCCTCCAGCGGCGCCGACTCGACCTCCAGGTCGCGGGCCTCCTCCGGCCTGGTCAGCTTGAGGAGTTTCGCCACGAACGGCAGCGTCGGCCCCTGCAGCAGGGTGTAGACGATGACGATCACGAAGACCTCGTTGAACACGAACTTGGCGGTGCCGTCGGGGACGGAGTCGGCCGCCCACGGGATGGTCGCGAGCACGATGGGCACCGCGCCGCGCAATCCGGCCCACGACAGGAACGCCTGTTCCCGCCAGCCCAGCCGGTCGATGCCGAGCAGCCGGGTCAGCAGCGCGGAGACGATGATCGACGCGGGGCGGGCCACCGCGACCAGGATCAGCCCGGCGACCAGGCCGGGTACGAGCGAGGACGGCATCTCGGAAGGGCTCGCCAGCATCCCGAGCATCACGAACAGGCCGATCTGGGCGAGCCAGGCCACGCCCTCGGCGAAGCCCCGCGAGGCCGCGCGGTGCGGCATCTGCGAGTTGCCCATGACCAGCGCCGCGAGGTAGATCGCGAGGAAGCCGCTGCCGTGCAGCAGCACGGCTCCCCCGTAGGCGACGAACGCGAGCGCGAGCACCGCGATGGGGTACAGGCCCGAGACGGGCAGCGCGATGCGGCGCAGCGCGTACGCGCCGAGCGGGGCGACCGCGAGGCCGACGGCGGCACCCACCGCCAGCTCGAAGAACACGTCGAACAGCGCCACCCCCAGGCTGGGAGAGGCGGCGGTGCTCAGCAGCATGACGGCGATCACGGTGGGGGCATCGTTGAAGCCGGACTCGGCCTCCAGGATGCCCGCGAGGCGCGGCGGCAGGGGCAGGCGGCGCAGTACGGAGAAGACGGCGGCGGCGTCGGTGGAGGCGAGGATCGCGCCGAGCAGGAACGCGGTCCGCCAGTCCATGCCGAGGATGAGGTGCACCGGGACCGCGACGGCCGCGATGCTCACCCCCACGCCGACGGTGGCGAGCACCAGGGAGGTGGGGATGGCGTCCTTGACGTGGCTCCAGGTGGTGGTCAGACCACCTTCGGCCAGGATGATCGCGAGCGCGATCATGCCTATCTGCTGCGCGAGCCGCGGGTCCTCGAACTGCAACCCGAACCCGGCCTCGCCGACGATCAGCCCGAAGCCGAGGAAGATGAGGAGGCTGGGCAGTCCGCTCCGGTGGGCGACCCGCACCGCGACGATGGCCGCGATGACGATCCCGGCGCCGAGAAGCAGCCAGACGTCCAGTCCCATCTGGCCCCCTCTCTCACTCCGGGGACCATTGTGTCGTATTCGCAAAGGCCGTCACGACCAGGTGGCGGACGCCTCTCGGCACGTTCCGGCGCCTTCTATCCCGTACCCGGCGGGGGTTTCGCAGGTCGATCCCGTCGGGGCACTTCGCTCGGGCTTCTGAGGGAGTCCGGGCGGCTGAGCGATAGGTCACACTCCGGCGGCGGCGGTCCTGAAGATTCCCGAGGGGGTCACGGCGTAGCGGACCGGGACGTCGTGGGGCTCGGCGGGCACCCCTTCGAAAGCGCCGTCGAGAGCGCCGTTGAAACCACTGTCGAGAGCGTCGTCGAGACCGCTGTCGCGAGCACCGCGAGCACCGCCGAGCAGTTCGCCCTCGTGGAGCAGCGCCACCGTCGGCACGTTCGGGCCGACCCTGGCCAGCGCCCGGTCGTAGGAGCCCCCGCCCCTGCCCAGCCGTACGCCGGTGGAGACGTCCACCGCGAGCGCGGGCACGATCACCAGGGCCGCGGTCCTTATGGCGTCGACCCCGCGCCTGGTGTCGACCGGTTCCATGATCCCGAAACGGCCGGGGGCGAGGGTGTCCGGGCCGTCGTACACCGCCCAGTCGAGATCGTCGTCGTCGCGGAGCACGGGCAGGATCACGGTCGCGCCGTGTTTCCACAGGGCGAAGACGAGCCCGTGCGTCGCGGGCTCGGTACCGACCGACCAGTAGCACGCGACCAGTCCGGCCATCTGGACCCAGGGACGGTCCAGCAGGGACTCCCTGATCTGGACGGAGGCCGCATGCCGCTGCTCGTCGGACATCGAGGCGCGTGCCCCCTCGATTGTGGTACGCAGCGTCTGCTTGTCCACAGGTCCCTCCACTATGGTTTTGGTTATGGCCGACTTCGAAGCTGTGACGAAAGCCGTCGTTCCCGCAGCGGGTATGGGCACCCGTTTTCTCCCGGCGACCAAGGCGACGCCCAAGGAGATGTTGCCCATCGTCGACAAGCCCGCGATCCAGTATGTCGTTGAGGAAGCCGTCTCCGCCGGGCTGCTCGACGTCCTCATGGTCACCGGGAAGAACAAGCGTTCCATCGAGGATCACTTCGACCGGGCCCACGAGCTCGAGGAGATCCTGGAGGCCAAGGGAGACGACGAGCGACTCTCCCAGGTGAGAGAGCCCGCCGACCTGGCCATCCTCCACTACGTACGGCAGGGCAAGCCACGCGGCCTCGGCCACGCGGTCCTGTGCGCCAAGCAGCACGTGGGCGACCACCCCTTCGCCTGCCTGCTCGGCGACGACCTCATCGACCCCCGAGACGAGCTACTCAAGCGCATGATCGAGGTGCGCGGCACGTACGGCGGCAGCGTGATCGCCCTCATGGAGGTCCCCCAGGAGCAGGCCTCCCTGTACGGCTGCGCGGCCATCGAACCCACCGGCGAGGACGACGTGGTCAGGGTGACCGACCTGGTGGAGAAGCCCCCGGTGGACGAGGCACCGTCCAACTGGGCCGTCATCGGCCGGTACGTGATCGACCCGGCCGTCTTCGAGGTCCTGGAGAACACCCCGCCGGGACGCGGCAACGAGATCCAGCTCACCGACGCCCTGCGGACCCTCGCCGGGCGCGGCAACGACCAGGGCGGCCCGGTGCACGGCGTGCTGTTCAGGGGCCGCCGCTACGACACCGGTAACAAGATCGACTACCTGCGTACGGTGGTGCAGTTCGCCGCCGAACGCCCTGACCTGGCGCCGGAGTTCATGCCCTGGCTCAAGGAGTTCCTGGCCTCGCGATGAGCTCCATGAAATCAGTCGACGACCACCTTTCCGACATCCTGGGCACCGTGCGGGTGCTCGCCCCGCTGGAGTTGGAGCTGGAACGGGCACAGGGCACCACGCTGGCCGAAGAGGTCACGGCCCCGATCCCGTTGCCCCCCTTCGACAACTCCGCGATGGACGGCTACGCCGTGCGGGCCGAGGACGTCGCGGACGCCCCGGTGACGCTCCCGGTGATCGACGACATCGCGGCCGGAGACGGCCGAGTACAGGCGATCGGCCCCGGCATGGTCATGCGGATCATGACCGGGGCCCCGATGCCCGCCGGGGCCGACGCGGTGGTCCCGGTCGAGTGGACCGACGGCGGCACCGCGCAGGTCACGATCAGCCGCCCCGCCGAGAAGGGGAACGCCGTCCGCAGGTCCGGAGAGGACGTGCGGGCCGGTGACGTCGTCCTGCCCGAGGGCACTCCGATCGGGCCCGCCCAGCTCGGGGTGCTCGCCGGTGTCGGCCGCCGCAGGGTTCTCGTACGGCCACGCCCGAGGGTGGTCGTGATCTCCACGGGGGCCGAGCTGGTCGAGCCCGGACTGCCGCTGGGAGACGGCCAGATCTGGGAGTCCAACAGCTTCACCCTCGTCGCCGCCGTCCGCGAGGCGGGCGGCGAGGGCTACCGGGCGGGGATCGTCGGCGACGACGCCGCCGGCTTCCTCGACCAGCTCGACGCGCAACTCCTGCGGGCCGACCTCGTGATCACCAGCGGCGGCGTCTCGATGGGGGCGTACGAGCCGGTCAAGGAGGCGCTCGGCCCGCTCGGCACGGTCCGTTTCGAACGGGTCGCGATGCAGCCGGGCATGCCCCAGGGCTTCGGCGTGGTCGGCGAGGACCAAATACCGATCTTCGCGCTGCCCGGTAACCCGGTCTCGTCGTTCGTGTCGTTCATGCTGTTCGTCCGGCCCGCGCTGCGCAAGATGAACGGCCTGCCCGACGAACCCACGCCGACCGTACGGGCGGTCACCACGAGCCCGATCCGCTCACCCGCCGGCAGGCGCTCCTACCTGCGCGGCGTGCTCGGGCGCGACGGTACGGTCGGCCCGGTGCGCGGGCAGGGTTCCCACCAGCTCGCCGCCCTCGCCTCGGCCAACGCGCTGATCGTGGTGCCCGAGGACGTCACCGAGCTCCCCGAGGGCGCGGACGTGGAGGTCATCCCCCTGTGAACGAGCGGGAGCGGAACCTTTGAACGAGCAGGACCGTGGAGGTCGCCTCTCCCCGAACGAGCGGGAGCGGAGCCTACGAACGAGCGGGGAGCGGAGCGAAGTGACCGGATTCACCCACATCGACGAGACCGGCGCGGCGCGCATGGTGGACGTCTCGGCCAAGGACGTCTCCGTTCGTACGGCGACCGCGACCGGCAGGGTGCTGCTCTCCGCCGAAGCCGTGGCGCTGCTGCGCTCCGGCGAGGTCCCCAAGGGCGACGCGCTCGGCACCGCGCGGATCGCCGGGATCATGGGCGCCAAGCGGACCCCCGACCTGATCCCGCTCTGCCACCCCATCGCGCTGCACGGGGTGAAGGTCGAGCTGACCGTGGCCGACGACGGCGTGGAGATCATGGCGCGGGTCAAGACCGCCGACCGTACCGGCGTCGAGATGGAGGCGCTGACCGCGGTCTCCGTCGCCGCGCTCGCCCTGATCGACATGGTGAAGGCGGTCGACCCGGCGGCGGTGATCACCGATGTCCGCGTCGAGGAGAAGACCGGCGGCAAGACGGGGTTCTGGACCCGCCCCTGAGCGGCCGGACCCCCGAGATCCTGGGAGAATGAGCCCATGAGAGCTCTGGTGATCACCGCCTCCAACCGGGCCGCGGCGGGGACGTACGAGGACACCTCGGGGAAGCTGCTCGCCGAGCTGCTCACGGCGGCCGGATGCGACGTGGACGGCCCGAGGGTGGTCCCCGACGGCGATCCGGTCGAGGCGGCGCTGCGCTCGGGGGTCGCCGAGGGGTACGACGTGATCGTCACCACCGGCGGCACCGGTCTGACCCCTGCGGACCTCACCCCGGAGATGACCCGGCGGGTGATCGAGAGGGAGGTCCCGGGCATCGCCGAGGCCATCCGCCACGTCAACCGGGACAAGGTGCCCACCTCGATCCTGTCCCGCGGGCTCGCCGGGCAGGCCGGCGGCACGTTGATCGTCAACCTGCCGGGCTCCTCGGGAGGGGTACGCGACGGTATGGGGGTGCTGTCTCCCGTGCTCAGGCACGCCGTGGACCAGATCAGGGGCGGAGACCACCCCCGCTGACCCGTCTGCCCGGCTCACATGGCACGACGGGCACTCTTGGGGGGATGATGGAGGGCGTGGATCGACTTCGTGGCTGGCCGGTGACCCTGACGGAAGGCCCGGTAGGACTTCGGCCGCTGCGACTGCGGGACGTACGCGTCTGGCGGGAGTCGCGGCTGCGCAACGCGAACTGGCTTCGCCCCTGGGAGCCGAGCAACCCGGAAACCCCCCTCTTCAAGACCGGTCTCGGTCCCTACGTCTCCATGGCCGGAACCCTGCGCAGGGAGGCCAGGCAGGGGCTCGCACTGCCGTGGGTCGTCACCTACGAGGGCGCCTTCGCAGGACAGCTCACGGTGGGCGCCATCGTCTGGGGTTCGGCCAGATCGGCCCAGATCGGCTACTGGGTGGACGGCGCGCTCGCCGGTCGCGGGATCATCCCCACCGCGGTCGCGCTCGCCGTCGACCACTGCTTCTTCACCACCGGGTTGCATCGTGTCGAGGCCAATATCCGCCCAGAGAATCATGCAAGCCGCAGAGTGGTTGAAAAGCTAGGTTTTAGGGAAGAAGGGGTCAGACGTCGACACTTGCATATTGATGGCGCCTGGCGCGACCACATCTGCTACGCGCTCACGGTCGAGGACGCGCCAAGAGGGCTGCTCGTACGGTGGCGACGGGACCGTGAGGCAGCCGCCCACGGGGGCACTCCCCACGAAGAGGTTTGAAGATCTCGCGACACACCGCATCGAATGCTCGTCAAATAGTGACACGCGGTCTTACGGTGCGTGACATGAGCAGATTGAGGACGCCGGGAGACCACCCCTGTCCTCACGCTGCCCGGAGGTGGTCGTGAGCAGCGGTGTCGTCCTCTATCTGGCCATTGTCGTCATGTGGCTGTGCGTGCTCGTGCCCATGTGGCTGCACCGCGACCGCAACACCCTCCCCGAGACCCACAAGGACGCCGAGCCGTACGCCTACGACGAGCGGGTGATCGACGAGGACTCCGCCGAGACCCTCGCCGAGCCCCTGCCCGTCCCCTCCGCAGCCTCGTCCTCTCCGCCTCCTTCGTCCTTGGAGGGAGATGACGCCGCGTCGTCCGGTGCCGAGGAGGTGCGCGGCGCCGAGGAAGCCTCTGCGGGCGTCCAGGCCGCGTCGGAGCCCGCGGCCTCCGGGACCTCTGTGGCCTCCGGGGGCGCGGCGACGCCCGCCGGACCCTCGGCAGGTAAGCCCGCGACCGGCAGGGCCGCCACCGGCGGCGGTGTCTCCGAGCGTCGCCGTGCGGAACTTCGCCGCAGGGGCAAGCAGGTGGCCAAGCGCAGGCGCCTCACACTCTGGTGCGTGCTGCTCCTGCTCGCCTCCGTGGTGACGGCCGCCGTCCAGATCATCCCCTGGTGGGGCGTGGCGCCCTCAGTGGTGCTCCTGGGGATCTACATGGCCATTCTCAGGGTCACGGTCCAGATCGACGCCGAGCGGCGCGTAGCCATCGCTCAGGCCCACGCGGAACGTGCCAAGCGCGCCCGCCGCCGCGCCGCCCTGCTGGAGGCCCAGCGCCCCGTGGCCGAGATCATCGACCTCGCCGCGCTCCGCGACGAACTCTTCGACCAGTACGCGGAGACACCCCGCCGCGCGGTCGGCGACTGACCCGCGCTCCGGATGGCGCGAGTGCCCTTGGAAGTTTGCTAATCTAGTCCACGTCTTGGGGATGTAGCGCAGTCCGGTAGCGCACTTCGTTCGCATCGAAGGGGTCAGGGGTTCGAATCCCCTCATCTCCACCCAGGTCAAAGGCCGCTTCCGAGAGATCGGGAGCGGCCTTCTGCGTTGCTGAGTGACTACGCCTCACGGGGTGGCTGCGGCTCCCCAACCGTCGTACTTGGCGTGATACCGAGCCGCCAGGTCGTCGAACAGGTTGCCCGTCTCCCGCACGAAGTCAGGCGAGATCACTGCGGTCGTTTCACAGGTCACCGGCCAGCTGTCCGGATGCTCCGGGGAGGGCTTCCCGATCTCGGGACGCAGGCCGTAGCCGGCGCCGTTGGCCTCCTTGGCGATGCTCTGAGCGGCATCGAAGGTCGGGGCGTACAAGTAGAAGTCCACATGACGAGGCTGCTCAAGATCAGCTCCTGCCTTGGTGAGCTGATGCATCACCATCAGGTCCTTGTACTTGATCCCAAGCTCTGGTGACCGCTCTTCCAGATCAACTTGCTCATGCTTCTTTCTCCGGAACGGCCACATGCGACATCCTTCGTAATCTTGTTCGGATTGGCGATCATAGTCAGTCCGGGAAAAGCTGGTCCATGGCCTCAGCTCCTTCCAGCACGGGAACCTGGCCACCGCCGGCGATCGTCACGGCCTTGTCGGTTCCTCGAACAGGTGTCCAGGAAACGTTTCAACCGAAACACTTCCTGGACCACATGTTCCTGGTGGTCATTTGCGATGGCGGCCGTTTCGGCCGAGACGCGTTTGGACGAGTGCTCATGCAACGTGTCTTACATGCCCGACGAGATCATCTGCTGCTGACCTGCGGGAACGGGGCAACAACCCCGGATGATGCCGGTGTCGTCCGCGCGCGGGTGGACGACACCCGGACAGCTCGGCCGCAGCGGTGGCGAAGCCGGGCCGGTCATCTCCGGCCGGTCTCCTTGACGGACTTGAGTACGGCGTCGGCGATCGAACGTGGGTCGACGCCGAAGTGCTCGCGTACGGACTCCCGGGTGCCGGAGAGGCCGAACCCGTCGGTGCCGAGGGAGGTCCACGGCCGATCGATCCACGGGCTGATCTGATCCGGCACGGCGCGCATCCAGTCGCTGACCGCGATCACCGGGCCCTCGGTCCCGACCAGGGCCTGCCGGAGGTAGGGCACTCCGGTGGAGGTCATCGCGTCGCGGCGCAGTTCGCTCCACGAGGTGACCGACCAGACGTCGACTCCCACGCCGTGCTCCTCCTGAAGCAGCCGCTGCGCGGCCAGTGCCCAGTGGATCGCGGTGCCGCTGGCGAGCAGGTGGGCCTGGCCGCCGCCGGAGGAGTAGCGGTAGATGCCCTTGAGGATGCCCTCGCGCACGCCCTCGGGCATCGCGGGCTGGGGAAGCGGCTCGTTGTAGAGGGTGAGGTAGTAGAAGACGTCCTCGTCGTCGGGCCCGTACATGCGCCGGAGCCCTTCGCGCACGATCTCCGCGACCTCGTAGCCGAAGGCGGGGTCGTAGGCCAGACACGCGGGGTTGGCGGAGGCGAGCAGCTGGGAGTGCCCGTCGGCATGCTGCAGCCCTTCGCCGGTCATCGTGGTCCGTCCCGCGGTGGCGCCGATCAGGAATCCGCGGCCGAGCTGGTCGGCCAGCGCCCACATCTGGTCGCCGGTCCGCTGCCAGCCGAACATCGAGTAGAAGATGTAGAACGGGATCATGGCCTCGCCGTGGGTGGCGTAGCTGGAGGCGGCGGCCGTGAACGACGCCATCGATCCCGCCTCGGTGATGCCCTCGATCAGGAGCTGGCCGTCGACCGCCTCCTGGTAGGACAGCAGCAGATCCCGGTCGACCGACTCGTAACGCTGGCCCAGCGGAGAGTAGATCCTGGCGGTGGGGAACAGTGACTCCATGCCGAAGGTCCTGGCCTCGTCGGGCACGATGGGCACCCAGCGGCGCCCGGTCTCCGGCTCCTTCATGAGGTCCTTGACCAGGCGGACGAAGGCCATCGTGGTGGCCACCGGCTGCTTGGACCCCTTCTCCAGGGACTGGAACGGCCGCTCGGCCGGCGCCGGCAGCGGCTGGTGGGAGACGGTTCGGCTGGGGATGGGTCCGCCCAGGGCACGGCGGCGCTCGGCCACGTAGCGGACCTCGGGCGAGTCGGGCCCGGGGTGCAGGTACGGCGGCAGGTCCGCGTCGAGTGCCTCGTCCGGCACCGGCAGTCCGAGCCGGTCGCGCAGCGCCCGGAACTCGTCCTGGGTGAGTTTCTTCATCTGGTGGTTGGCGTTGCGCGCCTCCACGCCGGCCCCGAGGGTCCACCCCTTGACGGTCTGTACGAGGATCACCGTCGGCGCGCCGTGGTGGTCGAGGGCCCGGCGGTAGGCGGCGTGCACCTTGCGCGGCTCGTGGCCGGCCCGTGAGCCGCCGACGATGCGCCGCAGGTCCTCATCGGAGTACGGCACGTCCAGCCCGTGGAACAGATGTTGCCTGATGTAGGCCCCGGTCGAGGTGGCGAAGGTCTGGAACTGCCCGTCCGGCATCTCGCCCAGCCGGGACACCAGCTCGTCCGAACCGAGCAGCCCGTCCCATTCGGCGCCCCACAGTGCCTTGACGACGTGCCAGCCCGAGCCCCTGAAGACGCCTTCGAGCTCCTGCACGATGCGGGTGTTGCCGCGCACCGGCCCGTCGAGCCGCTGCAGATTGCAATTGATCACGAAGGTCAGGTTGTCCAGCCCTTCGCGGGCGGCCAGGGTGATGGCCGCCGTGGACTCCGGCTCGTCCATCTCGCCGTCGCCGAGAAAGGCCCATACGTGGCTGAGCGAGGTGTCCTTGATGCCGCGGTTGTGCAGGTAGCGGTTGAACCTGGCCTGGTAGATCGCGTTGAGCGGCCCGAGGCCCATGGACACCGTGGGGAACTGCCAGAACCCGCGCATGCTCCGCGGGTGCGGGTACGACGGCAGCCCGCCCTCGGGCTCGCGCCGGAACAGGTCGAGCTGGCCCTCGGTCAGCCGTCCCTCCAGGAACGCGCGGGCGTAGATGCCCGGGGACGCGTGGCCCTGGAAGTAGACCTGGTCATGACCACCGTGGAAGAAATGGTTGAACCCGACCTCGTACAGCCAGGCGGCCGAGGCATAGGTGGCCAGATGGCCACCGAGGCCGAGCCGGCTGCCCCTGGTGATCATCGCCGCCGCGTTCCACCGGTCGTAGGCCGCGATCCGCTCCTCCAGTTCGAGGTCACCGGGGTAGCCGGGCTCCTCCGACGTCGGCACGGTGTTGATGTACCGGCTGCTCGTGGCCAGCCGCTTCAGCAGGTACTCGGCCCGTTCGGGGCCTGCCGCCCGGCGGACCGCCTCCAGCGATTCCAGCCATTCCGTAGTCTCCTGCGGGTCAATGTCCTTCTCCATGCCACCATTAAACACCCTATGATCGATCATCGGGTGTTTCCATCTGCCATCATGGGACCCATGAAACCTGTCGTGCGGCTCCCGCTTCGTGATCAGATCCGGCAGGCCGTACTCGACGGCCTGATCAGCGGCCGATGGGGGCCCGGTGACCGCGTGGTGGAGCGGCGCATGGCGGCGGAACTGGGCGTCAGTCAGGCTCCGGTGCGCGAGGCGCTGCGCGAGCTGGAAGCGCTCCGGCTCGTCGAGTCGTCGCCGCACAAGGGCGCACGGATCCGCCGGCTCACCGGGACCGACCTGCGCGAGATCTACGAGGTGCGGGCGGGCCTGGAGGAGACGGCCGTGCGGCTGCGTTATCCGCCCGTCGAGGCGCTGCAGGTCCACCTCGCCGGCCTACAGCAGGCCGCGGCCGCCTCCTCCATGGTCGACCAGGTACGCCACGGCGTCGCGTTCCACCGCGAGATCGTCAAAGCCTCGGGCAATGACGTGCTCCTGGCGGTGTGGGAGTCACTCGGCATCGAGGTGTGGACGCACCTGTCTATACGGCTGTTCCGGATGCGGCCTTGCGAGAACGCCGCCGACCACGAGCCGCTCATGGCGGCGTTCGAACGCGGGGACCCCGACGCGGGGGCTCTGCTTCGCGACCACATTCTCGGCTACGCACCGCTCAACTGACCACATCTGGTCTCCGCTCCTCGATCTCGATGACGTCGTCCAGTGCGCGTATCGACGGCACGCTTGACCGGGCACCAAGGCTGACGTGGCGGCGTGACAAGCAGCCGGAAACGGAGGACGGCAGCTTAAGCGGGGCCTACTCCGCCCGAGAGTCCTGTCCGACGAGAGTAATCCGCGGCATGTCGTAGAAAATCCCTCCTGGTCCGGGCCCGCGCCCGGCGGAGGCGTCGCGGTGCGCGCCGGTCGGGGCGGTGACCACCGCCTGGGCCAGGGGCCGACACTTTTCCGCGCAATTCTTCGGTGACACCGAGGGCGCGTCGTATCCGTATTTGTGATCCGGCCGCTCGTTGACCGCCGGCGCGGTAGCAGCGGCCAGCCTGCTTACCTTACGTAGCTTAACGACCTTCAAGCGGCTGACCAGCTTAGTTCGCTTGACGACCCCAGATAACGATCGTAGTGCGTGCGCCACCACGTTTTCGGCCTGAAGCCCCTCCGACGCCGGGCTCGCCGGAGCGGGGCCCCTGGTGAGCCGATAGTCGATCAGTTCCTCGGCGGACTGTAAGCACTGGGAAACGATCATTGCGTGTTCGGGAAGCGATCATCGAGCCCTCGGATTCGCACAGCTCAGCCGTACTCGTGAACGCCCCACCAGGGGCTGTTCTTGAGTTAGCTCAGGAACGGTTGACGAGATCCCGTCCGATCGCTTGATCGGGCGGGATCTCATCGTTTCCGAGGCCCTGTGGCCGCTGGGTGGGCTGATCTCGGCTCGTGCGGTGGCCTTGGCGGAGGGCGCTGGTAGTGGTGGACAGCTGTGAGCGCGTGTGGGACCGGCCGGTGGGTGTGCACAACCCAACCGCACTGGCGAAGCAGTGGCGGCCGAAGCGGCCACTACCAGCCCTGAAAGCGAAACCGCCGCTGGTGCGCGGCTGGCCGTCGCGCTGCGCCGGGCCCTGGCGGTTTCGGCCGGTGGCCGACCGGCGCATCGACCTGATCCCACTCGCTCCGCTTTCCCGGGATCCGGTATGAGCCTGACCTGCGGCGGTCGGCGCCGCCATTTCCGGCCAGGCGTCTGGGGGTGTTTCGGAAGTCGGTGGTGCGCCTGATTGGCCGGCCCGGCAAAACAGCCCCGCCCCCTCGTCTTGATATCGCCGATCGGTTTTCGGAACGTTCTCGCGCCGATCGACCTTTCCCCCCCTGTGAACCGAAAGGTCCTTGACGAACCGGCAGGGAGAACAAAGGCGTCGCCGCCTGCGGGTGGGCCGTCTGACCTGGAAACATCCTGCAGGCATGAGATTTCCCGCAGGGTCGCTGAGCAAAGAGGGCCTTTTCCGGGACAGCGGACCTTAGCTGAGAAGAGTCCGGTGCGGGGAGCGTCGATCCTGTTTCGCCTGGAAAGAACGATCGCTCAGCCACCGTCTTCCTTCATCTTGGGGCCGGGGGGCACCGACACTTGCCTGACCCTTACCGCAGGGCCTCTCCGACTCTTACAGAAAGATCGGTGACCGTAGGGGCAGAGGCTTCGCTTGTGCTATGGCACCTCCCGTGTCTTTAACGCCGAAGGGAACGTGGGCCTCCATCCGTACCGTCGTGTGATCATCATCGTATTACGGAAAGGTATACGCGCCGATCATATTCCGTTTGCTCCATTTACAAGCCGGGCCGCTGGCGGCATCCTCGGATGCAAACGAAACCTTGTCGAGCACGTCGCGAAGCAGAGAAATTCCGGAGGTCGTGCCGGAGATATGCCTCAACCTGGAGTCCCAGTTGTCGCACATTCGCCGTAGCCGTAGCCGCAGCCGGTGTTTTCGTCGCGTCATCGGATAGGCGTGAAAGAGCAGCTCATGGATATTGAGATCTCCGTATCCGAACCAGATTCGGTGGATGCCGCGAACGATCTGTATGAATGGCTGGTAGAGGAACCCGAGTTGGCAGGCCGGGTGCGCCTCCTCGATACTCCGCCGGCCCCGGGCACACTCGGTCCTCTGGCCGAGGCACTGCGGATCGCGCTTGAGCCGGGCGGAGCGGTGACGGTACTGGCCACGGTCCTGATCGCCTGGCTGCGATACCGGACGGGCAAGGTGACGATCACGATCGTCAACAAGGACGGTGAGTCCAAGGTCGACGTACTCGCCGAACGGGTGAAAGCCCTTGATGCCGCAGGTGCCCAGACGCTGGCGGCGGAAGTCGTTCGAGCCGTGGAGGGCCCGGGACGTGGCGTGGAGGCCGTCCGGGCCGTCGACGGCCCGGAACCCGACGCGAGAGGTGTCTAGGATGCCGGGAATGCTCACCGGCCCCGGCTCCCGGGCGCTGCTGATCGGATCGTCCGCGCATTCCCCCGAATCCATCCTCCAGTCGGTCCCTTCGGTCATCGAGACGGTCACGGCGCTCGCCGGCCGCCTGGTGGAACGCGCGGGGCTCGACCCGCTGAACCTGACCAGGCTCACCGATCCCCCGGATCCGAACGCGATCGGTGCCGCCCTGGTGTCGGCGGCGGAATCGGCCTCCGACGTGCTCTTCCTCTACTACGTGGGTCACGGTCTGATCGGCCCGAACAAGGAACTGCACCTGGCGACGCGGGCCACCGTCGATCTGAGGCGCGGAGTGGCGGCCCACCAGGCGCTGCCGTTCTCGACGGTGAGGGAGGTTCTCTCCCGCTGCCGGGCCCGGCTCATCGTCATCGGCCTGGACTGCTGTTTCTCCGGCAGGGCGTCGGGGCCGGTGGGGGCGACGACGGACGAGGTGTTCGAGACGACATGGCGGCACGGCACCTACCTCCTCGCCTCGGCGAGCGGGCAGGAGAGCGCCTGGGCCCGCCCGGGAGAACCGCACACCGCCTTCACCGGCGAGTTGATCCGGCTGCTCACCGAAGGAGACCCCCGAGGCCCGCGCGAGTTCACCCTGGACGCCCTCTATCGCTCCCTGGACCGTTCCCTGGCCGAGAGGAGACTGCCACGGCCACGCCGCCAGGCCACCGATAACACCGACATGCTCGCGCTGGCGCCCAACCCCGCCTACCGGGCCCCCGTTTCCCCCGGCCTGCCACCCGAGGCCGGCGGCCTGGACGGCTTCAGCCCTTACCAGGGACTGACCGCGTTCGGCCCGGAGGACGCCCATCTGTTCTTCGGCCGGGACGAGCTCGCCGGGGTTCTGCGAGCCCGGGTGCTGGACGTCCCTCCCGCCGACGTCCCGCTCGCGGTGGTGGGGGCCTCGGGTGCTGGAAAATCGTCCCTGCTGGGAGCGGGACTGGTCCCGGCCCTCCGGCAGGCCGGCCGCCCTCACCTGTTGATCACCCCGGGCGACGATCCCCTGGGAAGGCTGGCCGAGCGCCTGTCTCGGCTCCCGGCGGAGTCGTCCCACGCCGTGCCCGGCGCGATCGCGGCGACTCCGGGCGCTTTCTGTGCCGTGCTGCGAGGGCTGCCTCGCGAGTCCGGCAGGCCGGTGGTGATCGTCGACCAGTTCGAGGAGGTGTTCACCGCCTGCGCTGACGAGAGCGCGCGGCAGGCTTTCATCGAGACGATCTGCGCGGCCTGTCGCGGGGACGAAGGGCAGGAGCCCGCGGCCACCGTCGTCATCGGTGTACGCGCCGACTTCTACGGCCACTGCAGCCGATATCCCCGGCTGGTGGCGTCTTTGGAGCATCCCGTCGTCGTCGGGCCGATGACCGCCGACCAACTGCGTGACGTGATCGAAAGACCCGCACGACTCTCCGGGCTGGCCCTGCAGGACGGTCTGGCGAATCTCCTGTTGCGTGAGCTCGGCGCGACCAGCGCCACCATGTCCGCGAGCGCGCGGGCCTCGCTTCCCCTGCTCTCGCACGCGCTGCTCGCGACCTGGCAGTATCGCGAGGGACAGGTACTGACGCTGGCCGGATACCACGCCACCGGCGGCATCGACCACGCCATCGCCGCCAGCGCGGACGCGGCCCTTTCACGGCTCGACGACGAGGGCAAGAGGACGGCGCGGCGGATCCTGCTGAGGCTGGTGTACCTCCAGGAGGGCACCGAGGACACCCGGCGGGTCGTCGCGCTGCCCGAACTGTTGCCACCGCCGGTCTCGGCCGCTCACGCGTCCACCCGGCGGGTGCTGGACGAGTTCGCCGCCGCGCGCCTGATCACTGTCGGCGAGAACACCGTTCAAATCGCCCACGAGGCGCTCATCCGAGCCTGGCCCCAGCTCGGGGAGTGGATCGACGCCAACCGGGCGAACCTCATGATCCAGCAACAGCTCGCGGAGGACTCCGCGGCCTGGGACCAGCACGACCGCGACCCCGCGTACCTCTACACCGACACCCGCCTGGTCGCGGCGCGCAAGGTCACGGCCGAGTTGGAGCAGGGGGATCTCCAGCCGCTGGAGACGGCCTTCCTGGAGGCCGGCATGCGGCTCCGCCGTCGCCGCACGCGGATCACCCGCCAGGTGATCGCGGCGCTCTCGGTGCTCCTGCTGGTCGCCACGGTGGCGGGGGTCGCGGCCTTTCTACAGGCAAGGGCCGCCCAGAAGCAGCGCGACGACGTGACCTCGCAGCGAAGCTCCGACATCGGCAACCGCCTCACGGACAGGACGCTGGGAGCCCAGCTGATCCTCGCCGCGTACGGTATCAGCGCGACCCCGGAATCCCGGGGAGCGCTGCTGTCGACCGCCTCGCGTGCCGCGCCGACCAGGATCATCGCCGACCACGCCCAGGCGTACCAGGTCGCGTTCGACCCCCGGGGCAGGAACATCGCGGTGGCGTACGCGGATGGCACGGTCGAGATGTGGGACGTCCACGATCGGAGCAGGCCAACGAAACTGGCGGAGCTGAAAGTGGACTCCCATCCGGCGACCGGGGTCGCGTTCAGCCGGGACGGTCGCCTACTCACCACCACCTCCGCCGGTAACGTGGCCCGGCTCTGGGACGTCACCGTCCCCAGGAGACCGAGGATGACGGCCCTGGTGACCGGGCATCGGGGGACGCTCAACGGCGTCACCTTCAGTGCCGCCGGGACCATGGTCACCGCCTCGGATGACAAGACGGCGAAACTCTGGAGTGTCGCAGACCCAGGCCGCCCCGAGCTTCTCTCCACACTGGAAGGCCACGAGGCCGGGTTACGGAACGCCTCCTTCAGCGCGGACGGGCGGTTGCTGGCCACGGCCTCCAACGACCACACCATCAGGCTGTGGGATGTTTCGGACGGTAGGCGGCCCAGGTTTCTCTCCACGATCAAGGGTCATATCAACGCGGTGAGCCATGTCTCCTTCAGCCCTGACGGGAAAACCCTGGCCAGCGCGTCAGAAGACTGGGGCATGTCTCTATGGAACGTGTCGCGCCCGGACAGGCCCGTGAATCTGAGCACTTCCTATCCGGCCAAGGAACGCCTCTACGGGGTCGACTTCAGCCCTGACGGGTCAATGGTCGCCGCCGCCTCGGCCGACAACCTCGTCTACCTGTGGAACGTGTCCGACCCGAGGAAGCCTCTGCTTCTCTTCTCGTTGGGCAGTCACCTCGCGGAGGTGCAGGATGTGGTCTTCAGCCCGGACGGGCACACCCTGGCGACGACCTCCTCGGACGGCGCGACCCGCCTGTGGAACCTGAGCACCCCCGGGGTGCCCCTGGTCCTGCCCACGCTCAGGGGGCACCTCGACGCCGTCACGAGCCTGGCGTTCAGTGCCGACGGACGGATCGCCGTCACCGGTTCCGTCGACCGTACCGCCCGCCTGTGGAACGTCTCGGACTTCCGGAAGGCGACGTTCCTGGCCAACGTGCGGGAGGAGAGCAACACCATCGATGGGGTCGCGCTAAGCCGCGACGGGAAGCTGCTGGCCACGGCGTGCGGCTGCGGACTGGGGCGATTGTGGGACATCGCCGTTCCTGCGAAACCCCGGCTTCTGGCCACGCTCAGGAGCAACGCAAGCAGGGCCGACGCCGTGGCGTTCGCCCCGGACGGGAAGCTGCTGGCCATAGCATGCGGGTGTGGTTCGGTCGAGCTGTGGGACCTGTCCGTGCCGGCCAAGCCGAAACTGCTGTTCGACAGGCGTATACACGGCGATGCCGCCTGGGACATCACCTTCAGCCCGGACGGGCGATACCTGGCCACCGCGTCCGCCGACAGGACCGTAACGATATGGGACGCCTCGAACCCTCGGCGTCTCTCGATGCTCTCAAGGATCACCGCACACTCTGTTGACGTCAGTTCCGTGGCCTTCAGCTCCGACGGTACCCGCATGGCCACGGCGTCCAACGATGGAACAGCACGCATATGGGACGTGTCTCTTCCCTCCAAGCCACGGCAACTCTCCGAGGTGCGTGGCCATTCGGCGGCGGTGAAGTCGGTGGCCTTCGGCCCGGGTGATCGCATGCTGGCGACCGCTTCCGCCGACCAGACGGTGCGTCTGTGGGAGGTGGGCGACGCGACCAGCCCAAGATTGTGGGCGGTCCTGTCGGGCCATTCGGGAACGGTGTACAGCGTGCTGTTCCATCCCGGGACCGGGACCCTCGCCACCGCCTCGGGGGACACGACCGCCCAGTTCTGGAGTGTCGATGTCGCGCTGGCTGAGAAGAGGATCTGTGAGACTTCGGGTATCCCTATTACCAGGGAGGAATGGCGGCAATACCTTCCGGGCACCCTCTACACTCCGCAGTGCGGTTAATGGCGCAGAGCTTCCTCTGGTGAAGGATCGTGAGCAGGCTCCGTTCACCGTTGCTGATCTTTTGTAGGAAGACGCCGGATCGGGTTCCGACTGCTGAGGCGCTGTGGACAGTCGGGCGAAGTCTTCGCCCCCACTGCTCGCGCGCCACAGCGTGTTGCGCGGCTCATTACCGACCTGCAGATTTGTCCTGGCTTGCCGCTACCCTTCCCGCCATGACGATCATATTCACGGCCCAATCCGCTGGAGCCGATGAAGACCTGGAGGGTGAATGCCTGTCCGCCGGAGGCGCGTACGGGACAGTCCCTCCAGTACGGGACCCTCGCGATCAGCTGGATCGCGGCGGTCAGATCGTGGCCGATCAGCCCGGACTGCCCCTCGGAGTCGGCGTACAGCACGGGCCGTTCTCCCGACGCCTCCCCACACAGGAGGAACGTCCCGCCCGAGCCATCACCGGCAACTGCTTCAAGCGCATCACCGGACGCCAGCCTCACCGCTTCGAGGTGATCGGTGCGGGAAATGTCGAAGTCGAACGGCCATGCCAGCAGCTCGGCGGCCGCCGGAGTGCGGTGGATGAGATCGAGAAGGGGATCCGGACGCGACACGAGGAGCACCGTAACAGCTCCTGGCCCTCCTCAACCGCTGGGAAACGATCACTTTCGTTCCGGGAAGCGATCTCCGGAAGGGCGCTTCGCCGCAGGCCAGACCTACTCGTGAACGACCCACCAGATCGAAAAGCCCGGTTCCTGATCATGGAGCCGGGCTTTTTCGCTGAGCCCTTTCGTTCTCACCAGCCCGTCTGTCAGGAGCTTCGTTGCGCCATTAGGCGAACACCGCTTGAGGCGATCACGATCAGGTCATCGACCCGAGCGCGGGGGACCCGACCTCTTCCCCGTTTCTCCGCTGCAGGAAGTGGAGCTCAATGGGAGCGAGCAGAGCGGCCATTTGTGTATCAGCGGCGCCACTGGTCGAGGAAGTGGTCGTTGGCGACGGTGACGAGCAAGGCGATCAGGATGGTCCGGGCGACGACGGCGTTGGCGCCGATGCGTTCGCCTGGTGTGTCCACGACCGGGCCGAGTGCCGGTTGCGGGAAGGAATCGAGAACCGAGCGGGTGTGGGGGAGCGACGGTGAGGGTGGCGCTGTAGCCGTACCCGGGGTGGTCGTTTCCGGCGGAGCGGTGCCGGCCTGCGGTGATCTCGAGGGATCACACGCGGGGATAGTCGCTGGTCAGCGTTGGGGGGTGCTGCAAGGCGTCTTTGGCGGCGGAGGTAGCTTGGGAATATGGGGGACGCTGAGCAGCGGCTCGTCACCGAGTCACCGAGCGGCCGCCGAGACCGGCGAACCGGTTGCCGGGGACGCCCTCGACGGGGCGGTCATCCATGTCGCATGACCGGCGGCACACTCTCGATGACGTAGGGGAATCCGGAGGTCTGACCATGTGGTCACAGACCAAGGACGCGAGCGTCGTTCAATGCTCGAAATGCGGGCGGAAGAACCGGCTGCCCAGGGTCGCCTCGGGAATCCCGCGGTGCGGCGACTGCCACCAGCCGCTTCCCTGGGTCACCGAGGCCGGGGACGACGACTTCAGCGAGGTCGTCGAGGCGGCCAGGGTCCCGGTGGTCGTCGACTTCTGGGCACCGTGGTGCGGCCCGTGCCGCATGGTCAGCCCGGCGCTGGAACAGGTCGCGGCCGATCTTGCCGGTCGCCTGAAGCTGGTGAAGGTGAACGTGGACGAAGCGCCCCGGCTCTCGGAGCGCTTCACCGTACAGGCCATCCCGACCCTTGTCGTGATCGATCAGGGCAGGGTCCTCACCCGGCGATCGGGCGCGGCACCGGCTCCCGTCCTGCGCGAATGGGTGGACCATGCGCTGGCCGGCTGAGCTTCGCGAGACGCCGGACCCACAGGGGGCGTACCCGCGGCTGAGCGACGCGCAACTCCAGGCGCTGGCTCCGCACGGTGAGCGGCGCCGCGTCCGTCGGGACGAGGTCCTGTACGCGGAGGGTCTTCCGTGCACCGAGTTCTTCGCGATCCTGGCCGGCAAGGTGGCGACGGTCGAGGGATTCGGAACCGACGATCAGGTGATCGGTGTCCACGGGGCTGGCCGGTTCCTGGGAGAGCTCAACGTGCTCACCGGCCAGGTGGGCTTCGTCACCGGTGTGGTGGCCGAGGACGGCGAGGTTCTCGCCGTGCCGGCGGACGCGCTCCGCCATCTGGTCGCCGGGGATCAGGCACTCGGCGATCTCATCCTGCGCGCCTACCTCATCCGCCGCACGATGCTCATCGGACTGGGGGCGGGCTTCCGCATCATCGGCTCCCGCTTCGCGGCCGACTCCCGGCGGCTGCGGGAGTTCGCGGCACGCAACCGGCTGCCGCACCGGTGGATCGACCTGGAGCAGGACGAGGAGGCGGAGCGGTTCCTGCGGAGCATGGGCGTCACCCCGCAGGAGACCCCGGTCGTGATCTGGGGTGGCGAGAGGGTGCTTCGCAACCCGAGCAACGCGGAGCTGGCCCGGGCGGTCGGGCTCCTCGCACCACGGGTGCAGGAGACCCGATGCGACCTGCTCGTCATCGGGGCGGGGCCGGCCGGGCTGGCGGCGGCGGTCTACGGGGCGTCGGAGGGTCTTGCGACGATGGTCCTGGACGATGTCGCGACGGGCGGTCAGGCGGGCACCTCCTCGCGGATCGAGAACTACCTCGGTTTCCCGTCCGGGATCTCCGGCGGTGAACTGGCGGAGCGTGCGGCGATCCAGGCCGGCAAGTTCGGCGCGGGTTTCTGCGTCCCCGCGCAGGCGTGCGGACTGCGCCTGGACGCGGGTGATCACATCGTCACGGTCGGGGAGGGCGGCACGATCCGCGCGCGGACCCTGATCGTCGCGACCGGCGTCCGCTACCGGAGGCTCGATGTCCAGAATCTGGAAAGGTTCGAGCCCACGAGCGTCTACTACGCGGCGACCATGTTCGAAGCCCAGATGTGCGAGCAAGATCCGATCGTCGTCGTGGGCGGAGGCAACTCGGCCGGCCAGGCCGCCCTGTTCCTGGCCCGGCACGCCGCCTGCGTCCGGCTGCTCGTGCGCGAGGACGCGCTGTCCGCGAACATGTCCCGCTACCTGGCCGTCGAGATCGAACGGCACCCTCAGATCCAGGTCATGCTGAACACCGAGGTCCGGGAGCTGATGGGAGAGGAGAGGCTCGCCGCGGTCGTCGCCGAGAACAACGTCACCGGCGAGCGTTCCACGATCGAGGCCCGCGCGATGTTCATCTTCATCGGCGCGGAGCCGTACACCGCCTGGCTGGCCGACGAGATCGCGCTCGACCCGCGGGGCTACATCCTGACGGGCGCGGACGCCACCCGGTGCGGCAAGGAAGACACGCCCGACTCCGCCGGCCGGCCGTTTCCGCTGGAGACGAGCAGGGCGGGCGTGTTCGCCGCCGGGGACGTGCGGAGCGGGTCGATCAAGCGGGTGGCCGCGGCGGTCGGTGAAGGCGCCATGGCCGTACGGCTGATCCACGACTACCTCCAGGCCGGAGAGTGACTCCGGGCCGGAAGGAAGGAGACCTCCATGGCTGTCATGGCGGTGCCGAGATTCGAACGTTTCTTCCGCAGTGCCGCAGGTGTCGATGTCGACAAGGACGACCTCCGGCGCTACGGCGACTTCGTGAACGACAAGCTCCACGACCTTCTGATGATCGGCCAGGCCCACGCGAAGGCGAACCGTCGCGACATCGTCGAACCCTGGGATCTACCCGTCACCAAAGGCCTCCAGGAGAGCATTCACCGGTTCCGCCTCCTCGATGAGGACATCGAGCTGAAACCCATCCTGGAGCAGCTCGCCGCACTGCCTCCACTCGACCTGTCGATCGGTGAGGAGACCGTCGGCCGCCTGCCCGAGATCGTCGGAGGCCTGTCGGTGGCACTGGCTCAGGCTTTCAAGATCGTGGATCCGGACGTGAAGAACCCCGCGACCGAGCAGTGGGAGCGCACGACACGTGTCTTCGACCTGCTGCTCTGAGGCGGCCGGGACGGCGTCGGCGATCAGCCGGGAACGGCCCGCCCCGGACGCCCGGTGAGTTCAGCGCCGGCCCCTTCCCGCGGCACGGCCGCGGCGAGCGAGGAAGGAGGAACGAAACGTTGACCTGCTGTACGGCGTAGAACCTCTCGCCCCGTCGCCGACGGGTAAGGCGATCCTTCGCGATCAACTGCATGCGAGGAAATCATGAGAGCAATCGTGTACAACGGACCTCGACAGGTAAGCGTCGAGGAAGTCCCGGACGCGCGCATAGAGCGGCCCACCGATGTCCTGGTTCGCATCACCGCGACCAACATCTGCGGGTCGGACCTGCACATGTACGAAGGCCGGACGGACTTCGAGACGGGCCGCGTCCTCGGTCACGAAAACCTTGGCGAAGTGGTCGAGGTCGGATCGGCCGTCGACCACGTCCGCGTCGGCGACGTGGTCTGCATCCCGTTCAACATCTCCTGCGGCTTCTGTATGAACTGCGAGAAGGGCCTGACGGCCTACTGCCTCACCACCAATCCCGAGCCGGGCATGGCCGGGGCGGCCTACGGCTTCGCGGACATGGGGCCCTACAACGGCGGCCAGGCCGAGTTGTTGCGCGTGCCGTACGGCGACTTCAACTGCCTCGTCCTCCCGGGCGACGCGAAGGAGAAGCAGAACGACTACGTGATGCTCGCCGACATCTGGCCGACCGGCTGGCACGCGACTCAACTCGCCCAGGTGGAGGCGGGCGACTCGGTCGTGATCTACGGAGCGGGGCCCGTCGGGCTCATGGCCGCCTACTCCGCCACGCTCAAGAGCGCGAGCAAGGTGATGATCGTCGACCGCCACCCCGACCGGCTCGCCAAAGCCGAGGAGATCGGCGCGATCGCGATCGACGACTCCCAGTCGCCGCCGGTCGATCAGATCATGGAGCTCACCCAGGGCCGGGGAGCCGATCGGGGCTGTGAGTGCGTGGGCTACCAGGCACACGACCCACAGGGGCACGAGCATCCCAACATGACGCTCAACAACCTCGTCAGATCGGTCAAGTTCACCGGAACCATCGGCGTCGTCGGCGTCTTCATCCCGTCGGACCCGGGCAGCCCGGACGATCTCTTCAAACAGGGCGAGATCGCCTTCGACTACGGCATGTTCTGGTTCAAGGGCCAGATGATCGGCAACGGTCAGTGCAACGTGAAGCGCTACAACCGGGCGCTCATGACACTCATCCACGAAGGAAAGGCCCACCCGTCCTGGGTCGTCTCGCACGAACTGAACCTGGACGGCGCGCCGGACGCCTACGAGCACTTCGACCGGAGGGATCTCGGCTGGACCAAGGTCGTCCTCCATCCCGGCGAGCTCAACTGATACATGGCGCCAGAACCACCGCCGCGAGTGCGCACGCCACCACGGCGGCCGGTCCCGAGCGAAGGCCGGCCACCGTGATGACGCGTCCGTCGCCGGAAGGGTTCCTGTCGAAGGGGGGATGACTATGGGCGACGCTCGCGCGCTCAAGGACAAGCTGTTCGAGGCGTTCAACGCCCACGATCTGGATCGTGTCCTTCAGTGCCACAGCCAGGACGGGGTCCTGGTGACTCCGGAGGGCGTCGCGGAAGGGCACGACCAGATCGCCTCGTTCTACGAGGAGGTCTTCAAAGGGTTTCCGGACCTGCGTATGACGGTGTGGCACACGGTGTTCTGCGCCGATCCCGTGGTGACCGAATGGATGCTCACCGGCACGCATAACGGGCCCTTCATGCTGCCCTGCGGGGGTGTGCTGGACGGAACCGGCCGTCCCGTCGCCGTTCGCGGCACCAGCACCTGCTCCGTCGGCAACGACAAGATCCTCTCTCATCGGATCTACTACGACCAGCTGGAGCTGTACAGCCAACTGGGTGGCGAACTCGTCTTCGCCGATCGCTCATCATCCGTCGGCCAGGGACGGTCGTCGCCCGGCGGCTGAGGATTCGATGTCGCCGCCGTTCACCGGTACGGCATTGCGGCGTTTTCGGTGACCTCCTCTACATGCCGGATGATCGCCAAGCGCCACTTGGCCTCACGATCGGGCGAGGGCTGGGCCGAGACATGTGGATTTCCATAGTGGGCCGGATGCCGAGGCGTCAATGATGATCGTCAGTTTTGGAACCACCGGTGCCTGCTCGGGCGCCGTCACACACCGCTTGGCGTTGTTCGGCCGTCAGCAGGTTCGGCGCGGGATGCGAAACCCGTCGCGGACGGCCATCCAGGCGAAGTACGCCTTTTGTGCCTGAATCTGCTGGTGTCGTCGGTTTTGTCGGAGGGAAGGAGACGGTAGGAGCGGGGGCGTCGGCAGATCGGGGCCGCCTGCGGCGTGCGCACATACCATCGCAACCTGTGTCAGGGGGGCATGATGATCAACAAATTCGCCCGTGCGCTCGGGTGGACCAGCCTCGCGCTGGGCGCGGCGCAACTGGCGGCGCCACGCGCCGTGACCCGCCTGTGCGGCGTCGACGACGCGCCCGAGGCCACGACCGTCGCCAGGCTCGTCGGCGGGCGCGAGCTCCTGCACGCCGCGCTGCTGCTCGGCGCCAAGAACCCCGCCCAATGGGCGTGGAGCAGGGTCGCCGGCGACACGATGGATCTCGGCGTCCTCGGCAAGGCCGCCGCCAACCGCACGGGCGCCCGCCGCATCCGCGTGCTGGCCGCGCTCGGCGCGGTCGCCGGGATCACCGCCCTCGACGTCGCCTGTGCCCGGGGCGGCACCTCCAAGGCCAAGGGCCCACTGCAGGTGCGCGCCTCCATCACCGTCAACAAGCCGCGCGAGGAGGTCTACCGCTTCTGGCGGGACCTGGAAAACCTGCCCTCCTTCATGGTGCACCTGGACTCGGTGCGCACCATCAACCAGCGCCGCTCCCGCTGGAAGGCCAAGGGCCCGATCGTCGACCTGGAGTGGGAGGCCGAAATCATCGACGAGCGGGCCGGCGACCTGATCGCCTGGCGGTCGGTGCCCGGCACCGGCGTCTCCACCGCCGGCCTGGTCAGCTTTACCGACGGCCCCGGCGGGCGCGGCACCGTCGTGGACGTCTCGCTGGAGTACGGCGCGCCCGGCCACAAGCTCGCCGCCGCCGTCGCCCGGATGTTCGGCGAGCACCCCGAGGAGCAGGTCCGCGACGACCTGCGCCGCTTCAAGCAGGTCATGGAGACCGGCGAGGTGGTCCGCTCCGAGGGCAGTCCCGAGGGTCACCGCGCTCTGCGCCGGCTCCACCAGCGTCCCGCACAACCGATCGGAGGACGGGCATGAAAGCCAACGTGTGGATGGGCCGCAACCGCCTGGAGATCCAAGACGTACCCGACCCGCAGATCCTCAACGCGCGCGACGCGATCGTCCGCGTCACCTCCACCGCGATCTGCGGCTCCGACCTGCACCTCGTGGACGGCTACATCCCGACCGTCAAGAAGGGTGACGTGCTCGGCCACGAGTTCATGGGCGAGGTCGTCGAGGTCGGTTCCGGCGTGCGCGACCTGCACGTCGGCGACCGCGTCGTGGTGCCGTTCCCGATCGCCTGCGGTGCCTGCTTCGCCTGCGAAGAGGGCCTCTACTCCGTGTGCGAGAACTCCAACCCCAACGCCGGGATCGCCGAGAAGCTGATGGGCCACGCGCCCGCCGGCATCTTCGGCTACTCCCACATGCTGGGCGGCTTCCCCGGCGGGCAGGCCGAGTACGTGCGCGTCCCGTTCGCCGACGTCGGTCCCATCAAGGTCGAGGACGACCTGCCGGACGAGAAGGTGCTGTTCCTGTCGGACATCTTCCCCACCGGCTTCATGGGAGCGGAGATGTGCGACATCAAGCCGGGCCAGACGATCGCGATCTGGGGCGCAGGGCCGGTCGGGCAGTTCGCCGCGGCCAGCGCGTTCCTGCTCGGCGCCGACCGGGTCATCGTCATCGACCGCTTCCCGTACCGGCTCAGGCGGGTCCAGCGGACCGGTGCCGAGGTCCTCAACTACGAGGAGGTGAACGTGCTGGACGCGCTGCGCGACATGACCGGCGGGCGCGGTCCGGACGCCTGCATCGACGCCGTCGGCATGGAGGCCCACCATCCGACTCCGGCCGTGTACGCCTACGACCGCACCAAGCAGGCCGCCCGGCTGGAGACCGAGCGCCCGTACGTGCTGCGCGAGGCCATCATGGCCTGTCGCAACGGCGGCGTGGTGTCCGTCATCGGCGTCTACGGCGGATTCGTGGACAAGTTCCCGATGGGCGCCCTCATGAACCGGTCGCTGACCATCCGCACCGGCCAGTGCCATGTGCAGCGCTACACGGAGCCACTGCTGCAGCGGATCCGCGGAGGCGAGATCGATCCGAGCTTCGTCATCTCGCACCGGATGCCGCTCAGCAAGGCGCCGCACGCGTTCGAGCTGTTCAAGAACAAGCAGGACGAGTGCAACAAGGTGGTCCTCACTCCATAACGCCGGCCTTCGCGGCCCAGAGCCGGTTCCACCCGATCTCCGCGGTGGCTCGCCGCTCCGTCAGGTAGGCCTCCAGGAAGGATCGGGCCGGATTCTGGCGGTAGGTCTTCGAGGAGTCCGGATGCAGAAGTCAGCGGTGGAGCCGATCATGGTCGGTTACCGCAGATAGTGACCGATTACCTGCGACAAGGTCGAGGTCGTCCTGGGAGAACCCCCGCCGCGGCACCGGCGACTCCTGCTGCTCATCTGCGATAGAGCAGGGGAGGGTGCCATGGGGTCTCGACCGCCTGCGGCCGCCGTCGGCCGCTCCGCTGCTGGGGGTGCCACCGTGGCCCGACTCGGTCACGCCGCCGGGCGACTCCAGTGGCCGGCTGACGACAGCCGAAACCCCGCCCGTTGATCGCGCTCGTGCTCGGCGCGCCGGGAGTATCGTCGTTCCCTTCTCACCCTGTCCCCGCGCTCGGTGATCACCAGATCGCCGAGCGAGGGAAGCGATCTTGACCTCGGCCCTCCTGCTCCTGGACCGGCGATGCCGATCGGGCTGTGCCGACACCGGGATGCGACCCCGCCGTCTTCGGATCGTCCTGGGCGAGGCGGCGTGCTGCCGTCGCCCCGCCCGCCGTGAATCGGGGATCAGGACGTGGTCGAAGACCGTCCGCCCAGGTGCCGGGCCAGGAAGCGCTCAAGCGTGCGATACAGCTCGATGTTGCTGTCCGAGTTGACGAACCAGTGGCCCTCGGCATCGTTCAGCAGGTACTCGACCTCGGCGCCGCGGGAGCGAAGCGCGTCGACGACGCGGTCGGAGTGGCGGCGGGCGACGCGAACGTCGTTGGCGCCGTGGATCAGCAACATCGGTGCGGTGATGTCGTCGACCCGGCTGATCGGTGAGCGGGCGTGATGGATCCTCGTGGTCGATGGGTGCGGGCACCCCTGAGTCCAGCCCCCGACGTCGCGTCATACTCAAGAGCACACGGAATGATCTGAGTCACAGAGGCCCGCCGGCGAAGCGCCTCGGAGTCCGATCAGGCCCCGTCGGGCCGGGCCAGCCGCTGCTGCACCCGGCGCAGAACGCGGTGCTGCACGGGCCTGAGAGTCAGTTCGTTCAGTTCGTCTATCAGCGCCAAGGCCTGCGCGTCGAGCGGGGACAGAACGGCCAGCCGCGCCATCACCGGCTTGAGGTGCGCGACCAGCTCGTCGATCAACGATGCGACCTCGTCGTCCGGGGTGTCAGGGGCGAGGGCGTAGAAGCGCGCCGTCAGCGGCGCGGATGTGGACATGACGTCATTCGCCGTACCGAACAGGGCGGCGGCTCCTGCCGGGCCGTCGTTGCCGAGCAGATGTCCGAGCAGGATGAGCTGTTCGTGCTCGTAGCGGGCCATGTCCGCCGGTATCCCGGCCGCCGGGGCGGAACGCCATGCCGAAAGCCCCGGCGGCAGGTCGGGTGGGGCGCCGCTGCGGCGCAGCGCGGCGATGCCGACCCGGCGGGCAGTGAGCCGTTCGATGTCGGCGGCGGCTTGGCGATCGAGCTCGTCGAGCAGCTCTTCTGCGGCCGCCGGATCGTCCAGCACCGCGGGTAGTGCGGACAGCGGTACGCCGAGAGCGGTCATTCTCGTGATGCGCAGGAGCCGGACGAGGTGGCCGACGTCGTAGTTCCGGTATCCCCCGGCCGAGCGTGGTGGCTCGGGCAGCAGCCCGATCTGGTGGTAGTGGCGCAACGTGCGGACGGTGACGCCGGCCAGTTCGGCGAGCTCACTGCTGAGCATTCGGACGGCTCCTTTGATTCCAGGCGCGTGAGACGATCACAGCCGGCAGCACGAGGCTCCGGCGACGCCGACCCCGGCCAGGACCGTGGAGCCGTCCTCCGCCGTTGCGACGCGAGATGGGAGACGACGAACAGGTCCTGTTCGAGGGGCATACGACCAGGAGAGACTCTGACGTTACGTCGGAGTCAAGGGTGGTCACGACCGACGTCCTGTAGGCGTCCTGCCAGATGGGGGGTGAGGTGGCGCCGGTCCTGGCGGAGCCTGTCGTTTCGCGCCGCGAGTTCGGCCGCGTCCGCCTTGAGCTTCTTCCGTCAGGTCCGCGCTCGGTCGGAGACCTCGGTGACCGTGGTCTCGCCCGAAGGCGCGGGCGTCTGGGCAACGTCTGCCAGGCGACGTTCGAGCCCTTCCCCTTCGACATCGAATGACGGCAGTCGCGACTCGAGCCACTTCGGCATTCGCCATGCGTTCTCGCCGAGGAGTTTCATCACCGCGGGCACGAAGGTCATACGCACGACGAACGCGTCGACGAACACGCCCACGGCGAGTGCCAGCGCGATCGGCTTGATCGTCGCATCCGCGCCGGGGATGAACGTCGCGAAGACGGCGAACATGATCAGTGCTGCCGCGGTGACGATCGGTGCCGAGCGGAGGAATCCGTGCGTGATCGCTGCCTGCGCACCCGTGCCGTGGGCGTGCTCCTCTTTCATCGCCGAGACGAGGAAGACCTCGTAGTCCATGGCCAGCCCGAACAGGACGCCCAGCGCGATGATCGGCATGAAGGTGATCACCGGTCCCGTCTGCTCGACTCCGAGGGGTTCCGCGAACCAGCCCCAGGAGTACACCAGCGACACCGCGCCGAACGCGGACCCGATGGTGAGGAGGAAGCCCACGGTCGCTTTGACGGGCACCCAGATCGAACGGAACACCATGGTCATGAGGATGAGGGACAGGATGACGATGAACGCGATGTACGGCAGGAGCGCATCGGCGAGCAGGGCGGACACGTCGATCCCGGCAGCCGTGTACCCGGTGACGGAGAGGTCGACACCGTGCTCGGACTCGATCTCGACGGCGAGGGCGCGGAGAGATCGGACGAGGAGCTTCGTGTCCTCAGATTCCGGTGCGCTCGCCGGGATGACCGTGATCAGGCCGGCCGTGCCGTCGGTGTTGGGCACGGCCAAGGGCACGTCGGTGACGCCCTCCAGCTCGCCGACCTTCTTCGCGATGTCGGCCATGACCTCGATCGGATCCGTGTTCGCCGCGATCGGGCCGGTGAGAAGGAGGGGGCCGTTGAATCCGGGCCCGAAGTGCTCGGTGATCAGGTCGTAGGTCTCGCGCACGGGAGAGGTCACGGGCTCGCTGCCGGCATCCGGAAGCCCCAGCTTCAGATCCAGCGCCGGGATGCTGATGAGGCCGACCGATGCGATGACGAGAGCGACGGTCGTGCGGGGCCGTGCGGTGGCGAGTCGCACCCATCCCCCGAAGAACCTCCCGGAGACGCTCGCGTGCGGCACGACTCCCGGGCCCGGCCGGTGCGCTCGCCGCCGCGAGGCGGCGCGTCGCTCGATGCGGAGGCGACGGCGAGCGAGTCCGCGGGCGAGCAGGGGCGACGCGAAACCCATGAGCGCCGGCGCGAGAGTCAGAGCCGCCACCACGGCGATTCCGACGGCCGCCGCCGCCGCGAAACCCATCGCCGTCAGGAACGGGATGTCCACGATGAGGAGGCCGACCAGCGCGATGACGACGGTAAGGCCCGCGAACACGACGGCCGATCCCGCGGTCGCGACGGCGCGGGCGATCGACTCCGCGGCCCCCATGCCATCTCGCAGGTGTCGCATGTGCCGGAAGAGAACGAACAACGCGTAGTCGATCCCTACGGCGAGGCCGAGCATCGTCGCAAGCACCGGCGCCGTCGACGACACATCCACCAGTGCCGTGGCGACCTCGATGGCGGTCAAGCTCACGCCGACGCCGATGGCCGCGGCGAGCAGCGGAAGACCGGCGGCGACGAACGACCCGAAGGTCGCGAGGAGGACGAGGAAGGCCAACGCAAGGCCGAAAATCTCGCCCGCCGAATCGTGCGGGAGCTCTACCGCGCCCAGGGCTTCACCGCCGACGGCGACTCGCGAGCCGTCGTTCAGCGCGCGCTCCGTCCGCTCGCCGACATCGACGATGCTCGCCAACGTGGCATCGGCGATATCGGCGCTCGCCTGGGAGAACTGCACCGGGACGAGAACAGCGCGACCGTCGCCCGACAGATGTCCCGCGGCGAACGGGTCGGAGACAGATGCCACGCCCTGAACGCTCTCGATCGCAGCGACCGCATCCGCGATCTGCCGCTGGACAGGCGCATCGTCCGCACGTTGCCCGGGCGGTACGACAACGATCATCTGCGCCGATGAACCGCTCGCCTCCGGGAAGGACACGGCCAGGTCGTCCATCGCCCGCTGTGCTTCCGTGCCGGGGATCTTGTAGCCCTCGACGAACGGACGCGCGAACCCGGACGATCCGACGATGAGTGCGGCCAGCGCGAGCACCCACAGTCCCACGACCGTTCTGCGGGCATGAAAGGACCATCGGCCGAGGCGATAGAGCAGTGCGGACATGAGGTTCTCCTCCTATGGTGTGTTGTGGAAGCGGGTTCACAGCCACTCGTCGATGGCAGCGATGTGGATGGTGGTGCTCCTCCTCGGCGCGACCGGCCGGGGTCGGCGACTCGCCTTGCTGGAGGCGCTGCCGGTCACCCTCCGCGACAGCGCACGGGGCCGGCGCCGGCTCGAGATCCGCGCGCGCACCGAGGCGGACACGCGGCGACTCATCGTGCAGGGACCGAGCGGGTTGGGACGGCATCCCACCGTCGAGTTGGAGCTGATCGTGCTTCTGCTGCTGTTAGGTCTCGTCGATCGGATCCTGACCGACACGCTGCTTCGGAAGGCGCCGCCGGAGACTTTCTCCCGCCGAGCGGGCCGCGACATCGCGGCGCTCCTGCCGCACAGCTCGGAGTCGGAGTCGGGGGCGTAGCCCGGTCGGCTCAGCGCACCCCGCGGATGAAAGCGAGCACCCCCGTCCCCAGGACGGTGGCGGTTATCCCCAACACGAGGAGTGCCACATGGCCGCCTCGATCGGCGCCATCATCAGCGCACGACCGGCATGTGCTCGTCGTACCATGCGGCGGCGTCGCGGATCGCCGCGTCGAGGTCACCGGGGTGGTAGTCGAGCTCGGTGCGCGCGGCGCTCCAGTCCGACGCTTGCGGAGAGGACAGGTACGCGGCCATCCCGGGATCCATGTCCGGTGCCCGCTTCGTGAAACCAGCGGCGAACTGCGCGACCGTGCCGTAGGTGAACAGCACCGCGCGAGGCACCCTGATGGGGCCGCGAGGCGCGCCGACGAGCTCGGCGATGCGGCTGAACATGTCGAGGTACGTGCGGTTCTCGCCGGTGAGGTTGTATCCGACGCCGGTACGGCCCCGCTCCGCAGCCGCGACCATGCCGTCGGCGACGGCTCGCACGTCGCAGAATGACGAAGTACCGGCCGGCGCGAACGTGAGCCTACCTGCCTGGAGGTCGCGGACGACTCGGCCGAGCTGAAGCGTGTGGTCGTATGGCCCGATCATGAAGCCCGGGTAGACGACCACCACGTCGAGTCCCCCCGGGATACGGGCCAGGGCTTGTCGCTCTCCCTCCGCCTTGGTGTCGGCATAGTCGTATCCGATCCCGAAGAACGACCGGTCGCCGGGGCGCTCCGCGAGGGGGGAGCCGTCGCGGTTGTACCCGTGGACGTCGAGGGTGCTCGTGTGGACGAAGCGTTTCACTCCGGCGGCCACGCTCGCGTCGGCCAGCATTGCCGTGGCGTCGACGTTGACCCTGCGTCTGCGCGCGGCAAGACGACTCCAGGTCGAGGTGTCGCCGGCCACGTGGAAGACCCAGTCCTGCTCCGCCACCAGTGCGGGAAGCGCAGCAGGGTTGAGCAGATCGGCCGACTGCACACGGATGGGCAGGTCCTCCAAGTAGCGCGTCGTCGATCCCGGCGCCCCCGTCGCCACCACCTCGTGCCCGCTCGCGACGAGACTTCGTACGAGGTTGCTGCCCAAGAAACCCGTGGCACCCGTTACCAGACAACGCATTCTTCCTCTTTCCGTGCTCATAGCTGTGAGTCGAGCTCCGCCGCGATGGCGCGGTGAGCCTCCGCAGTCGGGTGATGGGGCATCGGCCCCTACTGCCCCGGGAATCCGGGGAACGTGTACCCCGACACCCACGGGTCCTCCGAACAGATGTCGTGGGCCTGCGAGAGGGCTGAAGCCTGGAGCAGTTCGGCGTGCGCGCTCGCCGCGACTGTCGCGGTGAGGTCTCGCAAGCGCGCTGGTGCCTGTTTCGGTCTCATGTATCCGACTCCCGGGTCGGTGGACTTCGGACGTCCCATGAAGCTCCAGTGCCAGGTGGTAGAACCGTAGCACAAAAATATCCAGGTGGATATTTTTGGGTGTGCTCGCGGAATACGATGGACCGAGCGCGGCGACGGAGGGCTGGGCATGCCCCGCCTGGGAAAACCGGAAGAAATGAGGAGAACGTGACGAAGCAGTCCGATCGGGGCCCGTACGCGAAGAGCGCGCGCCGGAAGCAGGAGATCGTCGACAAGGCGCTCGATGTCTTTCACGAGCTGGGTTCGGATCGAACATCGCTGCGGTCGATCGCGGACTCGCTGGGGGTGACCCACCCCGTGCTCCGCCATCACTTTGGTTCACGCGAGGAGTTGTTTCTCGAAGTTCTGCGTCAGGCCGATGCCCGGGCGCGCGAGCAACTGGCCAGCGAGAGCAGCGAGAACCCCGCCGTGTTCGCCGCCGCCATGGCCGAGTTCAGCTTGCGTCAGCCCGGGATGATGGCGCTCTACAACGCGATGATCGCCCGGGCGCTCGAGCGGGAGAACACCTACTCGCGTGCGTACTTCATCGATCGCTATAACGGTCTGCGCGGTGACGTCACCGCACTCCTCGTCGCCGGACGCGCCGCCGGCGTCGTTCGCGACGACATCCCCCTTGAGACGATTGCCGCCGTCATCGTCGCCGCGAGCGACGGCTTGTCCACGCAGTGGCTGCTCGACCGGAGCGTGGACATGTCGGCCGGCATGAGCGTCCTCGGCCGGCTTCTCGCCCCTCCGGGCAAGGCCGACACCGCCGGAGAGTGATCGGAAACCCCGCATCCCTTCGAGGGAGATGCGGGGTTTCTTCATGCTTTCGCATGTGGTCGGCGAGACTTGGCTTGAAATTGTCCACTCGGATATTTTCGTGTTACCGTCTCTACCGGCTGCCGCCCCCTGCGGCGCTCTGGCCGACTGGAGCAGCGCATGTCGTCCCATCCCACACCCGCGGCAGATCAGGCGAGACCGTCCCGCATGTCCGACCCGGCGTGGTGGCGCCAGGCCGTCGTCCATCAGGTGTATCCGCGCAGCTTCGCCGACTCGAACGGCGACGGCATCGCCATCACCCGAGACGGCTGCCGAGTCCCGCTTCCGTGGACTACCCAAGGACCGTCGTTCGGCTTCGGCGAGCAGACCTCACATCTGCCGCAGCCCGAGTGGTTCGGTGCGCTCTCCGTCCAAGCGCAGACCGCCGCCCCCGATTCGACCTTGTCGCTGTATCGCACCGCGCTGCGCCTCAGGCGGGATCTGCAGTGTGACGAGTCGATCGAGTGGATCGACCTCGGCGAGGACATCATCGCGTTTCGGCGCGCCAACGGATGGACGTCGATCACGAACTTCAGCCACGATCCGGTTCGCCTTCCCGAGGGGAGCGTACTGATCAGCGCCCAACCGGTGACCACTGACAACAGACGTATCCCCGGCAACGCCACGGCATGGCTCCGAGCGGGCACGACCGCCGTGTAACCGCCCCCAAAGCGCTCCCGCGACAACCGAGGAAGAGCATGACGACCCCCACGCCGATTCCCACGACAGACCTACCTGTGGTCATCATCGGCGCGGGCCCCGCGGGGCTCGCCGCCGCCCGCGCTCTCCTGGCACGCGAGATCCCCCATGTCCAGCTCGAACGTCACACCGACGTCGGCGGGATCTGGGATCTCGACAATCCAGGGACTCCGATGTACAAATCCGCGCATTTCATCTCATCGCGAGACAAATCCGGCTTCTTCGATCATCCGATGCCGCAGACGTTCGGCGACTACCCGAACCGCGCCGAGATCCTCGACTACACGCGGTCCTTCGCCGACGCGTACCGGCTTCGCGACCGGATCCGATTCAACACCTGCGTCACAACCGTGACGCAGAACGACGCCACCGGCGAGTGGACGGTCACGACCGACAGCGACCGCATCCAGGCGGCAGCCATCATCTGTTGCACGGGCGTGACATGGGACCCGAAGGTGCCCGAGGTCTCCGGAGCCTTCATCGGGGAGACGCGCCACTCCGTGACCTACACGGATCCCCGGGAGTTCGAGGGCAGGCGCGTCCTCGTCGTCGGCCTCGGGAACTCGGGCGCCGATATCGCATGTGATGCGGCGGCACACGCCGACAAGGCGTTCATCAGCACCCGCCGCGGGTATCACTTCATCCCCAAACACATCATGGGCAAACCGTCGGACACATCCGAACACCTGCCGATCTGGGTTGAACGCCTGCTCTACCGGACCGTCTCGCCGATCATGATCGGCGACGTCCGCCGGTGGGGACTGCCGCGCCCGGATCACAAGCTCTTCGAGTCACACCCGCTCATCAACACGCAGCTCCTCCACTACCTGCAGCACGGCGACATCACCGCGAAACCCGGCATCTCCCGATTCGACGGCAAGGACGTCCTCTTCACCGATGGCGGCCGCGAGGAGGTCGACCTCGTCCTGTTCGCCACCGGCTACAACATGTCGATCTCCTACCTCCCACCGGATTACATGGAATGGGCGGGAGGTAGACCCAAGATGTTCCTCAACGCGTTCGCTCGCCGGCCGGGGCTGTTCGGAATCAGCTATGTCGAGGTGAACTCAAGCGCGTACACGCTGTTCGACCGGATCGCCCACCTCATCGCCGAGCATCTGGCCGACACCCGATCGAACCCCGATCGCATCAGATCGTTCCGACACATCGTGGAGACGGAAAGCCCCGACCTCTCGGGTGGCATCAGATTCGTGGGCAGCGACCGGCACGCCACCTATGTCGAGGTCCGTGCCTACAAACGCGAGCTCCGCAGACTCGCACGCAGAATGGGATGGCAGGATCTCACCCCCGGACGCTTCAACGCGCTCCTGCACCCATGACCCGAACTTCGGCCTTCCGACGACGGTGGTGCTGGACAGCGCCCATGTTGTCTTGCGCCCAGCCCTTGCCCCGTACCGCGACCTCCGCCGGGGCCATGGCAGGAGACCGGTCGCCGGGTGCGACGCCGCGGCGGCCGGCTGGACGGCCCGGCCGGCGACGGCGCATCACGACGGCCTCCCGCCCGGGGCGTCGTCGGCTACGCGGACGGCCGGATCCCCGCACTCACCGGCTCATCCGGGGAGCAGACCGATCGCCGCCTTGGCCTGGCGTACCTTCGCGCCGGCCGGTCCGCGGGCACGGTCGGCACCGGCCCGCAGCACCGCCTGGACGTGCCGCGGATCCTCGGCCAGTCGCAGGTAGCGGTCCCGGAGGGGGGCGAGGGTGGCCACCACCGCGTCGGCGACCGCTTCCTTCAACTCGCCGTACCGGTCGAACCGCCCGGCCAGCCGCTGAGGCTCGTCGCCGGTGCAGGCGGCCAGGATGGCGAGCAGGTTGGATACTCCCGGTTTGTGTTCCGGGTCGTAGCTCACCACGGTGTCGGTGTCGGTGACCGCACGCATCACCTTGCGCCGCAGGACGTTCGGCTCGTCGAGCAGTCGAAGCACCCCGGCCGCCGAGGGGGCCGACTTGCTCATCTTGTCGCCGGGTGACGTCAGGTCCATGATGCGGGCGGCGACCGGCGGGTTGACCGCCCGGGGGACGGTGAAGGTGGGGCCGTAGCGGGTGTTGAACCGCTGGGCGACGTCGCGGGCCAGCTCCACGTGCTGGCTCTGGTCCTCGCCGACCGGCACCTCGTCGGTGTCGTACAGCAGGATGTCGGCGGCCATCAGGATCGGATAGGTCAGCAGCGACATCCGGACCTGGTTCTGACGGCCGGACTTCTCCTTGAACTGGATCATGCGCTGGGCCTCGCCGTACCCGGTGGTGCACTCCAGCAGGTAGTGCAGTTCGGCGTGCTCGGGGACGTGCGACTGGACCAGGAACAAAGACGCGTCGGGGTCGGCGCCCGCGGCCAGCAGGATGGTCGCGAACTCCAGCGTCCGCCGCCGCACCTCGGCCGGATCATGCTCCAGAGTCAGGGAGTGCAGGTCGGAGATGAACACCACCGTGTCCGTGACGGCCTGCTTGGCGACTATCGGGGCGATCGCGCCGATGTAGTTGCCCAGATGCAGGTCGCCGGACGGGGTGAAGCCGGTGAGTCGTCGTGGCATCGGTTTGGCTCCCTCGGAATCGGGAGGCCGCCCTGGCCGGGCCACCGAGGTGCGAACACACGAAACGGCCGCCCGAACCGGGCGGCCGCGTTGTCAGGTACGCGGATGAACGGTGCCGCCCGTCAGGGGCGCCACCAGCCAAGGAACAAGAAAATCATCCGCATGCCGAGACCGTACCATCCGGCGGGCGGAGATCGCAGTCAAGCCGGTGATGATCCTTGTGCGTGCCCGCCGCGCGGGCCGAGTCCGGGAAACGAATCATGACCGGCGCAGGAGGCGATCTTTCAAGCCTCGCTTCGACCGCGGGTCGTCCCTGCTCGTGAACACCCCCGCGACGGCTTCCGGATTCGCCGTCGTCAAGCCGCCTCTTCCGTGGAATCGGGGGTGGGAGCCAGCCGCACGCCGCCGGGCCGGGCCTCCTCGTCGGGGAAGACCCACTTCCGGAACGCCCAGAAACGGAAGACCATGGCGATCAGCGTGCCGATGACCTGCGCGCTCACGAAGTCGGCGATCTCCTGGGTCACCAGGCTCACGTCCGGGGTCTCCAGCAGGAACACGTATCGGGAGATCCACAGCGGCACGGAGCTGAGCACCAGACCGACGCCACTGACCAGGAAGAACAGCGCCGCCTCGTGACGGCGCTCGCGACCGCCCCTGGTCCGGAACGACCATTCACGGTTCAGCACGTAGGACACGATCGTCGCCACGAGCACCGCGATGACCTTCGCGGTCACCGGCTTCGGTTCCAGAACGGTCAGCTTCAGCCCATAGAACACCGTGTTGTCCGCCAGGAACGCCGTTCCACCCACCACCGCGAACTTCAGCAGCTCACGGTGCTTCAGCGCGAGTGCGTGCAACGGTCCCGGTAATCTGGCGAGTACTGCTTTCGCTGTTCGGAGCACCCCCGATCTTCTCACCGGTCGGACACCCCGGTGACAAGATTTACGGACACGGCCTATCCGGCTTCGCCGTCACCGATCGCGCTCAATCATTGGCGCTTGCTCATGCTTTTCTTGGCGAAGCACGACACCTTCCGAGGCTCCTGGAAGCACACCGGCCGCCGTCACCCGCGCGGGGCGATCGGCGCCAGGCGGTGGCGGCCCCAGGCGACGAAGAGCGCGAGTGCGAGGAGCGCGACGTTGAACGCCACGTCCGTCTCTCCGCGCGAGAGATGGAAGACGATCGCGGACACCTGGAGCGCGACGCAGCCGAGCGCCGCCAGCGGGGTCAGCCCCGGCTTGACGCGGGTGAGCGCGGGCAGCAGTACGCCGATCCCGCCCAGGATGTCGAACACGGAGGTCGCGTAGAGCAGCGCCGGGGGAGTCTCCCCGACCCAGGGGAGGATCTCGGCGAGCTGCGCCCTCGGCGTGACCAGCTTCCAGACGCCGGCACCGGCGAAGGCGAGCGTCAGGAGGCCCTGGGCGGTCCAGAGGCCGAGGTCGAGTTTTTTCGAACGGTTCCGCGGGGTGGTGGTTCTCATGACGCCTCTTCCGATGTCGACGGCAGGCGGTGCGCTTTGGTGCGCGCCGCCGGTCGCTCAATATGCCGCATTGGCAAGTACTGTACAATGTGTTCAGAAGTTATCTCTTGGTGTGGGAAGCCGGATAGGATCGTTCGACATGGAGCAGGGGGAGGCGGAGGGGATCGATCCCAGAGTCCTGCGGACGCGCCGCGACGTCGTCGAGGCCGCGACGCGGCTCTTCCTCGAGGAAGGGTGGAACGCGGTGACCCACGCCGAGGTCGCACGCCGATCCGGCTACTCCAAGGTGACCGTCTACGCGCACTGGCCGACCCGCCTGGACCTGGTACGGGCCTCGGTCGGCCGGATCTGCGACGCGGTCGACCACCCGGAGCCGACCGGCGACCTGCGGGCCGACCTGATCGCCGGGCTGACCGACTTCGCCGAGGACCTCGCCGACGGGCACCTCGACCGCGTCCTGGGAGGCGTTTTCGAGCGCTCCGGGAGCGATCCGGTCGTGGACGAGCTGCGCCAGCAGCTCTACGAGGCGGGCACCCGGTCGATGGAAGCGGTCCTGCGCGCCCACCTGCCGCCCGAGGACGTCGAGTCGTCCCTCGCCCTGCTGGTGGGCGGCGTGCTCGTCCGGGGCGTCTTCCAGGCCCGGCCGCCGTCCAGGGCCTTCGTGGAAGACCTCGTCGATCGGGTCATCGCGCCGGGCCGCCGGAAGGCGATCTGACGGGAGCGATTCCGTACGACTCGGTCGGCCTCGCCGTCACCGGCTGATTCCGGCTCGCGCGAGTGCTCGGGCGCGGCTCGCGCCGTTTTTCGACGACCGGCTGACGCGACTCCTCGGCGACGTCCCGGTATCTCGCGGCCGGCTGGGAAGTCCGAAGGCGTCGCCAGGTCAGGTGGCATGTCGAAACGGACGGACGCGACCTCTCAGGAGGGCGGTTGCGCGCGCACCCATTGAGGATCGGGGTTGACGTGCGGCTTGCCGGCCACCACCACGGTCGGCACCGTCTCGTCGCCGCCGGTGGCCGCCCGGACCGCCGCGGCGCCTTCCGGATCGCGCCAGATGTCGACCCAGTGCATCCGGTAGGCGTGGCGGCCGAGCCGGATGCGCAGCCGCAGGCAGAAGCGGCAGCCGGGGCGCCAGTAGACGATCGGGCGGCCGTCGGCCTCGCTGCGGCGTAGCGCTTCCGCCGCGCCGATGGACTTCGGGAACATCAGCGGGGACAACAGGACGGCCCCCAGCAGGAACAGCAGGAGCGGTGCGACGGCGGCGCCCGGGGACCCCTGGGCGGTCTGCCGGGCCGCTGCGGCGAGTCCGAGTGCCAGGAAGAAAATCGGTAGCGTCCATCGGCGCAGCATGTGATGACGCTAGCGCACCGGACGGAGGCGTCAGCGGTCGAGGGCGGTAGCGGCGGACCCGGACCATGCGGACCTGGACCATGCGGACCTGGACCATGCGGACCTGGACCATGCGGACCTGGACCATGCGGACCTGGACCATGCGGACCTGGACCATGCGGACCATGGTCTCGGTCGGATCGGAGTCTGCGACCACCCGGCCGATCGAACGGTCACCTCGCCGGCACAACTCGACGGTCTCGGTCTCGAACCCGTGGGTGAACGGGCGGCGAGGGACGGTCTTGTCGTTTCATGATCTCTCGCAGTGAGGCTTGAGCGTCGTCATCGAAGGTCGGTGACCACCAGGTCTTCTCGCCGAAGGTTGAGCGGCTGTCCGGGGAGGCCGTGGGGAATCGTGTTCCCGGCGGCTTCGGCCTGGACTTCTTCGACGAGAGCGGGAGCCGTTCCGCCTGCCCCGGTACCGTGCTTCGCATGACCGACACCGAGATCACCGCAGACCTGGTCCGCGACCTGCTGCGGGAGCAGCATCCGGACCTTGCGGGGCTGACCATCCGTGAGGTGGCGGGCGGCTGGGGCAACCAGATGTGGCGCCTCGGGGACGAGTTGGTCGTGCGCATGCAGCGCATGGACCCTACCCCGGATCTTCAGTTCAAGGAGCGGCGGTGGCTACCCGTGCTGGCCCCGCGCCTGCCGCTCCCGGTGCCGACCCCGGTGCGGTTCGGCGAGCCGTCCGAGCGTTTCCCCAAGCACTGGACGGTGATGACGTGGGTTCCCGGCGAGCCGCTGGACCACGGCTCGATCAGCCGCGGCGCCGACGCGGCCGACACGCTGGCGGGCTTCCTCAGGGCGCTCCATGTGGAGGCGCCCGCCGAGGCCCCGGCCAGTTCGGACTTCGGCGCTCACCCCAAGAGGTGCACGGGTGGTTTCGAGCAGTTCTTGCAGGCCATCGAGCCCGACGCCATCGGCGATGTCCACGCCGTCCGGGCGGTCTGGGCCGACGCTGTCGCGGCCCCCGAGTGGGAGGGCCCGCCGGTGTGGGTGCACGGCGACCTCCATCCCGCGAACGTCGTCGTCTCGGACGGAACGCTCTCGGGTGTGATCGACTTCGGTGCCTTGTTCGCCGGCGATCCCGCGTGGGACCTCGGCGCCGCGTGGGTGCTGCTCCCCGCGGGCGCGGCCGCACGGTTCTTCGACGCGTACGCGCACGCGGACGAGGCGACGATTCGGCGCGCCCGCGGACTGGCCGCCATGAAGAGCCTCTTCCTGATGCTCATGGGGCAGAACGGAGACCGGGGCCTTCCTGGCGGCAAGCCGACATGGGGACCCGCAGGCCGGGCGGCGCTCGATCGTGTTCTGAGACGCGGTTTGACGCGGACACGGTGAACACTCGGCGAGGGCCGGTGACACGCCGGTACCTTCGGTGAAGGCTGAGTAGCCGGTGCGGCCAAGCTGCCGCGGGAGACGGGCTCGGGCAGGACGCCGAGGGCTTCCTCCAGGCTTTCGGGGCCAAGTGACCTTTCATCTCAGGCCCACAGGAACCCGGCGATCGGCTCGGCCTGGCCGATCCCGGTCGTCGTCAACGTCGGCCCCGTCATGCAGGGCTTTGGAAGTCGTTTCCCGGAGGCCCATCGGGGATGTCCGCCGCCTTCGAGACCCGGTAGCGTCAAGCCATGCCTGCCTTTGCGATCACAGGCCTGATCCTGCTCGCCGTACTCGCCGCCCTCCAGATCGCCCTTGCCGCCGGAGCGCCCTTGGGCCGCTTCGCCTGGGGCGGCCGGCACGACGTGCTGCCTCGAAACCTGCGGATCGGGAGTATGGCAGCGGTCTTGATCTACGCTGTGTTCGCGCTGTTCCTGCTGAGCAAGGCCGGTCTGGTGTCGATCGTCGGTGAGCCGCTGCTGACGATCGGGATGTGGGTGATCGTGGCTTACCTGGCGCTGAATTCGGTGTTGAACCTGTTGTCGGGCAGCAAGTTCGAGCGCTCGGTGATGACGCCGGTCGCGCTGGTGATGGGGGTGGCGTTCCTGGTGGTGACGCTGACCGCTTAGCGGCGGGTGTGTCGGCGCGGCGTCGACGTTGTGATCCGGTGAGGCGTCCACGGATGCCGGAAGGTACCCGCAGGATGATGACCGCGGCGCTGATGTCACGGCGCGGAGATCGCACATCCGTATGGAGGAGGAAGAATGCGGTCGGTCATTCCCGACTATCTGGCCGAGGTACTCGAAGATGTGAGGTCGGACACCTCCGGAGAGCCGGCGGGGTACATTCCCGAGCTCGCGGCAGCGGAGCCCGAGCGCCTCGGCGCGGTCTTCGCCATGGTCGACGGCGCGGTCTACGGTGCCGGTGACATCGATGTGGAGTTCACGATCCAGTCGATCTCCAAGCCGTTCACGTATGCGCTGGCCCTGTCTGATCGTGGATTCGACCCCGTGCTCGCCAAAGTCGGTGTCGAGCCGTCGGGAGAGGCGTTCAACGAGATCTCCCTCGAAAGTGATACCGGGCGCCCGCTCAATCCCATGATCAACGCCGGCGCGATCACGACCCACTCGATGGCCGGCTCGGAGGACCTGAGTCCGGCAGAGCGTGTGGAACGCGTGGTCCACGGCCTCTCGGCCTTCGCCGGTCGTCGGCTGAAGATGGATGAGGCGGTGTGCGCGTCAGAGATGGAGAGCGCGCACCGTAACCTCGCCATCGCGTACATGCTCCGCAGCCATGACATCCTCACCGAGGACCCGAGAGCCGTCGTCGACGGCTACATCCGCCAGTGCTCCGTGCTCGTCACTGCCCGAGACCTGGCCATGATGGCCGCGACGCTGGCCAACCGGGGGGTGAACCCTCTCACCGGTGAGCAGGTGATACGCGGACCGGTGGTGCGCCAGGTGCTGAGCGTCATGGCCACCTGCGGAATGTACGACGCGGCCGGTGACTGGGCGACCCAGGTGGGCATTCCGGCGAAGAGCGGCGTGGCCGGGGGCCTGATCGGCGCGCTCCCCGGCCAGATCGGCATCGCCACGTTCTCACCGCGACTGGATCCCCACGGCAACAGCGTCCGAGGAGTGTCGCTGTTCGAACGATTCTCCTCCGACATGGGGCTGCACGTGATGGAGGTCCCGGCCGCCGCGCGTGCGGTGGTGCGATCCAACCACGTCGTCGGCAGCGGACCGGACGCGATCCGGGTCTTCCAGCTGCAGGGCGGGATCCGCTTCGCCGGAGCCGAGAGGGTGGTTCGAGAGGTCCTGGACACCGCGCCCGCGGAGGCGAGGGTGGCCTTGGACCTCACGATGGTCCACTCGATCGACGACGTGTCACGGCGCATGCTGCTGGAGGTCGTGCGCCGGCTCACGCTGGACGGACGCGAGGTCTACCTCGTCGACCCGGAATCGATCATCCCCGACCCCGATCCCGGTGACGGCGGCCGAGTCACGGTGATAGGCGACGTCGAGGAAGCCGTGAGCCCACCGCGCACGGTGGTCCAGGGCGGCGGTCGTTCAGGGGAGGCATGACAGGAGCGGTGAGCCCGGTGGCCGCGCTGACCACGACGAACGCCGGTCGCCCTTTTCGCGTCGCGCAGGCCGACGTGTCAGGTGGGTGAACGCCCATGCTCGGTAACCCTACGTGGCAGGGACCTCAACGTGATCGTCCACGCGTCCGGCGCGGGGATTCCACAGGTCGAGTGCGGCCGCATGACGGTGGCGAGGGGACTTGAGTCTCAAGCCGCTTGAGACACCATAGTGACGGCATGGACGACAACGAGCTGTATCCGATCGGGGACGTGGCACGCCGGACCGGTCTGAGTGTCAGCGCCATCCGCTACTACTCCGACGCCGGGGTCATCGCGCCCACAGATGTGACCGAGGCGGGCTACCGCCTGTACGACGTCCGGGCGATCGCCCGGCTGGAGCTCATCCGCACCCTGCGTGACCTGGACGCCGGCCTGGACGACATCCGCGGGCTGCTCGACGGCGAGACGTCGCTGCACGATCTCCTCGCGACGCACCTGGAGCTCGTCGAGCGTCAGGAGCGAGCCCTCCGGGCCAGACGGGCCGTGCTGAGAACCCTGGTCAAGCAGGGCGGAACGACCGCGCAGGTGACCCTGATGCACAAACTCGTCTCGATGCCCGACGAGGAGCGCGAGCGGCTCGTCGACGACTTCTGGAACGAGGTCGGCGAGGATCTCGATGTACCCCCCGGTTTCGTCGAGCGGTTGCGGACGATGCGACCGAGCCTGCCGGAGGACCCCACCGCCGCCCAGCTCGAAGCCTGGATCGAGCTGGCCGACCTGCTGCGGGGCGAGGAGTTCCGTGGCGCGGTCCGCTCCTGTCTCCGGGACACCTACGGCACGTTCCCCGGACGGCGCATGGCCGCCGCACCGGTGTGGGACTTCATCCACGAGGAGGGGGCGAAGGTCGGGGAGGAGATCGTGGAGGCGTATCGTTCCGGGCTGCCGGCGGACTCTCCCCGAGCGCGGGAGCTGGTCGTTCGCCTGGCGAACGCGTCCGCAGAGGCCGTCGGCGGGCAGACCGCGGCCGAGTCGCGGGAGCGAATGGCCACGGCCTTCCTCCTCGTCGAGGAGATCCGGCGCGAGGATTCCCACGAGGAGGCCCGCTACGACGCGACCCACGGCAGGTACCTGTCCCTGGTGGCCGTGATCAACGGGACGCCGCCCGCCGGCGACGAGGAGGGTCCCGAGCTCTTCGCGTGGATCGCGGCGGCCCTTCGTGCCTCGGCCCGGTGAGCATGAATTCAGGGGATGAGGGAGACCTCGGGGAAGCGAGTGTCGGGGCCCTCGAACAGGCGGGTCGGCTTGCCGCGCAGGTGCAGGTCGAAGAAGGCCCCGACGTAGGCGCGCTGGGCCGCCACCGAACGGCCGGGATCGATCGTGCCCACGTAGTCCGCGAGCGGCACCTTGGGGAGTGTGGTCGCGATCTGCGGCAGCAGTGGCTGCAGGTCGGTGAACGAGCCGTGGGCCGCGCCCTTGAAGCGCAGCTCCCGCTTCCATCCGGTCGAGGCCCGCCAGAACGACTTCCAGCTCGGCTCGCTGTCACGCGTGTGGGTCTCGGCCGCCAGTTGCAGGAACGGCTTGGCCGCACCCCGGGTGGCCACCGGGCCGACATAGGCGCCGTCGAGGTTGACGCCCGCGTCCACGCGGGCGTCCTCGCGAGTCAGCTGCGCGGCGACCGACCCGCCCAGCGACTGTCCCAGCACCCCGACCCGCGAGGCGTCGGGCGCGCCGAGCATCCCCGTGGGCAGCCTGCCGCCGATGGGGCGGCCGTGGGCCAGGGCGGTCACCCGGTCCAGAACGTAGCGCGTGTCCGCCAGGCGTGCCGTCGCGTGCTTGGCGAGCAGCTTGGCGATGACCTTCGGCGTCAGCTTCGCGGGCAGCGGCAGGGCGCGTACCAGGCGTCGGCCGGGAAACTCCACCTGGTCGGCCTCGTAGGTGTGGTCGACGGTGACGACCAGGTAGCCGCGCGAGGCCAGGTCCTCGACCAGGGTGGTGCCCAGCGTGCGCGGCCCGCCGTCCCCCGAACCGAACAGCACCACCGGCAGTTTGCCCGCGCGCGGTTCGACCGGCGCGCCCACGCGGGCATGCGTGCGCGTGGCGGCCCAGGCGACGGCGCCCTTGGCGATGCCCAGGGGCGGTGCCGAGTGCCGATCCCAGTCGGCGGCGGCAAGTGGCGGCATGTGCGGCGCGAACGGCCCGCCGCCCGTCGCCGGATACCACAGACTGATCATCAGTTCCCGGTACGGCTTGGCCGGCACCAGTGGGTCGGGCCGTGAACGGTCGACCAGTCGCACGGCCACGGTCCCGACCGTATAGGGGCCGCCGGGCGCGGGCAGGCTCACCCCGATCGGTCTCCCGGCGTCGGCGCCGGCCGCGGGCGGGCAGGTCGCCAGCACCAGTACGGCCAGCCCCGCGACCTTGCCTGCGGTGCGTGCGGCTTTCGAGACGGCGGACGCCGGGCTGCTGGAGACGGCGGACGAGCCGGTGGCCTTGGCATCAACGGCCAAATCCATATTTTTCGTGACAATGGGCATGCGAAAGCTCCTCAACCGGAAGGGGTGTCCGACGAGGCTGGCAGTCCGGCACGCCCGCGGGCCAGCGGCGGAGGTCGTGCGCGCGCATGCGACTTTCGGATGACGGTCATCCCCGGGGAGGAGCGGGAGCGAACCCGCAGGAGACCTAGGGTGAAGTGCATGGAACCAGTCGGCCATCCGGCGGCCCGCCTCATCGCGCCGAGCCGATGGTCGACCACGCCCCTCGACGCGCTGCTCGCCGCCGCGCTGTTCCTGGCCACGCTCGGACCCGGCCAGGTGTTGTCCGGCCCTCCGTGGCTGCTCGCGCTGCAGACGGCGCTGGTGGCGCCATTGGCCTGGAGACGGCGCGCTCCGATGACGGTCCTGGGCGCGATCGGTCTCGCCGCCGCCGTCCAGTGGGCGTTGGACGTGCAGCTTCCCGCCGACGCCGCCCTCCTGGTGGCCCTCTACACGGTCGCCGCGCGTCGCCCGTGGCGTCACACCCTGTCGGCGGCGCTCGCGCTGCAGGTCGGGGTGCTGCTGGCCGCCGCCCGCTGGGCGCCGCCCGGCCGGTTCCCTTTCACGGTGGCCGCGCTGAGCGCGATGGCGGGCGCCGCCCTCATGAGCGGCCTGTGGGTGCGGGGGCGGCGGGCGTACGTGACCTTCCTGGAACGCGACCGCGAGCAGCGGGCACGGCTGGCCGTCGCCGAGGAGCGCGCGCGGATGACCCGCGACATGCACGACATCGTCACTCACAATCTGTCGGTCATGGTCGCGCTCGCCGACAGCGCCGCCCACGTCCGCCACAGCGCGCCGGACCGGGCCGCGGCGGCGATGGAACAGGTCGCCGCGACGGGACGTCAGGCCCTGCGGGACATGCGTCACTCCCTGGGCTCCGGCCGAGATCACGCCACCTGGGACGAGGACCGCATCGAGGAGACACTTCAGCCCGCGCCCGGGATCGCCGAGATCGGTCCGCTGGCCGAGCGGATGCGCGCGGCCGGGCTCGCGACGTGTGTCCGGGTGCTTGGTGACACCAAGGCGGTTCCCGCCGCCGCCCAGCTCACGATCTACCGGCTGGTTCAGGAGGCGCTGACGAACACGCTGCGGCACGCGCCCGGGGCCGGCGCCGATGTGCGGGTCGACGTGTCGCCGCGCCGCGCCGAGGTGGAGGTCACCGATGTTCGCGCCCCGGTCGTGCTCGGCGCTCCTGGGTCCCCGGGGGCCGGGACCCGGGCGCCGGGGCCCCGCCCCGGGCTCCGGGACGACGGGCGCGGGATCACGGGCATGCGGGAACGGGTGGCCGCCTACGGCGGGACCCTGGACGCCGGACCGGTGGCGGGCGGCGGATGGCGGGTGCTGGCCGTGCTGAACCTGGGAGCGCCACGATGATCCGGCTGCTGATCGCCGACGACGAGTCGCTGCTGCGGATGGCCTTCCGCATGGTCTTCGAGGCGGAGCCGGACATGGAGGTGGCCGGAGAAGCGGATGACGGCGAGCAGGCGGCCCGGTTGGCGCGGCACCTGCGTCCGGACGTGGTGCTGATGGACGTACGCATGCCCGGCCTGGACGGCATCGAGGCCACCCGCAGGATCGTGCGAGACAGCCCACGTTCGCGCGTGCTCATCCTGACCACTTTCGATCTGGACGAGTACGCCTTCGCCGGACTGAAGGCCGGAGCGTCCGGGTTCCTGCCGAAGAACACCCGGCCGCAGGAACTGCTGAGCGCGATCCGCAACGTCGCGGAGGGAGAGGCGGCGCTGTCGCCACGCGTCACCCGCCGCGTGCTGGAGAGGTTCGCGCCACAGATGACACAGGGGCCCGCCGAACGGGACGAGCGGCTGACGCAGTTGACCGCGCGCGAGTACGAGGTGCTGGTGCAGGTGGCGCGCGGGCTGTCCAACGCCGAGGTCGCCGCGGCGTTGCATCTGGCCGAGGCGACGGTCAAGACGCATGTGAGCCGCGTGCTGGTCAAGCTCGGGCTGCGTGATCGCGCCCAGGTGGTGGTCTTCGCCTACGAGAGCGGCCTCGTCCGCCCCGCCACCCCCGACCTTCGACCGATGCCGGGGACCGTCCGATCACCTTGATCGGACGGGATTTCGCGCTCTTCACGCCTTGAGGCCGCTGCACGGGCTCCTGCCCGGCCGGTGGTCCCGGCCGACTCGGTGCTCTGACCGTCAGAGTGATCGGTCGACACGACGGAAGGCCGAGCGGTAGTCCCCCGGGCGTCGTCCGGTGTGCTTGGCGAAGAGGGCGGCGAACGTGCCGGGGTCCTTGTATCCGACCGCGGCGGAGATGCGGGCGACGGTTTGGTTCGTGGTCTCAAGGAGGTGGCGGGCGCGACGGACGCGCGACGACTGCAGGTACTCCAGGGGGCTCCGGCCGGTCTCGTCCGCGAAGCGCCGCAGCAGCGTCCGAGTACTGACCTTGAACGCGTCCGACAACGCGGCGAGGTCGTATCGGACGGCGAGGTTCTGGTCGAGTCGTCGCATGACCCTGTGGGAGAACTCGTTTCCCGGCTGCGGAAGAAATCGTGCGTCGACGTATGGAGTCTGGGACGATCGCGCGTCGTCGACGAGCGCCACCCGTGCGGTCGTCCGTGCCACCTCGGCCCCGCTGTGCCGGCGGATCAGCTCCAGCGCGAAGTCGTACATGGCGCTGAAGGCCGCCGTTGTCGTCACCCCCGTGTCGGTGACGACCAGATGTTCGGGCCGGACGTCGGCGTCCGGACAGCGTCGGGCCAGTTCGTCCGCGAGGAGCCAGGCGGTCGTGGCGCGGCGCCGGTCGAGGAGCCCGGCCTCGGCGAGCAGGAACGCGCCGACACAGATCGAGACGACGGCGGTGCCGACGGCGGCGTGTGAGCGGATCGCCGCGATTTCGGGAGCGAGGGGTGCGAGCTTCGCGTCCACGTCGAGGCCTGGCATGAGCTCGAACCCCGGCACGACAAGGACGTCCACCTCGCGCAGCGGTGAGACGTCCAACGCCGCGCCACCCGAGGCGGCGACACGACGACGAGGTGAGACGATCGACACCTCGTATCCGGAGCCGTCCGGTCCGGCGACGTGCGCGGCCATCGTCAAGAGATCGGGTACGCCGAACACCTCGGACGCGAAGCAGCCCGGATAGGCCAGGACACCGACCCGCAGCGCGCTCACGTTCGTCTCCTCACCATCGGCCTCTGGCGAGATTACCCGCGGATATGGCGATCCGGCCTCTCACCCCGCGCCGGGGCGTCGGTACACGCTGTCCCCATGAACGCTGCCGACGACATGATCACGGACTTCTCCCGACGACTCGTGGATGTGGAGGGGGTGGTGAAGACGGTGTACGCCGCGGGCTCCGGGCCGGCCGTCGTGTTGATGCCGGAGATGCCCGGTATCAGTCCTGACGTCCTTCGGCTGGCGCGGTGGGTGCGGGATGCGGGCTTCACCGTCTACGTCCCCTCGCTTTTCGGGGTCGACGGTGCCTATCCCACGGCTGAGGCAGGTATGGAGGTCGTCCGCCGCGCGTGTGTCAGTGCCGAGTTCCGCGCGTTCGCCGGGGGCGGTACCAGCCCGGTCACGGCATGGCTGCGCGGGCTCGCGCGCCAGGCCCACGGCGAATGCGGCGGTCCGGGAGTCGGCGCGGTCGGGCTGTGCTTCACCGGCAACTTCGCTCTCACGATGGCGCTTGAGCCGGCTGTCATCGCGCCGGTGGTGAACCACCCGTCGCTGCCGCTGGACGACCCCGCCGGACTGGAGATCGGCGACGAGGACGCACGCGCGGTCCGAGACCGCATCGCGCGCGACGGACTGAAGATTCTCGCCTACCGCTTCGATGACGACCGCTGGTGCACCGGCCGGCGCTTCGCCGCCTACCGGGCGCTCCTCGGCGATGCCTTCGACGGCCGTGTCCTTCCGGGCGGTTCCGCGAACACCAGCCCGCCACCGTTCTTCGGCGACGTGATCGAGACCCCCCACAGCGTTGTCACCGCCCACCTCGTCGACGAGGAGGGACATCCCACGCTGAAGGCCAGGGACGAGATCATCGCCTTCCTGACCGACCGCTTGAGCCCGTCCGAACCTGCCGGGACGACATCCGACTGAGCGGCACAACGGTTCCGGCCGATCGCGGTGCGTGGTTCGGCGGGGAGGTCTTGAGGTGCTGTCAGATCAGGAGCAGGGTCTTCCCCAGGGCGGTGCGTGACTCGATCGCGGCGTGTGCGTCCGCGGCGCGTTCCAGGGGGAAGGTCTGCCCGATGACCGGCCGGATCCGGCCCGCCACCGCTTCCGACATCACCCGCGTCGTCCACTTCTCCATCCGCGGCCCGAAACCGAAGAGCTGCTCGATCCCGATCACCTCGACCCCGCGCCGTCGCGCCCGCGTGAGGTCGATCGCGGTGACCTGGCCGCTGGAGGCGCCGTGGACGCAGAAGCGGCCGCCGTCCGCCGTCACCTCGAACGCGGCCCGGCCGATCTCCCCGCCGACCCCGTCGAACACCACGTCGGGGCCCGCGCCACCGGTCGCCTCGCGTACCCGGTCCGTCCAGCCGGGATCGGAGTAGTCGATCGCGACCTCCGCGCCCAGATCGCGAGCCAGCTCCAGCTTCCGCGCGCCGCGCGCGGCCGCGACGACCCCGGCGCCGGCCGCGCGGGCGAGTTGCACCAGCAGGCTGCCGACACCGCCACCCGCGGCCTCGACCAGCACCCACTCACCGGGGCGGATCCGGGCTCCCTCGACCAGGCCCAGCGCGGTGCCGCCGTCGGTGTGCAGGGCGACGGCCTCGGGTAGTCCCAGCTCTTCCGGCACCGGGATCAGGTCACCCACCGCGGCCACCGCACGCTCGGCGAAGCCGCCGCTCTCCCCGGTGCCGGCGAGGACGCGCCGTCCGGACCAGGCCGGATCCACGTCCTTTCCGAGTGAGGCCACCCGGCCGGCGACCGTACCGCCCGGCACGTACGGCAGCTCGGGCCTGGCGTGCCATTTGTCGACGCCGCGCCGGATCTGCGTCTCGACGAAGGTGATGCCCGCGACGGACACGTCGACCACCACCTGGCCGGGCCCGGCGACCGGCTCCGGCGCCTCGCCCGCGACCAGCACCTCGGGGCCTCCGAAACTCATCACCCTCACCACTCGCACGTCAGTCGCTCTCCCGTACTCGGCTGTCCGACACCGGCGCGGAGCAGTCTCCAACCTCAACCTCGATCGAGGTCAAGCGACCGCGAGCCATGTCCCCGAACTCGGTGCGGCCAGAGGCCGTCGCCGTCGGTTCAGCCGGTTGCCTGAGCGGTGCCGTTCCCGGATGATCCAGGCGGGGGATCACACACCGAAGGGCGACAATGAGGGCATTGCTGGTTTTTCTGGGGGTCACCGCGGTGGGCGCTCTGGTCGCGGTCGTTCTGCTGTTGCGGAGCCCGGCGGACGGAGGGCCGAGAGAGGAGCGGGTGGCCTCGGATTCCACCGCCACGGCGCCTGCCGCCTCCGTGGCGGGAAAGAGCGTGTTGCTGGACGTCGAGGGCGCCGTCCTTGAGGAGTTCTCCGGCGACTGCGCGGGCGTCGGGTATCCCTACCTGTGCCGGCAGGTCAAACAGCAGCTTCTCGCCCAGGATCCGCAACTGCTCGACCGTGGCGGCCTGACGATCCGCACGACGATCGACCAGCGGCTCCAGCGGGCGGCGCAGCGGGCCATCGACGCCCACGTCCACCGCGACGACCCGCAGGTCGCCGCCCAGGTCATGATCGTCCCGGGTGAGGGCGCCATCAGGGCCATGGCCACCAGCCGCGACGCCGCTGCCGCCGACGCCGCCGATGCTGACGGGGGCGCCGACGGGTCCGTTGCCGACGCCGACGACAGGGCCGCTGACGGGGCCGCCTTCCAGCAGGGTACGACGGCGATGCCCTACGTCCTGGCCGCCGCGTTCGCCGCCGGTCTGCGCTCCGACGACGGCTTCCAGATCTCGGACGAGTATCGTGCCCCGAGCTACGCGGCGTTCAGGAACTGCGCGAACCAGGCCGTCGCCGACCCGGCCCACACCGTCGTGAACCGGGAGAAGGGTGGGGACCGGTTCGTCACCCTGCGCTCGGGCACCCGGGAGGTGGTGAACACCTTCTACATGCGCCTGACGGAGAAGGTCGGGCTGTGCGAGACCGTCAGGATGGCCGAGCGTCTCGGGCTCGGACGCGCCGACGGGACGCCGCTTCTGGAGTTCGAGACGTTCTCGCTGGGCATCAACGAGGTCGGCCCCGTCTCGGTGGCCAACTCTTACGCCAGCCTCGCCGCCCGCGGTCGCTTCTGCGAGCCGACAGTGATCACGGAGATCCGCGACGGCTCGGGGGCGCCACGCCCTTTCCCGCCGCGTTGCCGGCAGGTCCTGGACCCGGCGGTCGCCGACGCGGTCACCGACGTGCTGTCGGAGGCGCTCGCGAAAAGCGCGCTCGGCGGCATCGGCCGCGAGGCGGCGGGCATGCCCGGCACGACCGACGCCTTCACCGCCGCCTGGTACGCCGGATACACCCCCGGCCTGGCCTCGGCCGTCAGCCTCGGCGACTCGCGCGGCGCGTTCCAGCACGACCTGAGCGACGTCACCATCGGAGGCCGCCACTACCCGCAGGTGGACGGCATGTCGCTTCCCAGCCTGGTCTGGAAGGAGGCGATGACCGAGGCGGTGAGAGGGACGCAGGAGACCGGCTTCACCCGGCCGGACGCCGGGCGCTTCGGCGCCTGCCGCGACGCCTGCCCGAACTGACCGCCGCGGCCCGCTCGCTCGGCCACCGCCGTCCCGCCTGCGGCGTCGGACGCGCCGAGGTGTCCGGTCGGCTCGGGGTGCTAAGCCCTGGTGAGCCAGGTGACCTGGGTGCCGTTGTCGAAGGACTCGCGCCGGGTGGGGGTGAACATGGTGGGGCGGAACCGTCCGGAGAACATGGAGATGCCCGCGCCCGCCACCACGGGGTAGCCCTTGAGGATGATCTCGTCGATCTCCGGGAGCAGGGAGGCGGCGAGCCTGCCGCCGCCGCACAGGTAGATGTCCATGCCGGTGTCCTCGGCCTTCAGCCGCCGGACGAGCTCGACCGGGTCGCCGGTCTCCACCCGCACCGTGGGATCGTCGATCGTCAGGGTGCTGGAGACGACGTACTGGCGCAGGTGGGCGTACGGGCTGGTGGTGGGGACGTCCAGGGCCGGCTCGTAGGTGCCGCGGCCCATCACCACCGTGTCGAAGACCTTGTTGGGCGCGTCCTCAAGGCCGACAAGCCCGCGGACATGGGTGGGGAGCGTCTCGGGGTAGCGGTCGTTGATCCAGGCGGCCATCTGGTCCGACACGGGGTAGAAGTCGAACTCGGCGTCGGGGCCCGCGATGTAGCCGTCGAGCGAGACGGCGACGTAGTAGACGAGCTTTCGCATATCAATTAACTCCCAATGTAGTACTCTGCTTGTAGTGGTTGGAACGTAGTACTACAGATGGAGTGGTGTCAAGTGCGGAGGAATCCCGAGCGACGGCAGGCGTTGATCGACGCGGCCATCGAGGTGCTGGCCAAGGAGGGGGCGCGGGGGCTGACCTTCCGGGCCGTCGACGCGGAGGCGGCCGTGCCCCTGGGCACGGCCTCCAACTACTTCGCCAACCGCGACGACCTGTTCACCCAGGTCGGCGGGCGCATCTACGAGCGGTTGCTGCCCGACGAGGCCACGATGGCCCGCAGCCGGGAAGGTGTGCAGGACGCGAACCGCTACGCCGAGCTCATGCACGAACTGGTGGATCGGGTCTCCGCCTTCAACTCCGGCTACCTGGCCCTGCTCGAACTACGGCTGGAGTCCACCCGGCGCCCTGAGCTGCGCGCGGTGCTGACCAAACGCATCCGCGAGGACATCGACGCCAACGTCGGCCACCACGCCGCCTCGGGCCTGCCCGGCGACTCGACCTCGGCGGTGCTCCTCTACCTCGCGCTGAACTGGCTCATCGTGGAACGGCTGACACTGCCCGACATCTTCACCGAGCAGGAGATCCACGAACTGGTGGACGCCGCCGTGCAAAGATCGCTGAACGCCTGACCCGTGAGGCCGCCCGAGGATTCCGGGAGACGATCGTTCCTTACGGGGAAGTGATCTTCTGACTCTCCTGATCCTCATGCGCCGGTCGGCATTCGTTGATCGGAGGCGATGCGCCCACTGCGGTTCGCGCCGAAGAGGGCGGGGGAGCGAACGAACCGGATGTGCGGGGCAGCCGGGTGTGAGCCCGCATGGAATCATCGACGGGTGTTTCCAGTTTTGGGGTGAAAGGCGGGCCTCTTGTGACCGATCGGGGAACGTTGGACGCGCTGCGGCAGGCGGTGCGGGTGTCGCCGGACAATCTTCCGTTGCGGCGCCACCTGGCCGAACAGCTGCTGAGCGCGGGGTTGCTCATGGATGCCGAGGCCGAGTTCCGCGCCGCGCTCGCCCTGGTTCCCGGTGACGCCGAGTCGGCGACCGGGCTCGCCGAGGTGTTCCTCAGGCAGGGCAAGAGCGGCGCGGCCCTGGCGGCGGTCGAACGCGTCGCGGCCGGGCAGGGGCCGCCCCGGGCCGGGGTCGTCGTGGCCAGGGCGCTGGCCGCGGAGGGGGATGTGGCGGCCGCACGACTGCGCTACCGGGAGGCCGTGGCGCGGGACGGCTCGCTCGCCGATCCCGTGTTCGAGGCCGAGCTCACGAACTCCGTGCCGAGGCCCATCCTCGACGAGGCGACGGCGAACGTGGCGTCGCCCCTGAACCCGGGCGCCGACAGGCCGCGTACGAGTTTCGCGGACGTGGCCGGGATGGAGCAGGTCAAGCAGTCCCTGCGGATGAAGCTGCTGCTGCCGGTCCAGCAGCCGGAGATGTTCGCCGCCTACGGCAGGCGCGCCGGCGGCGGGGTGCTGCTGTACGGGCCGCCCGGCTGCGGGAAGACCCACCTGGCGCGGGCCGCCGCCGGAGAACTGGGCGCCGACTTCATCAGCGTCGGACTGTCGGACATCCTCGACATGTACGTCGGGTCCAGCGAACGCAACCTGCACGCGACGTTCGAGAGGGCCCGTCGCAACAGCCCGTGCGTGTTGTTCTTCGACGAGGTCGACGCGCTGGCGGCGCGCCGCTCGGACATGGGGCAGGCGCACAACCGGCAGATCGTCAACCAGTTCCTCGCGGAGATGGACGGTGTGGAGGGCGGCGCCAACGAGGGGGTTCTGATCCTCGCGGCGACGAACGCCCCCTGGTACGTGGACGCGGCGTTCCGCCGTCCCGGCCGGTTCGACCAGCTGGTGTTCGTGCCGCCGCCGGACGCGGCGGCGCGGGCGGCCGTTCTGTCACTGCTGTGCAGGAAGACGCCGCTGGCCGAGGTGGACTTCCGGATGATCGCCGAGGCCACCGAGGGGTTCACCGGTGCCGACCTCAAGGGGGTGGTGGACCGGGCCGTGGAGGCCAAGCTCCAGGACGCGATACGCGTTGGCCGCCTCCTGCCGCTGTCCACCTCCGACCTGCTGGGCGCGGCCCGTTCGGTCCGCCCGACGGCGGTCGCCGAATGGATGGCCACGGCCCGAAACTACGTCACGTACTCCAACGAGAGCGGGGCCTGGGACGACCTGCTGCCCTGGATCGGCGGCAGGCGGCGATGACCTCCTCGGTCGACGCCCGGGTCCAGGCTCTGGCGGAGCGGGCGCGGATGCTGGTGATGCTGCGCCGCGGCCCCGACGCCGAGCGGGAGGCCCGTGCCGCGCTGGCCGAGGATCCGCAGAATCCGGCCGCGCACCTCATGCTCGCCCTCGCGCTTTTTCTCCAGAAGGACATGGACGAGGCGCTCGTGGAGGCGAACCGGGGGACCGGGCTCATCCCCGATCACTGGTTCGGGCACTGGGTGGCCGGGTTGATCCTGGGCAGAACCGGCCGGGAGCGCGAGGCGTTGGGTGCCTTCCAGAACGCGCTGGCACGCGGCCCGGACGAGCCGTTGATCTACGAACTGCTGGCCCGCACCCACTTCAACCTTCGCGAGTTCCCGTCCGCCGCCGGAGCCGCGGGTCGTGGACTGCGGCTGGCGCCGGAGGACGGCGGGCTCGCCCAGATCATGGGGCTCGCCCTGGCCGAGCTCGGCGACGCGGACGGCGCCCGCGAGCACGCCTCGCGGGCGATCCGGCTGGCCCCCGAGAACGCGGACGCGCACCGTGCGTACGGACTGGTCATGATGACGACCGGCGACCACGGGGCCGCCGCCGACGCGTTCCGCGAGACACTCCGGCTCGCGCCCGAGTACGAGGAGGGCCGGAGCCTGCTCCTGGAGGCCCTCAAACAGCGCAATCCGCTGCGTCGTCTCGACGGCTGGCTCGCGTCTCTGCGTCTCCTCACCCGCCGGCGGATCCTGCTGTGGCTCGCGCTGTGCCTGTTCGTCCCCTGGTTCGTCTACATGGTGCTGCTCACGGTGGCGACCTGGGTGAACTGGGTGAGCCAGGCCGTGACCACGCTGGTTCTGCACCGGAACCTTCGCGACCGGCAGCTGTTCGACACCGCCGAGGTGTGGGCCGCCCGGATCTCCGCGGGCCTCTTCTGCTGCGGGATCGTGCTGCTGGTCTCGGCCGCCGTGGCGGGGTCGCCCGGCACCGTGATGGCGGGTGTCGCCGTGCTCGGACTGATCACGCCCGTCCAGGAGACGGCACGGCTCAGTGGGGTGCGCCGCCACGTTTTCGGAGGCGTCACGGGCGCGCTGGCCGCGACGCAGGCGGCCCTGATCCCGATGTCGTACGTCGGCCAGTCGCTGGTCCCGGTGCTGCTCGTCTTCTACGCCTGCCTGGCGTCCACCTGGGCCGCCAACCTCCTGCATCCGCGCTGAACAGGCTGGACCGGGGCACTTCGGCGGGTGTGCGCGGTGCCGACCGGGGCGGGGGGCACGGCTCTCTCGGTAGGGGAGCCGAGTGTGGCGACGGTGTGGAGGTATAGGGCAGGTAGCGTGCAAACCGTCGTACGAGCGAGGCGTCGCCCTTACCGTCACGAGATATGCAGACAGTGGACGTACTGGTCGTGGGTGCGGGCCTGGCCGGTCTGAGCACCGCCCGCCTGCTCGCGCGCCGGGACCTGAACGTGATGGTGGTCGACCGTCGAGGATCGTTGTCGGCCGGCATCCGCACGACGGGGATCTTCGTGCGCCGTACCCTCGACGACTTCGACATCCCCGATCACCTGCTCGGGCCGGGGATCCGGGACGTGCTGCTGTATCCGCCGTCGCGACGGGCACCGATCAGGTTCACCAGTGACCGGGACGAGTATCGCGTGGCCGACATGGCGGCCGTCTACGAGCACGCGCGCGGCGCGGCGGAGTCGGCCGGGGCACGGGTCCTCCTGGGCGTACGGTACGTCCACGCGTCGAGGGGGTTCGTGCGGTTGGAGGGCGCGGAACCGGTGAGGGCGCGGTTCGTGGTCGGCGCGGACGGTGCCCGCTCCCGGGTGGCCCGTGACCTCGGCCTTGACGTCAACCGGCGCCTTCTCGTCGGCGCCGAGATCGTCCACCCGATCGCGTCGGGCACGACCACCCCGACGTTCCACTGCGTGCTGGACCCCCGGGTCGCTCCGGGGTATCTGGGGTGGGCGATCGACGACGGCCGGCACGCGCATGTCGGTGTCGCGGGATATCCGGACGCGATGCGCGCCGGTATCCGCCACCTGCTGGACGCCTTCGTCGCGGACGCGCCCGGCCACCTGGCGCCGGTCGGGCCGGTCGAGCGTCGAGGTGGTCCGATCCCGGTCGGCGGTGTACTGCGGCGGCTGGCATGTCCCGCCGGGCTGCTCGTCGGGGACGCGGCGGGTGCGGTGTCACCGCTCACGGCCGGTGGGCTGGACCCCTGCCTGCGCATGTCCGAGTTGGCCGCGGCGGTCACCGCCGGATACCTGCGTACCGGCGACCAACGGGTGCTGAGCCGGTACGACGGGGGCGCGTTGCGAAACCGGTTTCGGGGCCGCTTGTCGCTGCGCCGCGTCTTCGCCGGTATCCGGTCCCCCGCCGCGGCGGAGGCGGCGGTGACCGTGCTACGCGGTCGCGCCGGTCGCGCCCTGGCGGCGCGGATCCTGTTCGGCGACGGCTCGTTTCCCGACGTCGGTCCGCGGCTCGCGGCCCCGGTGACCGACCGTCCCCGCCGGTGACGAGGCGGACCCGGCCCCGCCCCGTGACGAGAAGATCGGCCGGCGGCCGGGTCGGGCGTCAGGAGTGTCGAGGATCCAGCGGAGTCCGGTCAGCGCGCCGAAGGCGGGGAATTCCCGGGGCTGCTCTGCGGCTGACCGGGGCGAGTGGATCGACGAATGCGAGGTCGGACGGTCACCGTTCGGCGGTGACCAGCCAGAGTTCTCCGCCCAGGTGGACGCCTTCGGGACCCGCGTGAGGTCGCAGCGCGTCCTCCAGAGCGGTTCTGGCGGCGTCGGGTGTCATGACCGCGTCGTCGGGGTCGTCGGGGTCGTCGAGGATCGCACGGACCGGGCCGGTGCCGAGGAAGAAGTCGGCGGCGCTCGCAGCGTCCCGGCCGAAGAACAGGGGGACGTCGGCCGAGGTCGCGGTGACCGCCCGGAATCCGGCCGCGCCGAGTACGCTCTCGATCCTCTCCCGGTCGGCGAGCGAGAACATTCCGGGTTCGTACGCGTTCGGGGACGGCGTGGAAGGCCCGGCCGGAGGGGACGACGCGGGAGGCCCGGCCAGAGCGGAGATCGGAATGGTGTACCACTCGCATCGGGCCATCTGCTGCGGGCACACGAAGACGAGACGGCCCGTGGGTTTCAGGGCGCGGCCGATGTTGGCGAAGGCGGCCACCGGGTCGGCGAAGAACATGATTCCGAACCGGCTGACGGCCACGTCGAACTCACCGTCGCCCAGGGGATGGACCTGGGCGTCCCCTTCCTCGAACCTGAGGTTGACGAGCTCGGCTCGGGCCTGGTCGGCCCGGGCCCGTTCCAGCATCGGCCGGGAGAGGTCGAGACCCACGGCGTACCCGCGGGACGCTTGACGGGCCGCCAGGATGGTCGTCTCGCCCGCCCCGCATCCGACGTCCAGGACCCGGTCCGTTTCCCCTATCGCCGCGGCCTCGAACAACAGCCGGTGCAGGGCGGTGTTGCGGCCCGTGATGCGGTCCGTGCTCGCGGCCCAGTGGGCTCCTTCGGGCCCGTTCCATGAATTCGCCTGCGCGGCGTTCGAGAGGGACATGAATCTCCTTTTCCGGTGGGTCGTTCGTTCGGGATGCTGTGGTCGACGGTCATCGGGCGCCCCCGCGATTCCCAGGATCATCCAGGAGTGATATGCGCACCACTGCGGATCTCCTATGGGAGACATGCACGGCCTGTATGGCAGGCCGGTCGGAGAGGAGGATTCGCCCATGCTTGACCCCTGGACGTTGCAGGTGATGGTCGAGGTGGAGGAACGCGGTTCCTTCTCGGCGGCGGCCGAAGCCCTGTCGATGACGCAGCCGGCCGTGTCACGGCAGATCGGCGGTCTGGAGCGCAGGCTCGGTGTGCCGCTCTTCCGGCGCACCGCGCGCGGCGTCAAGGCGACGGCGGCCGGTGAGATAGTCGTCGATCAGGCGCGGGACGTGCTGGCGCGTCTACGGGCCCTGGAGATGCGGGTGGGCGCCTTCACCAGCGCCGAGGCCGGGCATCTGCGCCTGTCGGCGTTCTCCAGCGCGAACACCTGGTTGATGCCGGAGGTCGTCAGGCGTTTCAGCCGATCCCACCCCGGAGTGCGGCTGAGTCTGGTGCGGGAGGACGCCGCGGGGCCGATGGCCGCGATCAAAGAGGCTCGTGTCGACCTCGCCCTGGTCACCGCCTGGAGTCTGTACGCGGATCCGTCGGCGGCCAAGCACGACCCGTCGGCCGAACTCCTTGAGCCCGCCGACTTCACCGGGGTCGATCTGCTCCCGTTGCTGGACGAGGAGTTCCAGGTCGCCCTGCCCGCCGACCATCGGCTGGCAGGGCTTCGCCGGGTGTCGCTGTCCGACCTGTGCGACGAGGTGTGGATCGAAGGCGGCTACCCCGACTGCCTCGGCCCGATTCCCCAGCTCGCCGAAGCCCTGGGCAGACCCCCTCGGATCGGGTTCTTCTGCGAGGACTGGAACGGCAGGCAGGCCCTGGTCGCGGGCGGATCCGGCATCATGCTCGTGCCCACGCTGGTGCGGGGCGCCGTACACCCGGGGGTGGTGAGGAGGCCGACCGCGCCTTCGCTCCCTTCCCGCCGGTTGTACGCGGCCTCCCTGGCGCCGCCTTTCCGCCTCCCCGCCGTGACCGCGCTGCTGGACGTGATCGCCCGCGTGAGCCGCGAGCAGATCCCGGCCTGATCGACCGGGCTCTCTCGACGTCGCGGTCGGTCGCGGTACGCGGCGACCTCGCTCCGGGTGGTGCGGGCGAGCCGTCGACGGCGAGCGGTTGTCACCGGCACACTGGCATGCTGTCGGTATGATCGGACGCCTCGAAAAGACCGTGATCGACTGCCCCGATCCGCGCGCTCTCGCGGAGTTCTACTGCCGGGTGCTGGGGATGAGGATCAACGAGGACATCGGCGGCTGGGTGGTCATCGGCGCGGAACCGGGCCTTCGGCAGGTGGCCTTCCAGCGGGCCGTCCCGTGGATTCCACCGCGCTGGCCCGACCCCGCGCATCCCCAGCAGATGCACCTCGACATCCGGGTGACCGACCCCGATCAGGCCGAGCGGGAATTACTCGCCCTGGGCGCCACCCGTGTCCCGAGTGAACACGAGTCGGGCTTTCGGGCCTTCACCGATCCCGTCGGTCACCCGTTCTGCATCGTCTTCGGTCGCCACAGCTCAAGCTGAGCCGCTCATCGCTGGGGCGCGCGCCGCGAGGGCGCATTCTCCTCCGTGTCAGGCGACGCGGGACGCCGGTGCGGTCCAGGTGTTGCACGCGGCCGGGGAGGCGCCGGCGAAGCCCCGCTGCAGCCAGGCGGCCCGGTTCTTGCCCGTGCCGTGACTGCGTTCCTTGTTGACCTTCTCATCGCCGCTGTCCCGGTAGTGGTCCACGACCCCCTCCCAGTCCTCGTCCCGGTAGTTCTGTGATGACCAGACACTGGCCACGAACGCCGCTCCCAGGCAGTCGGCCTGCAACTCCAGGCGGCGGCTCTGCGTCAGCGCCTGCGCCTTGGTACGGGCCGGCAGGTGGGCGTGGGCGTTCAATATGCCGGTGAGGTTCTGCACGTGGTGGGCGTATTCGTGTGCCATCAAGTGCAGCATCGACGGGTGGTCCGGTGTTTTGACGGCATAGTCGCTGATCATGATGACCATCCGCTGCCGGCTGGTGCAGTAGCGGCCGGTGTGGTATTTGCCCCATGCCGATCCGCATGCGCGGCCGGGCTTGGTCATGAACTGGATCGTCGGTTTCCTGAATGGCATGCCTGTCTTCTTCAACTGCTTGGACCATGAGGCGTTCAAGCAGCCCAGTATCGCCGTCAGGTGTTTTTTCGCGGCGGCGACACTGCCGGAGTCTTCGGGGTGCCGCGCACAGGGCAGCGTCAGTTTGCCGCTGCGATACAGCGGATTATGGGTCAATGCCTTGGTGCCGGTGGGAACCGGTGCGCCGACACCGGTGTCGGTGTGGGCGTGGGCGGTTCCGGTAAACAACAAGCCGACCAGAACCCCGACAGACAGGGCGATATGGGGGGTACGCATGAAGCGGAACTGTACAGGAGGGACGGTGGACGCCAGGGACCGTCAGTCGCAGGAAAGGGAAACGCCTACGGGTGCCCGTGAAATATCTCTTCACCGTGGAGGGGAATGGAAATGCCGCGGACACTCGTTGGACGCATCCCGTGCCGTTCCGTTTCGGCGACGACAAAACGGCCCACCACTCCCGCCTGTTACGTGATCTGCCGGCCGGACTCAGTGAATGTGTGGTGCACCCGAGTGTGGGCACCCGACAGATCCGCGCGATCGACAGCGGCCGGCTCGTACGACGAACCGACGACGAATTCCTCACCTCGGCGGTCGCCCTCGATCTTCTGCGCCGGTACGACATCACCCTGATCGACCACCGGGTCATCCAGCGGGCTTGGACACGCTCACGGCCGAGGCGTTCCACCTGAAGGACGGGGAAGACCATCAGGTGATCAGGCCGCGGAGCGGGCACGGTAGGGCCCGCCTTACCTGTGATGACCTGCCCCCTTCATCGTGAACACGGCGCGACTCCAGAAAGCTGGTGAAAACCAACGGGGGCAAGGAGTCGCACGATGAAGAAGGATGTTTCCCGGCGAAGTGTGATCGCTGGGGCGGCTGCGACCGCGGTCGGGGCGCTGGTAGGGGGCGGCCGGACCGCGCAGGCGAGCACCAGGGCGGTCGGGGGCGCGGGTAAGGTCACCGCCGTCGTGCGGGTGACGGTCATCGACGCGACGGGACGACCGGCGGCTCGTGACATGACGGTGCTGGTGCGGGGTGAGCGCATCGTCGCGGTGGGCCCGGTCCGGTCGGTGCCCGTTCCCGCGGGGGCGACCGTGGTGGACGGCACCGGCAAATTCCTCATCCCCGGGCTCGTGGACATGCACGTGCACTCGACGGAACTGGAGCGCACTTATCCGCCGCTCTACCTCGCCAACGGGGTCACCACCGTGCGGGAGATGAGCGCGAACCCGGCGATCAGTGCCTGGCGGCGTGAGGTGGAGGCCGGTACCCGTCTGGGTCCCCGGTACGTGATCGGCAGCCGCATGATCGACGGTGCGCCGTCGCTGTGGGAGGGGATCGGGCCGCCCTTCGTCAGCGTGGCCGGTCCGGAGCAGGCCCGTGCCGCGGTACGGCGGGAGAAGGCGGCGGGCGCCGACTTCATCAAGACCTACACGCGGCTCAGCCGGGCGTCCTTTCTCGCCCTGGCCGACGAGGCGCGCAGACAGCGGATTCCCATCCTCGGCCATGTGCCGGATTTCGTCCGCTTCACCGAGGCGAGCGATGCCGGGCTGCGGACGATCGAACATCTGTCGGCGGTCTGGTACAACACCTCTGACCAGGAGCGAAAGTTACGTCAGGCGATCGCCGCGGTGCCGATCGGCCCGGGAGAATATGCCGGCTGGTACAACCGAATGCACCCCGTGGAGTACGCCGCCGCGCGCAGCTACGATCGGCGCAAGGCCGCCCGCGTCTTCGACCGCCTGGCGCGCAACCAGACCCGGTTGACGCCGACGCTGACCAACCACCGGGTCGTCGACACACCGTCGAGTGTGCGCACCGATGACCCGCGTCACCGCTGTTTCCCCGCTCAGATACGGCAGTTGTGGGAGATGACCATGCGGGAGGTGTATCTGAAAGACCGTCCTGCGGAGCAGGCCGCGTCACGCAGGGAGCTTTTCGAACGCCGGCTGCGGCTGGTCGCCGAACTCGATCGCGCCGGGGTGCCGCTGCTGGCGGGCACCGATACGGGCACCTCGTATGTGATGCCCGGCTTCGGCTTGCACGACGAGCTGGAGCTGCTGTCCCAGGCAGGGCTCAGCGGCATGAGCATCCTGCGGGCGGCGACCCTGGAACCGGCGAGGCAGCTCGGGCTGCGTGACCACGGGACCGTCGAGCGCGGAAAGGTGGCGGACCTGGTGTTGCTGGACGCCGACCCGCTGCGCGACATCCGCAACACGACGCGCATCGGCGCGGTGTTCGTTCGAGGCCGGTTGATCGATCGCGCACAGCGGCAGCGCATGCTGGACGATGTGATCACGGCCGCTCGGGAGGCCGTCCCGGCCGCGGCACGGGTGGCCGGCTGCGCCTGTCATCCCAGCGCTTCACCCGCGCTGCATCACTGAACATCCCGGCGCTTCACCCGCGTCTCGTCACCGAACGTTCTCCACCGTCCCGGAGCTCGCGTCAGGTCGCCCGTCCGAGCTCGCGGCGGCGGGCGTCGATGCCGTCGAGCAGGCGTTGCAGCCCGTACTCGAAGACCGCGTCCAGGTTGAAGTCGAACGGTTCCCGCGCGGCGTAGCCGAGTCCGGGATTGCCGGTGGAGGCCCACCGGCGCGGGCCGTCCTGGAAGTTCATCCAGTCGTCCGCCGACATCCCGGTGTCCTCTTCCGCCTGCGCCTCCGCGAGACGGACGAGCGCCATGCCGCGTACGTGCCCGAACAGGTTGATGTGCGTGCACAGCATGTCGTGCGCGCCGAACCCCATCGCGCGCAGTGTGCTGAGCGACCACTCGGCGATCGGCAGCACGTTGGGCATGAGTTGCGGGCGGCTCAGCGAGAACACCTCGGCGGCCCACGGGTGACGGCCGAAGACGGTCCAGAACAGGTGCGCGGCCGCTTCGAGGCGTCGTCGCCAGGCCGTCATCGGGATCTCGGGCAGCCTGGCACCGGCGAACACGCGGTCGGCCATCCGCAGCGTCAGGTCGTTCCTGTTCGGGACGTGGCGGTAGAGCGCCATCGTGGAGACGTCCAGGGCGACGGCCACCCGTCGCATCGTGACGAGCGGCAGCCCGTCGGTGTCGGCGATCCGTACGGCGGCCTCGACGATCTCGCGCCGGGTCAGCCCGGGGCGCCGTGTCCGCTCGCCGGTGGACGGGCCGGTCCTCCCGGTCGCAGGCTCGTCTCGCCGCCGGACGACGGTCCCGCGGCCCGGGACCGCCTCGACCAGGCCCGCCTCGCGCAGGGCACCGAGGACCTTGGTGGCGGTGGCCATCGCGACCCCGCGGTCCCGGACGATCTGCCGGGTGGACGGCACCGGCCGGCCTTCCGCCAGTCGCCCGCTCCGGATGTCGCCGGCGATCTCGTCGGCGATGCGCAGATAGAGCGGTCGGTCTGTCATGACTCTCCAGTGCACTAGTGCGGTCGTGAGCCGACGGGCCCCCGCACTACCCCGCTGTTCTGCGATGACATGCGAAGTGCACTAGCTCGCAGCGGTGCGAGGTGGTGGGGCTTCTTCGTCGCTGCGTACATTGTAAGCATCGCTCGGGGGTGGGTCCGGGCGACGAGAGAAGACGAGAGAAACGGAGAACACCATGTCTGGTCTGGACACTCGGTCGGTGACATCGGCGGACGGCACGCCCGTCGAATACCTCAGTGTGGGGTGCGGGCCCGATGTCATCGTGGTCCCCGGAGCGCTCGCGGTGGCGTCCGACCTCGCCGCCTTCGCCGGACTCCTGGCGGCCCGGCACACCGTGCACATCGTGCAGCGGCGTGGCCGTGGCGGCAGCGGCCCGCAGGGCGATCGGTACGGCATCGCGCGGGAGTGCGAGGACGTCGAGGCGGTACGCGCACGAACCGGCGCGCGGCTGATCTTCGGGCACAGCTTCGGCGGACTGGTGGCCCTGCGCGCCGCGTGCGAGACCTCGGCGTTCGACGCGGTCGCCGTCTACGAGCCCGGGGTGTCGGTCGACGGGTCGGTCCCGGTCGACTGGATCGAGCGAGCACGCGATGAGATCTCCAAAGGCGCGAACTTCGAGGCGTTCGTCACCTTCGCTCACGGGGCCAACCCCGATCAGACCGGACACCTTCCACGCCGGCTTTTCCGGATCATCCTGCGGTACGCGATTCCCCGCGCGGAGAAGCGGCAGAAACTCGCGCTCATGCCCCAGGCGATCAACGAGCACACCGAGGTGGGGCGGCTCGACGGCCGGTTGGCCGACTATCGTGAGATCTCCGCGACCGCTCTGATCATGCGAGGCAAGGGGCGTGACACCGCTCGGCAGAGCGTCGCCCTCGCCCGGTTGGCCGAGACGATTCCGCGCTCCGAGACCGCGACGTTCGGTACGCTCGACCACTTCGCGCCGGAGAAGAAGCCCGGCGAGATCGCGGATGCCGTCCTGCGGTTCTTCGCCGCGTACGTCCGGCCCGGTGTCCAGGCCGAGGGGTGACCCGTGGCTTCGGGGGAGCCGGGCCCGTCGCCCGCGTCGCCGTCTGCGGAGAGAACATCGCCCGTGGAGAGAACGTCGTCCAGGGAGAGAACGCACGCCTGCGACGGGAAGAACGCCGCCTGGCCGGGGGCTATGGCGCGGCGGTGGCCGAGGGAGGCGTGCGGCCCCTGCGTGAGGCGGCGGAGCGGGGCGGCTGGGTGCGCAGGTGGTCTCGGACGCGGTTCATGATGTCGCCGAGGTGGTGCAGGTCGTCGTTCGCCAGCGGGTCGAAGAGCCGGCGGACGATCTGGATGTGGCCGGGCAGGACGCGTTCGACGAGAGCCCGGCCGTCGCCGGTGATGGCGACCAGGGTGGCGCGTTCGTCGTCGGGGCTGGGGCCGCGGGTGATGAGGCCGGCCTTCTCCAGCAGCCCGGCCTGGTAGGTCAGGCCGCTGCGGCTGTAGACGACGCCGTCGGCGAGCTCGGTCATGGTCAGCGGGCCGTCGTGATGGGCAAGGCGGGCCAGCACCTGGAACTGAACGTAGCTGATGCCGCCTTCGGCGCGTAGCTGCTGCTCGACCTGGTGCTGAAGCAGGCTGACAGCCTCCGTGAGCACGAAGTAGGCGCCCAGCTGGGCGGGATCGAGCGGCTGGACGTCCTCGGTTCCCGTACCGGCTTCCGGCTGGCTGTCGTTCATGCCCTCACGCTACATGTCGCGAATTCGAAGCAGTGTGACGATCGTCACACTCATGAATGTATCGCTTTGAATTCGAAGCAAGTTGCCGTTCTTCCTGTGTTTCGACCTCGGTTCACAACCTGTCCTCGCGGGACGGCCGGGGGGTAGGACCATCCGCATCCCCTGACCCGCGCGAAGTGGCTGTCGGTGCCGCTGACGGAACCGTACCGGGTTCTCCGTGCGCAGGATCCGGCCGGGCGCGGGAAAGCGGAGGCCCGGGGCGGTCTTCGCCGCCCCGGGCCTCCGATTCGGTCCGCCTTCCTCGGCTGACGGGCAGCCGGAGGCGTTCATCCGGGGTGATTCACCGCTTCGCGCCCGCCGGTTCGAGGATCTCCCGCGTGCGCACGACCCCTTCCGGCCACCGGGCGTCGAAGTCGTCGAGCAGCGGCTGGAGCGTCGGGGACCCGACCATCCGTACCAGGTCGTCGAGGTCGTCGAACTCGTACTCGGCGAAGTGGACCCCGGGACTGGTCACGCTCCAGCAGCGTCGCCCCGACCTGGCCCCGAGCGTCCTGATCACCAGCGGGAGGTGGTCGGTCTCGTACCAGTGGTCGAAGTCGTCACGCAGGTCGTCGCGGACCTCGGCGCGCACCAGGAACACTCCCGGCTTCGCGGTGCCGATCTCAGACATTGCTCAGGTCCTCCTCCTCGTGGGACAGCCCACGACGCGTGAACAGGATCGTGAGGAACGCGATGATCGAGATGCCCGCGGCGAACAACGAGATCGGGATCGTGCTGTCGTAGCTGTCCATCAGCGCGACGGCGAGCGCCGGCGTGATGCCTCCACCGATGACGGCCGCGATGGTGTAGCCGAACGAGATGCCGGTGTAGCGGACCTGCGTTCCGAACAGTTCGGCGAGCCAGGTGCTCATCGGGCCGTAGAGCAACCCGAGGAAGATCAGGCCGACCGAGAAGCCGATGCCCGCGAACAGGGGGTTGCCGGTGGCGATCAGGGGGAACAGCGCGAACACCCAGACGGCGAAGCCGATGACGCCGATGAGCATCGGAGGCTTGCGGCCGACCTTGTCCGAGATGTGGCCGGAAATCATGATCGCGCTGAAGTAGAAGACGGACGCGATCAGGACCATCACCAGGCCGGCCGTCGCACTGAAGCCCACCTCGTTACGGGCGTACGACAGGGCGAAGATGATGGACAGGTAGTAGCCGGCGTGGATGCCGAGCGAGGCGCCGATGGAGGAGAGGACGCTGCGCGGGTAGCGCTTGAACATCTCCATGAGGGGGATCTTGACGACCTCCGTGGTCTTCGACTGCTCGACGACCTCCTTGAACGCCTGCGACTCCTCCAGGGACAGGCGGATGTACAGGCCGACGATGACCATGATGGCGCTCAGCAGGAACGGGATACGCCAGCCCCACGAGTTGAAGGCGTCCTCCGGCATGAACGCCGAGGTGAGGGCGATCAGTCCCGCGGCGAGGATGTATCCGATCGGTGAGGCGCTGCCCATCCAGGCTCCGAAGAAGCCGCGACGCTTGGCCGCCCCTTCGTGCTCGACCACCATCAGCACCGCACCGCCGTACTCGCCGCCCAGCGCCAGACCCTGGATCAGGCGGAGCGTGACGAGGAGGATCGGGGCCGCGATCCCGATCGAGGCGTAGGTGGGGAGCAGGCCGATGGCGAACGTGCCGATACCCATCATGAGCAGCGCGAGGACCAGCATCTTCTTGCGGCCGTACTTGTCGCCGAAGTGGCCGAACACGATGCCGCCGAAGGGCCGCGCGACGAACGCGACGCCGAACGTCGCCAGGGAGAGCAGCGTGCTGGTGAGCGGGTTGTCCGAGGGGAAGAAGAGCGGCCCGAGAACCAGCGCGGCCATGGCGCCGAAAAGATTGAAGTCGAACCACTCGATCACGGTGCCGACCATGGAGGCGGTGGTGACTTTGCGGATGGAGTTCTTGCTGGCTTGGGGGGCGCCCTTGTTGGTGGCGGCGACAGCGTCTTGTGTCATACCGGATTCCTAATGTTCGACATTCGACCTGATGGACGGACGATACCGGTGGGCCGTGATGAAGGCAACAGTCTTATTTGTCGTGCTCACCGGCTCGCTTCGGCTGTGGTGAGGGGGCCGGCCGGGTTTTCCGGCGGTGAATCGCGGTCTCCTGCCCCCTGCGTGAGGGGGTGGCCGCACTGTGCGGGGGGTGTGCGGTGGCGCCTCGCCCTGCCCGGTCGTCGATCCGGGGGTGCTCTGGGTGTCCGGTCGGAGGCTCTGCGTGAAAGCCCCAGGTCATGGGACTTTACCGCACGGTTTCCGGTTGATGTTCGTTACGAGATGTGATGGATTCGTAACGTTCGATCATGACGTGATGGTGCTGTCGCGCTATCGCCGAGTCTCCGTGGAGCGCAGGCGATCCGCGAAGAGCGCGGGCTGGGGGGCCGAATGGCCGCCGTACTGATCCGCGTGACGCTGCACATGCATCAGCGGGGCGGACAGGAACCCCCCGTCGACCACCAGTTCCTGGCCGTTGACGAACGCGGCGGCGTCGCTCGCCAGGTAGGCGACCACGCTCGCGATGTCGGACGCGCCGCCGATGCGGCGCACCGGGGTGAGCTGGGTGCGCAACGCGAGCAGATCGGGGTCGGCGTAGTGGGCCGCCGACATCTCCGTGCGCACGAACCCGGGGCTCACCGCGTTCGCCCGCACTCCCAGCGGGCCCCACTCCACGGCGGTGTGTCGCGTCAGTGCGACCAGGCCCGCCTTGGAGACGCCGTAGGTGGGGGAGGTGTTCGGCGAGTGCGCGCCCACCGAGGCGATGTTCACGACGGCGCCGCGGCCGTTGTCGATCATGAGGCGGCCCAGCTCGCGAGTGCAGAGCATCGCGGCCGTCAGATTCACCGCGATCGTCTCGTTCCACGCCGCCGTGGAGAGCGACGCCAACGGCCCGGGAGTGCCGAGGATGCCGGCGTTGTTCACCAGCACGTGGCAGGTCCCGAACCTGCCGGCCGTCGCCTCCGCGAGGCCGACGACGTCCTGCTCGTCGGTCAGATCCCCGGCGTGGGCCATGACGCGGTCGGGCAGGCCGAGCCGCAGGGCGACCTCTTCCAGGCGGTCGGCGTCCCGATCAGTGAGCACCACACTCGCGCCGGCTTCGAGGAACTCGCCCGCGATCGAGCGTCCCAGACCTCCCGCCGCACCGGTCACGACCACTACCTGCCCCTCGAAACCCATCACGTACTCCCTGCATCGGCTATTTAAGGACTAGCCGATTATTGTCGGACAGTTCGGAATGCGGCAAGGGGGGAGAAATCGACGCGTTTTCGGCCGCGCGGGCCGGAGCCGGGGTGTGCCGAATCGCCGTACGTGGCCAGGGATCGGAGGCGGCGGGTCGGAGATGCTCCGGGCGGGCCGGAGTCAGGGGCGCCCGGTCAAGGAGGCGCCCCGTGCGGGCCCGGAGTCAGGGTCGCGTGATCGGAGAGGCGCCCCGCGCGGACCCGGAGTCAGGGTCGCGCGGGGGTGAAAGGCGTTCGTACGGGCCTGATCCGGAGGTGCCGGGTCAGCCGTGCTCCGCCGCGGCCACGCGGTGAGCCTGCAGGTAGCGAAGGTGCGTCACCATGGCGTTCTGGGCCGCGTCCTCGTCGCCCGCCTCGATCGCCTTCACGATCTGCAGGTGCTGGAGCACGGTCTCGGCGCCGACCTGCTCGGAGAGGTCGAGGAACCGTACGGGCATCGTCTGCTCGTGCAGGGCCTGGACGAAGGAGCCCAGCACCCGGTTGCCGGACGCGCGGGCGACCGCGGAATGGAAGTCGACGTCGAGCTGGGGTACGGACGGGTCCGTCACGCGGACCGACTTCTGGCGCTCGATGATCCTGTGCATCTGGGCGAGGTCCTCCGCGCTGCGGTGGCCGGCGGCGAGCCGGACCGCGGGGACCTCAAGGTATTCGCGCACCGACTGCACCTCGTCGGCCCCGATGCTGCCGAGGCTGAGCAGGTTCTTCATGGACTCCGAGAGCATCTCGCTGAGTGCCTCGTGGTCCACGGCCCGGACGAAGCTGCCGCCTCCCGCCCCGGGGACCTTCTCGATGAAGTTCTGTGTCGACAGCGAGCGCAGCGCCTCGCGCACCGTCGTCCTGCTCACCTCGAACTGACGTGCGAGCTCGGTCTCGGAGGGGAGACGCTCGCCGCGCTTGAGCTCGCCGTCGAGGATCGCCCGACGGATGCGGTCCTCCACCTGCTGGCGCGGGCGCACGACCGCCTGCCCGAGAGCACGGGGCTCACCGAAGGTCTCCAATGTGGGCCTCTCGTTTCCGGGGGGTTGACAAGTGTCCTACATCAGTCAACCGCCGAAGCAGAAGTCTACTGGCTTCCCGGGGCGGCAGTATGTCGTAGCTCCTAACGGATACTACTTGCCTATGTGGTGAATGTTCGACATTATGCTTACTCGGCACCGCTTCGCGGACGTGGTCGACTCGTTCCCGAGAGAGGGCGGCAAAGACGCCCCCGCGCGATGAGGAGCAACAGCATGTCGGGTTTCCCGGATCTGGCCGGACGAAGAGCCGTCGTCACGGGTGCCAGCAGGGGGATAGGCCGGGCGATCGCGCGAGCGCTGGCCGCGGCCGGCGCGACGGTCGCGATCGGCGGCCGCGACTCCGCGGCGCTGAGCGCGGTGGCCGACGAGATCGCCGCCCAGGGGGGCACCGCCCACCCACACGTCGTCGACGTCTCCGATCACGACTCCATCGAGCGCTTCGTCACGGAGGCGGTGGACGGCCTCGGCGGACTGGATCTCCTGGTCAACTGCGCGGGGGTGCTCGCCTCGGGTTCTCTCCTGGACGCCGGTGACGAGCCGTGGGACGCGGTGTGGAAAACGAACGTCCTCGGCACGGTGCGGGTGACACGCGCCGCGGGGGTCCTCCTCACCGCCCAGGGCTCCGGCAGGGTCGTGAACGTCGCCTCGAACTACGCCTTCAAAGGGGTGAGCGGGCACGCCGCCTACTGCGCGTCGAAGGCGGCCGTCGTCTCGTTCACCCGTAGCATGGCGGTCGAGTGGGCGCGCCACGGAGTCCAGGTCAACGCCATCGCCCCCGGGTTCATCGCGACGGACCTCAACGCGAGCATCCGCGCGGACCCCGAACAGAGCGCCCGTGTGACGAGGGCCGTGCCCGCGCGCCGGTTCGGGACGGTCGACGACGTCGTCGCCGCGATGGGACCACTGTGCGACCCCCACAGCACGTTTCTCACCGGAGCCGTGCTGACCGTCGACGGAGGAGAGACCGCGCGCTGAGCGGTCGAGCAACACCAACCAATGAGGAGCGCATCGTGAGTTCGCAGAACACACCCGCCGCGGGCGAGCACCCGGGCATCCGCCCGGACAGCAGGCTGACCCGGGATCTCGCGACCACCTACGAGACCGGCGGCCAGTGGACCTCGCAGACGCTGACCTCCCTGCTCGCCGACGCGGCCGTCGCACACCCCGAGCTGACCGCGGCGGTCGACTCCGCCGGGCCGGGGGGAAGCCGCCGCGCGATGACCTACGCCGAGCTCGACGCCTACGTCACCGATCTCGCCGTGGGCCTGCGGGCCCGGGGAGTCACCGAGGGTGACTCCGTCGTGGTCATGCTGCCGAACTGCATCGAGTTCGCCGCGCTCATCTTCGCCATCAACCGCGCCGGTGCCGTCTACACCGGTATCCCGGTCGCCTACGGCACCAAGGAGGTCCGTCACATCCTCGCCTCGACCGGCGCGAAGGTGGTGGTGACGCAGGAACGGGTCGCGAGCGCCACCCCGCTGGAGGTGGTGCGAGCCTCGTACGGAGAGGCGGCGCCGCTGGTCGTCGTGCGCGGAGACTCGGGCAGGGGCGAGGGCGAGATCGCGCTCGGGGATCTGGCCGTCCCGGCCGCCGACGGCGCGCGACTCCCGGACGTGCTCCCCACGGTGGACCCCCGCGGCCTGTGCCACATCGGTTTCACCTCCGGTACGACGGGCGCCCCCAAGGGGGTGATGAACACCAACCAGACCCTGATCGCGGTGCTTCGGAACTGGCTGGCCTACTTCGGGGCGGAGAACCTCGGCGCCCCGATGGTGAACGCCGTGGTCTCACCCGTCGGCCACCACAGCGGCTTCCTGTGGGGAGTCCTGATGACCGCCTACCTCAGGGGGACGGCCGTCTACCTGGAGAAGTGGAGCCCGGCGACGGCCGCGACCTTCCTGCGCGAGGAAGGGGCCACGGTGTTCTTCGGTGCCCCGACGTTCCTCCAGGACCTGCTCACCACCGACCTCGTCGGTGACCCGCGCTGCGCGCTGCGCGCCGTCATCACGACGGGATCGCCGGTCCCGCGTGCGCTTCCCGGTGCCGGGCGCAGTGCCTTCGGCTGCTGGGTGGGCTCCGCGTGGGGAATGACCGAGATCGGGATCGGGATCTCCTGCCGGCCGGGTATGTCCGACCCTGAGCTCGCGAGCGACGGCCGGGCGGTGCCCGGCGTCGAAGTCCGCATCGTCGGGACGGACGGCGAGCCCGTGGCCGCCGACACGCCGGGACGGATGCAGGTTCGCAGCGCGGGACTCTTCCTGGGTTACCAGGGCCTGCCCGACAGGACCCGGGAGGAGATCGACGCGGAGGGCTGGTTCGACACCGGCGACACCGCCCGCATCGACGAGAACCAGCTGGTCTACCTCGAAGGGCGCAGCAAGGACATCGTCATCCGCGGTGGGGAGAACATCCCGGTGGTCGCGGTGGAAAGCGTGCTCTACACCCACCCCGACGTCGTCGACGTGGCCGTCGTCGGTGTCCCCGACGAGCGTCTCGGCGAGCGGGCCTGCGCCGTGGTGCACTCCCGCACCGATGATCTGACCCTGGACGAGCTCAACCGGCACCTGCTCGACAGCGGCGTGTCCAGGCACTTCCTGCCGGAGCGCCTGGTGCTGGTGCCGAGTCTGCCCAAGACGCCCAGCGGGAAGATCCGCAAGGTCGAGCTCCGTCAGCGGCTGGCACTGGTGGAGACGGCGCCCCAATGACGGTGACCTGGGACCCCGCTCCGGTGCTCGCCCGGCTCGCCGCGCTGCGTGAGCGCCAGGAGTCGTGGCGGACCCGCGAGATCATCGAGCCCGCCGACGCGCTCGGCCACGCCCGCCTCTGCGACGTTCCGGCCGGCCGATCGGTTTTCGGTGACCGCGAGAAGGAAGGGGTGACCGGCGGCACCCCGCCGGACGGCCCCGACGTCGGTGACCACGGCGGGGAGGATCCCGCCGATGTCGGCGACCACGGCGGGGAGGATCCCGCCGATGTCGGCGACCACGGCGGGGAGGACCGCGCCGGTGCCGGTGACCGCGGCGGGGAGGATCCCGCCGATGTCGGTGACCATGGCAGGGGGGACCGCGCCGACGCCGGTGGCCACGGCCGGGAAGACCTCGCCGGCACTCGGGAGGTGCCGCCCGGCCTGGCAGTCGCTCTCACGATGCGCGCCGTACTCGGCGTACTGCACGATCACCGCCTCGACCTGCCGTTCGACCACAACGTCCACGCGGCGCAGTCCCTGACGTGGCACGCGCCCATCGCGGTGGGCGCCTCGATCGAGACCCGAGCCTGGATCGGCCGTATCAAGGAAGGCGCGCGCGCCGTCTTCTTCGATGTGGAGACCGAGTCCTTCACCGAAGACGGCCGGATGTGCCTGCGCGGCACCAGCACCCAGGCTCTGCGTCATGGGTGAGCTTCCCGTGCCCGTGGGTGAGGTCCCCGTGCCCGCTCCTCTCGTGTGGGAGCCGGCCGCCGACGTGCCTCGCGACTACGCGCGGGTCTCTCGGGACCACAGTGCCGTGCACCTCGACGAGGCGGTGGCGAGCCGCGTCGGCCTGCCCGGTGTGATCCTGCACGGCATGTACGTCTACGGATACGTGGCCACCTACCTCGGGCGTCACGCGGACGGCCACGGAGGCCGTCTCGCCTCGTTCGAGTGCCGGTTCCAGGCACCGATGCTGCCGGGAGTGCCCATCCGGGTGCGGTTCGAGCGTGGTGACACCCGGGAGTCCGTACGCGTCGAGGCCCGCCAGTCGGACCGTCCGGTCCTGTCCGGGGTCGCCGTCCTGACGCCGGCCCTGCCGTCGGCCGGATCTTCCGACGCCTCCTGAGCTCTATGAGGACAAACCAGACGGTGTTGACCAATCGATAAATGTCCAACATTATTAGTAGGTGATTTCATTGGACACCAGCAGTGGGCCTGTGGACGAGCCGTCGGGGCCTCTCGACGGCGTGCGCGTGGTCGACATGACCACCTCCTACGCCGGCCCCACCGCCGCGATGTACCTCGCCGACCTCGGCGCGACAGTGATCAAGGTTGAGCGCCCCGGCAGCGGGGACGACGCCCGGTCCTGGGGCCCGCCGTTCGTCGACGGGGTCTCGGCGTGGTTCGCCTCCGCCAATCGCAACAAGCGGTCGGTCGTCCTCAACCTCAGCGCGCCCGAGGGGCGCGAGGTGCTCCTGCGGCTGCTCGACACCGCGGACGTCTTCCTGCAGAACATGAACCCCGCGAAGCTCAGCCGCATCGGGATCGACGGCGAGACCCTCCGGCGCCGCAACCCCCGGTTGGTGTACTGCGCCATGTCCGGGTTCGGCCTCACCGGCCCCGACAGCGACCTGCCCGGATACGACCTCGTCGCCCAGGCGCGGTCCGGGCTGATGTCGGTCACCGGGGAGAAGGGCGGGGCACCCCAGCGCGTCTCGACCGCGCTCTCCGACGTGGCGACGGGGATGGCCGCGGCGATCGCCGTCAACGCGGCACTGGTCCGTCAGTGCCGTACCGGACAGGGCGACGCCATCGACGTGTCCCTGCTCGACACCGACCTCGCCCTGATGGCGCCGCGGGTCGCCGCGTTCCTCGCCGGCGAGCCGGAGCCGGCGCCCAGCGGCGGCACCGATTCGGTCCTCGCCATGTACCAGCCCTTCGAGGCCGCCGACCGGACCATCGTGATCGCGATCGGCAACGACTCCATGTGGCAGCGGTTCTGCGACGCCATCGAGCTTCCCGAACTGGGCGCCGATCCGGGGCTGTCGGACAACGCGAGCCGCCGTGCCGACCGCTCACGGATCACCGAACTGGTCGCGCGGCGACTCGCCACGCGGCCCGCGGCGGAGTGGCTCCGGCTGCTCGCCGACGTCGAGGTGCCGGCCGCGCTGGTGCAGACCCTCTCCGAGGTCACGAAGGACCCCCAGGTCGTGGCGCGCGGCGCGATCCTTCCCGTCCCGGGGGGCCACGACGACCTCGTCAGCGTTCGCAGCCCGTTCCGCCTCGCCTCGCAGGAGAAACCGCGCAACGAGCGGTTCCCCGCGCTGGGGGCGGACACCCGGACGACCCTGCTGGATCTGGGATACACACAGGAGCAGATCGACGAGCTCGCGGCGGCCCGCGTCGTCGGTCTGGAGGCAGCGGAGATCGCGTCATGACCCCGTCCGAGAGCGTCCTCGTCGAGTGGAGCGGCCCGGTCACGATCGTGACCGTCAACCGGCCGGAGGCGTACAACGCGCTCAACGCCGAAGTCCTGTCCCGGCTGCGCGCCGCGGTCCTCGACGCCGACGCCGACCCCGCGGTCCGCGCCGTCGTCGTCACGGGAAGCGGTGAGAAGGCGTTCTGCGCCGGCGCCGACCTCAAGGAACTCGCCGGGATGGGCGCGGACCGCGCCCACGAGACGCTCCGCACCGGACAGCGGATCCTGCGGGACATCGAGCGGGCGACCGTACCCGTGATCGCGGCGGTCAACGGCGTCGCGCTCGGCGGCGGCTTCGAGCTCGTGCTCGCCTCGACGTTCCCGGTCCTGTCGACCGGGGCCTCCCTCGGGCTGCCCGAGTCCGGGCTCGGGCTGATGCCCGGGTACGGCGGCACGCAGCGGCTGCCCCGCGCGATCGGCGCCCCCGCGGCCGCGCACCTCATGCTCACCGGCGCGCGGCTGGACGCGCAACGCGCCTACCGGCTGGGACTCACCCCGATCCCTCCCGTCGCCCCCGCCGACCTCATGTCCACCGCGACGGCACTCGCGGAGAAGATCGCCGCCCAGGGGCCGATCGCGGTCCGCTCCATCCTCACCGCCCTCGAATGCGGCCGGGACGCCGGGCTCGACGCGGGACTCCAGATGGAGACCGGCCTGGCGGCACTCGCCGTCGCCGGCGCCGAGTCCGACGAGGGGATCACCGCCTTCCTGGAGCGGCGACCGCCCCGGTTCACCGACCCCGCGCCCAGCCCCGGGGAGTCCGCGTGAACACGGAACGACTGGCACGACTCGACCTCGACACCGACCCGAAGGCGTACCTGGCCCTTCACGAGCGGCTCGACGAACCTGTCGCCGACGCGGCACTGAGCGACAGGGAACTGGAGGTGCGCGCCCTCACCCGGGACGTCGTCTCCCGCGAGGTGGCGCCGCGAGCCCACGACCTCGACCGCACCCACGCCTTCGCGCACGACGGCGTCCAGGCGCTCGCCCGGGCGGGCCTGATGGGGCTGATCTTCCCGGAGAGCCTGGGCGGAACCGGGGACACCAACGTCGCCTACGCCGTCGCGATGGAGGAGATCACCGCGGGCTGCGCCGCCACGTCCCTGGTGTTCATGACGCAGACCCACGCGGCGTACCCCATCATGATCGCCGGCAGCGACGACCTGGCACGGCGCCACGTTCCCGGCCTGCTCGACGGATCGGTGTACGGGGCGCTCGGCATCACCGAGCCGAACGCCGGCAGCGACGTGTCCGGCCTGCGCACCACCGCCCGGCCCGTCTCCGGCGGCTACCTGCTCAACGGTTCCAAGACCTTCATCACCACCGGTGACAGGGCCGGCGTGATCGTCTGCTTCGCGACCACCGACAAGACCCTCGGCCGCGACGGCGTCAGCGCCTTCGTCGTCGACGGCGGCTGGGACGGCGTCCGCCCCGGCCGGCCGTTCGACAAGATGGGGATGCACGGCTCAAGCACCGCCGAACTCTTCTTCGACGACGTGCGCGTCCCGGCCGACCACCGCCTGGGCGCGGAAGGCGAAGGCTGGCGCGTGGTCATGAACTCGGTCGTGAAGTCACGGATCAGCGCGGCGGCGCAGGGCGTCGGGCTGGCCAGAGCCGCCTACGCGCGCACGCTTGCCGTCCTGACCAGGACACACGGGACGCGCCTGCCGGACGAGCACGTCTTCGCACTCGCCGACCTGCGCGGACGCATCCTGCAGGGCAGGCTGCTCCTGCACGCGGTGGCCCGCCGGGCGGACGCCGCCGACGACATATCGACCGGGCAGATCGGGATGATGAAGCAGGCGTGCACCGACCTGGGCTTCGCCGCGGCGGTCGAGGCCACCCGGATCCTGGGGCCCTACGGCGACCTCGCGGTCCTGGGCGTCGAACGCTGCCTGCGCGACGCCAAGGTGACCCAGATCTACGACGGCACGAACGAGATCCAGCGAATTCTGATCGGCCGCGAGATCACCCGTTCGATGAAGGGAGCGACATGAGCGACCTGCAGGGCAAGGTCGCGATCGTCACGGGAGCCGGTCGCGGGCTCGGCCGCTCGATGGCGGCGGCGCTCGTCGATGCCGGAGCCTCGGTGACGGTCGCGGCACGCACCGCCGCCGAGCTCGACACGTTCGTCGAGGAGGCCGGGAACGCCGGAGGCCGGGCGCTCGCCTGCCCGACCGACATCACCGACGAGGCGGCGGTGGAACGCATGGTCGCGGCGACCGTGGAGACCTTCGGGCGCGTCGACGTGCTCGTCAACAACTCCGGGATCGTCGCCTCCACGCCGTTGCTCGACCAGCCGGCCGCCGAGTGGGACCGCGTCGTCGCGACCAACCTGCGCGGCACCTTCCTCGCCACCCGGGCGGCCGGCCGGCACATGGTGGCCCAGGGAGCGGGCAAGGTCATCAACATCGCCTCCAACTTCGCGCTCCAGGGCGTCGCCGACCACGCCGCCTACTCGGCCTCCAAGGCGGCCGTGATCGGGTTCACCCGCTCGATGGCGATCGAGTGGGCGCGCTCGGGAGTGCAGGTCAACGCGATCGCGCCGGGATACTTCGCCACCCCGCTCAACGCCGGGATGCGCGAGGACGCCGACGTCCTGGCGAAGGTCGTACGAACCATCCCGGCACGTCGCATCGGCGAGCCCGACGAGCTCAGGCCGTGGCTGCTGCTGCTCGCCGGTAGCGCCTCGGACTTCATGACCGGAGAGGTCATCGTCGTCGACGGCGGCCAGAGCGTCCGATGACCGGCCCCGGCCCCGGCCCCGGCCCCGGTCCCAGCCCGGGCCACGATCCCGGCCCGGGCCGCAGCCACAACCCCGGCCACAGCGAGGAGGAGACCCCGTGAGGAACGAGAGCAAGACCGTCGCCGTGCTCGGCGCCGGCACCATGGGCTCCGGCATAGCCATCGTGATGGCGCGAGCCGGGCACCGGACCATCCTCTTCGACGTCGACGAGAACAACCTCAAACGCGGCATCGAGACCGTGCACGGCTTCTTCGACAAGGGCGTCCGGCTCGGCAAGATGGACGAGGGAGCGGCACGGAGGGCGAAGGACGCCCTCGTGGGCAGCACCGACCTCACCGACCTGGCGCCCTGCGACGTGGTGGTCGAGGCCGTCTTCGAAGACCTGCGGGTGAAGAAGGAGATGTTCGGCCGCCTCGACGAGATCGTGTCGGACTCGACGCTGTTCCACACCAACACCTCGACGCTCTCGGTCACCGGCATCGCGTCCGGGTCACGCCGGCCGGAACGGGTCGTCGGCACCCACTACTGCAACCCCGCGCCGCTGATGAAACTCGTCGAGGTGGCCGACGGACGGCACACCGCCGGCTGGGCGCACAGGGCGACCGAGGAGTTCCTCGGCTCCCTCGGCAAGGTGAGCGTCGTCACCAAGGACAGCCCCGGGTTCATCGTGAACAGGTTCCTCATCCCGTGGGAGAACTCGTGCATCCGGGCGCTCGAGGCGGGCGTGGCCACCAAGGAGGACATCGACGCCGCGGTGCTCGGCGCCGTCGGCCACCCGATGGGGCCCTTCCGGCTGCTCGACATCGTCGGCCTCGACATCCACCAGCAGGTCGCGACGCGGCTGTACGAGCAACTGCGCGACCCGCGCTTCTTCCCGCCGCCGATGGTCGAGCGGATGGTCGCGGCCGGCGACCTCGGTCGCAAGACCGGTCGCGGCTTCTACGAGTACGACGACACCCGGCTCTTCGGATCCTGAAGGAGGCAGACGATGAACCAGTTCCACAGAATCGGAGTGGTCGGCCTGGGAACCATGGGCGGCGGCATCGCCCAGGTGTTCGCCATGTCCGGCCGCGACGTCGTCGCCGTGGAGGCCGACCGGACACGGGCCGAGGCGGGCGTCGCCGCGATCGGCGCCTTCCTCGACGGTGGCGTGGCCCGCGGCAAGGTGAGCGGCGAGGAGAAACGGGCCGCACTCGCCCGCATCACCACCGTCACGTCGCCGGGCGACCTGGCCGGCGTGGACCTCGTCGTCGAGTCGGTGACCGAGAACCTCGAGGTCAAGCGCGAGGTCCTCGCCGCCGCCGCTCTCGCCGTCGGCGACGAGACCCCGATCGTGACCAACACCTCGGCGCTGTCGGTGACCGAACTCGCGGCCCTGCTGCCCAACCCCGCGCGGGTCGCCGGGCTGCACTTCTTCAACCCGGCGCCGGTGATGCGCACCGTCGAGGTGGTCCGCGCCCTGCAGACGGACCAGGGCCTCGTCGACCGGCTCGTCGCGCTCGTGAACAGCCTGGACGGCAAGCAGCCCGTCGTCGTGAAGGACCGCCCAGGCTTTCTGGTCAACGCGCTGCTCCTTCCGTACCTCAACGACGTCATCCAGGAGTACGACGAGGGGCTCGCCACCGCCGAGGACATCGACCTGGCGCTCAAGCTGGGGCTGGGCTACAGGTCGGGCCCGCTGGAGATGCTCGACATGATCGGCCTCGACGTGCACCTGCACGCCACGGAGAACGCGTACGCCGCCACCTCCGACGACCGCTACGCGCCGCCCCCGCTGCTGCGGCAGATGGTCGCCGCCGGCCGGCTCGGCACCAAGAACGGCAAGGGTTTCCGCGCCGGAGAGAAGAGGACTCGATGAAACCGTCGCACTACGAGGACATCCTCATCGACCTCGAAGGCCCGGTCGTCACGATCACGATCAACCGGCCGGAGGCGGGGAACAAGTTCCGCCACCGGACCTGCCTGGAGCTGTTCGACGCGCTCCAGCGCTTCCGCCTCGACCCCGCCCTGCGCGCCGCGGTCCTCACCGGGGCGGGAGAGAAGTTCTTCTGCATCGGAGGTGAGCACGACCCGGTCACCTCCCTGGACCAGTCGCAGGTCCTGCCGATCGTCGACGTCTACCAGGCGCTCGACACCATCCCCAAGCCCGTGGTCGCCGCCGTGAACGGGTTCGCCGTCGGCGGAGGCAACGTGCTCCACACGGTGTGCGACCTCACGATCGCCTCGGAGAACGCGGTCTTCCGGCAGGTCGGGCCCATGGTGGGCAGTTTCGACGCCGGTTACGGATCCTGGTATCTGGAGGACACCATCGGCCGCAAGCGGGCCAAGGAGATGTGGTACCTCAACCAGAAGTACTCCGCCGAGGAAGCGCTGGCGATGGGGCTGGTCAACGAGGTGGTGCCCGCCGACCGGCTGCGCGAGCGGGTCGCCGAGGTGACCCGCGCACTCACTTCCCGCGGTCCGATGGCGATCGCCGGTATGAAGGCCGCGTTCTCGGCTCGCCACAACGGCGTTTCAGGCCAGGCGCGGATGGCCCACGACCAGCAGCTCTCCTTCTACCTGCAGACCCGTGAGGCCCACGAGCTGAGCGACTCGTTCGGCGAGCGTCGCGCGCCCGACCCGGAAAGCTTCTGGTCGTGACGTCGTCTCCGCACCTCACGGCAGGGATCTCCACGCGGAAAGGACCACGATGAGCCGGTTCGGCCCCGCTCTCGACGAGGAGCAGCGCGACCTGGTGGCGATGCTGGACGCCTTCGTCGCCGATCACGACGTGGTGTTGTCCGACGACGCCGACGTCGTCGGCGGGCTCGCGACCGAGCTCGCCGAACTGGGCGTCTGGACCATCGGCACCGACGAGCGGCACGGCGGCGGCGGAGCCGGCCGCCTCACCACCGCGGTGGCGATGGAGCGGCTGGGACGTGCCTGGCCGGCTCTCGGCTGGGCGGCCACCCAGGCGCACGCGGCGGTCGACGTCCTCGGCGGCGACGACCGGTTCGCCGACCTGGTCGCCGCCGTGCACACGGCCGCCGTGGCGATCGCCGTCGTGGACGCGACGTCGCCGCAGGTGCGGCTGGACTGGTCGGCGGACGCGCTCAGCGGTTCCGTGGACCGGATCGATCCGGCCGCCGAGGCCCCCTACCTGCTGCTGCTCGGCGACGACGACACCGCGGTGCTGGTCGGACCGGAGGCGATGACCACCCGGCCGCTGGAGCGGACCGGGCTGGGCGGCGCCCTGACACGATCGGTGCGGCTCAAGGACACCGTTCCCGCGGGCGCGGTCCACCGGATGGGAAACGTCGACGTCGGCGCGGCGCGGACCCGACTGCGCCAGGGGGCCGCGGCGGTCGCCGCGGGAATCGCCGGGGCCGCCGCCGACGCCGCGGCCGCCTACGCCGCGGAGCGCCACCAGTTCGGCGGACCCCTCACCGAGCTGCCGACCGTGCGGCAGTCGCTGCTCGACCAGGCGATGCGGACCTCGGTGGCGCTGGCGGTGGCGTTCGCCGCGGACGAGAGCGACGAGGACGGCGAGGGCGACCGGGGAGACAGCGGCGTCGGGAACGTCGGGGGCGTCGGGGGTTCGGTGCGGACGCTCGCCGCCGTGCGCCACGCCTGCGACGCCGCGATCGAGGTGGCCGCCGCGGCCCTGCAGTCCCACGGCGGCTACGGCTACCTGGCCGAGTATCCCGTCGAACGCCACCTGCGCGACGCGGTCTCGCTGCGCGCGGCGACGGACACCCAGGCCGCCACCGCTCTCACCGCCCGTACCCTCGTCGGTCTGGGCCCGCTCCGTGAGGCCGAGGCGTCATGACACCCCCCGTACCGACCTCGCGGCCTCGGCTCCCCCTGCACGGAGTGAAGGTCCTGGACCTCTCCACCCTGCTGCCGGGCCCGCTCGCGACCCTGATGCTGGCCGACGCGGGCGCCGACGTCGTCAAGCTCGAACGGCCGGGCCGCGGGGACGAGATGCGCACCTATGAGCCGCGCTTCGGCGAGGCGAGTGCGAACTACGCGGTACTCAACCGGGGGAAACGGGCGTACGCCGCGGACTTCAAGGACCCCGCCCAGCGGGACCGCGTGCTCGAACTCGCCGCCGAGGCCGACGTCGTGGTCGAGCAGTTCCGGCCGGGCGTCGCCGACCGGCTCGGCCTGGGGTACGAGCACGTGCGCGCGGTGAACCCCGACGTCGTCTACTGCTCCATCAGCGGGTACGGCCCGACGGGCCCACGGGCCACCCGCGCGGGCCACGACCTGAACTATCTCGCCGAGTCCGCCCTGCTCGGGGTGGCCGTCGACGGCACCGGATCCCCCGGCCTGCCGGTGACCGTGCTCGCCGACATCGCCGGCGGCACCTACCCCGCGGTCGTCAACATCCTGCTCGCCCTGCGACAGCGGGACGTCACCGGTGACCCGGTCCACCTGCAGATCTCGATCACCCACAACCTGCAGGTCCTCGCGTACGGCTACTTCGCCACCCACCAGGCGGGCGGGGGCTGGCCTCGTCCCGGCGCCGAACTCCTCACCGGCGGCAGCCCGCGCTACCAGGTGTACGAGACCGCGGACGGCCGTCACGTCGCCTGCGCGGCGTTGGAGCAGAAGTTCTGGGACCGGCTGGTCGAGCTGGTGGGGCTCGATCCGAGCTTCCACGACGACCGCGGCCAGGAGCGGGCCGTGATCGGCGCGCTGGCCGGACGGTTCGCCTCCGAGTCCGCCGACCACTGGCGGTCCGTACTCGACGGTGAGGACGTGTGCACCGTCGTCGTCGCGACGTGGGACGAGGCGGTCGAGGCGAACCTCGTCGACGTCGACGCGCCCCAGCGGGTGTCCGCACCCGGGACGCGGGACTCGTTCGCGACCCTCCCCAGCCCCATCTCGCCGACGCTACGTCAGGGACCCGGCACCGTGCCCTACCCCGCACTCGCCGATCTGGGCGAAGAGTCGCCCTGGTCCTGACGCCCGACCAACCGAAGGAGACATCCATGCGCGCTGCACTCGTCAAGGAGTTCGGCCCCCCGACCAGCCTCGTCGTCGAAGACGTACCCGACCCGGTGCCGGGTCCGGGCGAGGTCGTGATCGAGGTCGGTGCCGTCAGCGTCAACTTCCCCGACATTCTCGTCGTCGAGGGCAAATACCAGAACCTGCCGGAACGGCCCTTCAGCCCCGGCAAGGAGGCGGCGGGACGCGTCAAGGCGGTCGGTGCGGGCGTCGAACGACTCCGGGTCGGCCAGCGTGTCCTCGCGCTGGTCGAGTTCGGTGGCTACGCCGAGCAGCTGCGCGTCCCCGAGGAACTGGTCATGGAGTTGCCCGACGCGATGTCCTACGAGTCGGCGGCCGCCTCCGGCCTCGTCTACTCCACCGCCTACTTCGGGCTGCTGCGCCGAGGCCGGATGAAGCCGGGGGAGACCGTTCTGGTCACCGGCGCGGGCGGAGGCGTCGGCTCCGCCGGCGTCCAGCTCGCCAAGGCGTACGGCGCGCGGGTGATCGCGCTGGCCCAGGACGACGCGAAGGCGGAGCTGGCCCGCCGGCAGGGCGCGGACGTCGTGCTCACCTCCACCCCGGAGACGTTGCGCGACGACCTGCTGGCGGCCACCGACGGCAGGGGCGTCGACGTGGTCCTCGAGATGCTCGGCGGTGACTTCCTCACCCAGATCATCCGGGCGACCGCCTGGGAGGGCCGCATCGTGATCGTCGGATTCGCCTCGGGCGGCCAGAACCCCATCAAGCCCGGACACATCCTGGTGAAGAGCATCAGCATCGTGGGACTCCAGAGCAGCGACTACCGCGACCGGATGCCGGAACTGATGCGCTCGACCATGGCCGAGGTGTTCCGGTTGTTCGTCGAAGGGAAGGTCGACGCGGCGGTCGACACGACGTTCCCGCTCCAGAAGGCCGGCGACGCCCTGCAGTACGTCAAGGAGGGCCGGGTCAAGGGCAAGGTCGTGTTGACGACGGGCCTGGGCTGAGCAGGAAAGGACTCCACAGGTGACCACCTCGTTTCTCTACGCCGCCGTCCGTACGCCGTTCGGCCGTTTCGGCGGCGCCCTCGCCGAGGTGCGTCCCGACGACCTGGCCGCGGCCGCGCTCACGGGGGTGCTCGACACGGTGCCGGCGCTGGACCCCGCGCTCATCGACGATGTGATCTACGGCAACGCCAACGGCGCCGGAGAGGACAACCGCAACGTCGCGCGCATGGCGGTGTTGCTCGCCGGGCTGCCCACCTCGGTGCCCGGCTCGACGGTGAACCGGCTCTGCGGCTCGTCGCTGGACGCGGCGATGACGGCGTCCCGGATGATCGAGGCGGGCGACGCCGAGGTCGTCGTGGCCGGCGGTGCCGAGTCGATGACGCGGGCGCCGTGGGTACTCCCCAAACCCAAACGCGGCTATCCCGCGGGTGACCTCAGCGCGGTCTCCACGACGCTGGGGTGGCGGCTGGTCAACGCGCGTATGCCGAAGGAGTGGACGGTCTCCCTGGGCGAGTGCAACGAGCAGCTGGCCGACAGGTACGGCATCACCCGCGAGCGGCAGGACGAGTTCGCGGCGCGCTCGCACCGGCTCGCCCACGCCGCCTGGGAGGACGGGTTCTACGACGATCTGGTCGTTCCGGTGGAGAACACCGGGCTGCACAGGGACGAAGGCATCAGACCCGGCTCGTCCCCCGAGACGCTGGCCGGGCTGAAGCCCTCGTTCAGGCCCGACGGGTCCATCACGGCGGGCAACGCGTCCCCGCTCAGCGACGGGGCGGCCGCCCTGGTCGTCGGGTCGGAGGAGGCCGGATCGCTCATCGGCTCCGACCCGGTGGCCCGCTTCGCGGGCCGGGGAGCGCACGCGCTGGATCCGCAGGACTTCGGATTCGCACCGGTCGAGGCGGCCGGGGTCGCCCTGGCGAGGGCGGGGATCGGCTGGTCCGACGTCGGCGCGGTCGAGCTCAACGAGGCCTTCGCCGCGCAGTCACTCGCCTGCGTCGACGCCTGGAAGATCGACCCCGGCATCGTCAACACCAAGGGCGGCGCGATCGCGATCGGGCACCCGCTCGGGGCCTCGGGCGCGCGCGTCCTCGGCACGCTCGCCCGGCGCCTCGCCTCGGAAGGGGAGCGCTGGGGCGTCGCGGCCATCTGCATCGGCGTGGGACAGGCCCTCGCCGTCGTACTGGAAAACGTCACCGACACAGGGAAGTGGTCATGATGCGGTCCACCAGCGCTCCGTCGACGGTGGGGGTGTACGGAGGCGGGCGGATGGGCGCGGGCATCGCGCACGCGTTCCTGCTGGCAGGCGCCGACGTACGGATCGTCGAGACCTCGGACGACACCGTGCGGGCCGCCCGTGAGCGGGTGGAGGGCAGCGTGGCGAACGCCGAGCGGAGGGGGAAACTCCCCGCGCCCGCGGCCGAACTCCTCTCACGGCTGGTCGTCACCGTCGACCGCACCCCGCTGGGGGCGTGTGCCCTGGTGATCGAGGCGGTCCCCGAGGATCCCGACCTCAAGCGGCGGGTGCTGCGCGACGTGGAGGAGGTCGCGGCGGACGCCGTGCTCGCCACCAACACCTCCAGCCTGTCGATCGACGACCTGGCCAGGGAGCTGGCCCGGCCGGAGCGCTTCGTCGGCCTGCACTTCTTCAACCCCGTACCGGCCAGTGAGCTGGTGGAGGTCGTCGTCGGCACCAAGACCTCACGGGACCTCGTCGCGGACGCGCAGACCTGGGTGACCGCCCTCGGCAAGACCGCGATCACGGTGAGCGACTCGCCGGGTTTCGCGAGCAGCAGGCTGGGGGTGGCCCTCGCCCTGGAGGCGATGCGGATGCTGGAGGAGGGGGTCGCGTCGGCGGAAGACATCGACACGGCGATGACGCTCGGCTACAAGCACCCCCTGGGCCCCCTGAAGACGACCGACGTCGTCGGGCTCGACGTCCGGCTCGCCATCGCCGAACACCTCGCCCGCGAACTGGGAGCGCGCTTCGAGCCTCCCCGCATCCTGCGCGAACTGGTCGCCGCGGGACACCTCGGGCGCAAGACGGGCAAGGGCTTCTACGACTGGTGAGCCCGTCCCCGTGGGGACGGCTGGGCGAGCCGGTGGGCGATGTCGGCGGCACCGGTGAGCCCCGTCCCCGTACGGGGCTGCCGGGCGAGCCGGTGAACGGGGCTAGCCCATCCACATGCCGCCGTTGACGTCGATCACCGCCCCGGTGACCGAGGCGGCGGAGGGGGAGCACAACCACTCGACCGTGCCGGCGATCTCCTCGGGACCGGTCACCCGGCCGAGGGGGATCTGGCGTCGCAGGGCGTCCATCTCCTCCTCGGACAGGCGGGTCAGCATCGGGGTCGCCACCGGGCCGGGGGCCACCGCGTTCACCCGGATCCCCCTCGCCGCCTGGTCCTTGGCCAGGTGGCGGGTGAGGCCGATCAGCCCGGCCTTCGCGGTGGCGTAGGCGGGTCCTGACAGGCGGTTGCCGCCGTGGCGGCCGTTGACCGAGCTGAACAGGACGACCGAGCCGCCCTCGCCCATCAGGGGGAGCGCCGCCTGGGTGACGACGAGGGCGGAGGTCAGGTTGTCGTCGAGCACCCGGCGCCACTGGGCCAGGTCGAGGTCCTCGATGCCGCCCTCGCCGACGGAGCCGGCGGCGTGGACGACGTTGTCCAGGATCGGGGTGTCACCGAGTGCCTCACGTACCGAGGAGGGGTCGCTCGCGTCGTGGCCGAGGGCTCTGTCGATGACGATCAGGTCGTGGCCGAGGGCGCGCAGGCGGTCGGCGCAGGCGCGGCCGATGCCACCCGCACCCCCCACCACCAGGGAAGTCTTCGCCATCCGGACATTTGTATCAGGGATGGGTGAGGCCGGACGACCCGGGGGCGGGCTATGCTCTGAGCTTGTGCGGGCGGAGGAGAGTACGGCGAACGGGACCCCTGCCGACGACGGGCAGACCAGCAGCGGTGTCGAGAGGGCACTGCAGGTGATCTTCGCGGTCGCGGCGGCGAAGGAGCCCGACATCGGCGTCTCCGAGCTGGCCAGGTCGCTCGGGCTGAGCAAGGCGGTGGTCCACCGGGTGGTCCGCACCCTCGTGGCGGCCGACTTCTTCTCCTTCGACGAGCGCACCCGGCGTTACCGCCTGGGGCCCGGCGCGGTGAGCGTGGGCCTGGCGGCGATGGCGCAGATGGAGGTGCCGAGGATCGCCCAGCCCTACCTCGAACGGCTGGTCGCCCACACCAAGGAGACCGCGACCCTCTCGGTGCGGTACGGCACCCAGCGCATGTATCTCACCCAGGTGCTCTCACCGCAGGAGATCCGCATGTCGGTGCAGCTCGGGCGGCTCTACCCGCTCCACGCCGGCGGGTCGTCGAAGGCGATCCTGGCCGCGATGGAGGCCGAGGAGATCCGCGGTTACCTGTCCTCGCAGCCGCTTGAGGCGCTGACCGGGATCACGATCCAGGACCCGGCCCGGCTCGCCGACGAGCTGGAGACCATCCGGCAGCGCGGTTACGCCGTGAGCCTCGGCGAGCGCCAGCAGGGGGCGGCGTCGGTCGCGGCGGCGGTCCACGAGGCGACCGGCCGGGTTTACGGCTCGATCTCGGTCTGCGGGCCGGTGAGCCGGCTCAGCGTCGGCAACATCGAGGAGTACGGCCGCCTCGTCCACGAGGCCGCCACCGAGGTCTCCCGCCAGCTCGGTTACCGTTCCTCCTGACTTCGCCGCCTTCCTGGCTCCGTCCTCCACCTCGCGACCACCTCGCGGCCTTCCTGGCTCCGCCGCCCTCCCGGCCTCACCGCCCCTGGCTTCGCTGTCTTCCCCGCTTCGCTGTCCTCCTGCCCTCCTTGGTCTCACCGCCCTCGGCTCCGTTGCCTTCCCGGCTTCGCCGCCCGGTTTCCTGAGCGGAACGCGGTTGATCCTCGGGACCGGCCGACTGCGGGGCCCGCTCACCGTTCGGGTCGGCCGCCCCTGAGGGCCGACTGACCGAAATCCCGGACAGGCGCCCGCCGTCGACACGACGGCGGCTCTTTTACCTGCTGTTATCACTCTGTGTAGCGATCGATTGTGCACCGGTCACCCTCAGATATGGTGATAAAAGCGTCAAATCGCCCCTGCGTGTTACAAACTCGAAAAACAGTGATGGATCCCTTGACCTGCTTTTGGTGGCGCGCCTAGCATCACGGTATCCGGTACGGCGTTCCGCCCAGCGATACACCGGGAGCCTGGAGGGCAAGCACATGTCGACCTCAGTCCGCACTTCGGAGGAGATGCGGCCCCGCGCGCCTCGACGTAAGTGGACCGATTCCTCGTTGATGCTGTGGATCACCACCCCTCTGCTGCTTCTGGTCTTCATCGGGGCGTGGAAGGCCTACACCGTGCTGTTCGGCGTCGGAGAGCTGATGCTTCCCCCGCCCGAGACGGTCGGCGCGGCCCTGGTCGAGCTGATGCAGGGCTCGCTCATCTACGAGGCGATCAAGGTCACCCTCTACGAGACGCTGGTCGGGTTCGCCCTCGCCGCCGTCGTCGGGGTGGCCCTGGGCATCATCCTCGGCAAGGCCCGCAGACTGGAACGGGTCCTGTCGCCGTTCCTCATCGCCACCCAGGTCGTACCGAAGGTGGCCATCGTCCCGCTGTTCCTTCTGTGGTTCGGTTTCGGACCCACATCCAAGATCTTCATGGCGGCGATCATCGCGTTCTTCGTGATGATGCAGAACACGATCCTCGGGATCCGGTCGATCGAACCCGGTCACCGCGATCTCATGCGCGTCATCCAGGCACCCTGGTGGAAGCGTGTGATCTCCCTGGACATCCCGTCCTCGCTGCCCTACGTGCTCACCGGCGTGGAGCTGGGCATCGTCTTCGCCATCACCGGCGCCGTCGTCGGCGAGTACCTCGGTGGCGACGAGGGCCTGGGTGCCCTCGCGACGATGATGCTGGCCGGTCTCCGCACCGACATGCTCTTCGCGGTCGTGATCGTGATGACGGTGCTCGGTTTCCTCCTCTACGCCGTCACCGCGGCCATCCGGAGGTTCGCGATCCCCTGGCACGAGTCGTCCGGCCGTCCCACGTCTCTCTAGAACAGGAACACCTACATGGACCGCCGCAACTTCCTCCGTGGGGCCGGGCTGCTCGTCGCCACCGCCACCGGAAGCCAGTTCCTCATCGGGTGCTCGTCGGACGGCTCCGGCGGGGACACCGCCGCCAGCACCGGCCCTTCGGGCGAGCAGCTGCGCAACCTCGTCTACATGACCCCGTTCCAGCACATCATCGCCCACTCCGACGTGTACGTCGCCCAGGCCCAGGGGTTCTTCGCCGAGGAGGGCCTGCTGATCACGTCGATCGGCGGCACCGGCACGGCGAGCTCCGTCTCCCAGGTGGCGGGCAAGCAGGCCATGTTCGGCAAGGCCGCCTCCGTCATCACCTGCCCGCTCATCGCCGACCAGGACACCCCGATCGTCACGGTCGGCCAGAAGGACCAGGTCAGCCAGTACAGCGTCGCGTCCCTGCCGGACAAGCCGCTGACCAGCCCCGAGCAGTGGCAGGGCAAGACCATCGGCGTCATCTCCAAGGGCGGCACCACCGAGTTGCTGCTCGACGCGATGTCGGTCGCCGCGGGGCTCGACCCCACGAAGGTGAAGAAGGTCGTCACCGGCGCCGACGTCGGCTCGCTGGAGTTCCTCAACCGGGGCGAGGTGGACGGCTTCATCACCTTCATCGGTTCCGAGACGGCCTTCAGGCAGCGCAACATCGAGCTGAACTACCTGAACACCGACCTGTTCGCGCCGCTCCCCGGCGACTCCTACTTCGTCACCAGGGAGACCGCGCAGGCCGAGGGCGAGGCGATCACCAGCTTCCTGCGGGCCTGCCGCAAGGCGTGGAAGTTCATGGCGGACACCGCCAACACCGACAAGGTGCTGGAGGCCGTGGGCGTGCTCAACGAGATCGAGGTCTCCGACAAGGCACTGGCCGCCGCGAAGGTCGCCGCCGAGGTCAAGGTCAGCACCGCCAAGAGCGGTGACTTCCTGTCGATGGACACCGCCGTCTGGGAGAGCGGGATCGAGCTGATGCGCAAGTCCGGAATGATCAAGGACACCAAGCGGCCGGTCACCGACTTCATCGACACCACGTTCATCGACTCCGTGTGAAAGGCCGCTCCTGATGCAGCGCACCACGACCACCGACCTCGTGGTGGTCGGCGCCGGCACCGCCGGGTTGCCGGCCGCGATCGAGGCCGCGGCACACGGTCTGCGGGTCACGGTCGTCGAGAAGGGCGACCGGCCCGGCGGCACCCTGTGGCGGTCCTGGGCACAGCTCTCGGCGGGCGGCACCGCCCTGCAGCGCGCCAAGGGCATCCGTGACAGCCCTGACCTGCACTTCGACGACGTGATGCGGATCAGCAGGAACACCGCCGATCCGGAGCTGGTCCGGCTCGCGGTGGACCACGCGCCCGCGACGATCGAATGGCTGATGGCCTCGGGTTTCGACATGGACCCCGACGCCCCGGCGGTGCTGCACTTCCACGAGCCCTACCTGCTGCCGCGCACCTACTGGGGGCGCGACGCGGGGCGGTCGGTGCTGGAGGTGCTGCTCCCGGCGTTCGAGAAGGCGTGCGCGGGATCGGTGACGTTGGCGCTCGGCACCGAACTGGTGGCGTTCCGGACCGCGGAACGCGCCGTGGAGACCGGAAAGCCCGGGGAGCCCGGGGAGGTCAGGGTGGCCGGGGTTACGGTCCGAGACCCCGATGGAACGTTCCGGGAGATCGACGCGACGAACATGATCCTCACCAGCGGCGGCTACGCGGGCAACCCCGAGTTGTTCCCCCGGCTCACGTCGGGGGCGCCGCTCGCGGGCCCCGCCTCGCCGGGCGCCGAGGGTTCCGGCATCCTCGCCGCCGTCGACGCCGGTGGCCGGGTGCGCGGTCAGGACCGCTTCCTTCCCACGTACGGCGGGGTGCTGCGGTCCGGCAGCACCTGGGAGACGGTGGGGCTGGACGACTATCCGGCCCTCACCCCGCAGGCGCGGGCCCCGTGGGAGATCCACGTGAACACCCGCGGCGAGCGGTTCGTCGCCGAGGACGCCCCGAGCGTCGACGACCGGGAGAACGCCCTGCTCGCCCAGCCCGAGCTGAAGTTCTGGGTGGTGTACGACGCCGCGATCCGCCGATCGGCGCCGGCGCTGTTCCCCACCTGGGACGAGACGGAGCTCGACCGGGCCTTTGACGGCCACCCGTCGTTCGTCACCGCGCTCGACCTGACGACGCTGGCGCGGGCCGCCGGGATGGATCCCGGCGTCCTGGCCGACACCGTGGCCGCCTACAACACGGCCGTCGCCTCGGGCGACGACCCCTTCGGCCGGGCCCACCTGCCCGCGCCGATCGCAGAACCGCCGTACTACGCCGTACTGAACCACGGCACCACGCTGAAGAGCCCGGCGGGGCTCGCCGTCGACAGCCGGCTGCGTGTCATCGGACCCGACGGCCCGTTCGCGAACCTGTGGGCCGCGGGCGAGGTCATCGGCGGCAGCACCTTGTCCGGCAAGTCGTTCGTGAGCGGGATGAGCGTCACTCCCGCACTCGGGTTCGGCCGGATGCTCGGACGCCGGGCGGCCGGCGCCACCACCGATCCAGGGAGCATGTGATGTGGAACAGGCCTGACGTCGACTTCGTCCAGACCCAGGACGTGCCGTGGCAGCCCGTCCAGGACGGGGCGTTCGGCGCGGCGCAGGGCGGGCTCAAGCGGTTGCTGAGCCGCGACGCCGGCACGGGCGCGGAGACCGCGGTCCACCGGCTGACCGGCCGTCACCAGGGTGTGCTGTCCGCCGGGGTGGATCTGTTCGTGGTCGCGGGGGAGGGGTTGCTCGACGGAGAGCCGCTCCGCACCGGCGACTACGTCTACGCCCGGGCGGGCAGCGCGATCGACCTGGTCGCGTCGGTACGCGGCCTCACCGTCTACGCCGGATTCTGGGGCGAGCCCGGCTTCGCCGCCGGCGTCGGCTCCGGTGAACCGCTCCTGCGGATCACCCCCGAGAGGGAACCGTGGATCCCGGCCGGCTGGAGCGGCGAGGTGGAGCTCGAGGTCGGGGCGATGTCGAAGACGCTGCGCTCAGACGGCGAGGTCTACATCTACCTCGCCGCGATGATGCCCGGTTGGAAGTCGCCCATGGCCGAGGCCCACCCGGTCTACGAGGAGTCGTTCAAGATCTACGGCGACGTGCTGATGGGCCCGCTCGGCGTGATCCGCGAGGGTGGCTACTTCTTCCGCTCCCCGGGCGTCTTCCACGGCCCGCTCTACTCACGCGGCGGGACGATGTCGTTCATCCGCTCCGACGCGGCGCCGACCACCGAGTACCGCGTCCCCGAACCCGGCAACACCTGGGACGAGCTGTCGGAGCGTGCGTATGTCCGATGAACGGATGATCGACGGCGGGGCGGCGATCTCGATCAAGGGCGTCGGCAAGGAGTACACCACCGACGCCGGACCGGTCCGCGCCCTCGTCCCGACCGACCTGGAGATCAAGCCGCGCGAGTTCGTCGTGCTGCTCGGCCCCTCCGGCTGCGGGAAGACGACGCTCCTGCGGATGCTCGGCGGGCTCATCGCGCCGACCGAGGGCACGATCGTCATCGGCGACAAACTCCTGTACTCGGAGGGCGACAACACTCCTTCGCGGGAGGCGCTCGGCTCGCTCGGCTTCGTCTTCCAGCAGGCGACGCTGATGCCGTGGCGGAAGATCTGGAAGAACATCGCCCTGCCGCTGGAGGGCAAGGGCGTCGGCCGTAAGGAGCGCCGCAGCAGGGCCGAGGAACTCGCCGACATGATGGGCCTGGCGGACTTCCTCGAACACTTCCCGCGCGCGCTCTCCGGTGGCATGCAGCAGCGGGTCGCCATCGCGCGGGCGCTGATCCACCGGCCGTCGATCCTGCTCATGGACGAGCCCTTCGGCGCCCTCGACGCGATGACGCGCGACCGGATGAACTCCATGCTCCAGCAGCTGTGGATGGACACCGGGAAGACGACCGTGCTGGTCACCCACTCGATCTCCGAGGCGGTCTTCCTCGCCGACCGGGTGGTGCTGCTCTCGCAGCGGCCCGGACGCATCCAGGACGTCGTCGAGATCGACTTCCCCCGCCCGAGGTCGCTCGACATCGTCAAGACGCCGCAGTTCGGGGAGATCGTCCAGCACCTGCGCTCCCAGCTCGGTGAGATCTGATGGGCGGGACGACGGACGAATCGACCGGCGGGGCGACGCGCGGGGCGACCCGCGCGCTGGCCCGCTTCGTCGCGGAGCTGACCTTCGACGACCTGCCGGAACCGGTCGTCGCCAAGGCGCGCCACCTGCTGCTCGACTTCTTCGGGGCGGCACTGGCGGGCGGCCGGGTCCCGGAGGCGGCCACCATCACCGAACTGGTCCGCGCCAGGGGCGGCACCCCTGAGGCGACCGTGCTCGGTGCCGGTTTCTCCACCACCCTGGCGGACGCCGCCTACGCGAACGGATGCGCGGCCGACGTACTGGAACACCAGGACGGGTACCGGTTCGGCGGATTCCACCCCTCCCACGCCCTTCCCGCGCTGCTCGCGGTGGCCGAGTCCCGCGACGCCGACCTGCGCGCGCTGCTGACGGCGGTGGTGGCGGCGTACGAGGTGGCGAACCGGATCGGCCGGGTCATGCACCCCGGCGCGACCGTCGCCGGATGGTTCCCGGTGGCCGCCGGGTACGGCGCCGCAGCCGGATGCGCGAAGCTGCTCGGCCTCGACGAGGACGGGATCGTCTCGGCCGTCGGCGCCGCCGGGTTCTTCGTGCCCGCCGTCATGATCGAGGAGATCTTCGCCGGGTTCACCGTGAAGCCCGCGTTCGCCGGGCAGATCGCCCGCGCCGGGGTCGAGGGCGCCCTGCACGCCCAGGCCGGGCTCACCGGCTGGGACGAGGTCGTCGAACACCCGAGAGGGCTGGTCGCCCTGTTCCGCGGCGACCCCACGGACTCCCGCCTCACCGACGGACTGGGCGAGGAGTGGACGGTCCTGGAGGTCCACCAGAAGCGTTTCGCCGGGTGCCGCCACACCCACGGCGCCGCCCAGGCGTGCGCCGAGCTCGCCGCCGAACACGACCTCGACGTGGCCGAGGTGACCGCCGTCGACGTCGAGACCTACGACGTCGCCAAGGTCCTGGTCGACCGTCCCGCGGGTGGCTCGGTGGTGCCGTGCACGTTGAGCCTGCCGTACGTGGCGGCCGTCGCCCTCGCCGACCGCGACGTCACCGCCGCCCAGTACGCCCCGGAGCGCACCTCGGATCCGCTCGTCAACCGGGTGGCCGCCTCGGTCCGCATCCGGGTCGCCCCCGACCTCGACGCGCGCTACCCGGAGTACACCGCGACCCGCGTCACCGTCACGACCGGGAAGGGGACGCACACCCGCCAGATCGACCTGCCCGCAGGAGACAGCCGCAACCCGCTGACCAGCCAGGAGCTGCTCGGCAAGTATCGGGGCTCTGCCGTCCCCGTCGCCGGGGAGGAGGCCGCCGACCGCGCCGCCGAGTTGCTCCTGACGGCGGAGGACACCCCCGTACGCGCCCTGGTCACGATCACGACAGGAGGACAGCCATGCTGAGCCCGGACAGTCCGCAGCACGTCATCACCCCGCAGCCGCTCACGGCCGCCGACTTCGCCCCCTACGGCGAGGTGATGTCGCTGGAGGCCACCCCCCGGTTGCCGATCGACTTCTACTCCGGCAAGAACGCCGTGCACGGGCCGATCCGGATCGACTCCGACACCCCGCCGGAGTTCCTGGTGTTCCGCGTCGGCATGCGGGGCGACAACCTGCGCTACCTGGAGCGCCACGTCGAGATGACGCAGACGATGATCCCGCTCGGCGGCAAGCCCTACGTCGCCGTCGTCGCGCCGCCGGACGTGCCGCTTGAGCACGGTTTCCCGCCGCTCGACCAGGTGAAGGCGTTCGTGGTGCCGGGCGACGTGTCGATCAACCTCTACCGGGGCACCTGGCACGAGCCGCCGTTCCCCTCGGTCGACGGCCAGCTCTTCCTGATCACCAGCCACGAACGGCTCACCCAGGGCCTGCAGTGCCGCCTCGACGAGAACGGCGAGCTCGACAAGTTCGACGTCGAGAAGCGCAATCCGTTCCACCGCACCGGCCAGCGGGTCAGGGTCCGGCTGCCGTGACGGCGATCGGCACCTCGGTCCGCAAGGCGGACGGCGAGGTCCTGCTGACCGGGCGGGGCCGGTTCGTGGACGACTACGTCCTGCCCGGCATGATGCACGCCGCGATCGTCCGCAGCGACGTCGCGCACGCGCGCATCACCGGGATCGACACCTCCGAGGCCGAGCGTGCCCCGGGTGTCGAGCTGGTGCTGACCGGGGAGAGGGCGGCTCGGCACAGCGGGCCGATCCCGCACTTCATCGACCCGGCCGCCCGGGGCGGACGCCGCGCCGAGGTGCGCTGCCTGGCCGTGGACAAGGTGGTCCACGCCGGTCAGGCCGTCGCCGCCGTGGTCGCCCGCACCCGCCGCGAGGCCGAGGCGGCGGCCGGGCTGGTCAGGGTCGGCTACGAGCGGCTGCCCCACGTGCTCGACGCCGACGCCGCGCTGCGGCCCGACGCGCCCCGGTTGTACGACGACTGGCCCGACAACGTCATCCTGCACAACCACTACGGCACCGGCGACGTCGACGCCGCCCTCGAAACGGCCGACCTCGTCGTCACCGAGACGATCCGCATCGGCCGTAGCACCACCGCGCCCATGGAGCCGCGCGGCTACCTCGCCTCCTGGGACCGCTTCGACGAGTCGCTGACCGTGCACGGTTCCGTCCAGAACCCCCACCAGCTTCGCTGGATGCTGGCCCGCAGCCTCGGCCTCGACGAGACCAGGATCAGGGTCGTCACCGCGCGGGTCGGCGGCAGTTTCGGGCTGAAGATGCAGGGACACCCGGAGGAGACCCTGATCTGCCTGCTCAGCAGGCTCACCGGCGCGCCGGTGAAGTGGATCGAGGACCGCCGCGAGTGTTTCCTGTCGGGGGCCCGCGAACAGGTGCACCGTGTCACCGTCGGCGCGATGCGCGACGGGCGCATCGTCGCGGTCAGGGACCGGATCGTCGCGAACGCGGGCGCGGTGACGGCCCAGCCGGGCTGGGCGATGCCCAACATGTCGGCGACCACGCTCGCCTCCGGTTACCTCGTACCGAACGTCGAGGCCGAACTGCACGTGATGGCGACCAACAAGCCGCCGCTGAACGCCGCGAGGGGTTTCGGCAAGGACGGCGCCCACTTCGTGATGGAACGGGTCGTCGACCTGGTGGCCCGCGGGCTGGGGGCCGATCCGGCGCGGGTGCGGCGGGTCAACTTCGTACCGCCCGACCGGTTCCCCTTCCGAACCGCGACCGGCCTGAACATCGACAGCGGCGACTTCCCCGGCCTGCTCGACAAGGCGCTCAAGGCGCTGGACTACGACGCCCTGCGCGACCGCCAGCGCGAGCTGCGCTCCCTGGGCCGGCACCTCGGGATCGGGCTCGCCTTCGAGCTCACGCCGGAGTCGGCCGACGGTCCCGGCACCTTCGTCTCCGGGTTCGACGTGACGACGGTCCGGATGAACATGAGCGGCGGCGTCACCGTGCTGACCGGGGTGACCAGCCCCGGCGGCGGCAACGACACCGCGATCGCGCAGATCGTCTGCGACGAGCTCGGGGTGCCGCTGAGCTGGATCCAGGTCGTCCAGGGTGACACCGACCGCTGCCCGAGCGGGTTCGGCAACTTCAGCGGGCGCGGCATGGTCGTCGGCGGCGGGTCCGCCGCGCTCGCCGCCCGCGACGTACGGGCCAAGATCGCCACGGTCGGCGCCCGCATGCTGGGCGTCTCCCCCGACGAGGTCGAGGTGACCGGCGGCGTGGTGCGGGTCTCCGGTGAGCCCGACCGGTCGGTGCCGGTGCCCGACGTCGCGGCGGCCGTGCTCACCCGCGCGTTCGCCGTGGCCTCGGAGGTCGAGCCGGTGCTGGAGGCCACCCGCGCCTTCAAGCCGGGCAACATCAACCACGTCCCGGACGAACGCGGACGTATCCAGCCTTACCCCACCTACTCCAACTGTCTGCACGCCGCCGTCGTCGAGGTCGACGCCGACACCGGCCTCACCGAACTGGTCGACTTCGTGATGGCCCACGACTGCGGGGTCGTCATCAACCCCGCCCTCGTCGAGGGCCAGGCCCACGGCGCGATCGTGATGGGCCTCGGCGCGGCGCTCACCGAGGAACTCGTCTACGACGACGAGGGCCGCCTGCTCAGCGACCGCTTCAAGTCCTATCTGCTGCCTCGCGCCGGAGACCTGCCGAAGGTCCGCCTCGAACACCAGGTCACCCCGAGCCCCTTCACCATGTACGGCAACAAGGGCGCGGGCGAGGCCGGGGTCGGCGGCGCGCAGGCGGCGGTGGCGAACGCGATCGAGGACGCCCTCGCGCCCTTCGGCGTCACCGTGACACAGGTGCCGCTGCCGGCGCCGGTCGTGCTCGACCTCATCGAACGGGCCCGCTCGAAATGATCACCCAGAACTTCGCCTACCACGCGCCCACCGACCTCGAAGGGGTGGTGGCCGCGCTCGCCGGGCACGACGCCGTGATCGTGGGCGGCGGCACGATGGTCGTCCCCGACCTCACCCACGGCCGGACCTCGGCGGACGTCGTCGTCGACCTGTCACGGGCCGGACTGTCCGGGATCACCCGGGCCGGCGACACCGTGGTCGTGGGCGCGACGACCACGTACACCCGTCTTCTGCGCGACGGCGGCGAGCAGGTGCCACCGCTGCGGCGAATCGCGGGCGGGATCACCGGCGGCCCGCAGATCCGCAACCGGGGCACCGTCGGCGGGTCGGCCTGCTACGCCAACCCGTCCTCCGAGGTCCCGGCCGTGCTGGTCGCCCTCGGGGCGGAGCTGCGGCTGGTCTCGGCCGCCGGGGTCCGCGAGGTCGCGGCGGCCGACTTCTTCACCGGCGCCTTCACCACCGCGCGGCGGCCGGACGAGGTGCTGGCGGCGCTCGTGCTGCCCGGCCCGGCCGGCCCCTTCGGCTACCACAAGCTCAAGCTCGCCGAGAGCAGCTGGCCCATCGCGACGGCGGCCTGCGTGCGCCTGCCCGGAGGAGGGCTGCGGCTCGCCCTCGGCGGGGTCGCGGCCACACCGCTGCCGGTGCACCTCGAATCAGACGACCCCGGGCACGTGCGCGCGGAGGTCGGGCGGGTGCTCACCGAACCGTGGAGCGACGTGCTCGCGGACGGCGACTACCGCCGCCGGGTCGCACCGGTGGCGGCCCTGCGGGCCGTCCGGGAACTGCGGGCCGTCGAGGAAATGCGGGCCACCGAGGAATCGCGGGGCATCCGGGAACCGCGCTCCGCCCAGGAAGGAGAACCGCGATGACCAGGGTGAACCTCACCGTGAACGGCCGGGCGCGGGAGATCGACGTCGAGACGTCGAAACTGCTCGTCCACGCCATCCGCGAGGACCTCGGACTGACCGGCACCCACGTCGGCTGCCTCACCGGGGACTGCGGCGCCTGCACCGTGCGCGTCGACGGCGCCACCGTCAAGTCGTGCTCGGTGCTCGCGGTCGGCGCGGAGGGCGCCGACCTCACCACGATCGAGGGCCTCGCGGGCGAGGACGGGCTGCACCCGGTGCAGCGGGCGTTCTGGGACGAGTTCGGCTTCCAGTGCGGCTACTGCCTGCCCGGCATGCTGCTCACCGCCTGTGAGCTGCTGGAGGACGACCCCGACCCCGACGACGACGCGATCGTCGAGGCGATCAACGGCAACCTGTGCCGCTGCACCGGCTACGCCGCCATCGTGCGCTCGATCCGCTGCGCCGCCGACCGGATGAAGGACACCCCATGAGCACCACCGACGCGGCCATCGCGATCGTCGAGGAGTTCCTGGCCGCGGTCGGCCGGGGCGATCTGGAGTCGGCGGGGGCCCACCTCGCCCCCGACGCCGTGATGATCTTCCCGGGCGACCGCCGCTACACCACCCTGCGCGACCTGGCGGACGCCTCCGCCACCCGCTACCGGCACGTCGACAAGCACCGCACCGAGTACGAGGCGTTCACCGAGTCCTCGGGGGACGTCGTCGTCTGGTCGATGGGCACCCTGTACGGCGAGAACAACCAGGGTGTCGGGTACGACGGCGTGCGCTACGTGGACAGGTTCCGGTTGAGCGCGGGCCGGATCGTCGAGCAGCGGGTCTGGAACGACCTGGAGATCAGCGGCGTGCTCCGGGCACGTACCGCGGAGGAGATCGACCCGCGCTGGCGCACGGCCGCGCCGACGGCGGCGACGGCGGCGACGCCGACCGCGCCGACGACGACCGCGACGGTACGCCGTGTCGCCACCGCCGCCTGGGACGGCGCGCTGCGCGGCGGAGCCGGCCGTCTCGCCCTCGCCTCGGGCGCCACCGATCCGCTGCCGATCTCCCTGGAGAGCAGGAAGAACAGCGTCGCGCCCGCGACCTCGCCCGAGGAACTGCTCGCCGCCGCGCACGCCGCCTGCTTCGCGATGGCCCTGCGCGGCGCCCTCGACGCCGTCGCCCCCGGCACCCCGGAACAGGCCGTCGAGGTCACCGGCACGTGCGTGCTGCGCATCGACGCGGCGGGCTGGACCATCGACGCCATCCGTCTCGACGTGACCACCAGGGGCGTGCCGCGCGACGCGCTGGAGACCGCGATCCCCGTCGCCGAACGCCGTTGCGCGATCTCCAACGTGGTGAAGGGCAACGCCGTCGTCACGGTCACCGTACGGGAGCAGCGGGATGACTGAACGTCACCCGCACGTGTTCGCACCCCTGAACCTGGGCGGCCTGACCCTGCGCAACCGCGTCTTCGTGTCGGCCCACACCACCAACTTCGGCGTGGACTTCCTGCCGACCGCCCGCCACGTCGCCTACCACAGGGAACGGGCGAGAGGCGGGGCCGGGCTGATCATCACCGAGCCGCTGCGCGTGCACGACACGAGCCTGGGCCGCGTGGGCGGGCTGAGCGCCTCCCGGGCCGCGCTGCCGGGCCTGGCCGACATCGTCACCGCCGTACGCGACGAGGGTGCCGCGATCTTCACCCAGATCACCCACACCGGGCGCCACAGCGACAACCTCTTCCGGCGGGCCGCGTCGTGGGGGCCGAGCGCCGTGCCCTGGCACACCACCGGCCAGGTCCCGCACGTGATGACCGCCGCCGACAGGAAAGAGGTGCGACGGGCCTATGTCGCGGCGGCGCTGCTCGCGGTGGAGGCGGGGTTCCAGGGGATCGAGGTGCACTTCGGGCACGGGCACCTGCTGCACCAGTTCATCTCACCCGCCGCGAACACGCGGACCGACGACTACGGCGGCACCGAGGAGAACCGGCTGCGGTTCCCGCTGGAGGTGCTCGACGACGTGCTGGACGCGGTCGGGTCGTCGGCGCTGGTGGGGGTGCGGATGAGCGCCGACGAACTGCTGCCGGGCGGGCAGGACCTCGCCGAGGGGCGGCGCATCGCGGAACTCCTGTGCCGGACCCGGCCGATCGCGTTCCTCAACGTGTCGGTCGCCTCCTACACGGTGCCGTCCATCGGCCACCACGTCGCCGACATGAGCGAGGGCCGGACGCCCTACCTGCCGGAGACGCTCGCGATCGCCGAGGTCGCGGGTGACGTTCCGGTCTTCGCGGCCTGCCGGTTCGTCGACGTCGACGACGCCGAACGGGTCCTCGCGGGCGGCGAGATCGCGGCCGTCGCGATGACCCGCGCCCACATCGCCGACCCCCACCTGCTCGCCAAGACGGCCGAGGGGCGCGAGGGCGAGGTACGGCCCTGCGTGTCGTGCAACTTCTGCATCGGCGAGATCGCCGGGCACCGCGCCATCACCTGCATGATGAACCCCGCCGTGGGACGCGAGGCCGAGTGGCCGGTTCTCCCGGAACCCGCGAGCCCGGCCAGGACGGTGCTCGTCGTCGGCGGCGGCCCGGCGGGAATGGAGACCGCGAGGGTCGCCGCCGAACGCGGCCACCGGGTGCGCCTGTGGGAGCAAGGCGACGAGCTCGGCGGTCAGGTGCGGGTCGGGCGGCGGGGGATCGGACGGCACGAACTCGACCTGCTGCGGACCTACGAGGAACACGAGCTGGACAGGCTCGGGGTGACCGTCAGGACCGGGGCGGGGGCGGTGACCGCCCAGGAGGTGGTCGCGGCGGCTCCCGACGTCGTGGTGATCGCCACCGGATCGGCCCGCCGCCGCCCCCTCGCCGCCTTCGAACGTCGTTCGTGGGAGGGACGGACCGTCGTCGTGGTCGATCGGGAGGGCACCTGGACCTGCGCGTCCGTCGCCGAGACCATCGCCGGGTCCGGCGGGACGGTGCACGTGGTCACCCCGGCGACGTCCCCGCTGTGGGGGGTGACCGAGTACAGCCGGATGACCGCGCTCGAACGGCTCAGGAACCGGGGCGTCGACATCTGGACCGGCGCCGTCGCCGAGTTCGGTGAGGGACGGGCCGTGGTGCGCTCCTCCCTCGTCTCGGCCGAGACCGTGATCGACGGGGTCACCGACGTGATCGAACTCGACCCTCCGGACGCCCTCGACACCCTCGCCGCCGACCTCGCGGGGAGCGGGCTGACCGTGCATGTCATCGGTGACGCGGTGGCGCCCCGATCCCTGCTCGACGCCATGTACGAGGGCCACGCCCTCGCCCGCGCCCTGTGAACCCATGAACCCGCGCCCCGTGAACCCGTGTCCGATGAACCCGCGCCCCCGTGAGAACGACGGCCCGCGCCCTGTGAACCCCACCCCCCATGCCCCGTGAAAACGACCGTGGACCCGACAAAGGACAAAGGAGGCGCCGCCATGGCGCGCAAACTGGTACTGCTCACCTACGACATCCGGCCCGGATCGGACCTGACCGAGTACGCCGACTTCACCCGCTCGGTGGACTACCCCGCCTTCCGCCAGAACCCCGGCATCCAGGACTACGCGAACTACGTGGTGAGGAGGAACGTCCGGGGCGAGGAGAGCTTCCGGCACTTCGACCTCATGTTCGTCGACGACCTCGACGCCTTCCACGCCGACGGGAAGCTGCACTTCGGCGACCCGGTCATCCTCGACCACGCCGCTCGCTGGCGGGCCAAGTGGGGGCAGGACGAGGCCACCGGCTGGCGTGCGAACGTGAACATCAGCTACGCGGACGAAATCTAGGGGTGAGCGACTCCCCGACGTCGCGTCGGGCGGTCGTCCTGGCCGTGCTGCTCGGCATGACCTATATGTATCCCGCCTACCTGGTGGGCACCCTGGGCGTGGCGATCCGGCACGACATCGGCCTCGACAGTGCGGGCCTCGGCCTCACCGTCAGCGTCTTCTACGTGGTCGGCGCGGTCGCCATGTCCCCGGGCGGCCGGATCGCCGACCGCGTGGGCCCGCGCAGGGCCCTGCGGTTGTCGGCGGTCATGACCGGCCTCTGCCTCGTCGGGGTGGCCGTGTTCGGCGGGTCATGGGCCGGTCTGCTCGCCGCGCTCGCCGTGGGCGGGATCGGCTCGGCGGTCGGCGCCTCGATCGGCACCGTACTGATCGTCGAAAACGTGCGGGCGTCTCGGCGGCCGATGGCGTTCGGCCTCGAACGGTCGTCGATCCCGGCCTCGACGCTGGTCGCCGGGCTGTCGCTGCCGCTGCTCGCCACCGTGATGCACTGGCGGCTGGTCTTCCTCGTGGGTGGTGTCGCGGTCGCCGCGCTGCTGCTGATGCGGGTGCCCGGCACTCCTGCTCCGGCCTCGGCGGGACGCCCCGCGCGGGTGAAGCTGACGCCGCTGATGCCCCTGTTGCTGGTCACCGGCGCGTTCCTGCTGGGTTCGGCCGCCGCGACCGCGCTGAGCAGTTTCTTCGTGGACTACGGCGTCACGCTCGGCCTGTCCCCGTCCTTCGCGGGCATCGCGCTCGCCGTGAGCAGCGCGGTCATCATCGCCGTGCGGCTGACCCTGGGCCGTACCAGGTACGGCCGTCTCACGGTCGCCGCGATGATGGCGCTCGGCGGGGTCGGGTTCCTGCTGTTCATTCCCGGCGACCGGGGGTTGTTCCTGGTCGGCACGCTGGTGGCCTGCGGCGCCGGCTGGGGCTGGACCGGCCTGGTCGCCCTCACCGTCGCAGAGACCTACGCCACCATGCCGGGCGCCGCGTCCGGCGTCGTGCAGTCGGGCGGCGCGGCCGGGGGCATTCTCGGGCCGCTGCTCGTGGGAGCAGTGGCGCAATATCACTCGTACGCCGCCGGCTGGTTGCTGGCGGCGGCGTTCTGCGGGCTGGCCGCACTCCTCGTGCTGGTCAACCGGGCCGCATGGGAGGCGACCTGATGAACTTCACCACCCTCGATCATCCGCCGACGTCGTGTGACGTGCTGGTCGTCGGCAGCGGCGCGGCCGGGCTGACCGCCGCCTGCAGGGCCGCCGACGCCGGACACCACGTCGTCGTCGTGGAACGGGCCTCCGTGCTCGGTGGCACCACCGCCGTGTCGGGCGGCGTGATCTGGGCGCCGGGCAACCACCTCGCCGACGCCGACAGTGCTGCCGACGGTGCCACAGACGGTGCCGCCGACGCCCTGCGCCACCTCGTCGCGGTCACCAGGGAGACCGTGCCGCGCGCTCGCCTGGAGTGGTTCCTGCGCACGATCGGGGAGGCCGTACGCTACCTGTGCGACGAGACCCATGTGGACCTGTTCGCCCTGGAACGCCCCGACTACCGGGCCGATCTGCCCGGTGCCAGGCGCGGGGGCCGGGCCCTGGACAACCGGCCGTTCGACGTCACCGCGTACCCGGGACTGGAGCGTCTGCTCCGGCCGCCCACCTATCTGCCCTGGCTCACCATGGCCGAACGGGAGCAGGACACCGGCGCCGACCTCGCCGCGCTCGACCGTGAGCGCCGCGACCGGGGGGTGCGCACGCTGGGCGGGGCGCTCGCCGGTTCGCTCGCCGTCTCCGCCCGCGCCCGCGGTGTGGAGTTCCTGCTCGGTGCCCGCGCCGTCGGCCTGGAACGGTCGGGCCGGTCGTGGGACCTCACTTTCGAGGACTCCGGTCACATCACCGCGCGCCGGGCTGTCGTGCTGGCCGGCGGCGGCTTCGAGTGGGACCCGGCGCTCCAGCGGGCGTTCCTGCCCGCCCGGCTCACCCCGATCGGGGCGCCGGGCAACGAGGGGGACGGCCTGCTCATGGCGTTGCGCGCCGGGGCGGCGGTCACCGACCTGACCGCCTCGTGGGGGGTGCCCGTGTTCTGCGACCCCGAGGCCCGCTACGACGGACTGCCCACCGGGCGGCTCGCCACCGTGGAACTGACCAGGCCGGGATCGATCATGGTCAACGGCTCCGGCCGCCGGTTCGCCGACGAGACGGGGAGCTACCACGACCTGACGAAGGTGTTCCGCGAGACCGACCCCGCCACCGGCGCGCCCCGGCACGTCCCCGCCTGGTTCGTGTACGACGCCGTTCACCGCGCCCGGTATCCGGTCGCGGGCGGCCCTCCCGGAGGCACCCCCTCCTGGGCGGTCACCGGTTCGACGCCGCACGAACTCGCCGACGCCTGCGGTATCGACGCGTCGGCCCTGGCCGAGACGATCGCGGAGTTCAACGCCGACGCCCTCGCGGGCGCCGACCGGAGGTTCGGGCGCGGTCCCGCGTCCCTCGCGCCGCTGGCGGAAGGGCCGTTCACCGCGGTCCCGGTCGTTGCGGGCACCCTCGGCACCTGCGGCGGCGTGGTCACCGACGACCACGGGCAGGTCCTCACCCCCGGCGGGACCCCGGTGGACGGCCTGTTCGCCGCCGGGAACGTCTCCGCGAGCGTCTTCGGCGACCACTACCCGGGGGGCGGCACCTCCCTGGCCGCGGCCGTGGCCCGCGCGTACGCCATCGGGGCGGCGCTCGGAGGAGGGGGACGGCGTTGACCGTACCAACTGCCTTGACATACTCTCTGAGCGGACCGGCGTTCGCTATAGCGGAACAAGGAGTGATGGTGGAAGACGGACCTCTGACAGGTCTGCGGGTAATCGACGTGTCGACCATCCTCGCCGGCCCGCTCTGCTGCCAGATCCTCGGAGACCAAGGTGCCGAGGTCGTGAAGGTCGAGCACCCGGTCGCCGGGGACGGCATGCGCGGCCACGGCCCTTCCAAGGACGGCGTCCCGCTCTGGTGGAAAGAGATCTCCCGCAACAAGCGCACGATCGGACTGAGCCTTTCCGTTCCGGAAGGCGCGCAGCTGTTCCTGGAATTGGCGAAGACGGCCGACGTCGTCGTGGAGAACTTCCGGCCGGGCACCCTCGAACGCTGGGGCGTCGGGCCCGAGACGCTCCACGAGATCAACCCCCGGCTGGTGATCGTCCGGATCACCGGCTTCGGGCAGGAGGGCCCCTACGCGGCCCGCCCCGGGTTCGGCACCCTCGCCGAGGCGATGAGCGGCTTCGCCCACCTCACCGGCGAGGCCGACGGCCCCCCGACCCTCCCGGCGTTCGGGCTCGCCGACAGCATCTGCGGCATCGCGGCCAGCTCGGCGACGATGATGGCGCTCTGGGCCCGGGAGCGGACCGGCCGGGGCGAGGTCGTCGACATCAACCTCCTCGAACCGATCATGACCGCGGTCGGCCCCCACGCCACCGTCTACGACCAGCTCGGCGTGATCGGCCGCCGCCAGGGCAACCGGTCGGGCAACAACTCCCCGCGCAACACCTACCGCTGCAAGGACGGCGGCTGGGTCGCCATCTCCACCAGCGCCCAGAGCATCGCCGAACGGGTGATGACGCTGGTCGGCCACCCCGAGGTGATCGCCGAACCGTGGTTCGCCTCAGGGCGGCAGCGGGCGGCCCACGCCGACCTGCTCGACGCCCACGTCGGCGGCTGGATCGCCGAACGCACCCGCGAGGAGGTCATGGCCGAGTTCGAACGGGTCGGCGCCGCCGCCGCACCCGTGTACGACGCCCGCGACCTCGCCGAGGACCCCCACGTGACCGGCACCGGCATGCTCACCCGCGTTCCCGACGAGGACCTGGGCTCGGTGCTGATGCACAACGTGATGTGGCGGATGCCCGGCGCCCCCGGGCGGGTCCGCTTCACCGGCCGGCCCCTGGGCGCCGACACCGACGAGATCCTGCGGGAGCTCGGGCTCGACGCCGCCACGACCGCCGACCTGCGGGTACGCAAGGTGATCGCATGACAGGCGCCGGATCCACCGGTGTGAGGACCGGAAACCGCACCGCAGACGCCGGGACCACCGAGGTGAGGACCGGAGACCGCGCGACAGACACCAAAACCACCGGCGCGAGCGCCGGAGACCACACCGCAGACACCGGGACCACCCGTGTGAGGACCGGAAACCGTACGACAGACGCCGGGAGCACCGGCGTGAGCACCGGAAACGGAAGGCCAGGCGACGTGAGCGGCACCGCTACCACCGACCCGCTGCTACAGGCGGTCCGCGACGGGGTCGGCATCTACGACCTGGGCCGTCCGCTGACCATCGGAATGCCGCAGTCACCGAACCACCCACCCTTCTGGCACACGTTGCCCCGCCGCCACGGCGACATGGTCCGTGCCGACGGCGGCTCCGCCGCCAACGACATGATCAGCATGGGCACCCACGTCGGCACCCACATCGACGCCTTCGCCCACGTCTCCCACGACGGCCGCCTCATCGACGGCTCCGACGCCCTCGCGGCGAGCAGCGGAGGCCGGTTCGCCGAGCTCGGGGCGCACACGATCGCCCCGATGGTGCGGCGCGGCGTGCTGCTCGACGTGCCCGCCGCCCTCGGCACCCCCGAGGGCTGTGAGGCCGGTTACGAGATCACCCCCGACGACCTGGAGAAGGCGGTCGCGAGCCAGGGCACCCCCCTGGCCTCCGGAGACGTGGTGCTGGTGCGCAGCGGCTGGGGCCGCCTCTTCGGCGACCCCGACCGGAACGTCTACATCGGCCGCGACTCGGGCGTACCGGGTGTCGGCGAGGCGGGCGCGACCTGGCTCGCCGACCAGGGCGTCCACGCGGCGGGCGCCGACACGATCGCCTTCGAATGCCTCAAACCCGGCAGCGGCCACAGCGTGCTCCCCGCCCACCGGGTGCTCCTGGTCGAACGCGGCGTCTACATCATCGAGACGCTCGACCTGGAGGGACTCGCCGCCGCGGGGGTGCACGAGTTCACGTTCGTGCTCGCCCCGCTGCCCATCTTCGGCGCCACCGGCTCACCGGTCCGTCCGCTGGCGGTGGTGGGCCGTGGGTGAGCCGATCCTCGCGGCCGAACTCGCCAGGTTCGCCGCCGCCACCCTGAGCGGGCAGCCGCCCGCCGACGTGATCGCCAGCGTACGGCAGCGGGTGCTCGACGTGCTCGGGCTGTGCGTGGCCGCCTACCGGCTGCCGACCAGCGTGGCCGCCTCCGGCTACGCCGCCGACCAGGGCGGGCGGCCAGAGGCGTACGCCGTCGGGGTCGCCCAGGCGCTGCCCGCCGCGCAGGCCGCGTTCGCGAACGGCGTGCTGGCGCACTCGCTCGACTACGACGACACCCACCTGCCGTCGGTGCTGCACCCGAGCGCCGGGGTGATCCCGGCCGCGCTCGCCGCCGCGCAGGCCTCGGGGGCCTCGGGCGCCGACACGGTCGCGGCGATCGCGGCCGGACTGGAGATCACCGTCCGGCTCGGCATGGCCGGCTACGACACCACGCTCGGCAACTCGGTCTTCTTCGAACACGGCCAGCACGCCACCTCCATCTGCGGCACGATGGGCGGCGCCGCCGCGGCGGCCCTGCTCATGGGCCTGGGCGAGGACGGCGTACGCGACGCGCTGGGCGTCGCCGCCTCGTTCGCCTCGGGCATCATCGAGGCCAACCGCACCGGCGGCACCGTGAAGCGGCTGCACTGCGGCTGGGCCGCCCACTCGGCCGTCACCGCCGCGTCGCTGGTCGGGCGGGGTTTCACCGGTCCGCCGACCGTGCTGGAGGGCCGGTTCGGCTTCTTCGAGGCGTTCATCCGCGACGACAAGACCGACCTGTCGCAGGTGCTCGACGGACTCGGTGACCGCTGGGCGGTGCCGGGTGTCTTCTTCAAGCCCTACCCGGCCAACCACTTCACCCACACCGCCATCGACGCCGGGCTCGCGCTGCGCGCGCGGGGCCTGCCGCTCGACCGGATCGAGCACATCGAGCTCCGGGTGCCCTACGCGGTGATCCGCACGATCGGCCAGCCGATCAGCGGCAAGCGCGCCCCCGAGACCGGCTACCAGGCCCAGTTCAGCGGCCCCTACGCGGTGGTCGCCGGGCTCGTCGGCGGCTCCGGCCTCGGCGTGGGACTGGACGACTTCACCGACGACCTCGCCAGGGACCCGTGGCGACGGGCCCTGATGGCGAAGGTCGACGTCGTCGCCGACGAGCGGTGCGACGAGATCTACCCCCACCAGTTCCCGGCCGTGGTCCGGGTGCGCACCGACGACGGCCAGGAGTGGACCGAGGAGGTGCTCGCCAACCGGGGCGGTCCGGCCAGGCCGCTCTCGGACGCCGAGCTGTCGCGCAAGTTCCGGGAGAACGTCTCGGGCCGCCTGCCGGACGAGGCCGCGGAGACCGTCCGCGACCAGGTGCTCGCACTCGACCGGCTGCCCGGTGTCGCCGACGTGCTGCGCCCGCTCACCCACCTCGAAGGAGTCTCCCTGTGACCTCGTTTGACCTGATCATCAAGAACGTCCGGGTCGTCCACCACGACCACGCCGAGCCGGTGGACGCCGACATCGCGGTGCTCGACGGGCGGATCGCCCGCGTCGCGCCCGGCATCGACCCGGCCGAGGGCCGCGAGGTGGTCGACGGCGGCGGACGGCTCGCCTTCCCCGGCGTCGTGGACGCCCACCAGCACTGGGGCATCTACAACCCGCTCTCGGTGGACACCGAGACCGAGAGCCGCGCCTGCGCGCAGGGCGGCGTGACCTCCGCCCTGACGTACATGCGCACCGGGCAGTACTACCTCAACAAGGGCGGGGAGTACGCCGAGGTCTTCCCCGAGGTGCTCGCCGCCTCCGACGGCAGGGCCTTCGTCGACTACGCGTTCCACCTGGCCCCGATGATGCGCCGCCACATCGAGGAGATCCCGTCACTGGTCCGCGACCACGGCGTCACCTCGTTCAAGGTGTTCATGTTCTACGGCAGCCACGGCCTGCACGGCCGCTCGGCCGACCAGAACTCCTTCCTGATGATCCCGGAGGGCGAGCGCTACGACGTCGCCCACTTCGAGTTCGTCATGCGCGGCATCCAGGCCGCCCGCCAGAGGTTCCCCGACCTCGCCGAGGAGATCTCGCTCTCGCTGCACTGCGAGACGGCCGAGATCATGACGGCGTACACGAAGATGGTCGAGGAGGAGGGCACCCTCACCGGTCTCGCCGCCTACAGCGCCTCCCGCCCGCCGCACTCCGAGGGCCTCGCCGTCAGCATCGCCTCCTACCTCGCGCACGAGACCGGCCTGCCGACGATCAACCTGCTGCACCTGTCGTCGGCGAAGGCGATGGACGCCGCCCTGCGCATGGCCGACGCGTTCCCGCACATCGACTTCCGCCGCGAGGTCACCATCGGCCACCTGCTGGCCGACATCACCACCGCGAGCGGCATCGGCGGCAAGGTCAACCCGCCGCTGCGCCCCCGCGAGGACGTCGAGGCCCTGTGGGGCCACGTGCTCGACGGCAAGGTCGACTGGGTCGTGAGCGACCACGCCTGCTGCCGCGACGAGCAGAAGTTCGGCGACCCCCGCGAGGACGTCTTCGTCGCCAAGTCGGGCTTCGGCGGTGCCGAGTACCTGCTGCCCGGCCTGGTCACCGAGGGCTCCAGGCGCGGTCTCGGCTACGGCGAGATCGCCCGCCTGCTGTCCTGGAACCCCGCCAGGCGGTTCGGCCTGCGCACCAAGGGCGCCGTCGCCGAGGGCCTGGACGCCGACTTCTGCCTGGTCGACCCCGACTCGACCTGGACGGTGCGCGCGGCCGACTCCGAGTCCACGCAGGAGTACACCCCGTTCGAGGGCTTCGAGCTCACCGCCCGGGTCACCGACACGTTCCTGCGCGGCCACCGGGTGCTCGCCGACGGCAAGGTCACCGGCAGCCCGCAGGGCCGCTACCTGGCCAGGCCGACCGGCGCATGACCCCGCGCAGCTACCTCTACGTCCCCGCGGACCAGGAGGACAGGCTCGCCAAGGCCGCGGGTCGCGGGGCCGACGCGCTCATCCTCGACCTGGAGGACGCGGTCGCGCCCGGGGCGAAGGCCGCCGCCAGGAAGAACGCCGCCGCCGCGATCCCGCGACTGCCCGGCGAGGTCTGGGTACGCGTCAACGCCGACACCCCGAAGGCGGACATCGCGACGGTGGCCGTACCGGGGCTGAAGGGGATCGTGGTCCCGAAGGCCGAACCGGCGCTGCTGGAGCTCGCCGACGCCCTGCTCACCGAGGCCGAGACGGCCCGCGACCTCGCGCCGGGCACGTTCGCCCTGCTCGCGCTGATCGAGTCGGCCTCCGGCGTCGTTCAGGCCGAACGCGTCGCGGCGTCGCCCCGGGTGGTACGGCTCGGCGTGGGGGAGGCCGACCTCGCCGGTGAGCTGGGGCTGCGCCCGGGTCCCGGGCGCGAGGAACTCTGGCCGATCCGGTCGCGGATCGTCGTCGCGTCGGCGGCGGCCGGGATCCTGCCGCCGGTCGGCCCGGTCGAGACCGCCGTCCGCGACACGGAGGCGCTGGTGGCGGGCACCCGGACCCTGCTGCGGCAGGGGTTCCGTGCCCGCACCGCGCTGTCGCCCCGCCAGCTCCCGCCGATCAACGAGGTCTTCACCCCGTCGCCCGAGGAGCTGGAGGAGGCCCGCGACCTGGTCCGCCGCCTGGCCGAGACGGGCGGCGTCGCGCTCGACGCCAGGGGCCGGTTCATCGACGCGGCGGTCGCCAGGAGCGCCCACGAGGTGATCGGACGCGCGGAAGGGGCCTGAACGGCCGGTGGTCAGGCTCGGCGCTGGGCGTCTTCGAGATAGCGCAGGACGGCGGTGACGCGCCGGTCCGCCCGGTCCGTTGGCGCGAGGTCGAGCTTGGCGAAGATGCTGCGGATGTGCTTGTGGACGGCGCCGTCGGTGACGAAGAGCCTCTCGGCGATGGCGGTGTTGCCCAGTCCTTCGGCCATCAGGGCGAGGACGTCGCGTTCGCGGGGACTGAGGCGCTCCAGCCGGTCGTCGGACCGGGTGCGGGCGAAGAGCTGCGCGACGACCTCGGGATCGATCGCCGTGCCTCCCTCGGCCACCCGGTGCAGCGCGTTCAGGAACTCGTCGACGCGCCCGACCCTCTCCTTGAGGAGGTATCCGAGGTGGGCGCTGCCCTGGGCGAGCAGCTCGGTGGCGAAGGCCTGTTCGACGTACGCGGACAGCACGAGCACGGCCAGGCCCGGCCTGCGGCGCCTCGCCTCGACGGCCGCGACGATCCCCTCGTCGGTGTGGGTCGGCGGCATCCGGACGTCGACGATGGCGACGTCCGGCTCGTGGGCGTCGACGGCGGTGAGGAACCCGTCGGGGTCGGCGGCGGTGGCCACGACGTCGAGCGACTCCGCGCGCAGCAGCAGCGCGAGTCCTTCGCGCAGCAGCGGGTCGTCCTCGGCGATCACGATCCGCATGGCAGGCTCACCTCAAGGACGGTGGGCCCGCCGGGAGGACTGGTCAGCATGAGCGTCCCATCATGTGCTTCGGTACGGCGGCGGATGCCGACGAGCCCGGACCCGCCGTGCTCGTCGGCTCCTCCGCGGCCGTCGTCGGTGATCTGAAGGTGCAGCCGGTCGTCGCGGCGGCGGACCTTCACGGTGGCGTGCCCGGCATGGCTGTGCCTGGCGATGTTGGTGAGCGCCTCGGCCACCACGAAGTAGGCGGTGGCCTCGACGGAGGCGGCGCAGCGGCCGGGAAGGTCGGCGTCGAGCCGGCAGGGCACCGGGCAGGTGGTGACCAGCCCGATCAGCGCGTCGGCGAGGCTCCGGTCGGTCAGCACCGGAGGCAGGATGCCGCGGGCGACCGCGCGAAGCTCGGCGAGCGCCTGCTCTGCGGCGTCCTGGGCGCGGTCGAGGATGGCCTCGGCGCCGGACGGGTCGCGCGCCAGCGCACGGCGGGCCGCGCCGAGCAGGACGGTGACGGCGACGATCCGGTTCTGGGTCCCGTCGTGCAGCGACCGTTCGATCCGCCGCAGCTCGGCGGCGTGCGCGTCCAGCGCCGCCGCGCGGGTCGCGGTGAGCTGCGCGACCCGCAGCGCGAGGTCGGCGCCAGGCCCGGCCGACAGGAGCCGCCGGCCGGGCCACGCCTGCAGCCGCGCCATCCCCGGTATGAGGAGCACGGCGAGGACGATCCAGCCCAGGCCGAGCAGGCTCACCCCGAGGGCACCGGGCAGATCCCGTACGGTCCAGAGCCCCATGGCCGAGGTGGCCGCCTCCTCCGGAGGCAGCAGCCGCCACCACAACGGGAAGGTGGTGTTGGTCACCGCACTGAAGAAGATCGTGAGACCGGCCAGGCCGAGGAACAGACCGAGGGTCGAGTGGACGACCACCCAGCCCAGCTCCCGGCGCGTGGCCGGATCGGCGAGGGCGGCACGCAGGCCGGGCGGCACCGGCCCCGGACCGATGATCTCCGGACCCCAGCGGGAGAGCCTCGCGCGCTCCCGGTCGGCGACGGCCCGCAGCCCACGCAGCGCGGTGGGTGCCAGAAACACGCCCACGCCGACGAGGCAGGCGAGCGCGGTGGCGGCGAGCAGCAGGAAGGCGACGAGGGCGAGGACCGTGGTGCCCAGCCCGCCGACGAGGTGTTCGAACGCGTCCAGGACGGTGCGGGCACGGGCGAACATCGCCGACTTGCGGCCGGCCGGGGACTCGTGGATCGGCATTCACACCTCCTCGGCCAGACGATAGGGCACCGTTCTGGACGCCGTCAGGTCGCGGGCCGAGAAGTACAGCCTGCTGTACCTCGCCTGTCTCGTCGGCGGGATCGCCGGGAGCGGCGGCGGTTCGTAGCGTCGGAGCATGACGAACGGTTCGACCAAGGAGCACGCCGTGACCGACCCTTCCCACCGCGTTTCCGACACCTTCGAGACGCCGCCTTCGACGCGGCCCGCCGACGCCCGGGGTGGCGTGGTGCGTCCCGTGCTGTGGGCTCTGCTGATGGTCGGCGTGGTCTGCAACATCGTGACCTCCACCTCCGACCTCAACGTTTTCATCGGAATCGGGTTCGGGGCGATCGTCCTGGCGTGTGCCGCCGCGCTGGTCACCCACCACTACCGGCACCGGCGCTGACGGGCGCCGGGGACGAGGGGGCGAACACCGCGCCGTTCGCCTCCGGCCCGGAAGACAGACCGTCTCCGGGACGCCGCCCCGGTCGCAGCCTCCGTCTCAGGGGGAACCGGGCAGCCCGGCGCTCGCCGTCTCTCCGGCCCGGACGGTGACGCCGTCGCGGTAGACGCTCGGGCTCACGCCCAGGACGCGCTTGAACGCCGAACTGAAGCCGAACGCGTCGGAGTAGCCCACCCTGCGCGCCACGGTGGCGACCGTCGCGGCGGGTTCGGCCAGCATGTCGGCGGCGAGTGCCATCCGCCACTCCGTCAGGTACGTCATCGGCGGCTCGCCCACGAGTTCGGTGAACCGCCTGGCCAGGGTGGTGCGCGAGACGCTCGCGGCGGTGGCGAGGGAGGCGAGCGTCCACGGCCTGGACGGGGCCTCGTGGATGGCGCGCAGGGCCGGGCCGACCACGTCGTCGTTCAGGGCGGTGTACCAGCCGGGACTCACCGCCTCCGGCCGGTCGAACCAGTCGCGCAGCGTGCACACCAGCAACCAGTCGAGCAGCCGGTCCAGCACGATCTGGTGCCCAGGGCGACCGGAGAGGAGTTGCGCCTCCAGGTAGGCGCCCATGCTGCTGCAGTCATGATCGTCCGGTACGACGAGCACGGGGGGCAGCACCCTGACCAGGCGGCGGGCCACCTCGCCGTTCACCCGGTACGACCCCGCCAACAGGATGGTCTGGCCGGTCAGGTCTCCGGCGACGGCCCTTTCAGGGGAGACCTCCCGGGCAGGACGCGGTGCGTCGGTGTCCGCGACGACGAAGGGCTCCGGCCCGCGCACGATCGCCGCCTCGCCAAGTCGCACCTGCCGGGCGTCGTCTCCCCGGACGATCCACCCTTCGCCGCGCAGGGGGACGAGGAGTGTCAGAGAGGGACCGTCGGCGAACCTGAGCGCCCACGGCGGCGACAGCACCGACGCGCCGAAGACGGCCCCCTCGCCGCGAACCCCCCGCAACAGGTCGTCGTACGGGTCCATGGCGCCCACGATAACCGGACGATCGCACGGGTGCGGCGCACGCCCGGTGGCCACGACGGGACGATCGGATCAGGGCGGTCTGCGTCCGGGGTGCCGCGACGACGGGATGATCGAACGGGTGTGGTCTGCGTCCGGGGTGCCACGACGACGGGACGATCGGACAGGTGCGGCGTACGTTCGGCCATGTGCGGGCGGCTCCCCGCGCGGTTGGCTCTATTGCATGAGAGAGATCCTGATTCTGGGCGCGACCGGCAAGACCGGCCGCCGGGTGGTGCGGCGACTGCGCGCGGAGGGGGAGCGGGTGCGGCCCGCCTCCCGTTCCAGCGAGGTTCGCTTCGACTGGTCCGAGCCCGCCACCTGGGAGAACGCGCTGCACGGCGCCGAGGCGGTATACCTGGTGGCGCCCGACGACCCCACCCCGATCCGCGACTTCGTCGAGAGCGCCACGGACGTCAAGCGTTTCGTGGTGCTGTCCGGCCGGGGCATGGACCAGGTCGGCGAGGACTTCGGCCAGGGCATGGCCGCAGCGGAGCGGGCCGTCCGCGACTCGGGGGCGGAGTGGACGATCCTGCGGGCGAACAACTTCAACCAGAACTTCGACGAGGACCTGTGGCACGCGCCGCTGCGGGCGGGGAGGCTGGCGTTGCCGATCGGCGAGGTGCCCGAGCCGTTCATCGACGCCGACGACGTCGCCGCGGTCGCCGTGGCCGCGCTGACGGGGGACGGGCACGCGGGGCTGACGTACGACCTGTCGGGTCCGCGCGGGGTGACCTTCGGCGCGGCCGTCGAGATCATCGCGCGGGCCGCGGGCCGGTCCATCGAGTACGTCGAGCTGACCCCGGAGGCATACCGGGCCGAACTGCTCGCGGAGGGATATCCGGAGGTCGCGGCCGACGCGCTGAACACCCTGTTCGCCCTGCACCGTGCCGGTCACACGGCCGAGCCCGTCGACGGGGTCGAGCGGGTGCTCGGCCGTCCTCCGGTCGCGTTCGAGGACTACGCGGCCCGGATCGCCGCCACCGGCGCCTGGTCGTGACCTCCCGTCAAGGTCGTGGTCTCGGGTGGCCGGTGCGGTGGGGGCGCGCACCGGGTGTCCCCACCGCGCACCGCCGGACACGCGGTGGGGACTTCCGTCGCGCGTCCGGCGGTGGGTGAAACGGCGCGGTGCCGGGGCGGTGCCGGGGCGGTGAGAACGCTTACCGTCCCGGCGGTGCCCCACTGAGAACCGGTGAGAACGCTTACCGCCCCAGTGGTGTCTCGGTGAGAACGCTTACCGTCCCGGCGATGTCCCGCGGGTGGTCAGCCTCGCCGCCACTTCTGGTTGGCGCCGCCGTTGCACTCCCACTGCTGCAGCGGGGTACCGCTGCCGCCGAAGCCGGTGACGTCCACGCACTTGTTGGCCTGCGGGTTGACCAGGTCACCCGCGCCGCTGAGGACGAACTGCTGCGCCGGGTTGCCGCTGCAGGTGGCGAGCTGGATGGCGGCGCCGTTGGCGGTGGAGCCCCAGGCCACGTCCATGCAGAGGCCGAAGGCGCGGACGGTGCCGTCGCCGGGGAACGTCCAGTTCTGCGCGGCGGTGCCGTTGCAGTCCCACAGCTGCAGGCGCTGCCCGTCGGCGGCGTTGCTGCCGGGTACGTCGATGCACTTGTCCTGCCAGCCGATGAGCCGTCCGCCGCCCCCGCCGGTGGTGGTCAGGGTGAGGCCGTACGCGCCGAGGATCTCGTTGACCGGCTGGTAGAAGGTGGTACCGCCGGTCGAGCAGTTGCCGGAGCCGCCGGAGGTGACGCCCTGGGCCTGGTCGCCGGTGATCCAGGCGCCGCCCGAGTCGCCGCCCTCGGCGCAGGCGCTGGTCCGGGTGAGCCCGTGGACCAGGGATCCGGAGTAGTTCACGGTCACGTTCTTGGCCTGGATGGTGCCGCAGCGCCAGCCGGTGGTGCGCCCGGACCGGCAGATGGAGGAGCCCACCACGGCTTCCCGGGAGCCCGCCACGGCGACGTTGCCGCCGCCGTAGTTGTTGACCCACGGGCGGGGTGTCCAGTTTCCGTTGGTACGGACCCAGGCGTAGTCGTTGTCGGGGAACGACGAGCCGGCGAAGGTGCCCTGGCTCACGTTGTTGTAACCGAGGGTGGGGCTGCCGGTGCGGCCGCAGTGCCCGGCGGTGACGAAGCCGCCGTTGTTGACCGCGAAGCCCACCGAGCAGAGCGTGTTGCCGTTGATGACGTACTGGTCGCCGCCGCGGATGTCGTACAGGGGTTTGGGCGCCTCGTCGACGGAGATCCGCACCTCGGCGGCGTCGACGGCGCCCGCCCTGACGAAACGTTCGGCGGCGGCGCGGTCGGCCGCCGACACCGCCACGGTGTTCGCGGCGACGTCCACGTACCAGCTGTGGATGTCCTTGCCCGCGGAGTCCGCGACTCGGTCGAGCGCGGCCTTCGTGGTGGCCAGTTGCCTCTCGCTGCGTGGCACGGACACCGGCAGCGCGCCCGCCGCGCGGACGAGGTCGGCGTCCTCGCGGTTCAGGACGCCGACGCTCAGCCGCCCTTCGCCGGGGGTGAACCACGCGCCGGCGAACCGGTCGGCGAGACGGGTGCGAAGCTGCCGCTCCACCACGGCCGCCCCGGCCTCGTGGGCCTGGCGGACGCGGGCCTGCGTGGGGGTGAGGCCGAGGTCTCGCCGCAGTGCCTGTTCGGCCGTGGCCGCCTTGGACGGGTCGGGAGCGGGGTCGGGTATCGCGGCGGCCTGCGCGGTCGGGGACGGGACGACGAGCGCGGCGGCGAGTACCGCCACGCTGGTCAGCACGGTGAATCTCACGACTGGTCCTTGAGGGGTGGGGGGAGGGGGACGAGGCGTGAGAGCGCTCTCTCGAAAGAAACTTTACATTTAAGGCAAGGTAAGTCAATACAAGATCTGACGCGATCTGACTGAACATGACAGGAAAGCGCGGCGTCTCGGCACGGCCCGGCGCCGGATACGGACGGGGCGCGTGGGGATCAGGGAACGCTGTGGTGCGGGGAGGGTCGCAGGGCGTCCAGCAGCGCCTCGGGGGTGTCGGTGAAGAAGCGGATCGTGGTGGCCTCGGCGCGACCGCCGAGTGGACGGACCACGGTGACCGGCTCGGTCAGCTCGACGACCACGTTGGTCCGGGTGGACACCCCGACCAGCGCGGCGAGTTCGCCGATCCGCATGCCCTCATTAGAAACGTTGACGCTACGACAAGGTCAAACCCGCGCTCAATACTTAAGTATCTGCTTGACTATTTCCCTTTCGCGTCCAATACTTAAGTACATGCTTAACCAAGATGGTTCGCTGGATCGGGTGTTCCAGGCGCTCGCGGACGCGACGCGGCGCGAGATGGTCGAGCGGCTGGTCCGCGGGCCCTCGTCGGTGAGTGAGCTGGCCCGGCCTCTGGAGATGTCACTGCCGGCGGTGATGCAGCACCTGCAGGTGCTTGAGGCGTGCGGTCTGGTCCGGACCGAGAAGATCGGAAGGGTCCGCACCTGTCACATCGAGCCGGACGTGCTGCGGACGGCCGAGAGCTGGTTCGCCGGGCAGCGCACCACCTGGGAGCACCGGCTCGACCGGCTCGGCGACCTGCTGAACGAGTGAGCCGGGATGTCGAAACCCAGAACAACCGGAATGACCGGAACGACCGGAACAAGGAGAAGATCATGACCGATGGTTCTGTCACGCATGCCACGTTCACCCTGGAGCGGGTGTACGACGTCGCCCCCTCCCGGGTGTTCGCCGCCTGGGCCGACCCCGTGGCGAAGGCCCGGTGGTTCGCCGCCCCCGACGGGAAGCACGACCTCGACTTCCGGGTCGGCGGCAAGGAGGTCAACCGAGGTGGACCGGAGCACGGTCCGGGCATGACCTTCGAGTCCTCGTACCAGGACATCGTCCCGGACGAGCGGATCGTCTACACCTCCACCCTCTCCGTCGGGGATGATCTGGCCACGGTCTCGTTCACCACGGTGGAGTTCGTCCCCGAGGGCACGGGCACCCGGCTGGTCCTCACCGAGCACGACGCCTTCCTCGACGGCCACGAGAAGCCGGAATGGAGGGAACGCGGCACCGGCGAATGGCTCGACGCGCTGGAGGGGGAACTGCGGCGGCAGGGCTCGTGACCACGGGCACGGCCGGTGACACGAGCGGCCGGTGTTCGGCGCGGCCTCGGCGGTCGCGCGCGACGCCCTCACCGCCGGGCTCGACGTCACCGTCACCGTCACCGCCGCCGTCGCCGGAATGCCGGTGACGGGCATCGCCGTACTCACCGTCGCCGCGCTGCGGCACATACCTGCCGCGGGCCGCGCCGCCGACGAGGAGTGAGGCCCGCGACGGCTCACCCTCGTCGGCGGCGGACGCCGTCTCTAGAGCTCGCCGCTCTCGATCGCCTGCTTCATCCCGGCCTGGGTCGCCTGGTGGGAGGCGACGCCGTTCTGGAGTACGAAGTCGATCAGCGTGCTGTCCGCGTCGAAGGTGAGGTACTCGGTGACCTTGGTCTTTCCTCCGGAGAGCGCCTCGAAGACGATCTTCTGGTGGGTGACGACGTTGGGCATCGTCCAGCTGTCGGTCTCGTAGTAGAGGGCGGCGGGGTTGATGCGCTGCTGCGCGTGCGTGTTGATGACGACGGTCGAACCCTCGTACGGGAGCTCCTCGACCGCGGTGAAGTCGATGTGGCGCTTGCTGCCCTGCCGGCGGTCCTTGTGGGTGACGACCCGCTTCAGGAACGAGTGCAGGCCGAGGTGGTTGTTGATGTTCGAGTACGCGGGGAACACCCGGTTGACGGGGGCGTCGATGGTGATGGAGATGCTGTCCTGCGCCCGGCTGCGTCCCGATCCCGGGAGGGGCGGCGTGGTCTTGTAGAACTGGTAGGTGTCCCACGCGGTCTGCCACTCGGCGGCGAGCTGGGGATCGCTCTCCGGAGTGCTCGCGTGGGCGGGGGCCGAGAGGGTGGTGAGGACGAGGGCCGTGGCGAGCAGCTGGGCCGCGAGGAGTCGAAGACGCTTCTTCACGTATACCCCAAAGGGGAGACAGTAGGTGCAAGTGATCTTTTATCGCATGTTGTTGTGATCTAGGTACTTTTGCGACGAAGAAGCGAAAAAAACTTTTTTGTGATGTTGTGTGCGGATGAGGGACAGGCGTACCTCGACGGTGAGGGCTCGTGACCCCCGATCCGCGTAGACGGAGGAGAGGCCGACGTGGCTCCTCCATGGTGATCAGAGCCGGTCAGGGCCGATCGGGGCCGATCGGGTGCCGGTCAGGTGCGTTCCTGCCGGGGCAGGACCACCTCCCGCAGGATGAGCAGGACGGCCGCGGCTATCGGGATGCCGAGCAGCGCGCCCACCACGCCGAGCAGCGCGCCCCCCAGCAGGGCGCCGACGATCGTGGCGAGCGGCGGCACGTCGACCGAGCTCTTCATCACGGCCGGGGCGATCCAGTAGTTCTCGATCTGCTGGTAGATCGTGAAGAAGACGATGCAGACGATCCCGACGGTCGGAGAGACGAAGAATCCCACCAGGGAGGCGATCCCCGCGCCGATGAAGGCGCCGACCAGCGGGATGAGGTCGGTGATCGCGACGATCAGCGAGAGCGCCAGGGCGTACGGGACCTGCATGATGCTCAGGAAGATGAAGGTCGTCACACCGGCGATGAGCGAGATGATCAGGTTCCCGGCGACGTATCCGCCGATGCTGTCGATGATCTGGTCACCGAGCAGGGTCGTGCGGACCCTGCGGCTCCGAGGGACGAGGCGGTAGGCCAGCTTCTTGAGCGACTTCAACGAGCCCAGGAGATAGAGCGTCAGCACCAGCACCGTGAGCGAGTTGAAGACCGCCCCGATGAGGACCGACCCGATGCCGAGCACACCGCCGAACATCTGGGTGCCGAAGTCGCCGCTCGTCACGTACGTCTGAAGTTTCTCCAGCAGCTGGAAGCGCTGGTCCAGATCGCGGATGACCGGGTTGTTCTGCAGCTCCTGGACGTACTGCGGGAGCTGCTCGACGAACTGGGTGGACTGCGTGGTCAGCGGGGGGACCACGGCCAGGCCGAAGACGACGAAGACGAGGATGACGCCCAGGAAGACGAGGGTGATGGCCCACACCCGGGGGACGTTGCGCCGCTGGAGGACCTCGACGGCCGGGTTCAGGCCGATGGCGAGGAAGAGCGAGACGACGATGAGGACCAGCACCGAGCTCGCGGTCGCGATGGCCTGCACCAGCCACCAGGCGGTGAGCACCCCCAGGGCGGCGGTGAAGCCGAACACGAACGGGTTGTTGCTCATCGAGCGTCCGGGACGGCCGAACGGGAGGTTCGGGGTGATTCCCGATGACGGCGCGGCGTCGGGGGACGCGGCCGCGCCGGGGGGCACGGTGACCGCGCTCGCGGGGCCGCCGGGAGCGGGAACGCCGGGAACAGGACCACCGGGAGCGGGACCACCGGGAGCGGGACCGCCGGGAACGGGACCGCCGGCATCCGCGGGCGGAGCGGCGGGCAGGACCAGAGGGCCCGCGGAGGTCAGGATCGGCTCGGACGAGACGGATTCGCCGGCTCCGGCCGATGACGCCGGGACACCTCCCGCGCCCGTCTCCGTCGACGGAACGCGGGGGGCGGGCGGGGATGTTTCCGGCGCTGTGGCGCGGTCAGCGGAGGTGGGCTCGGACACGCGCTGCCACTGCCCGTTTCCAGGAAGGTTAGTCGGTCCGCGACCGCCATATTTTCCCTGGTCGCCGTACGGTTTCGAGCACGAAGGGACACCGGGGGCCGCGGGGGCCACAGCGGCCTCTGAGGGGCACCGAGGGGCACGGGGAGACGCTGAGGGCGTCGTCAGGTCATGTTGACGTACTGGCGGGGGCGCAGGGCGTGGTTGCGGAGGGCGGCGAGAGCGGCGGAGCGGCCGGCAGGGGTGAGACGGCCGTCGACGCGCAGGCCGAAGGCGTCCAGGCGCCTGCCCAGCTCGGCGAGCGAGGCGTCGACCTCCAGGGCCTGCCGCTCCGTGCAGTCGATCACGGCGGTGACGTGGTCACGGTCGGCGGGGGCGCCGTCGGCGAGCAGCATCAGCGCCACCTCCCTGGCCGAGGCACGGAAGCCGTTCTCCCCCGGCGAGGGGGCGAGCAGGGCGGCGGCCGCGGCCTCCCAGAGCAGGTCGGTGTCGCCGAGCAGGCGCTCGCCCGTCGAGGTGGTCACCAGGCGCCTTCCGGTCTGGCGTAGCGCGCCCATCTGGTCCTGGGCCACCTCGCGGACGGCCGCGAGTTCCGCGCCGCTCCAGGTGCTCTCCGCGAGCACGGAACGGGCGAGGTTGTGCCGCTGGGTCAGCGGGATGCCTTCCGGGCGGAGCCCCACGGTCAGCAGCCAGCGCAGCGCCCCCAGATGGGCCTCGTCCGGTGCGGGGATGGGCGCGTGTAAGCGCACCTCGAAGGGCTGGGCGAGCTCGCGCCAGGCGGTGCCCCGGCCGAGGACCCAGCGGTTGAGCCGCTCGCCCTGGACCCGGTGCAGCCAGTTGTCGCCGCCCAGCTCGGGGCGGGGCGTGGTGAGCCAGCGGCTGGTGAGCCTCTGCCGCTCGGCCGGACGGGGGACGAGCTCACCGGAGACGATCGCCAGCTCCAGTGCGGCCGAGCAGGCGCCGTGCGCGCCCAGCTCCTCCGGTCCCATGATCGAGCTCCACCGCAGCTCGGGCACGTCGGGCGGGAGCACACCCGTCGCGTCCAGGGCCGACTGGTACGCGGCCATCCCCGCGTCCTCGCCCAGGCGGGCGTAGGTGCGCAGGATCTGGGTGGTCGTGGACGACGAGCAGAGGGCGGCGTAGCGCTCAAGGCCGCCCAGCCGCAGCAGCAGGCCCAGCGCGCGGGCGATCGCGGGACGGTCGCCGGTGACCTTCGAGGGCAGGGTGTACCAGAGAAACTCGCACACGTTGAGCTCGCTGATCGTCTCCAGCGGCTCGCCGCCGGTCAGCCAGTCGATCGCGCTGCGGGCGTGCTCGGCGGCGGCGGGCTCGGAACGCTCCAGCTCCGACAGGAGGGCGGCCACGTCCGGTGCAGGCATGCTTCGCAGTCTGCCGTATGCGGGCCTGCTCTGACGATGAACGTGACGTAATGGATCCTGCACGGTGCCTACCCTAGGAAATGTCTTCTAAGTGGCTCATACGCGGACGCTCAGATCCAGCCCTTCTTGAAAAGCATCCGTGAACTCCACTCGGCGTACGGGATGATCTCGGCGGTGAGCACCGGGTAGAGCCACCAGAAGTTGACGAGCGCCAGCAGGGCGAAGGCACCCACGACCGCGGCGCCGACGGTCCGGCGTCCCTGCGGGGCGCTCGCCGGGCCGAGGATCAGCCCGGCCACGAGCACGATCGCCAGGATCATGAAGGGGACCATGGGGATCGCGTAGAACAGGAACATGGTCCGGTTGTCGGCGATCGCGTAGTAGAACCAGGGGAGCCAGCCGGCGGCGTAGCCGACGAGCACGGCTCCGGCCCGCCAGTCGCGGGTGGCGACGTACCAGGCGATCATCGCGATG